>DAOUAE010000064.1:0-39271 GCA_034433795.1 Chloroflexota bacterium
TGAGGTGTCGGTCTGCCAGAACAGAGGTCGGATATCAGTCAGAGCGCCCCGTTCGATATCGAGGACGGCCGCCCGCTCGGGGAAGGCGCCGAGTTTGTAGTTGATGACCACGCCCAGCCCCATTCGGCCGCCCGGTTGTAGTAGTAGGCGGCGAAGTGCTGGAGATAGGGGGCGAAGGCCGGCTGCTCGATCCACCAGTCGAACCAGAAGACCTGGGGGCGGTATTTGTCGACCAGCTCGACACAGCGGGCCAGCCAGTCGTCCAGAAAGGCCTGGTCGGGCTGCGTGTCTTCGGGCATGGCGGGGCCGTAGAGGCCGGCGTAGCGCGGGTCGCGAACGTCGGAGTCGAAGCGAGTGCCGGGATGGAAGAACCACCAGTGCTCGGCCCGATGGCTGGAGAGGCCGAAGACCAGCCCCCGCGCCCGGACGGCCTGGGCCAGGTCGCCGATGATATCGCGCCGGGGCCCCATGCGGACGGCGTTCCACTCCGAGAGGCTGCAGTCGTACATGGCGAAGCCGTCGTGGTGCTCGGCCACCGGCACCTCGTAGCGGGCGCCGGCCTCCTGGAAGAGGGCCGCCCACCGATCGGGATCAAATCGTTCACCCCAGAAGAGGGGAATGAAGTCCTTGTAGCCGAACTGCGCCTGGGGACCGTAGGTGGCCCGGTGGTGGGCGAACTCGCGCGTGCCGGGCCGGTACATGTTGCGCGGGTACCACTCGTTGCCAAAGGCGGGAACGGAGTAGACGCCCCAGTGGATGAAGATGCCGAACTTGGCGTCGAGGTACCACTCGGGAACGGTGTAGCGCTCCAGCGACTCCCAGGTCGGCGCAAAGGGGCCAGGGGGTATGACAAGCCGGGGCTGCGGTGCGCTCATCAGACGCTCCTTAGACGCAGGGAGTGCGGTGGCCTGACCGCCCGCTCCATGCTACCACAGGGGCCGGGTCTGGGAAATCCCTTCAGGCCACGCCCTCCGCGGTCAGGCGCTCCAGGACAGCCCGGCGGCGGTCGGTCTCCAGGCGGAGCCGGTCGCACATCAGGTGGCAGAGTTGCAGGATGCCGTCGTCGGCCAGGCGGTAGTAGACGTTGAGTCCCTCTTTGCGGCGGTCGACGAAGCCCAGGGCGTAGAGGACCTGCAGGTGCTTGGAGAGATTGGCCTGCTTGAGGCCGGTCTCGGCCTGGAGGTCGGTCACGGTCTTCTCACCGTCGCGCAGGGCGTCCAGGATCTGAAGGCGGGCCGGTTCGCCCAGCGCGCGGAAGCGCTCGGCGATAAGGGTAAGGACCTCGGAGGGCAGACGCTGACTCATCGATGGCTCACCTCCTGCAGCCGGGGGCTGGCTTCCCACCGGTCATGGATACGGCAGCGGCCCGACCCCTGTCATCCGGACCCTCCGGCCGGGAGCGGGGTCTTACCCCGCCGGTATCCGGCCGATCTTTCGCCTCTGGGGGCGGCTGGCCGGGCAGGAGATCGACCGCCGGAAGGCCCGGCGCCGGCCGGGCTTGACAGGGGCCTGGCCGGTCTTTATACTACCACATAGTTATATTTTCATCAAAGGGAACAGTTTCGGCCACGGCTGGGATCGGGGCCGTTCTCGCCCGGCGCCGGGCGGCTTCGACGCGGCGGTGGCCCGGGCCGGCCGCGCTCGGTGGACCGCGCAAGGAGGCGAACCCGTGATCTTCCAGCGTTTGGACGATGAAGACCTGGCTCAGGTGAGTTACCTGGTGGGGTGTCCGGTCGCCGGTGAGGCCATTGTCATCGACCCGACCCGCGAGACCGACCGGTACCTCCAGGCCGCCCGGGCGGCCGGGCTGCGGATCGTGGCCGTCACCGAGACCCACATCCACGCCGATTTCCTCTCCGGGGCGCGGGACCTGGCTGCCCGGACCGGGGCCCGGCTTTACCTCTCGGCGGCCGGCGATGCGGCGTGGCAGTACACCTACGCCGCTGCCGCCGGGGCGGTGCTCCTGCGCGGGGGCGAGACGGTCACCATCGGCCGCCTCCGCCTGACGGCGGTCCACACGCCGGGCCATACCCCGGAACATCTCTCCTTCCTGTTGACCGATATGGCCGTCGGCGACCACCCGGTGGGACTCTTCACCGGCGACTTCGTCTTCGTCGGCGATGTGGGGCGGCCTGACCTTCTGGAGAAGGCGGCGCGCGTGGCCGGGAGCGCCCGGCCGGCAGCCCGGGCCCTCTTCCGGTCGCTCCAGTGGTTCCGGACGCTGCCCGACTCTCTCCAGGTCTGGCCGGGGCACGGGGCTGGCTCTGCCTGTGGCCGGGCGATCGCCGCCCGGCCGCAGTCCACAGTGGGCCACGAGCGGCTGACCAACTGGGCCCTGCAGATCGCCGACGAGGAGGCCTTCGTGGCGGCGGTCCTGGCCGGGCTGCCCGATCCGCCGCCCTACTTCGCGGTGATGAAGCGTCTGAACCGTGAGGGGCCTCCACTCCAGAACGAGAGGCGGCCGCCGGTTCGCCTCACCCCTGACCGGGTCAGCGGACTCCTCGCCCAGGGCGCCTTTGTCCTCGATACCCGTCCGGCCCAGGTCTTCGCCAGCGGACATCTCCCGGGGGCGTTGAACATCCCGCTCGGTCGGTCGTTCCTCTCCTGGGTCGGCTGGCTGGTCCCCTACGACCGACCGCTGATCCTGGTGGGCGGCGACCGGGACTGGTTGGCGCGGGGGGTGCGGGCTCTGGCCAAGATCGGGCTGGACCACGTCGCCGGTGCCCTCACCGGCGACGATCTGGTCGCCTGGGTGGCGGCTGGGGGCCAGCTGGCAACGGTGCCGCTGCTCTCGCCCGCCGGACTGGCCGGACGGCTGGGCGACGTTGTCGTGGTGGACGTCCGGGAGTGGGATGAATGGGCTGCCGGGCATCTCCCCGGCGCCCGGCACCTGCCGCTGGGCACGCTCAGGGAGCGGCTGGACGAGATTCCGGCCGATCGGCCGGTGGTCGTCTACTGCCAGAGCGGGAACCGCTCGACCACCGCCGCCAGTCTGCTCCAGGCGTACGGACGGCGGCCGGTCTTCGGCCTGGCCGGAGGGTTGACGGCCTGGCGGGAGGCCGGGTTGCCAGTCGAGCGCGACGTGGCCTGAACGGGATCAGCGGAGCCGCGCCTTCTGCCTGGCGGACTGCGGGCCAGAGCACCCGCCGGCGCTCCTCTTCGCCATCTCTGATGGTCGTGGCCTTCGACCTCGGCTGAGGTCTCCGCCGGGGTTCGGGGCCAGCGGGGCGTTCTCGCGACGCCTTCTGGCGGACTATCGACCGGTCGTCTTATCGCTCAGGGACGGAGGATATCCACGGGCGGCAGGGTCGAGAGGAGTCCGGCCTGGTGGGCGCGGTGGTAGAGGGTGGTCAGGGCCTGCTCGCCGACTGGGCTCAGGTCCAGGGTATCCGGAGTGACGACCTGGCGGATGAAGCGGTCGACGGTTGCGGGGTCGAGGTCGGGGGCGAAGGTGCGGGCGTAGGCGAGCGCAGCCGTCTCGTGGGCGAGAGCGGTCTCGAGGCTCTGGCGGAGCCGGCGGACCAGGGAGCGAGCGAGGGCAGAGGGCAGGTCGCGCCGGACGGCGGTCACGCCCAGGGGGATGGGCAGCCCGGTCTCAGCCTGCCACCAGTGTCCAAGGTCGCAGAGGCTGGTCAGGCCGGCGGACTGGTAGACGAGGGGGCCGGCGTGGATGAGGAGTCCAGCGGCCACTGTCCCCTGCCGGACGGCGGGCAGGATAGCGGTGTGGGGGAGAGGACGAAACGTCAGAGTGGCGGCCAGAGGACCCAGTCGAAGGCGCAGGAGGAGGAAGGCGGTGGTATCGGGGCCGGGGATGGCGATGGTCTGTCCGGCCAGGGCCTCAAGGTCCAGGGGGGCGCGGCCGATCAAGACGGGTCCTGGTCCCTGGCTCAGGGCCGTGCCGGTGGCCGCGATCTGATAGCGATGGGCGACCTGTGGGTAGACGGCGGCTGAGAGGGCGGTGACCTCGAGGTCGCCCAGGGCGACGGCCCGCTGGTTGAGCGATTGGATATCGGCCAGGACCAGTTCCAGCCGGTGGCCGGGGAGGGTCACCAGGCCGTGGGCGATCCCGTAGAGCAGGAAGGCGTCATCCGGGTCGGGGGTCAGTCCGATCCGGAGGGTCGGAACGGCAGTCGCCATCGTCTCTCCCGCACACCGCTCGGCGGCGTCAGTGGCACCCTCCCCAAGGCTAGGGTATCGGCGAGTGGCTGTCAACGGACGAGCGCCTGACCCGGTGCTGCGGCCGAAAAACTAGCGGCGTCAGGATCGGGTCAGGTATGATGGGAGAGAAAAAGGGCTGGTCTGGCTATGGCTGCCGCACCAGGTGGTAGTCGGGCCGGACCCCGGGCAGAATACCGGAGGGCATGCGTGCAGCACCTCAGTTACAACTTCCGCGATCCATTTGTCCGCCTCGGTCCCTGGGAGATCGCCGTCCGGGTGGCCACCTACGAGAACGTCTACGGCCTCGACCCCGACCGCCTGACCGTCATCGAGACCTCCACCGGCCGGTCCGTGGTCGCCGAGGGCCTGATGTGGGCCGGCAACCAGATGAAGGCCCCCGGCCGCGTGACCGCCGACCTGACCTTCGACGGTCAGACGGCCACGGTCCGCCTCGCTGCAGCTCTTCCCCGCACCATCCGTGGAGTCAAACTCCTCATCACCGGTCTTGGTCCGGGGACGCTCACTACCCCCTTCGGCACCACCTACCGCCTGCCCGCCCAGCCGGTCCGCCTGGCCTACCCCTCTATCGAACTCTCAACGCCCTTGGTCTTCTACCAGGAGGAGTCGGGACGGGTCTTCTACGCCCGCTCGCTCGACAGCCGCGTGCGCCGCAAGCGGATTACTCTCTACCAGGGCACGCCGGCGATGGAGTCCGACCGGCTCTTCCTCGAACTGGACTTTGAAGACCTGGGCCCCGAGCAGAGCGACCGGGTCACAGTCCCCGCCTGGGAGTTCGGCTATGCGACCGACCCCGAGGCCGTCCGGCAGACCCACCAGCGCCATGTCGAGGCCAGTTACGGGCTCCAGCCCTGGGAGGAGCGCGCCGACGTGCCGGACTGGGCCCGTGACATCGCCCTGGTGGTGGCCCTGCACGGGATGCACTGGACCGGCTACGTTTTCAATACCTACGCCCAGATGGCGGCGGCCCTGGAGACCATCTGTCAGGCGGTCCCCGGCCGGCACGTCCTGGCCTTTCTCCCCGGCTGGGAGGGCCGGTACTACTGGGACTACGGCACCTACCGGCCCGACCCGCGGCTGGGCGGTCCGGAGGGCTTCCGCCAGCTGGTGGCCCGGGCTGCGGCTCTGGGGGTGGTGCTGATGCCGATGTTCGGGGCCAACTGCGCCAATAAGGGCCTGGAAAACTACGAACAATGGGGGGCCCCGGCCGAGATCGTCTCGGTCGGCGGCTTCGTCTTCCAGGGCAACCGCCCCGACTGGGACGCCTTCCGGGCGCAGGACCACGGCTGGCAGGCCTGGCTCAACCCCGGCGCCCCGACCTGGCGCCAGCGCCTCCTCCAGGAGATCGGCCAGGTGGTCGAGACCTATGGTCTGCGGGCCATCTTTCTCGATACCCATCACGTCTGGGAGAACGATGCCCGCTACGACCTCTACGCCGGACTCCTGCGGCTGCGGGAGGAGTTGCGGGCGCGCCATCCAGGGCTGCTGGTGACCGGCGAGGGCTGGTACGACGCTCTGGGCGCGGTAACGCCCATCGTCCACGCCGGCTTTCCTGAGGCCTGGCCCGACCTCCTGGGCCGCTACTGCCGGATCTTCGGTCATCTGCGCTGGGGCGATCCCAGCCGTGGCAGCAGCGGCGTCCACGAGCAGGGCTACGTGCCCTTCCAGCTGGCGCCCGACCACCCGGCCTGGCTGCCCACTTTAACGGTGGTCGACGGCACGCTCGAACGGGCCCCCGAAAAGGTGCAGAGGGTCCTGACCCAGGCCCGCCGCCGGCTGGGGCTCGACCGAACATAAACGGTCGAGCGACCGTGAGAGGAACCAGGCGGGGTGGCGACGAAGACCCGAGGCGGTGCGACCAACGCGCCAGCCGCTCACGATGGGACGTCGCATAACCCAGCATGGGTCCCTCCTCGCAGACCGGCCATGGTCAGAGGAGGGGACCGCCGCCCTTCCTCAGGCGGCGGTCCCCAAAACCGAATGTCCCCCACGGGCCGGCGGCGCCCACAATTTGCAAGGGGCTACCGTGGCGAGAAGAGTTCGTAGAAGGGTGGAAACGTGCCCAGCAGGCCGAGCGCCAGCAGTATCACGGTCGCCGTCCACACCCGCTCGAAGCGAACATCTTTCCCCCGCCACAGGGCGCTCAGGAGGGCCCAGGCGACCAGCCAGATAACCACGGCGATGGTGGTCTTGCCCGACAGGGGGCCGACCGCGTCGGAGAAAGTCAGGAGCCTGGCGACCGTCCGGCTCGCCTGGGCGAGAGTCGTGAGCAGGCCAAGGGCGCAGGCGCCGATCCCGGCCGCGAGAATCGCAGCCGCCGCTGGTCCGTTCGGTCGTGGGGGAGTCTCAACGCCTGCTGGGGTCATCTCCGTTCCCAGCGGTGACTTCGGTTCCGGCGAATAAGCGCTCATGGTGTCCCTCCCTGGGAGCCTGAACTCAGGTGATTGGTGCCACTTTATTGAGGAAGGCGCCGAAGAGGCCGGCGATCCCGGCGGTTATGAAGGCGAGCGTGAACAGCACGAGAAGGGCCTGACGCACCCTGGGCTCGTACGCCAGACGTGGACCGTAGTAGAAAACAACGAACGCCACCGCCGTTGCCAGGAGAGGTGTCAGCCAGCCGACGTGCTCCTTCCATTCCATTCCCAACGTATGCCAGAGGCGAGTGGCCTCGCTGGCAAGTATCTTGGAACGCGGGCTGTCAGGCACCGGCGCCCGGTACCAGGGGTAGACGATCCAGGTGCCGGTGATCACGGTCAGCCAGGCGTCAATGGCCATCAGAAGCGTGCCGATCTCCAGACGAGGGATGCGCTCACGTAGCCCTCCGGGGGTAAGGAATTCCGGGCGGAGGCTCCACAGGCCGGCCAACCCCCCGGCGAAGGCGAGCAGGAAAATCGCTCCCAGGACCATTCCGTGGATAACCGTCCAGGCTTCGCGTTCCGTCAACGACATGGACACCCTCCCGTGTGAAAGTGGTGATCACGTCTCACGAGCGATATAGTCTCTTGTCCCCTCGCGCCTGACTACCCATGAGGGGAGGAAATGGGTGGTCCACACGCGCCTTATCGTCGCCTCCACCTCCCCGACCAGGGAGGTGGAAGCCGCCAGAGCGCCGGCGGAGAGTGGTCAAAAACACCGCCAGCCGTGAGCGTCGGACCACGGCGGGGGGCCGGTACACCCTTCCCGGGGCGAGGATAACGGGGAAAAGACGCCCTGAAGCCGGGCGGTCTTGACAAGAGGCAGGGGTATTCGGTAGTATACGCATGGGCGGGGGAAGTGCGGAAGTGGCTCAGTGGTAGAGCGTCTCCTTGCCAAGGAGAAGGTCGCGGGTTCAAATCCCGTCTTCCGCTCCCCCGTCAGCCGTACGGGCCCTGGGAACAGGGCCCGTTTTTATGCTATAATCACCGGCAGACCCGAACCACACACGCGGCCGCTGCCCTGCGCTTGCTGCGACTCCGGTGTGGGAAGCGGCCTTTCTCTTGTCCGACAGCAAAGGAGTGGAGCGCGTTGAAGGTCACGGCGGAGAGACTCCCTGATAGCCAGGTCCAGTTGAACGTCGAGGTCGAGCCGGAGCGGGTCGCCGCCTCGCTCGAGCGCGCCTACCGACGGATCGCGCAGCGGGTCCGTATCCCGGGCTTCCGACCGGGCAAGGCCCCCCGCCACATCGTCGAGCGCTTCGTCGGGCGGGAGCTCATTCAGCAGGAGGCGCTGGATAGCCTCGTGGCCGAGGCCTACCAGGAGGCGGTGCGGGAGACCGGTATCCGCCCGGTCGGGGAACCGACCATCGACGTGGTCCAGCAGGAGCCGCTGGTCTTCCGGGCCACGGTCCCGGTGATGCCCACCGTTGAACTGGGCGACTACCGGAGCATCCGTCTCAAGCCGATCGCCATCGATGTTCTGCCCGAGCAGGTCGAGCGGGTGCTGGACCAGTTGCGTGAGCAGTTCACCCGCTGGGAGCCGGTAGACCGTCCGGCGCAGGCCGGCGACCGGCTGACCCTCGACCTGGTGGTCCGGGTGGGCGCCTATACCACGCTCTACAGCCCGACCGGTGAGCCGCTCCTGCAGTCGGGCGAGGGCGAGGTCATCGCCGAAGCGGTGGCCGCCGATTATCTGCTCCAGCCGGACAACGAGGAACCGGTTCCCGACCTGGAGGAGGTCGTGCCGGGCTTCACCGCCCAGCTCCTCGGTCTGACGGCCGGCCAGCGGAAGGTGTTCCAGCTGTCGCTCCCGACCTCTTTCCCGGCCAAACACCTGGCCGGGCGCCTGGCCACCTTCACGGTGGTCGTCCAGGCCGTCAAGGAGAAGCGGGTGCCGGCCCTGGACGATGAGTTCGCCCGCACGGTCGGCGACTACGCGTCGCTGGAGCAGTTGCGGGCGGCCATCCGGGAGCAGCTGCGCCAGGAGCTGGAGCGCCAGGCCCGCCGGCAGCTCGAGCAGGCGGTGCTCAACGAGGCGGTGGCGCGCAGCCGGGTCGAACTGCCGCCGCAGCTGATCGAGCGGGCGGCCACCGAGATGCTGGAGGACCTCCGCCGCCGCCTGCGGCAGCAGGGGTTGACCTTGGAGCAGTACCTGGCCCTGACCCAGCAGACCGAAGAGGGGCTGCGTCAGGAGCTCCGCCAGCGGGCCGAACGCTCGCTCAAGGAGCACCTGGTCCTGCACGCCATCGGCGAGCGTGAGGGGATCACGGTCGAGACCACCGAGGTGACGGCCGAGATCGAGCGACTGAGCGGTGCCTTCGGTGAGCAGGCCGAGCAGGTCCGGCGAGCCCTCGAGGAGCCGGCGCAGCGCCAGGAGATCAGCGAGGATCTCTGGCACCGCCGGGTGCTCGACTTCCTGGTGGGGCTGGCCACGGCCGAATCGGCGCCCGCGGACGAGACCGGCCAGACCGCCACGACGGACGAGGCGGCCGCCCCGCCCACCACTGAGCCGGCGGGCGAGCAATCGTCCTGAGGCGCCGGAGCGTGGGGTTTCGGGTGGACAAGGAGGGAAACGGTCCGATGCAGATCGAACTGCCCAAGAGCATCATCCCGATGGTTATCGAGAACACGGGGCGCGTCGAGCGCGCCTTCGATATCTACTCGCTCCTCTTGCGGGAGCGCATCGTCTTCCTGGGAACGCCGATCGATGACCAGGTGGCCAACCTGATCATCGCCCAGCTCCTGTACCTGGAGCGTGAGGACCCGGAGAAGGACATCTACATGTACATCCACTCGCCGGGTGGCGTGATCACGGCCGGGCTGGCCATCTACGATACGATGCAGCTCATCCGGCCGGATGTCTCGACCATCTGCGTCGGCATCGCCGCCAGCATGGCCAGCGTGCTGCTGGCCGCCGGGGCCAAGGGCAAGCGGTTCGCTCTGCCGCACGCCACGGTGATGCTGCACCAGCCGTGGGGCGGGGCCACCGGCCAGGCGGTGGACGTCGAGATCCAGGCGCGAGAGATCCTGCGCCTGCGGACGCTGATCAACCAGATCCTGGTCAAGCACACCGGCCAGGATGAAGAGCGAATCATCCGCGACACCGACCGCAACTTCTGGATGAACGCCCAGCAGGCCAAGGACTACGGCATCATCGACGACATCCTGACCAGCAAGAAAGTCAAGTGACACCGGCGCCTGGCCAGCTGGCCAGGCGCCGACCGGCGCGGGAGGAGCCGATGACGGGGACCAGAGGGGGCTCGCGGGGCCAGTACCACTGCTCGTTCTGTGGTAAAGGGCAGGAGCATGTCCGTCGGCTGATCGCCGGCCCCGGCGCGGTCTATATCTGCGACGAATGCGTCGAACTCTGCCGCGAGATCATCGATGAGGAGCAGGCGCCACCGCGACCCCGGCCGGCGGCGACCAAGATCCCGACCCCGAAGAAGATCGTTGAGCAACTCAATCAGTACGTCGTCGGGCAGGAGCGGGCCAAGAAGGTCCTGGCAGTGGCCGTCTACAACCACTACAAGCGTATCAATGCCGGCCTCCAGTCCGATGACGTCGAACTCCAAAAGTCCAACATCCTGCTTATCGGGCCGACCGGCTGCGGCAAGACGCTCCTGGCCCAGACTCTGGCCCGGATCCTCGACGTGCCGTTCTGCATCGCCGACGCCACCTCGCTGACCGAGGCCGGCTACGTCGGCGAGGACGTGGAGAACATCCTCCTGCGTCTCATCCAGGCCACCGACTACGATATCGCCCGGGCCGAGCGCGGCATCGTCTATATCGATGAGATCGACAAGATCGCCCGTAAGGCCGATAACCCCTCGATCACCCGCGACGTCTCGGGCGAGGGCGTCCAGCAGGCTCTCCTCAAGATCCTGGAGGGGACGATCGCCAACGTGCCTCCCCAGGGAGGCCGCAAGCACCCCCACCAGGAGTTCATTCAGATCAACACCCAGAATATCCTGTTCATCTGCGGCGGCGCCTTCGAGGGGCTGGAGAAGATCGTGGCCCGCCGCCTGGGGGCCAAGCGCTCGCTGGGCTTCCGTACCCACCCGATGGACGAGCTGGACGAGCTGGAGGAGACCTCCTACCTGCTCCGGCACGTCACCGCCGACGACCTCCTGAAATTCGGTCTGATCCCCGAGTTCATCGGCCGCCTGCCGATTGTGGTCAACGTCGAGCCGCTGGGCAAGGCCGACCTCATCCGCATCCTGACCGAGCCCAAGAATGCCCTGGTCAAGCAGTACCAGAAGTTCCTGGCCCTCGATAAGGTCGAACTGGTCTTCCAGCCCGACGCCCTGGAGGCGGCGGCCGACGAGGCCCTGCGCCTCAAGACCGGCGCCCGGGGCCTGCGGACGATCATCGAGGACGTGCTCCTCGATGTGATGTACGAGGTTCCCTCGCGCGGCGATGTGAAAAAAGTCATCATCACCGCTGACGTGATCTACAAACGCCGCAAGCCTATCCTGATCGACCGCTCCGACCGCATCATCGAGGACTTCGAGGTCCAAGATAAGACCGCCTGAGTGCCCGGTGACGAGCGTCACCGGGAGTGCTGGACCGTCTGGCCTCCCCTCACCCTGACGGGGCCCCGCGCCGGTCAGGGGACCGGGCTCGGGTGTGCCCTGGCCAGGGCGAAGTGGCGGCGTGAGAAGGCTGGGGGTGCCGGTTGACAGGAGGGGACGGGCCAGGCATGATAGGGGTACGATGGTCTCTTGTTCTTCTCCGGGTCCCGGTGCCCGGAGAGGCCCGCCGGCGGTCCTGAAGGCTGACGGAGGTCTAGGCGAGGAATGGGGCGCTTACGGAGACCAACGAGGTTAAGGCGGGTGAGTGCCGCACCGCGCCGCACACCCTCCCTCCATCTCTCCCCGTCCGTTCCCGCTCTCCTCGAGTTCTACTCCGCGATTGGCGACCTCTCAGACGAGACCCTGATCCCGGCCCGGGCAGCCGCGCTCCTGCGCGAGATCGCGCGGGCCGATCGCGTCGAGGTCTTCGCCCTGGATACGGTCCGTCATCACCTGGTCCGGCTGGCTGCTGCCGGTCTGGGGAGCGATGGACCGCTCACTCTCCCGCTGGCCGATTACCCGCTGCTGGCCGAGGTGGTGGCCAGTCTGCGGCCACGGCGCATTCTCGGCGGCTGGTCTCCCTTCCCGCTGACCAGCCAGTCCTGGCCGCCACCCGGTGTCCGGAGCGTGTTCTGCGCGCCGCTGGTGGCCCGGGGCGAGGTGCTGGGCGTGGTCTGTGTCCAGTGGACGGCCTCTCTTCTGCCCTCGGTCCTCTCCCTGCAGTTCCTCGAGACGCTTATCCAGTTTGTGGCCGTCGCGCTGCTGAACGCTCGCCTCCACGCCGAGGTCGAGCGACGGGCCCAGCGTCTGGATGCCCTGAACCGGGCGGCGGCGGCCCTGGCCACGCTGGAGCTCGACCAGGCTCTGCCCCAGGTGGCGGCCGGAGCCCGACAGTGCACGGGCGCGGCGGTGGCGCTGGTCTGGCTGCTCGATCCCCACACGTCGTCTCTGACGCTGGCGGCCCGGGCCGATGCCCAGGCGACCGTGGCTCCGCCGACGCCGGCCCCGGTGGTCCCGGTGGAGGCGGCTCCGGTCCTGCGCGAGATCCTTGAGAACGGTCACAGCACGGTCGTCGCGGCCTCGACCCTGCCGCTCGGGCTGGACCAACCGGCCGGTCTGGCCACCGCGCTGGCGGTCCCCCTGATCGGCCGTCGGGGACCGCTGGGGGTTCTCGTCCTCGGCTTCGCCACCGAGCCCCCGGACCAGGCGCTGGTGGTTCTGGCCGAGGCCTACGCCAACCAGGCCGCTCTGGCCATCGAGAACGCGCGCCTGCACCACGATCTCAAGCAGGCGCTGGAGGCGCGCGGGCGTTTTGTCGCCATCGCCACCCACGAACTGCGGACCCCGCTGGCGGTGTTGAAGGGCAACATCCAGATCGCCCTTCGGCTCGTCGGCGATTCGCCCCTCCGGCCGATGCTCGAGGTTATCGGCGTCCAGGTGGCCCGGCTGGAGTATCTGGTCCGCGACCTGGCGGATATCATCCGTCTGGAGAGCGGGCGCTTCAGTCTGAGAATGGTCCCCTTCGACCTGGCGCGGTGGGTTCAGGAGCGGACCCAGCGTCTGGCGGTGCTGGCCCCCCAGCATCAGCTGGTGGTCGAGGCGGTGGGGCCGCTCAACGTTCAGGCCGACCCCGAGCGGCTGGAGAGCGTGCTGGCCAATCTCTTGAGCAATGCTTTCCGGCACGCCCCACCGGGGAGCACGGTCGTGGTGCGGGCCGAGCGCCAGGGGACCGAGGCGGTGCTGAGCGTCGCCGACCAGGGGCCGGGCATCCCACCGGAGCTGCAGACCCAGGTGTTCGAACCCTTTTTCCGGGCGACCGACGATCCGGGCGGGCGGCCGGCAGGCCTGGGACTTGGTCTTTACATCGCCCGCGAGATCATCGAGGCCCATGGTGGCCGGATCTGGGTGGTATCCCAGCCGGGCCAGGGGGCGACATTTTTTGTCGCCCTGCCGCTCACCGAATCTGCGGGGGAGGTCAGCTGACCGGTCGGCGGCACTGGACCTGCTCTGAGAGCCTGACCACGCCCAAGGAGTCGTCCTGATGAGCCGGAGAGGCAGCCGTCGTCTTCTGCTGGTCGCGCTGTTCGTGGCGCTGGTTGTGGTGGCCGTCGGCCTTCTCTGGCGCCGACGGCGGCCGGCGCCTGTTCCCGAAGCCGGTCCCGCCATCGCGCCGGTCTTTCCGCCGAGCGTGCCGGGGCCTGATCTGCTGCGGCCGGGTCTCCCGGTCTACGATAGCGGGGGCGAGGAGATCGGCGTCGTGCACCGCATTGGCGAGACGTTCTTCCACGTCCTGGGCGGGGCCTTCGCCGACCAGGATTACCATATTCCCTTCGACTTTGTCGAGCGTGTCACCGCCGAAGGGGTGTACCTGCGTGTCAGCCACGGGGTGCTGCGTCAGGGGAGCACTCCGTGGGAGCACCCCCCGGGGACCCACCGCTAGGTCCCGCGTCCGCCAGCGCCGGAGCGGCTGAGTGAGGGGCTCCGAGGGACCGCTGGAGTGCGGCTGAGAGCTGCGTGCGGGGAGTCTTGCCGTGAGTATCAGTGTGCCTATCCTCGAGTTTGACCCCGATCCTGAGGCGATCATTGAGCCAGCGCGCGTCACACGGCCCCACGATGTCCCCGAGCACTGCGTGATCTGCTTCTTCCGTGAGGTTGTTGAGAAGGTGAAGGTGGAGCACGGGGCCCGGGTCATCGCCAGTAACGCCTGGGAGGATGGTCCTCATCCGCTTTACGAGATAGCCTATGCTGGCCAAAGACTCGCTTTCTATCACCCCGGTGTCGGGGCAGCGCTGGCTGCCGGTCTCCTGGAAGAGGCTATTGCACTGGGGTGCCGAACGTTTATCGCCTGCGGGGGCTGTGGCGTTCTTGAGCCGGGTCTGGCCGTCGGCGCGCTGGTCGTCGTGTCGTCGGCCGTGCGGGATGAGGGCGTCTCCTACCATTACCTGCCCCCGGCCCGGGAGGTGCAGGCGAGCCCGCTCGCCGTGGCAGCGCTGCAAAGAGTGCTGGACGAGCGAGGCCTCCCCTATCGGGTTGGGAAGACCTGGACGACGGACGCACCCTACCGAGAGACGCGCGGGAAAGTGGCCAGACGACGGCAGGAGGGGTGTCTGACCGTCGAGATGGAGGCGGCGGCGATGATGGCTGTGGCGGAGTTCCGCCGTGTCGTCTTCGGCCAGATCCTTTACGCCGGCGACGACCTGAGCGGAACGGAGTGGGACCATCGCCGGTGGCAGTTCCAGCGGGAGGTCCGCGAGAGCCTGTTCTGGCTGGCGGCCGAGGCCAGCCTGGCTTTGCGAGGGACGCCGTGACTACTGTCGCTCGCCGCGATCGGGGTTTCTGGCCCGCCCTTGCCCCGCGCGCCCGCCCGTGCCATAATTGAGGGCGGGCGTTCGCCCTGGAGAGAGAACCGTGTCGCCGGAGCTGGAGCAGAAACTGGAGCGCCTGCGGTCCATCCTGCGCGACCTGGGCAGCGTGGTCGTCGCCTACTCGGGCGGGGTGGATAGCGCCTTCCTGCTCAAAGTGGCCTACGATACCCTCGGCGACCGGGTGCTGGCCGTCACCGCCGTCTCGGAGAGCCTGCCCGAGCGCGAGCTGGCTGAGGCCCGGCGGGTGGCCGCGCTTATCGGCGCCCCCCATCGTCTGGTTCGCACCACCGAGCTCCAGAACGAGCACTACGCCCGCAACGCCCCGGACCGCTGCTACTACTGCAAAACCACCCTTTATGATCTTCTGGTGCCGCTGGCCCGGGCCGAGGGCTACCGCGCTGTGGTCGACGGCCTGAACGCCGACGACCTGGGCGACTACCGCCCGGGCATCCGGGCGGCCCGTGAGCACGGGGTGCGCAGCCCCCTGCAGGAGGCCGGCCTGACCAAGGCCGAGATCCGGGCCCTCAGCCGCGACCTGGGTCTGCCGACCTGGGATAAACCGGCCATGCCCTGCCTGGCCTCGCGCATCCCTTACGGCCAGCGGGTGACCGCCGAGAAACTGCGCCAGATCGACGCGGCCGAGAGCTTCCTCCACGACCTGGGCTTCCGCCAGGTTCGGGTCCGCCACCACGATACCATCGCCCGCCTCGAGCTCCCCAAAGACGACATGCCCCGTCTCTTCCAGGACGGGCTGGCCGACCGCATCGTGGCCCGCCTCAAGGAGCTGGGCTTCACCTACGTCACCCTCGACCTCCAGGGCTTCCGCAGCGGCAGTCTAAATGAGACCCTGGGCCTGGCCGCGCGCGCTCCGCTGCACTTCCTGAATATGCCCCCCGGTCCGACCATCTCCTGACCGGCGGCCGTCTTCTGCGGGAGACCGCCGGTGTGGGCAAGGCCGGCGGACGGGCCGATCCGCCCGGCTGTGGGTGAGACGCGGGGTGCCGGCGGCCACGAGGATGGGGCCGCCCGGCCATCCACCCCTGAACCCGGGCCGGGCGGTCTGCTCTTTCGTCAGCCCGGTGGCCGGGGCTGCCGGTCCGGGCGACGGCGGTCGGTGGAGGCTGGCGGCACGCTTTTTGCTGGCCCGAGCGGTGAGTCCGGTCGGGGAGGTGCCTGTGCCGCCCTCGCCGCTGCTCCCGGCCTCGCCGAGCACCGCGCCGATCGCCGGCCTTTTTTGGGTGGTCACCGCCATCGCCGCCCTCGTGTTTCTGGGAGTGGAGGCCGGTTTCCTCTGGGCGGCCTACCGCTACCACCAGCGTCGGCATCCGGTCCCGGCCCAGTTCACCGGCAACGCCCGTCTGGAGATCGCCTGGACCATTCTGCCGGCGCTGGTGATGGTCCTGCTTTTTGTCCTGACCGTGCAGACTTACACCACCCTCCGCCCGATCTTTGCCAGCGAGCCGGCCAGCTCGCTGCTCATCACCGGCGAGGGGCGGCAGTGGGTCTGGCTCTTTCGGTATCCAGACGGCCGCCAGCTGGTCAACGAACTGCGGCTGCCGCGCGGGGAGGCGGTGGTCCTGCGCCTGCGGGCGCCCGACGTCATCCACGCCTTCGCCGTTCCCCAACTGGTTCCCAAGCGCGACCTTATCCCCGGTCGGGTGACCGAGATTCGTTTCACGCCGACCGTGGCCGGCGTGTACTACGGCATGTGCGCCGAATTCTGCGGGCTGGCCCACGCCCAGATGCTCCTGACTGTCTACGTTATGGAGCCGGCCGATTACCAGGCCTGGCTCCAGAGCGCGCCTTCAGGGCGGTGACCGGGGGAGGCCGATGGCACAGGCGGCGGTCCGACGGCCACCGGGCTGGTTGGAGTGGCTGGCCACCGTCGACCACAAACGGATCGGGCTGCTCTACCTGGGGACGACGTTCGTTTTCTTTTTGATCGGCGGGCTGCTGGCGCTGGTCATGCGGCTGCAGCTGGCCGGGCCCGATCTGCGTCTGATCCCCTTTGCCCTTTACAACCGTCTCTTTTCGATGCACGGGACCACCATGATCTTCCTGGTGGTCATCCCGGCGCTGGCCGGCTTCGGCAACTATCTCGTGCCGCTGATGATCGGCGCCCGTGACATGGCCTTCCCCCGGCTCAACGCCTTTTCCTACTGGCTCTACCTGGCCGGCGGGGTGCTTATGTACGCCGGGATCGTGGCCGGGGTCGTCCCCTGGGACCTGGCCGAGGCCGGCTGGACCGGCTATCCGCCGCTCTCCACCCTGCGCTACGCTCCGGGCCGGGGCCAGGACTTCTGGGTCCTGGGCCTGCACCTGGTCGGTCTCTCCAACCTGGTCGGGGCCATCAACTTTATTGTCACCATCGCCACCATGCGCACCGCTGGCATGAGCCTCTTCCGGCTGCCGCTCTTCGTCTGGGGGGTCTGGATCACCGCCTTTATCAGCCTGGTGGCCGGCCCCTCGCTGGCCGCCGCTCTGACCCTCCTGCTTCTGGACCGCCAGTTCGGTGGTCAGCACTTCTCACCGCCGGCTGGCGATCCGGTCATCTGGCAGCATCTTTTCTGGTACTACTCCCACCCGGCGGTCTACATTATGATCCTCCCAGCCTTCGGCATCATCTCCGAGATCCTGCCGGTCTTCGCCCAGAAACCGATCTTCGGCTACCGGGCCATCGCCTACTCGACCATCGCCATCGGCTTCATCAGTTTCCTGGTCTACGGTCACCATATGTTTACCGTGGGGATGCCGGAGATTCTCGACCTCGCCTTTGCCACCTTCACTGCGGTTATCGCCGTCCCGACCGGCATGAAGTTCTTCAACTGGCTGGCCACGCTCTGGCAGGGGGCGTTGCGCTTTGAGCCGCCGCTTCTCTTCGCCCTGGGTTTTCTGACCAGTTTTCTCATCGGGGGGATCACCGGTATCTACCTGGGGGTTGTGCCCATCGACTGGCAGGTGCACGATACCTACTTCGTCGTCGGCCAT
Source organism: Chloroflexota bacterium (assembly GCA_034433795.1). Taxonomy (GTDB): domain Bacteria; phylum Chloroflexota; class UBA6077; order FW602-bin22; family DAOUAE01; genus DAOUAE01. The sequence continues at coordinate 17,515 of DAOUAE010000064.1, forward strand.
CTGCACTCTGTACTCTTTGGCGGCAGCATCTTCGGTCTTTTCGCCGGGGCCTACTACTGGTTCCCCAAGATGACCGGTCGTTTTCTGAGCCGCCGGCTGGGCGCGTTGCATTTCTGGCTGATGCTCGCGGGGTTCCATTTTACCTTTCTGCCGACCTTCATCCTGGGGCTTTTGGGGATGCAGCGGCGGATCGCCACCTACCCGCCGGGACGCGGCTGGGAGGGCTGGAACGGGCTGGCCACCGTTGGGGCGTTCCTCATAGCGCTGGGGGTGCTGGTCTTTCTGGTGAACCTGGTGGTCAGTCTGCGCCGGCCGGCGACGGCGCCGCCCAACCCCTGGAACGGAGTGACGCTGGAGTGGTTCACCGCCTCGCCGCCTCCGCCGTACAACTTTCTGGCCGTGCCCGAGGTCCGGAGCGCCCGGCCGCTGGAGGCGCTGGGTCTGGCCGGACCGGGGGTGCCGCTCCGGGCTCCGGTGACGGTCGGTCAATGGACCGGTCAGCCGGATGCCCCGATGTCGGCGGTGCTGGCGCTGCGGCGGCGGAACCTCCTCTGGGGGGTCGTGCTCTTCGCTCTGGCGGCGGCTCTCTTTGTCACGGCCCTGATGGTGGCTCCGTCCCTGCACTGAGGAGGAGCCGATGCGCGAGCGTCCGCCGCACGTTGTCGACCGGTTGACACGGGCGATCGTGGCCGGTTTCGTCGCCACCGCCACCATGACGGTGGTTTTGCTCCTGGCCTACGTCATCGCCACGGCGCTGGGCCGGCCGGAGCCGGCGCCGCTCTTCCTGCGCTGGCTCTGGGCGCTGACCCACAACCCGCTGGTGGATCTGGCCAGTGGGGCGCTTTTCACGGTCGTCAGCCTGCACCTGGCCTTCGGCCTGATCTGGGCCCTGGTCTACGCCGTTCTCTTCGAGCCGGTCCTGCCCGGTCCCGCGCTCGGACGGGGACTGCTTTTTGCCCTGTTGCCCTGGCTTCTGTCGGTGGTCGTGCTGTTTCCCTTCCTGGGGGCGGGGCTGTTTGGCCTGGCGCTCGGGGCCGGGCCGCTGCCGGCCCTGGGCAACCTGGTCATCCACCTGGTCTACGGGGCGACATTGGGGGTGCTGTACGACCTGGCCGATATCGTGGGGCTGGAGACCACGCCGCTTCCGCCCGATCTCCAGGCCCGGGCGATGGCCGGGGCCGAGCGGGGGGCGGCGGTCGGGGTGGTGGTGGGGCTCCTGGCCGGCGGACTCTTCGGGTTCGTCCTGGGCCAGATCCTGCCGCTGCCGGGGTTGCCTCTGCCGGCGGTGACGGTTGCGCCGGTGGTCGGGATGACCCTGGCCTTCGCGGTCCTGGGGGCGGCCCTGGGGGTGCTGCTGGGCTCGCTGGCCGGGATGGCGGTGGTGCCGGTCGAGGTGCACGCCGTTCCTCCACCGCCACCACCGCCACCGCCGGTGCCGCCGGAGCCGCTGTCTCTGCCGGCGCCCAGCCTCCTGCCGGTTCTCACGGCTCTGGGGATAGGGCTGGCGCTGAGCGGCCTGCTTTTCGGGCCGGTGGTCCTGGTGGTGGGTCTGGCCACGCTGGCCATCGCCGGTGGAGTCTGGCTGGTCGACGCCGTGGCCCAGGCTCTGGTCGGCGAGGAGGGGCCGTCCTGAGCGATCGGCGTCGGGTCCGGTCTCAGTGGGCGGCGGTTGGCAGTATGGTTGGCAGTTCAGGGGGTGAAAGCATGCCCGAGGACCCGGTGTGTCATCGGATGGTTGCCCCGGCCAATGCGCGGGGTGGGCGAGCGGTCTACCAGGGCCGCGTCTACTATTTCTGCTCGCACGCCTGCTGGCACACCTTCGTCCGCTGGCCGGCCCGCTATGGGCGGCCGGGAGGGCCGGCCGCTGCGGGCGGGGCTGGTCAGAGAGCGGAGGCGGGACCGTCGTCGTCCCCGTCCGCAACCGCCTGAGGCCAGGCCAGCCTGGAGAGCGCCGGCCTATTGACAGGCCTGGTGGGCTCTGCTAAAACGCTGTCAGGACGATCCCTCGCGGTGGGGAGCCTATGTCGGTTGGCAGCGTGGCAGTGGCCCGCCAAACCCTCGGGCGCTGGAGCCTTCTTGCTGAGCGTCTCTGGCGTAGTTACCTGGTTCGTCGGCTTCTGAAAGCCCTCGTGACCATTTATCTGGTCACCACGTTCACCTTCTTCCTTGTGCGTCTGATGCCGGGTAACCCCATCGATGTCTACGTTCACGGCCTGATCGCCGAGTACGGTATGACCTACGAAGAGGCCCGGATGCAGGCGGCGGCTCTCTTCTCGATTGATCTGGATACTCCCCTCTATGTGCAGTACCTGAGTTACCTGAGGAACCTGCTCCAGGGCAATCTTGGCAATTCGCTGCTCTCTCAGGGAACAACGGTCACCAGCCTGATCTTGCGGTATCTCCCCTGGACTCTTTTTAGTGTGGGAACCGGCTTGCTCGTTAGCTTTCTCTTGGGGATCGTCCTGGGTCTGATCATGGCCTACAAGCGCGAATCGCTGCTGGACCAGATCCTTTCAGCCTTCGCCTCGATCACCAGTTCGGTGCCCAACTTCCTTGTCGGTATGCTGCTGGTGGTCTTTCTGGGCGTCCAGTGGAAGATCCTGCCGATCGCCGCGATGCGGGGGTCGCTCTCGCCGGGAATCCAGCCGGAGTTCAGCCTGACCTTCGTCGCCGATGCTCTCTTTCACGCGGCCCTGCCTATCGCCACCTATGTTCTCACGACCATCGGCACCTGGATGTTGACAATGAAGAGCAGCACCATCGCCGCGTTGGAGGAGGACTATGTGGCGGTGGCGCGCGCCCGTGGGCTGCGCGATCGGCGGATCACGACTGCTTACGTGGGGCGCAACGCCATCCTTCCGCTCTTCACCCAACTCACGATCTCGGCCGGCTTTATTGTTGGCGGCTCGGTGCTCATCGAGTTCATTTTCGTCTACCAGGGTATCGGCTATGTGCTCAACAGCAGCATCGCCCAGCGTGACTATCCGGTGATGCAGGGGGTGTTCCTGGTCATCACCATCTCGGTGGTCGTGGCCAACCTGGTGGCGGATCTCCTGTACGGGCGGCTTGACCCGCGGATTCGTGTTGGGGGAGGGTCGTGATGGCCGGTGCGGTCGTGGTCTCTCGACCCTGGCGGCGAGCCGGACGGCCCCGGCTGCTCTGGCTGCGGCTGCTGGCTCGGAACCCAGTGGGCTTTCTGGGCTTTCTCGGGGTCATCTTTTTCGTGGTCTTCTCCTTTGTGGGGCCGCTCGTGGTTCCGCTGGATACCTCGTCGGATATGACGAAGATCTACGCGCCGCCTTCCTGGGCGCACCCGCTGGGCACCGATTACCAGGGGCGCGATGTCTGGTCGCAACTGGTCCACGGCGGGCGCGAGGTGATCATCGTGGCCTTTCTGGCGGCTGCCCTCTCGACGTTTGTGGCTGTCTTCTTCGGGGCTCTGGCCGCCTTTGTCGGTGGGCGAGTGGATGGTCTGATCACCTTCCTCACCGATTTTGTTCTAACCGTTCCGCAATTTCCGCTGCTGGTCGTTCTTTCGGCCTTTATCAAACTGAACAACATCTGGCTGCTGGCGGTGCTCCTGGCTGCCCTGGGCTGGCCCACGCTGCTGCGAGCGGTGCGGGCTCAGGTCCTCTCACTCAAGGAGCGCGACTATGTTGAGGCCGCCCGTGCTCTGGGACTGGGGACACGGCACATTATCTTTGCTGAGATCCTGCCGAACATGCTGAGCTACATCGCCATCGCCTTCGTTCTGGCGATGACCCACGCGGTCTACGCGCAGGCCGGGCTGGTCTTCCTGGGGCTGGTGCCCCTGTCGGGCACGAACTGGGGGGTGATGATCAATCTGGCCTGGGTCCGGGGGGCGATCTTCTATAGGGATAGTCTCCTTTACATTCTCGGTCCCATCCTGGCGATCGCTCTCTTCCAACTGGCTCTGGTCTCGCTGACCCGCTCGTTGGAGGAGGTCTTCAATCCTCGTCTGCGCACGGGAGAGTAGCCGATGGCCCAGCCGGCGCTGCCGTTGAGCCCGACGGAGACCCTGGCTCCTGATACCGTCCTGGCGGTGCGCAATCTCTCGGTAGTCTACCGCACCCGCCGGGGACTGGTCCAGGCAGTTCGGCAGGTGAGTTTCGCGGTCCGGCGGGGCGAGAGCCTGGCTCTCATCGGCGAGAGTGGCTCGGGCAAGACCACTCTGGCCCTGGCGCTCATTCGTCTGCTCCCCCGTGCCGCTCAGGTCACCGGTGGCCAGATCCTCTACCAGCGCCATGGCCAGGTGGTCGACGTTTTGACACTGGAGGGGGAGCGACTGCGCCAGTTCCGTTGGCGTGAGTGCGCGATGGTCTTCCAGTCAGCCCTCAACGCCCTCAACCCGGTCCTCCGGGTGCGCGACCATTTCGTGGATACCTACCGCGCCCACTCGGGCGGCGCCCACGACCAGGTCCTGCGCCGGGCCCGTGACCTCCTGCGGCTGGTGCAGCTCGAGCCAGACCGGGTGCTGATGGCCTATCCTCACCAGCTCTCTGGTGGCATGCGGCAGCGGGTGCTCATCGCCCTGGCGCTGCTCCTGGAGCCGCAGGTCGTGATCCTCGACGAGCCGACCACCGCCCTGGATATCCTGACGCAGCGAGCGATTATCGATCTCTTGCGTCAGCTGAAGAACGATCTGCGCTTCGCCATGATCTTCATCTCCCACGACCTGGCCCTGGCCGCCGAACTGGCCGACCGCATCGGCACCATGTACGCCGGACGGATCGTTGAGCTGGGCAGTGTCGACGATATCTTCTACCGGCCACGTCATCCGTATACGGTGGGATTGCTGCAGGCGGTTCCCACCCTGACCCGCGACTTCCATACCATCGCCTCGATCCCGGGCTCGCCGCCTGATCTCATCGACCTGCCCCCTGGCTGCGCGTTTCATCCGCGCTGTCCGCTGGCCACGGAGCACTGTCAGCAGACGGAACCGGCTCTGCTGCTGGTTGGATCTGAGCATCAGGCGGCCTGCTTCCACTGGGAGCAGGTCACTCTCCAACGGGAGGCGGAGCCGTGACCGTCCCGCTGCTGGCCCTCGAGCATGTGACCCGGACCTTCGGCAGCGGCCGACGGCTGGTCCGGGCGGTGGACGACGTCTCGCTGGCGATCGCCCCGGCTGAGATCGTCTGTCTGGTGGGCGAGTCGGGCTGTGGCAAGACGACGACGGGCAAGATCGCGGCGGGCCTTCTGCCGCCGACCAGTGGGCGGGTTCTCTTTGAGGGCGAGGATGTCGCCACCCTGCGGGGTGCGGCTTACGACCGCTTCCGTCGGGCGGTTCAGATCGTCCACCAGGATCCCTACGCCTCGCTCAACCCGGTCCACACGGTCTACGAGATCCTCAGCGCTCCCCTCTTCCACCACCGCCTGGTGGGCAGTCGGGCCGAGGCGCGCGAGCGGATCCGCGCGCTGCTCGAACTGGTGGATCTCACCCCGGCCGACGATTTCATCGAGAAGTATCCCCACCAGTTGTCCGGGGGGCAGCGCCAGCGGGTCTCCATCGCCCGGGCCCTCACTGTCAGCCCGCGCTTTATCGTCGCCGATGAGGCGGTCTCGATGGTCGACGTCTCGATTCGAATCAGTCTTCTCAATGTGCTCCTGCGCCTGCGGGACCGTTTGGGCGTGGCTTTCCTTTTCATCACCCACGACCTGGCCCTGGCCAAGTATTTCGCCTGGCAGGGACGGATCGGGGTCATGTATCTGGGACGGCTGGTCGAACTGGCCCCGACGCCGGTCCTGATCCAGCAGCCTCGTCACCCCTATACCCAGGCGCTGCTCTCGGCTATCCCCGAGGCCGATCCGCAGGTGACCCGGCAGAAGAAACGGATCGCCCTGCGCAGCTGGGATATCCCCAGCCTGCTCAACATCCCGCCCGGCTGCGCCTTCCACCCGCGTTGCCCCTGGTTCGAGGCCGGCCTCTGCGACGTCCGGCGACCGGATCTGACGAGACTGGTGGATAGCCATGCGGTCGCCTGTCATGTCGCCGTGCGCCAGGCTCAGGCGGAGGTGGCCGATGGACGCTGAGGTGGGCCGGGCGGCCTTTCGTCTGGGCATGCTTATCTTCCTGCCGTCCCTGGTGCTTCTGCTCTTTGTGCCGCGGGGGACAGCGGAGTTCGTGATCACGGTGGTGACGCTGGGCCTGAGCGGGCTGTATCTGGCCGCGGTCGTCCTGGCCGTGCGCCTGATGCGGCGCTGAGAAATCTTGCCCGAGGAGGGGAGTTATGGAACGGATCAGCGGTCATCTCCCGGTCACCCGGCGACGGTTGCTGCGAACCTTTGTCGTTGGAGGGGCGGGTGTTCTTCTGGCCGCCTGCGCTCCCGCGCCTCAGCCGACCCCGACCCCGGCCCCCAAGCCGGCCGAGAAGCCAGCCCAGCCCACGCCTACCCCAGCTCCCAAGCCGGCGGCGACCCCGACGCCGGCTGTCCAGCCGAAGGCCAAGCCCACGGGTGGGGCCTTCCACGGCGCCTGGCCCTATGAGATGCCGCCGGCTGGGCACTGGAACACCTATATCCCCAAGGGCATCACGCTGGGCATCTACTGGGACCTTATCCAACAGCCCTTCGCGATGTACTACTGGGCCAGCGGGAAGTGGCTGCCGCTTCTGGCCACGGAGTGGCGCACGGTGCCGCCGGACACCTTTGAGGTCACGCTGCGCCAGGGGGTCAAGTGGAGCGACGGCCGTGACCTGACGCCCCAGGACGTGGTCACCACGTTCACGGTCGGCCGGATCGAGAACTGGACGGTGTGGCGCTACATCGACCGCATCGAGGTCGAGGGGAACAAGATCCGGTTCCACATGGCCAAGCCCTCGACGGTGGTTGAGCGCTATATCCTGCGCGAGCGTATTCGCGACCACGCCACCTACGGTCAGTGGGCCGATAAGGTGATGGACCTGGTTAAGGCGGGCAAGACCCCTGACTCCGAGGAGTGGAAGAAGCTCCGCCAGGACTTTCAGCAGTTCCGTCCCAAGGAGATGGTGGCCAGTGGGCCGTTCAAGGTCGACCCGGCCAGCATGACTGAGTCGCAGCTGACGCTGGTCAAGGTGCCGACAGCCTGGAACGCCGATAAGGTCCTCTTCGACCGGATCGTCCTCTTCAACGGCGAGACACCGCAGGTGACGCCTGTCGTCCTGGCCAAGAATGTGGACTACGCCACCCACGGCTTCCCACCGGCGACGGAGAAGGCCTTTGTCGAGCAGGGCATCCGCATCCTGCGCCCGCCGGTTTTCAGCGGCCCGGCTCTTTACTTCAACTACGCCCGTCTTAAGGCGATCCAGCGCAAGGAGGTGCGTCAGGCCATCGCCCACGCCTTTAACCGGGCCGAGAGCGCGACCGTCTCGCTGGGTCAGTCGGCCAAGGCGGTGCAGTTCATGGCCGGCTTCAGCGACCTGCTGGTGCCTCAGTGGATCAGCGAGGCCGACCGCAAGAAACTGAACCCCTACCCCTACGATCCGGCCCGCGCTGAGGCGATGCTCAAGGAACTGGGCTTCAAGAAGGACGGTGGGGTCTGGGTTTCGCCCGAGGGCGAGCGGATGGAGTACGAACTCAGCGTGCCGGCGGAGTTCGCCGACTGGTCGGCGACCGCCACCAACCTGGCCGATCAGCTGACGCGGTTTGGGATCAAAGTCACGGTGCGCACCGTCACCCACACCCAGCACCCCATCGAGGTCAACGAAGGCAAGTTCCAGCTGGCCATCCGCGCCTGGGGCGCCGCCCATCCGCACCCCCACTTCTCCTTCGTCCAGGACCTCTTCACCCACAACATCCAGGCCCCCGGTCCGGGAATGAAGTTCCCGCTCAAGCAGCAGACCTCGATGGGCGAGCTCGACCTCGAGAAACTGGTGGTCGACTCGGCCGAGGGGCTCGACGAGAACGCCCAGAAAGCCATTGTCACCAAACTCTCCCTGGCCTTCAACGAACTCCTGCCGATCATTCCGATCTACGAGCGCTACGGCAACAACCCGGTGCTCGAAGGCGTGCGGGTGGTCGGCTGGCCGCCCGATGACGACCCGATCTACAAGAACAGCCCCTACGCCGACTCGTTCGTGATTATGATGATGTACGAGGGCCGTCTGCGACCAAAGACCTAACCCGTGGGTGCCCCTCCCCGGTCTGCGGGGAGGGGCACGCTGACCCCGGGTAGGCAGCGCCATTCCTGCCTACCTGGAGAGCTTGGACAGAGTGCTGGTCATCCGGCGTGGGTGAGAGGGTCAGAAGAGACCGACCGGGCGGCGGCCGGAGAGGGTGGACGGTCTGACCAGCCTGCGGGGAGAGATGCCGGCCGCTACGGGTGGAGGAGCAGGCCGGGCAGGGCCTGACGGAGAAGCGCGGCTGCGCGCAGAAGGCCGAGGAGGACCGTGCCCAGGGCCAGAATCCCCAGCCCCTCGCTCGGGACCATGCCCCCGACGGCCAGTGCGCCCCAGAGGGCGCAGAGAAGCTTCAGCCCGCCGTAGAGCGCCCGCACCGGCCGGCTGTGCCAGAGGAGGCCCATCGCTCCCCGGGCCAGCGGGTCCGCGCCCGCCCTCAGGGCCTGGGTCTGACGCAGCCAGTCCACCACCAGGTCGCGGCTCAGGGCCAGGAGCGGGACGACCGGCCCCACCAGACCCAGCATCGCCCAGGCCACCCACACCAGATTGGCGCTCAAATGGTCGGCGTAAGCATCGGTCAGGGCTCCGATCAGGCTCTGCCAGCCACGCCGCCGGGCCAGCCAGCCGTCGGCGACATCGGTCAGACCGGCTGTGAGGAGAAGAAGCGCCCCGGCGAGGGCCCCGAAGGACGACCCCGGCCAGAGGAGCAGCAACCCCACGGCCAGGGCTGTGAGCAGCACGCGGGCCAGGCCCAGGAGATTGGGCAGGTGCAGTCTACCAGAGGCCCAGTTCGGCCTTGGCCTCTTCACTGCACATCGTGAAGGGGTCCCACGGGGGACTCCAGACCAGGTTCACCGTGACGGTGCCCACGCCCGGGAGCTGTCCGACCAGCGCCTCGATCTGAGCGATGAGGATCGGGCCCAGCGGACAGGCCGGCGAGGTCAGCGTCATGGTTACTATGACGTTGTTCCGCTCGTCGATATCAATGCCGTAGACCAGGCCCAGGTTGATAATGTCGATACCGATCTCAGGGTCGTAAACCTCTTTCAGAATCTCGCGAACCTGGTCAACGGTGATGGCCGGCGGCGTGCGGCGTTCGGCGGCCGGCGCTTCGGCATCCGCGTGGCCGACAACCGTCGGCGCCGGGCTCGCCGGAACGGGCTGCTCGCCCGCGCCGGCGTGGACCTGTTTGGCAGCCGTGCTCTGCTCCATGCGGTCTCTCCCCTTTCTCGGGTGCGCTGGCTTATCCCTGATCCAGGCGCTCGCGGACGAGGGTCAGTGCCTCCTGCAACGTGTTCCAGGCCAGGATGGCGCACTTGATGCGCACCGGGAACCTCTTGACTCCCTGGAGCGCCTCCAGGTCGCCCAGGTCCTCCAGCCGCTCGGCCGGCTCGTTGCGCAGCATCACCCCTTTGAACGTCTCCAGGATGGCCGCCGCCTCGGCCAGAGTCCGCCCTTTGATCACCTCGGTCATCATCGAGGCTGAGGCCTGGCTGATCGAACAGCCCCGCCCGGTGAAGGCCACCGCCTCGATACGGTCGCCGGCCAGGCGCAACCCGAGCTCGATCTCGTCGCCACAGAGGGGATTGCTCCCCTGAACAACCAGGGTGGCGTCGGCGAGCGTCCCCCGGTTGCGCGGGTGCCGGTAGTGGTCGAGAATGACCTCTTTGTACAGTTCATCGACCAACGACACTGCCGAACAACTCCTTCGCCCGGATGAGGGCCGCCACCAGGCGGTCGACCTCCTCACGGGTATTGTAGATGTAGAAACTGGCCCGGGCGGTGGCCGCCACACCCAGGTGGCGCATCAGCGGCTTGCAGCAGTGGTGCCCGGCCCGGATGGCGATCCCCTCCTGGTCGAGAATCGTGCCCACATCGTGGGCGTGGATGTCGGCCAGGTTGAAGGAGATGACCCCCGTCCGGCGCTGCGGATCCGGCGGCCCGTAGATCACCAGGTCCTCCACCTGGCTCAGCGCCGCCAGCGCGTAGGCGGTGAGAGCCACCTCGTGGGCCCGAACGTTCTCCATCCCCAGGGCGCTCAGGTAGTCCACCGCCGCCCCCAGACCGATGGCGTCGGCGATGTTGGGCGTGCCGGCCTCGAACTTCCAGGGCGGGTCGTTCCAGGTCGCCGTGGTCAGCTGCACATCGCGGATCATGCTGCCCCCACCCAGGAAGGGCGGCATGCGCTCCAGGTGCTCGCGCCGCCCGTAGAGGACGCCGATGCCGGTCGGCCCCAGCATCTTGTGGCCCGAGAAGGCCAGGAAGTCGCAGTCCAGGGCCTGCACATCGATGGGCAGGTGCGGAGCGGCCTGGGCGGCGTCGATGACGGTGATGGCGCCGACCGCGTGGGCCTGGCGGACGATCTCGGCCACCGGCGTGATCGTCCCCAGGACGTTGGAGGCCATCGTCACCGCCACAATCCGGGTGCGCGGGGTCAGCTGGCGGGCGAAGTCCTCCATGTCCAGTTCGCCGGTGGGGGTCAGACCGACGAAGCGGAGCACCGCCTCCTTTTCCCGAGCCAGAATCTGCCAGGGCACCAGGTTGCTGTGGTGCTCCATGATCGTGGTCACAATCTCGTCGCCAGGACGCAGGTGGGCCCGGCCCCAGGTGTAGGCCACCAGGTTGAGCCCCTCGGTCGTGTTGCGGACGAAGATAATGGTCTCCGGCCCCGGGGCGTTGATGAAGCGGGCCACTTTGGCCCGCGCCCCCTCGTAGGCCTCGGTCGCCCGGTCGCCCAGGGTGTGGACGCCCCGGTGGACGTTGGCGTTGTAGCGGCTGTAGTAGTCCACCAGCGTCTCGATGACCGCCCGTGGCTTCTGGCTGGTGGCCGCGTTATCGAGATAGACCAGGGGCCGGCCGTTGACCACCTGGTGGAGGATCGGGAAATCGGCCCGGATCCGGGCTGTGTCCAGCATCGCCGCCCCTCCTCTGCCCGTCACCGCCGGGCTGCGCTCACGGGTCGCCGACCTCGACCAGCACGTCCCCGCCCTCGACCCGCACCCGGTAGACCGGCACCGGCTGCGTGGCCGGAAGGGAGAGCGGCCGGCCGGTCCGCAGGTCGAACTGCGAGCCGTGGAGCGGACACTCGATGGCCGTGTCGACGAGTTCCCCCTCCGAGAGCGAGGCCTCGGCGTGCGAACAGATATCGTAGATCGCGTAGAACGTCCCGCCAACGTTGCAGAGGGCGATCGGCTCACCGTCCACCTCGACCCGCCGGACGGTGCCCGGCGGGACCTGGGCGACGGTGGCCACCTTGACCCAGCGCCCCATCGCGCCGTCGCCTCCTCAGCCGATCTTCACCGAGATGGCCGCCCGCAGCCGCTCCTGCAGTCCGGCCAGCGGTACCCGCTCCAGCACCGGCTCGAAGAAGCCCTCGACGATCAACCGCTCGGCCGCCGCCCGGCTGAGGCCCCGGCTCATCAGGTAGAAGAGCTGCTCGGGGTCGACCGGACCGACGGTGGCGCCGTGGGTGCAGCGGACGTCGTTGGCCTCGATCTCCAGCCGGGGGATCGAGTCGGCCCGGGCGGTGTCGCTCAGCACCAGGTTGCGGTTGGCCTGGTAGGCGTCGGCCCGCTGAGCCACCCGGTGGATGCGGATGAGGCCGTTGTAGACCGAGCGGGCCCGATCCTTGAGGGCCGCCTTGAAGAGCAGGTCGCTGCTGGTGTGCGGGGCCCGGTGCTCCTGGAGCGTCTGGTGGTCCAGATGCTGCTGACCGTCGCCGAAGAGCAGGCCCAGGATCTCGGCGCTGGCCCCCGGACCGGCCATCAGGCTGTCGACATAGGTCTTGGTCAGCCGGCTGCCCAGCGCCACGATCAGCTCGTTGACCGCGCTATCGCGGTCGGCGTGCACCCGGACCCGGCCGAAGTTCCAGACGCTCCGGCCCCACTGCTGGAGGTGGACGTAGCGGACCTGGGCGCCCTCTTTGGCGAAGACCTCGACCACCCCGCAGTGGAGGGCCGGGGCCTCGTCCAGCGAGAGGTACTCATCGATAAAGGTCAGGCTGCTACCCGGTTCGGCGATGACCAGGGTGTGGGTGAAGAGCCCCAGCCCCGGTGTGGTCAGCCAGTAGACGACCTGGAGCGGGAGCGCGACCTCGACCCCCTCCGGCACGTAGACCAGCGCCCCGCCGCTGCAGAAGGCGGCGTGGAGGGCGGTGAACTTATCCTCGTCGAACCGGACCAGGCGGTGGAGGTGCTCCCGGACCAGGTCCGGGTAGGCGCGGGCGGCGGTGTCCAGGTCGGTCAGGAGGACCCCCTGCCGGGCCAGGTCCGGGGCGAGCTGCTGGAAGACCGCCGCCGAGTCGCGCTGGAGGAGGAGCCCCGCTTTGGCGCCCTCCTCGGTCAGGAACTGCTGGAAGACCGCTGGCAGATCAGCGGGCCGGCCAGCCGGATGTGGCTCCCGGAACGGCTGGAAGGCGTTGAGGTCGAGCGCCCGGAGGTCGGTCCGCCGCCAGTCTTCATCGGTCCGGCTGGGCAGCGGCAGGCGCTCGAAGGCCGCCCAGGCCTGCTGGCGCAGGTCAGCCAGCCAGGCGGGATCGTTCTTCAGGTCGCTCAGGGCCCGGACCGCCGCGGCCGAAAGGCCGGGGACCAGGCCGGGCGCAGTCTCTGGCACAGTCACTGGCTGCTGGCTCACGCTCGTGTCACTCCCATCAGCGGGCGGGCCTCCCGACTGTCCGAGCGGCCCGCCCGACGGCCTCTGAGATCGCTGTTGACGGGGGTCGGTTCAGCCGACCGAGCCCTCCATTTCGAGCTGGATGAGCCGGTTCATCTCGACGGCGTACTCCATCGGCAGTTCTTTGACGATCGGCTCGATGAAGCCGTTGACGATCATCGCCGTCGCCTCGGCCTCGCTCAGGCCCCGGCTCATCAGATAGAAGAGCTGCTCCTCACCGACCTTCGAGACGGTCGCCTCGTGGCCGATGGTCACCCGCTCCTCTTCGACCTCGATGTAGGGATAGGTATCCGAGCGGGAGATATCGTCGAGCAGCAGGGCGTCGCAGCGGACGTTGGACTTGACATCGTGGCAGCCCTTCTCGACCTTGAGCAGCCCCCGGTAGGTGGTCCGCCCGCCGCCCTTGCTGATCGATTTCGAGGTGATGAGCGAGGTCGTGTAGGGGGCGGCGTGGATGACCTTGGCTCCGGCGTCCTGGTGCTGCCCCTTGCCGGCGAAGGCGATGGAGAGGATCTCGCCCTTGGCGCCCGGCTCGACCATGAAGACCGCCGGGTACTTCATGGTCAGCTTCGAGCCGATGTTGCAGTCCACCCACTCCATCGTCGCGTCCTGGTAGGCGACCGCCCGCTTGGTCACCAGATTGTAGACGTTGTTCGACCAGTTCTGGATGGTGGTATAGCGGCAGCGGGCGCCCTTCTTGACGATGATCTCGACGACGGCGGCGTGGAGGCTGTCGGTCGAGTAGATCGGGGCGGTGCAGTTGTGGACCGCGAAGCCCCGCACCAGGTAGGAGTTGGGCTCCTCGACGTCGAGGTTGAAGACGAAGCCGTCGTAAGGGAGGCGGCGGATCTCCTTGATCGGGACCAGGAAGTAGTCGCCGGCGTCCCGCACCTCCCCCATCCGCCGGTTCTCGGTCCAGACCACGATGTACTGATCCCGGCGCCGGATGCGGCGGCCCGCGATCGTGTCCTCCCCGCCCTTACGGATCTCGATGCTCGCGTAGAGGCCCATGCGGGCGAGGATCTCCTGGATCTGGCGGGCCAGGGTGGGAGAGGCGGTCGCGACCCGGCGCATCTCGCTGGCCCCTTTCACGGAGAGATTGCCGTCGCCGGCGACGTAGGCCTCCAGGAGCGGCCGCAGCTGATCCGCGGGCAGGGCCATGATCTCCGGGCTCAGCGCCTTGGTGGCCGCTCCCTTGCCGGCGTGGCGGAGGCAGAACTCCATCAGCTCGCGCGAGTACACCGAGACGGTCACGCTATGCTTGGCGCGCACGTGCGTGACCAGCGCCCTCTTCCCCGTCACCTCCTCGATCAGGGCTCTGGCGCGCTCGATGTTCTCCGTTTCGCGTTCGCCGAAGGAGAGGGCAACCACCGGCTGGTTGAGCTTTTTGTGGAGGTAGGCCGAGCCCTCGGCCAGGTAGTAGCCCAGGAGGCGCAGCTGGGCCTCGGTGAACGCCGGATTAAAGCCCTCCGGGTGGATCTTCGGGAAGACCAGGAAGTCGCCGGCGCGCAGCTCGCCGGCCGGCACGTAGATGGGTTTGGCCTGAAGGAGCTTCGGCGTGCTGGCCTCCGGCTGCCACCCGTTGCGCGGAGCGCGGGCGACGCGCACCGCCTCCCGCCGCACGGTGAGGACCGGATGCTCCGGCGTCAGGCGGAAGGTATTGTGCGGCGAGATCGGGACGATCTCGACGAGGTCACCGCGGTAGGGGCGGACCATCACGGCCCGCACCTTCGCCTTCCGGCCCGTCTCGGTGACCACCCAGTCGCCGGGCTTGACGCTTTCGATGTTCGCCCACCGGTCCCCGAGGCTGATCTGCTCCCCCGCCGGGAGGCAGCCCTCCACATAGTGGACATAGGCCCCTCTCTCCACAATGATGAGCGTCCGCTCGAACTGGCCCATGTTCTGGGCGTTGATGCGGAAGTAGGCCTGGAGCGGGATCTCGACCTGGACCCCCTCGGGCACGTAGATGAAGCTGCCCCCCGACCAGACCGCCGAGTTGAGGGCGGCGAACTTGTTGTCGTTGGGCGGCACAACCGTACCGAAGTACTGCCGGACCAGGTCCGGGTACTCGCGGACGGCGGTGTCGGTGTCGCAGAAGATGACGCCCTTCTTCTTCAGGTCCTCGCGGATCGAGTGGTAGACAACCTCCGACTCGTACTGGGCCGAGACCCCGGCCAGGAACTTGCGCTCGGCCTCGGGGATGCCCAGCCGGTCGAAGGTCCGCTTGATGTACTCGGGCACCTCGTCCCAGCTGCGGCCCTTCTTCTCGGTCGGGCGGACGTAGTAGTAGATCTCATCGAAGTTGATGCCGGAGAGGTCGCCCCCCCAGGTGGGCATGGGGCGCTTGAGGAAGTACTCCAGAGCCTTCAGGCGGAACTGACGCATCCAGTCGGGCTCGCCCTTCAGCCAGGAGATCTCCTCGACGACCTCCCGCGAGAGGCCTTTCTTGGCCTTGAAGACATAGTTCTCCGGGTCATGGAAGCCGTATTTCTCGTGGTAGTCTTCCCGCAGGGAGAGGATATCAACCGCCATGCCCAACGACCTCCTTTACGATTGCGTCGTACCCGCGGGCTTCCAGCTCCTCGGCCAGTTCGCGGCCGCCGGAGCGGACGATCCGGCCGTCGACCATAATGTGCACGACGTCCGGGGTGATGTAGTTCAGGATACGCTGATAGTGGGTGATGATGAGCACCCCCAGGTTCGGTCCCAGGAGCGCGTTGACCCCCTGGGCCACGATCCGCAGGGCGTCGATGTCCAGCCCCGAGTCGGTCTCATCGAGGATGGCGATCTCGGGCTGCAGCACCGCCATCTGCAGGATCTCCGCCCGCTTCTTCTCCCCACCCGAGAAGCCCTCGTTCAGGTAGCGGGTGGCGAAGGAGTCGTCCATCTTCAGCAGCGCCATCTTCTCTTTGAGCAGGCGGCGAAACTGGGCCGGGGTGATGCGCTCACCGTGGACCGCCTTGACCGCCATGCGCAGGAAGTTGGCGACCGTCACACCGGGAATGGCCGTGGGATACTGGAAGGCCAGGAAGACGCCGCGCTTGGCCCGCTCGTCGGGCGGCAGCTCCAGCAGGTTCTCGCCCTTCCAGAGGACCTGGCCGGCGATCACCTCGTACTTGGGGTGGCCCATGAGGGTGTAGGCCAGGGTGCTCTTGCCCGACCCGTTGGGGCCCATCAGGGCGTGCACCTGCCCCTTCTCCAGGACCAGGTCGACCCCTTTCAGGATCTCCCGGCCCTCGACGCTGACGCGCAGGCCTTCGATGATCAGCTTCTCCTCAGTCGTCATAGTCTCCCGCTGTACTCCTCTCCCGTCCTGGACTGGCAGGCCGCCGTCTCGGCGGCGGCCAGGACCTTCTCGACCACCGGGGCGAGCGCGCCCGGGCCGCGGTCAGTCCGCTCAGAGCGCACCAGGTCGGCCAGGGTGGTGGACTCCAGAACCGCGGTGATGGCCTGGTGGAGGCGCAGCCAGAGCGCCCGCGACAGGCAGTCGCCCTCGACCGCGCAACTGCCCGGCACGTAGTCGGCCGCCACGCAGTCCACCAGCGCCAGCGCCCCCTCCAGCGCCTGGAGGACGGCCGCCACGCTGATGGCCTCGGGGGGGCGGGTCAGCCGGTACCCCCCGTGGACCCCCCGCTGCCCCTCGACCAGCCCGGCGCGCCGCAGATGGGCGACGATCTGCTCGAGGTAGGGCAGCGGCAGACGCTCGGCGGCCGCGATGTCGCTCAGGGCCACAGGCCCCTGCCCGTAGGCCCGCGCCAGACGGGTCATCACCCGCAGCCCGTAGTGCACCCGGCTGGAGACCCGGAGCATCTCTCCCCCGAAAATTCCGACTGGTCCGCTAGGAATTGTAGCCGAGCGGCCCCCACCTGTCAAGGAGTTTGGCAAGACCGGCCTTGCCTAAAAAATCTCCCGCTGTCTCTCGCTGTTTCCCCTTGACAGGCGGCCGGGCTCCCGTTATAGTCGTCTCGAACATTTGTTCTATTCCGACCGCAGGAGGCGCGGCGTGGCCCCACGACAGAGATGGTCGCCGACGGCCGCCGAGACGGTGTTCATCGCCGGGCTCCTCGACCGGGCCCGGCAGGGCGACCGGGCGGCCGGACTGGCCCTCTGGACCGCGGTCCGGCCCTGGTTGAGCGGGCTGCTCGGGCGCCTGAAGCGGCGCCTGGGCGCCGCCAGTCCCCTGACCGCCGCCGACCTCGAACAGGAGGCCTTTCTGGCCTTCTGGGAGGCGGTCCACACCTACCGGCCGGGCGCGGTCAGCTTCCTCAGCCGGGTCCGCTGGCGGGTTTACTGGCATCTGCGCAGCCTGCTCCGGGGCGAATACCGCCGGCGCCGCCGCCTGCGCGCCTACCAGCCCCAGGAGCCAGAGGCCGAGCCGTGAGCCGCCAGCTGCCCGACTGGTCCCTGCTGGTCGCTCACCCGGCCCTGGCCCGGGCGCTCGGCGCGCTCTCGCCGCGCCAGCAGCTGGTCCTCCACCTCTACTTCTGGGAGGACCGCTCCCAGGCGGACATCGCCGCCCGGCTCGGCATCAGTCAGCAGGCTGTCAGCCGCACTCTCGGTCGGGCTCTCCAGCAGCTGGGGCGGGCTCTGGGCGCCGCCGACCGGTCCCCTCCGTGTATAATGGGGGGCGAGACCCGTGGCGGAGGCCGATGATGCCCGACGAACGGCTCCCGGCGGCCCGGACGGCGGTCGCGGCCGCCGGACTGGACGGCTGGCTGCTCTACGACTTCCGCGGCAGCAACCCGATTCTGTGGGAGCTCCTGGGGACCACAGTCCACACCACCCGCCGGTGCTTCCTAGTCCTGCCGGCGCAGGGTGAGCCCTGGCTTCTGGTCCATCAGGTGGACGCCGGCCAGGTCGCCGGCCTGGCCCTTCCCCGTCAGGTCTATCTCAGCCGCCTGGAGATGCTCGAGCGCCTGCGGTCGGTGCTCCGGCCCGGTCAGCGCTGGGCGATGGAGTACTCGCCGCTGGGAGCGCTGCCGATGGTCTCGCGGGTGGACGCCGGGACGCTGGAGCTCATCCGCTCGCTGGGGGTCGAGGTCGTCTCCTCAGCCGAGGTCCTGCAACTGGTGGTGGCCCGCTGGACGCCAGGGCAGGTGGCCAGCCATCTGGCCGCCGCGCGCAAGCTGGGTCAGGCCATGGAGGCGGCTTTCGCCTTCGTCGCCGAGAACGTTCACCGCGGGATCGGCGAATACCACGTGCTCCAGCACATTCTGGAGCGCTTCACCGCCCTGGGCCTGCGGATCGAGGACCAGCCGGTGGTGGCCGTCGGCGCCCACAGCGCCGACCCCCACTATACGCCGGGGCCGACGACCAGCGCGCCCATCCGGCCTGGCGACTGGCTGCTCATCGACATGTGGGCCCGGGAGATGGGGACCGAGACCATCTTCGCCGACATCACCTGGGTGGCCTTCGTCGGACCGGAGCCGCCGGCGCCGCAGCAGGCGGCCTTCGCCGCCGTCCGGGCGGCGCGCGACCGGGCGGTGGACGTCCTGCAGGCGGCCTGGGCCCGGGGCGAGACCCTGCAGGGCTGGCAGGTGGACCGCGAGGCCCGCGACCTTCTCACCGCCCACGGCTACGGCCCCTACTTCACCCATCGTCTGGGCCACAGCCTGGGCACCACCGTCCACGCCCTGGGCGTCAATCTCGACGACTTCGAAACCCACGATACCCGGCCGATCATCCCGGGGGTGGGGTTCACGATCGAACCGGGCGTCTACCTGCCCGAGTTCGGGGTCCGGCTGGAGATCAACGTCTTCGTCGACGCCGACCGGGGACCGCAGGTGACGACGCCGGTCCAGACGGAGATCGTCCGGATCATCCCCCGGTGAGCCGGGCGGCGGCACCGGGAGGCGGCAATGCGACGGCTGGGAGTCGTTTTGCTCTCGGGCGGGCTCGATTCGACCACCGCGGCGGCCTGGGCCCGGGCCCAGGGGTACGAGGTTCTGGCCCTGACCGTCGACTACGGCCAGCGGCACGCCCGCGAGCTCCAGGCGGCCCGGGCGGTGGCCGCGGCGCTGGGGCTGCGGCACCAGGTGGTCGCGGTGCCCTTCTTCCGCGACCTGGCCTGGTACTCGGCCCTGACCCAGCCGGGGCGGTTTGCCGTCCCGGCCGACCGCCCGCTGGCGGAGATGGCCCAGGAGATTCCCATCACCTACGTCCCCCTGCGCAACACTCTTCTTCTGACGCTGGGGGCGGCCTGGCTGGAGAGTCTGGCTCTCCAGGCCATCGAGGGCGAAGGGGTGCGGCCGGTGGACCTTGAGGCGGCGCTCATCATCGCCGCCAACGCCATCGACTACAGCGGCTACCCCGACTGCCGTCCCGCGTACTACCGGGCGGTGGCCGAGGCGCTGCGGCTGGGGAGCAAACTGGGAACCCAGTACGGGGTGCCGTTGCAGGTCCTGACCCCTCTCATCGACAAGCGCAAGGCTGAGATCATCCGGCTGGCCGTGGCTCTGGGGGCGCCGCTCGCTCTGACCTGGAGCTGCTATCGCGAGGGCGAGCGGCCCTGCGGCCGCTGTGACAGTTGTCTGCTGCGGGCCCGCGGCTTCGCCGAGGCTGGGCTGCCCGACCCGGCGCTCTGAGGCTGAAGACAGATCGGTCTCTGGCCTCCCTCGGGTCGGCGGGCGGTTCTGGCGTCTCTAGATCGGGGCGTGCTATTCGGCCGGCGAGGGTGTGGCCGGTGGGGGAACCTCTTCCACCAGACGGCTGCCGAGGCGCTCGAGATAGCGGTATAATTCCTGTAAGTGCTGCTGGTAAGCGGGTGTTTTCTCCAGCGCGTGGAGCAGGACCTGGTCGCGGTGCAGGTCGGCCAGGTCGGCGTACTCCAGCCAGGTCTCAAGCAGCGGCTCCCCGATCAGGGTCAGGAAGTGGCGCAGGCTGCGGAAGGCGGCGCCCTGCGCCTGCAGCCAGGCGTCGAAACGGGCCTGGCAGTCCCAGAACAGCGCCGGCGCGCTGAGGGCCAGTGGGCGGAGACGGTCGGTGATGACCAGGTACATCGGCATCCTCCCCCTGGGCCCTGCTGGCATATCCTGTGCCGGCAGAGGCTGACCCGGACGGCCGGTCAACCACAGGAGGCTGAGGCGTGACACGGGCCTCTGTCCGCGTCATCCCGCTCGGTGGCGTGGGTGAGATCGGCAAGAACGCCACCGTGATCGAAACCAAAACGGACCTGCTGCTCATCGATGCGGGGGTCAAATTCCCTGAGGAGGAGATGCTGGGGGTGGATCTGGTCATCCCCGACTTCTCCTACGTCCTCGACAATCTCCACCGGCTGCGGGGGATTCTCCTGACCCACAGCCACGAGGACCATACCGGGGCCATCCCCTACCTGCTCCAGCAGGCCGGCCGCCGGCTGCCCATCTTCGGCTCGCGTCTGACGCTCGGGCTGCTCCGGGAGAAACTGCGCGAGCAGAAGGTCGAACATCTGGCCGCGCTGGAGGAGGTCACGGCCGGCGAGCGCCGGCGCTTTGGGGTCTTCGAGGTCGAGTTCATGGGGGTCAGCCACAGCGTGCCCGACAGCCTGGCCCTGATCATCCGGACCCCCATCGGCGTCTTCTTCCACACCGGCGACTGGAAGTTCGACGACACCCCGATTCAGGGCTATGTGACCGACGTCGAGCATCTGCGGGCGCTGGGCGACGCGGGGGTGCTGGCGCTGATGTCCGACTGCGTCCGGGTCGAGGTGCCGGGCCGGACGCCGTCGGAGCGCGTGGTGGCCGAGGCGCTGGCCACCATTTTCGCCAGCGCGCCGGGCCGCATCCTGGTCAGCACCTTTGCCTCGAACGTCACCCGCCTGGTCGAGGTGATCCAGCTGGCCCACCAGCACGGCCGCAAGGTGGCGGCCGTCGGCCGGGCCATGGAGCAGACTATCCGGGTGGCCGGCGAGCTGGGCTATCTTCCGCCGCTGCCCGGCGTCCTGGTCGACCTCGACCAGATCCGCCGTCTGCCCCCGCGCCAGGTGGCTCTTCTGGTCTCGGGCAGCCAGGGCGAGCCGACCTCGGCGCTGGCCCGCATCGCCGCCAACGACCATCCGGTCATCCGCCTGCGCAAGGACGATACGGTGGTCCTCTCGGCCACGCCCATCCCCGGCAATGAGGAGACGGTCGGCCAGACCATCGACAATCTCTTCCGCCGGGGGGCCCGGGTGATCTACCGGGCGGTGATGGAGAACGTCCACGTCTCCGGCCACGCCAGCCGGGACGAACTGCGCTATCTCATCGAGCTGCTGCGGCCCCGCTTCTGCCTGCCGCTCCACGGCGAGTACCGCATGATGGTCCTCTACCGGGACCTGGCGGCCACCGCCGGTGTCCCCCCGGAGCGGACCTGCCTGGCCGAGATCGGCGAGGTGGTCGAGTTCACCCCCCAGAGCGTCCGTAAGGTCGGTCGGGTCAAGGCCGG
This sequence comes from Chloroflexota bacterium, assembly GCA_034433795.1. Classification (GTDB taxonomy): domain Bacteria; phylum Chloroflexota; class UBA6077; order FW602-bin22; family DAOUAE01; genus DAOUAE01. The sequence continues at coordinate 38,700 of DAOUAE010000064.1, forward strand.
AGCGGTGCTGGTGGACGGGCTGACCGTCGGGCGGGTGACCCACGTGGTCCTGCGCGACCGCCGCCGCCTGGCCGAGGAGGGCATCATCATCGCGGCCGTGGCGGTCGACCGTGAGACCGGCCGGGTGGTCGGCGGACCGGAACTGGCCGCCCGTGGCTTCGTCCACGCCGACCTGGAGGGCCTGCTGGAGCGGGCCAAGCGCGAGATCCTCAAGACCCTCAACGGCCGCCGGCCGCGGGGGGAGGCGGAGTACGGCTACCTGGTCGGCAAGATCAAAGAGTCGCTCGGCCGGCTCATCTTCAGCGAAACCCGCCGGCATCCGCTGATCCTGCCGCTGGTCACCGAGGTCTAGGCCGTAACCGCCCCGTCTGACCGGTGGCCCACCAGGTCTGGAAGTGACTGTCCCACAGGTGGTGGGTAGGGGACTGGACAAGACGGGGCAGACTCTCCGGGAATACAGGTAACACACCACCACACCCCAGGAGGCCTGCCCCATGGCCAGGATAACCCTCCGCATCCCCGAAGTCACGCCCTCCCCCGAGGACCGGCCCTCCTCCTGCCCCTTCTGCTCC
>DAOUAE010000065.1:0-153439 GCA_034433795.1 Chloroflexota bacterium
AGGGGTGGAAGCGGCGCTGCTTCTCTCCCACCTCCGGGTGGTGTGAGGCGGGAGGGCCTGGAAGGGACGGCCGCGGGAGAGCCCTTTCCCCAAACTCACCCACCGTCCGTGTGACAGTGCCTATCTGGTTGCTTCCTTGACAGGGGAGTGCGCAAATTGCTAGAATCCTGAAGGTGTGCCGGCCGTGGGCCGGTGCGACAGGTCGCGAGAGGACGGGACAACGCCGTGTACGCTATTGTCGAGACGGGCGGCAAGCAGTACCGTGTCCAGGTCGGTGAGACGCTGCTGGTCGACCGGCTGCCCGCCGAGCCGGGGCAGATGATCGCGCTCGACCGGGTGCTTCTGCTGGCGGCGAACGGAGAAGTGGTGGTCGGGCGCCCCACGGTGCCGGGGGCCCAGGTGATGGCCCGGGTGGTGGCCCATGAGAAGGGCCGCAAAATCATCGTCTTCAAGTACAAGCCCAAGGTGCGCTACCGCCGCAAAAAGGGCTACCGCCACCAGTACACCCGCTTGCGGATCGAGGCGATCACCGGCCCGGTGCCGGTTGAGGCTCCAGCAGAGACCGAGGTGGTGACCCATGGCGCATAAGAAGGCCGGTGGTTCGACGCGCAATGGACGTGACTCCCAGGCCAAACGGCTGGGGGTGAAGCGCTTCGACGGTCAGTTTGTCCGGGCCGGGAACATCCTGGTCCGCCAGCGTGGGACGCGCTTCGAGCCGGGGCGCAACGTCGGGATGGGGCGTGATTTCACCCTCTTCGCCCTGATCGATGGCGTGGTGAAGTTCGAGTGGGTGACACGGGACAAGCGCCGGATCAGTGTCTACCCGCTGACAACGGCGGCGACCGCGCCGGCCCCCGTGGCCACGGCTTCGTGAGCGCGCGGCAGTCTGGCGCTCAGAGAGACGGGAGCGACGATGAAGCCCAACATCCATCCGCAGTGGGTCGAGGCCACGGTGGTCTGCGCCTGCGGCAACACCTGGAAGACCCACTCGACCAAGCCTCTGCTCCGGGTCGAAGTCTGCTCGAAGTGCCACCCGTTCTACACCGGTCAGATGCGGATCGTCGAGCGTGGCGGCCAGGTCGAGCGCTTTATGCGGCGGGTCCGGGCCTCGGAGGAGAAGCAGCGCGCGGCTGAGCGCGAGGCCGAGGTCCCGGCCGAGGCCACGCCGGGTGGCGGCGCCGAGGGCTGACCGACAGGCCCGCACAGGCGTGCGGGCCTTTTATTTTTCCCGTCGGGAGGGAAGGGCGGTGAACGGGGCAGAACCCCGTCTTTACGGCGGCCAGGCGGTCCTCGAGGGGGTGATGATGCGGGGGCGCCGCTTTATGGCGGTGGCGGTGCGGGCTCCCTCGGGGGAGATCGTGGTGCGCGGTGAGCCCCTGGCCGGCCGGGCCTACACCGCCCGTTGGGCCCGCTGGCCGCTGGTCCGGGGGGTGGTCCTGCTCTGGGAACAGCTGGCGCTCGGGACGCGCAGCCTGGTCTTCTCAGCCAATGTGGCCCTGGCTGAGAGCGCCGACGCCGCCCGGCAGGTCGACCTGCCCGCCCGGGCGCTCTGGGGGACGATACTGGTGGCCCTGGCCGGGGCCACGGCCCTCTTCTTCGTCGTCCCGGTCCTGGCCATGGCCTATCTCGACCGCTTCCTCGGCTCGGCGGTCCTCTCAAACCTGGTCGAAAAAGGCCTCCGGCTGGGGCTGGTTCTGGGGTACATCGGTGGCATCGGCCTTGTGCCCGATATCCGTCGGGTCTTCCAGTACCACGGGGCCGAACACAAGACGATCAACGCCTACGAGGCGGGGGCCCCGCTTACGGTGGCGAGCGTCCGCGCCTTCCCGCTCGAGCACCCACGCTGTGGCACGACCTTCCTGCTGCTCGTCGTCCTGGTTTCGTTTCTCCTCTTCACCCTCCTCGGCCAGCCGCCGCTGGTTGAGCGGATCCTCTCGCGCGTTCTCCTTATTCCGGTGGTGGCCGGCCTGGCCTACGAGTTCATCCGCTGGGCGGCCCGCCAGTACCACCGGCCACTGGTCCGGACCGTGCTGGCGCCCGGGCTGCTCGTTCAACGACTGACCACGCGCGAGCCCGACGACGCGCAGATCGCGGTGGCGATCGCCGCGCTGCGGGCGGTCCTGGCGGCGGAGGAGCCAGAGGCTCTTCGGCGGACCGCGGCCACGGTCTCCTGAGGCGGTTGCAACCGCGCCCGGTCTCTGCTACAATCTAATACGGCGTGGGCCTGTAGCTCAGAGGGAGAGCACAACGCTGGCAGTGTTGGGGTCAGGGGTTCGAGTCCCCTCAGGTCCACCCCGCGGCCGGGAAGAGATTCCCGGCCGCTTCTTTCTTTTGACGATTCCCCCTTGCTTTTGCCCCGCCCCCGGCGTATACTTCTGACGAACTCAATTATTTGGCCAGAGCGAACTATCTGTGGGGGCGCCGACGATGACTCTTCCGGCTGAGACCGACGACCACGAGCGGCTGCGCGAGCAGGTGGCCGAGGACTTCCGGCGGGTCAACCGGCTCGTTCGGGCCGGGCCGGCCGATGAGTGGGCCTCGCTCAACCTGACCATGGCCCAGGTCAAGGCCCTCTTTATCCTGGCCGCGCACGAGCCCTGCCGGATGGGGCAGCTGGCCCAGTGCCTCTCGGTCTCGCTGCCCTCGGCGACCGGCACCGTTGATCGGCTGGTCCAGGCCGGCCTGGTGGAGCGGCTGGCCGATCCCGACGACCGGCGGCTGGTGCTGGTCCGGCTGACCGAGGCCGGGCGGACGCTGGTCGAGCAGCTGCGCGAGGGGCGACGGGCGCGCCTGATGGCGGGGCTGCAGCGGCTCAGCCCGGCGGACCTGGCCGCCCTGGCCCAGGGGCTGCGGGCGCTGGCGGTGGCGCTGGCCGAGCTGGAGAACGGTGAACCGCGAGGCGCGGCGCTCGCGGCGGAGTCCGAGCGATGAGGGTCCTCTGGCGCCTGCTCCAGTTCGTCAAACCCTACTGGTGGGCGACTGCTCTCTCGCTGGGCCTGATCTTCGCCCTCTCCAGCCTGCGGCTGGGGCCAGCCTGGTTTCTGCGGCGGATCATCGACGAGGCGATCCCGGCCGCCGATCACGCGCTTCTTCTCTGGGCGCTGGCCGGACTGGTCGGGTCGGCAGCGCTGGCCAACGGCCTCGCGGCGCTGCAGGGGTATCTGGAGCAGTGGGTCGGCCAGCGGGTGGTCTTCGACCTGCGGAACGTCCTCTACCGGCACCTGCAATCGCAGTCGATGAGCTTCTACGATGCCAACCAGACCGGCCAGCTCATGTCGCGGGTCACCAACGATGTAAGCCAGGTCCAGTTCTTTCTGACCCAGGGGATCACCCGCCTGATCAACACGGTGGTCACCCTGGCGCTCTCCATCAGCGTGCTCTTCGCCCTGGATGTGACGCTGAGCCTGGTGGCCCTGAGCGTTGTGCCACTTATCTGGTGGCTCCAGCGTCACCTCAGCCAGGTGGCGCCGCTCTTCCGGGCGGTCCAGCAGCGCATGGCTGATCTCAACGTGGTCATTCAGGAGAACGTCGCCGGCATCAAACTCATCCAGGCCTACGGCCGGGAGCCGTACGAGGCCCGGCGCTTCGAAGAGGTGAATCGCGATATCCGCCTGAAGCGTTTGGAGATCGGCCGGCTCCTGGGGTTCATCATGCCGGGTCAGGAGTTCGCCACCAACATCTCGCTAACGCTCATTCTGATCGTGGGGGCGCTGCGGGTGATGCGCGGCGACCTCTCGCTGGGCACGCTGGTGGCCTTTCAGAGTTATGCCATGATGATGTGGATGCCGGTCCGCTGGATCGGCATGGTCACCCAGATGGCCCAGCAGGCGATGGCCGCCGGCGAGCGCATCTTCGAGATCCTCGACACCCCGCTGGAGGTCCAGGAAAAGCCTGACGCTATCGTTCTGCCGCCGCTGCGGGGCGAGATCGTCTTCGAGAACGTCTCGTTCGCCTACCGCAAAGAGCGACCGCTCTTGCGCAATATCAGTTTCACGGTTCGACCGGGTGAGACCGTGGCTCTGGTCGGGCCGAGCGGGTCGGGCAAAAGCACGATCGTCAACCTGATTCCGCGCTTCTACGATGTCACCGAGGGGCGGGTGCTGATCGACGGTTACGACGTGCGCGAGGTCTCGCTGGCCTCACTGCGCTCGCAGATCGGGATGGTGCTCCAGGAGACGTTTCTGTTCAACACGACGGTGAAAGAGAATATCCGCTACGGTCGGGCGGAGGCCACGGACGAGGAGGTCATCGAGGCGGCCAAGGCCGCCTGCGCGCACGAGTTCATTATGCAACTGCCCCAGGGCTACGATACGGTCATCGGCGAGCGTGGCGTCCGCCTCTCGGGCGGCCAGCGCCAGCGGATCGCCATCGCCCGCGCGCTCCTCGTCAACCCCCGTATCCTCATTCTGGACGAGGCCACGTCCTCGGTTGACACCCGTACCGATTATCTCATTCAGCAGGCGCTGGACCGGTTGATGCGCGGTCGCACGACCGTGGTCATCGCCCACCGCCTCTCGACGGTCCAGCGGGCCGACCAGATCCTGGTCCTGCAGGACGGGCAGATCGTCGCCCGTGGCACGCATCAGGAGCTGCTGCGGACCTGCCCGCTCTACCAGTACCTCTACGAGGTCCAGTTCCGGCTCCAGCGCGATGGCGCCGTGTCCGAAGAGCGGTCGCCGACCCCGGTCACCCCCAACGGGCGGCCGGGGACCGACGGGGTCGGGGGGGCCGCGTGGACCGTGGCCCATGCGGCCGGTCGTCTGGTCGAGCGGACGCGACCGGAGGGCTAGATGCGCGGCGGCATGGGACTGGGAGCGATGGCCCGGGGGGGCGGTCCAGGCCTCTGGGCTCAGGCGAAGCCGACACTCCAGTCGAGCCCCTGGGTGGTCCTGCGGCGGCTCGGAGGGGTGATCGCCGAATACCGCCGGGCTCTCTTGTTCTCGTTCGTTCTCATGCTGCTGGCCGCCGGGCTGCAGATGATCCCGCCGGTGGCCACGCGCTACGTTGTCGACGTGCTCATCCCGGCGGGCACCCCCAGCCAGGTCCTGCTGGTCGGCCTGGCTCTCCTGGGGCTCTACGCCCTGCGCTTCGGCCTCCTCTACTGGAACCGCTACACCATCGCGCTGGTCTCTCAGCAACTGGTCTACAGCATGGCCCAGCGCCTCTTTGAGCATGTGCAGCGCCTCTCTCTGCGCTTCTACGAGCGCCAGGGGACCGGCGATATCATCTCCCGCGCCACCAGCGACGTCGGTGTGCTGCAGCAGGCCCTGACCGGCCAGGTGGTGGGCACGTTTGTCAGTCTCCTGACGATGCTGGCCTACGCCGGCATCATGCTCTGGCTGCACTGGCAGCTGGCTCTCCTCGTCTTCTCGACCGTGCCGCTGCTTCTGCTGGCCAGTTACCTCTCGGCCGAAGCCCTGCGGGCCCGTTACAGCCGGGTCCAGGAGAAGATCTCGGGCGTCAACGCTGTCCTGGCCGAAAACATCACCGGGGTGCGGGTCAGCAAGGCCTTCGCGCGCGAGACCGAGCAGCTACAGCGGTTCCAGGCCCGCAACCGCGAGAGTCTGGAGGCCAACCTGAGCACGGCCACCGTCCAGTCGGTCTCGGCGCCGCTTATCCAGATGATCAGCACGCTGGGGACGGTGCTGGTGCTCTTCTTCGGCGCCCGCTGGGTGGCCGAGGGGAGGGTTTCGCTCGGGACGCTGGTGGCTTTCGTGACCTACCTGACGGCCTTCTACGGGCCGCTGGAGGAGCTCATCCGCCTGAACGCCACGATCCAGCAGGCCCTGGCGGCCGCCGAACGGATCTTCCAGTTCCTCGACGAACAGCCGGAGATCGTCGAGAAGCCTGGGGCCATCGATCTGCCGACCGTGCGCGGCGAGGTCCGCTTTGAAGGCGTCTGGTTCAGTTACGAGCCGGGCAAGCCGGTCCTGCAGGACATCAACATCGTCGCCCCGCCCGGCGCGGTCATCGCCCTGGTTGGCCACACCGGCTCGGGCAAGACCAGTCTGGTGAATCTTATTCCCCGCTTCTACGACCCGGAGCGGGGGCGCATCACCCTCGACGGCTACGACCTGCGCGACCTCACCCTGCGCTCGCTCCGCTCCCACATCGCGGTCGTGCTGCAGGAGACCTTCCTCTTCGCCGGCACCGTCCGCGAGAATATCGCCTACGGACGGCTGGAGGCGACCTTCGCAGAGATCGTCGAGGCAGCCAAGCAGGCCCACGCCCACGAGTTCATCGTGCAGCTGCCCCAGGGCTACGACACCTATGTCGGCGAGGGCGGCGTGCTCCTCTCGCGCGGCCAGCGTCAGCGGATCGCCCTGGCCCGGGCCATCCTCCGCGATCCACGCATCCTGATCCTGGACGAGGCCACCTCGGACGTGGATACCGAGACCGAGGTGCTCATCCAGCAGGCGCTGGAACGGGTGATCCGTGGCCGCACGGTCTTCATCATCGCCCACCGTCTCTCGACGGTGCGCAACGCCGACGAGATCATCGTCCTGGACCACGGACGGATCGTCGAGCGCGGACGCCACGAGGAGCTCCTGGCGCGGGGTGGCGTCTACCGGCAGCTGTACGACCTCCAGTTCGCCACGACCGGCGTGGCCTGAGCCCGCCCGGCCCTCCGCTGGGCCTCAGCGCGTCTCCCGCCTGCTGGCCTGCCCTCAGCCTGACCGGCGGGGGAATGGCCGGCCCGCGATGCACCGGCGTGGTCTTCTCGTCCCCTCTTCCCGGCGGCGTCAGGGCCGGTGGCGGCCACGAAATCCCACGGCCCCTTGACCTGCCAGCGCGCGGGAAGGTGTACACTCTGTCCAGATGGCTGGCGCGAGCGTGGGGCCAGCGCGACCCGTATGGGGGTGAGCGCGTGACGCCGGGACAGACGATGGGGACGACCGGGGAGCGACTGCATCTCAAGGTCGGCGGCATGCACTGTTCGCTCTGCGAGGCGGCGATCCGACGGGCGCTGGGCCGGCTGGAGGGGGTTGTCGAGGTCTCGGTCAGCCTGGCCCATGCTGAGGTGCTGGTCCGGTACCAGCCGGACCGTCTGGACCCCGCCCGTGTGGTCGCCACGCTCGCGGCGCTGGGCTACACGCCCCAGGAGCCCGACCGGGCGGATCTCTGGGCGGCCGAGGAGCGGGCCCTGGCCCAGGCGCGACGGGCGGCCCTGGCGATGGCCGGGCTGGCCGGTCTGGCCACGCTGCTGATGGCCCTGGCCGGGTGGTGGGGACCGGGACTTCTTCTCGCCGTGGGCCAGGCGGCGATCACGCTGGTTGCCAGTCTGGGGCCGGCGGCCTTTGTCTACCGTCAGGCCTACCAGGCGCTCCGGCGGGGCATTCTCAATCAGGATGTGCTGGCGGCGGCCGCCGCGGTCGCTGGCATCGTCGGGGGCGTGGTCGGCCTGCGCCAGCCGGCTTTTCCGGCCGGGGCCTTTCTGGCGGCCACGACCTTCATCCTGGCCTTCCACACCATCGGCGGGTACGCCTCGGTGCTCGTGCACGTGCGCGCTTCCCAGTCGGTGCGGCGGCTCCTGGCCCTCCAGCCACCGACCGCCCGCCGGCTGGAGGAGGGCCAGGAGCGTCTGGTCCCGGTGGCCGATCTGCGGCCGGGCGACCGGGTGCGTGTTCTGCCCGGCGAGCGGATTCCGGTGGACGGGCGCATCGTCCAGGGGGTCTCAGCGGTGGACCAGAGCCTGGTGACCGGCGAGCCCCTGCCGGTCGACCGGGGGCCGGGCGATGAGGTGGTCGGCGGGTCGCTCAATCTCACGGGGGCGCTGGTCGTCGAAGTCACCCGCGTGGGAGAGGCCGCGTTTCTCCGTCAGGTCGCCCGTCAGGTGGCGGAGGCCCGGGCCATGAAGCCCGGCGTCCTCCGGCTGGTCGACCGTCTTTTGCTCGTCTATGTGCCGGTGGTGTTCGGGCTGGCGGTGGTCGGCGGGCTGCTCTGGACGCTGGGAGCCTGGCTGCTGACCGGCCAGCCCCAGTGGGAGCGGGCCGGACTGGCGGTGCTGGGGGCGCTGGTGATGGGCTATCCCTGCGCGCTGGGGATGGCCACGCCACTGGCGATCATGCGGGCCAGCGGGGTGGCGGCCGAGCGAGGCATTCTGATGCGCTCGGGCGAGGCGTTCCAGGTCCTGGGCCAGGTCTCGGTGGTCGTGTTCGATAAGACCGGGACGGTGACCGAGGGGCGGCCCCATGTCCAGGCCCTCTGGGCGCTGGACCGGCCGTCGACCGAGGTGCTGACCCTGGCGGCGGTGGCCGAGCGTCTCTCCGAGCATCCGCTCGGGCGGGCCATTGTCGCCGCGGCCAGCGAGGCCGGCCTGGCGGTCGCCGCGCCCGAGGCGTTCACGGCCGTCACGGGCCAGGGGGTGGTCGCGCGCTGGCGGGGACAGAGATTGCTGGTCGGAACGGAGGCCCTGCTGGCCGCCCACGGCGTCGGTGGCCTGGAGATGGTTGCCTCCTGGGCGGCGGCCCAGCGGGCCCAGGGGGCGACCGTCGTGCTGGTGGCCGTCGCGGAGCGGCTGGTCGGGGCGCTGGCGCTGGGCGACCGGGTGCGGGCCGAGGCGCCGGCGGTGGTGGCCGCTCTGCGGCGTGAGGGTGTGGAAGTTTTCCTGGCCACCGGTGACCATCCAGGGGCGGCGCAGGCGGTGGCCCGGGTGGCGGGCATCACGCACCTCTTCGCCCGTCTGACCCCGGCAGAGAAGCGCGACCTGGTGCGCCGACTGCAGCGCGCTGGTCGGAAGGTCGCCTTCGTCGGCGACGGCATCAACGATGCCCCCGCTCTGATGCAGGCTGATGTCGGGGTGGCCATCGGGACCGGCACCGACATCGCCATAGAATCGGCCGATGTGGTCATCCCGGGCCACCGGCTCTGGGCGGTGGTCGAGGCCCGAGCGCTCGCCCGGGCCAGTTACCGCTTGACGGTGCGGAATCTGCTGCTGGCCCTGGGCGTCAACGCCACCGGTGTCCTGGCGGCTCTCACGGGTGGGCTGCCTCCGGCCTGGGCGATGGCGGCGATGGCCCTGTCGTTGAGCGCGGTCGTCGGCCAGACGATGGCTGCCCGGCTGCTGCCCGCTCGCGAGCCAGGAGGGGCCTCGGCGTGAGCGCACCCAATGGGGGCAGCGATGCCAGAGAAGAAGCGGCGTCAACAAGGACGGGAGACTTCGGTGACGGCCGGCTGGACGATCGGGGAGTTCGCCGCCCGCTGTGGTCTGGCGCCGAAGACGATTCGGTACTATGAGGCGCGCGGGCTTCTCCCGGCGCCGGCGCGCACCCCTGCCGGCTACCGGCTCTACGGCCCCGCTGATCTGGAGTGGGTGCGGTTCGTGCGCCAGGCCAAGGCGCTCGGGTTCAGCCTGAGCGAGATTCGCGCGATCGTCGCCTATTGTCAGGCGGGCCAGGCTCCCTGCCCGGCGGTCCGGGCCCTGGTCGAACGCAAACTGGCCGTGGTGGAGGCCCAGATCCGGGCCCTGGAGCGCCAGCGCCAGGGGTTGCTGGCGCTTCGGCAGCGGGCTCCCGTGCCCCAGGCCCGTTTCTGCGGCCTCATCGAGGGGAGCGTGGCCGACGGGGCGGCTCAGGAAGAGGAGTCGGTCGGCGGAGCGGTCGGGCGGACCTTGCGCAGTTTGGCCAGGTAGAAGCCCTCGTAGAGGTCCGTGGGGTACAGGCGGGCCGTCTGCTGGAGGCGCGGGTCGTAGGTGGTGCCGTCCCACTCGGTCAACCCGGGGGTCAGGGGCACGCCCTCCAGCTGGATCGGCAGGATCTCGACCACGTCGCCCATGGTCTGGAGGAGCCAGTCGACGACCCCTTCGTTCTCTTCGGGGGCCAGGGTGCAGGTGGCGTAGACAATGGTCCCGCCCGGTCGGGCGGCCAGGACGGCTGAGCGCAGCAACTGCCGCTGGCGGCGCACCAGGTCGCTCCGGTTGATGGCTGGCAGATGCCGGTCGGCGGCCGAGAGGCGTCCCTCGCCGCTGCACGGCGCGTCCACCAGCACCCGGTCAAAGGTATTGGGGTAAAGACGCCAGAGGGTCTCGCCGCGCTGCTGGCTGAGGCGGGTATTGGTCACCCCCTGGCGGGCCAGATTGGCGCTGAGCAGCTGGAGCCGGATCGGGTGGCTGTCGTTGGCCACGATCTCACCGGTGTTCCCCATCAGAGCCGCCATCTGGGTGGTCTTGCTCCCCGGGGCGGCGGCCAGGTCCAGGATGCGCTCGCCTGGCTGGGGATCGAGCACCAGCGGGGGGAGCATGCTGGCCAGGCTCTGGACGTAAAGATGTCCCTCCTGGTACAGGTCGGTCGCCTCCAGGTCGCGCAGCGACCCGGTGCGCAGGACAAAAGCGGCCGGCCACCAGTGCACGGGCGTGGCCCTCAGCCCGCGCTCGGCCAGCGCCCGCTGGAGGACGGACGGTGTGGTTTTGAGGGTGTTGGCCCGGAAGGTCGTCGGGCGCCGGCGTTCGAGCGCCCGCAGGACCCCGGGCTGATAGCGGGGCGGAACGATCCGCCAGAGCCGCTCGACAAATTCGGTCGGCAGTGTCCGCAGGGCCTGGCTCATCGGTGATCACCGAGAAACGGCCGCCCCTGCCGGACGGCCGTTCCCATGCAATTGTACCGGGTCCGGCGCGGTGGTCGCCACCGCCCGGGCCGGCCGGTCTTGAGGCGGCCTGGTCGTCAGGGGGATCGGGTGGCCGGCAGTTGCCGAACTCTGCGGAAAGCTGCCGCCGTCTCCGTGGCGCCGAGATCGGTTCCGTTGTCTTCTCTCATCCCGGCGGCGGGAGAGGGTGGGGGCTGGTCGGTGGCGCGCGAACACCGGTGGTGGCCGGTGCGGGCGCCTTGACCGCTGTCCGGCCTGGCCGGTATACTTACTTATGGTCGTGCTAGACGGGGAGCTAGCGGTGCCCTGTACCCGCAATCCGCTATAGCGGGGTCGAATTCCCGTCCGAGGTCCCGGCCTGTTGCACCGGCCGGCGCTCGGGGCGTTGACGACCGGGTCCTGCGCGGCAGGAGCCTGTGAACCCCGCCAGGTCCGGAAGGAAGCAACGGTAAGCAGGGACTCCTGGGTGCCGCAGGGGTGCCTGGCCTGAGCCACTGGAGGCCGGTACGGCAGGAGGTCGCCGATCGACGACGGGTGCACGACCGTTTTTTTGTGGGTGGACCGGTGAACCCTGAAGGCCCGGTGCCGCCGGCGGACGACTGGCCGGCCCCCGCGACGCCGGCGGAGGGAACAGGAACCACCGCTCCTTCGCCTCCGGTCGAGGTCCCTCTCTCGGTCCGGGCGCTCCTGGCGCGCTTCGGTCTCCGGCCCAAGAAGCGTCTGGGCCAGAACTTCCTGGTCGACCAGCGCATCCTCCGACGGATCGTCGAGGCGGCGGACCTGCAGCCCACCGATACGGTCGTCGAGGTCGGTCCCGGTCTGGGGCTTCTCACCCGCGAACTGGCCCGGCGGGCTGGGCGGGTGGTGGCGGTGGAGATCGACCCGCAGATGGCGGCGGTTCTGCGTGATGTCCTGGCCGATCTCCCCAATGTCGAGATCGTGGTCCAGGACATCCTGCGCTTCGACCACGTGGCCTATCTGGGGGGGCAGCCCTACAAAGTGGTGGCGAACCTTCCTTATTACATAACCTCGGCCGCTCTGCGTCATTTCCTGGAGGCCCGGGTCCGGCCCCGCCTGATGGTGGTGATGGTCCAGAAAGAGGTGGCCCAGCGGATCCTGGCCGGCCCCGGCGCGCTGAGTCTGCTGGCGATCTCGGTCCAGTTCTACGGACGCCCCCGGCTGGTCTGCTGGGTGCCGCGCACCGCCTTCTACCCCTCTCCCCGGGTCGACTCGGCGGTTCTGCGCATCGAGGTTTTTGAACGGCCGGCGGTGGCCGTCGACCCGGCGCGCTTTTTCCGGGTGGTGGCGGCTGGCTTCGCCCACCCGCGCAAGCAACTGCACAACTCTCTGGAGCGGGCCCTGGGGCTGTCGCACGCGCTGGTGGACGCGGCCCTGGGGGCGGCCGGGATCGCCCCCCAGCGGCGGGCCGAGACCCTGAGCCTGGAGGAGTGGGCCCGTCTGACCCGGGAACTGGAACACCGTGGTCTGTTGTCCGATGGCGCTCGACCGACTCCGGCTGATCGCTCCGGCCAAACTGAACCTGACGCTTGAGGTGCTGGGCCGCCGGCCCGATGGCTACCACGAGATCGTCTCGGTGGCTCAGACCCTGGCTCTGCACGATCATCTGCTTATCGAGCCGGCCGCCGATCTGGAGGTGATCTGTCCGGCGGTGCCCGGCCTACCCGCGGAGAACCTAGTCTGGCGGGCTGCCCGGCGGCTTCAGACGGCCACCGGCTGCCGGCGGGGGGCGCGGATCGTGGTCGAGAAGCGCATTCCGCTGGCGGCCGGTCTGGGTGGGGGGAGCAGCGATGCGGCGGCGACGCTGGTGGGCCTCAACCGCCTCTGGGGCCTGGGGCTGAGCCTGGCCGAGCTCCTGACCCTGGCGGCCGATCTGGGGGCTGATGTCCCGTTCTTTCTGCAGGGCGGCACGGCCCTTTTGACCGGCACGGGCGCCACCGTGCGCCGGCTGCCGCCGGCGCCGCCGTTCTGGGTGGTGCTCGTCCGCCCGCCGGTCGATCTGGCGGCCAAGACGCGGCAGGTGTACGGCTGGCTTACGCCGGCCGATTATACTGATGGGGAGACAACGCGCCGGCTGGTGGCGGCGCTCGCCGCCGGGCAGGGGATCGAGCCGGAGAACGTGGTCAACGTGTTCACGCCGGTGGTGGAGCGTCGTCTCCCGGTGGTGGCCGCGGTTCGGGCGGCGCTCCGGGCGGCCGGGGCGCCGGTGGTCCAGGTGGCGGGCAGTGGGCCGACGGTCTTCGCCCTGGTGGCCAGCGCCGAGGCGGCGTTCCGGCTGGCCCAGGGGCTGGCGGGCTGGGTCCGGGTGACGGCCAGCCGGGCGTGGGCGGCCGGCGAGGGAGTGTAAAATCTCCGCAAAATATTGGAGATTTTCCGGGCCGGCCCTTGACAGGCGACGCCCTGGCCGGTATAAGAGTAAGTGCTTCTAAAATTTTAGAAGTACTGAGACCGGGATGGCCACGGCCGACGGCTTCAATGCCCGGGAGGCGCTGCGGATCTTCAAGGCCCTCTCGGACGCGACGCGCTACGAAATGGTGCGGATGCTGTTGCGCGAGGGCGAGATCTCGTGCAGTCGGTTTCAGGAGTGTTTTCGGTTGAGCGGGCCGGCGCTGTCCCATCATTATCGGGTCCTGGAGAGTTGCGGTCTGATCGAGGCGCGTAAAGAAGGGCTGCATACCTTTTATCGTCTCAACCGCGCCCAACTGGAGCGTTATCTACCCGACTTCGAGCGCGTCCATCTCCCCCCACCGACGACCGACGATCCAGCCGGCCCGGCGGCCTGAACTGACGAGGCTGTCTGCGCACGACCGTGAAGACCCAGACTGGCCACTCCGGGCCAGCACCGGGTGGTCGGTGAGTCCGAATGGGAGGCGAGAGGGTTGGTGCCACTGGAGGAAGAATTCCGGGGGCTTTCGGAACTGGAGGGACCGATCGAGGACGCTCTGCTGGAGGCGCCCGTCGAGGAGTCGGTCCTGGAGGAGGCAGCGGTGGACCTTGAGTGTGAGTGGGAAGCACCGGTGGAGGTCGAGCCTGTGCCCGACCTCGACGACCTCGACGAGGACGCCTCAGACGACCCGGCAGCGATCTACCTGCGGGACATCCGCCGGGTCCCGCTCCTGACGCCCGAGCGGGAGATGGAACTGGCCCGTCTGGTGGCCGAGGGGAACGAGGCGGCCAAGCGGTTGCCGCAGGCCACGGGCGAGGAGGCCGAGCGGCTGCGCGAGGTGGTGGCCCGTGGCCAGGCCGCCCGGCGTGAACTGGTCGAGGCCAACCTGCGGCTGGTGGTCAGCGTGGCCCGCAAGTACCTGGGCCGGGGCCTGCCGCTCCTGGACCTCATCCAGGAGGGCAACATCGGCCTCTCGCGGGCGGTCGATAAGTTCGACTACCGCAAGGGCTACCGCTTCTCGACCTACGCCTACTGGTGGATCCGCCAGGCCATCACCCGGGCCATCGCCGATCAGTCCCGCTCGATCCGCATCCCCGTCCACATGGTCGAGCAGATCGGGCGCCTGTCGCGCGCGGCCGGGCGGCTCCAGCAGGAACTGGGCCGCGAGCCCGAACTGGAGGAGGTGGCCGAGCTCCTGGGGGTCTCGGTTGAGAAGGCCCGCGAGATCGGGCTGGCCGCCCAGCAGCCGATCTCCCTGGACACGCCGATCGGCGATGACGAGAGCAGTTTCCTGGCCGATTTCATCGAGGACACCAGTTCGCCCACGCCGGTCGAGGCAGTCTCGCGGCTTCTGCTCCAGGAGACGGTGGCGGAGGCGATGAGTTGCCTGACCCAGCGCGAGCGCCAGGTGGTCGAGCTGCGCTTCGGGCTGCACGATGGGCGGGCCCGGACCCTGGCCGAGATCGGCGAGGAACTCAAGGTCAGCCGCGAACGCGTCCGGCAGATCGAGACCGAGGCCCTGGCCAAACTGCGCCATCCGCGCGTCAGCCAGAAACTGCGCGCCTATCTGGAGTAAACGGCGGAAGTCTCCACGGGCAGGGGAGCGACCCTGCCCGTTTTTCTTTTTCGCGCGGGGCCGTCCGCCTGTGCTACAATTCCCGCGAAGGAGGGATCACACGGTGTTCGACCGTTGGCGACGGCTGGACGAAGGGGTCCGCCGCACGCGGGAGACGTTCTTCGGGCGGCTGGCCCGGGTCTTCGACCGTCAGGCCCTGACCGACGCCCTCTGGGAGGAACTGGAGGAGCTGCTGATCGCGGCCGATGTCAGCGTGCCGGTGGCCACGGCGCTCATTGAGGCGGCGCGCGAACAGGTCCGCCGGGAGGGCATTCGCGACAGCGCCCGGGCCCGCGATGTTCTGGTCAAAGAGATGGTGCGGGTGCTGCGGACGGTCAACGGGACTCCGGGCCTGGCCCTGCGCACCGACCGGCTGAACGTCATCCTGATCATCGGGGTCAACGGCACCGGCAAGACCACGACCATCGGGAAACTGGCCCACGCCCTGCGGGAGAGCGGCCGGTCGGTGGTGGTGGCGGCGGCCGATACCTTCCGGGCGGCGGCCATCGAGCAACTGAAGGTCTGGGCCGAGCGGGCTCAGGTGCCGGTGGTGGCCCACCAGCCGGGCAGCGACCCCGGCGCGGTGGTCTTCGACGCCTGGCAGGCGGCCCGCGCCCGGGGGGCCGATGTGCTGCTGGTGGACACGGCCGGCCGGCTCCACACCAAGTACAACCTGATGGAGGAGCTGAAAAAGATCCGGCGGGTGCTGGCCCGGCAGGATCCAACGGCTCCGCACGAGGTGCTTCTGGTGCTGGATGCCACCACCGGCCAGAACGGTCTGGCTCAGGCCCAGCATTTCACCGAGGCGGTCGGTGTGACCGGGCTGGTCCTGACCAAGGTGGACGGCACGGCCAAGGGCGGGGTGGCCTTCGCCATCGCCCACGCCTTGAAGCTGCCGATCAAGTACCTGGGGACCGGCGAGCAGCTCGACGACCTGGTCCCCTTCGACGCCCAGGAGTACGTTCAGGCGCTCCTGGGCCAGGCGGCCTGAACGCCGTTCGGAGGCGAAGAGTGGTCGATACTGGCGTCTACCTGGTCGGGCGCGTGGTGACACTCCGCGATCTGGTCCGGGCCGATGTGGACGAGATGGCCCGCTGGCCGCGCTTCAGCGAGCCGGAGCTGGCCTGGGCCAACCTCGACCTGGCGACCCCGGAGGACCGCGATCTCTGGTTCGCCCGCAGCGCGAGCGGGCCGACACGGCGGCGTTTTGCGATCCTCGACCCGGCCGGACAGGTCATCGGCACGATCAGCCTGCGCAATATCGACCCGCAGCGGGGTGAGGCCACGCTGGGGATCATCCTCAGCGCCGGCGCGGTCAATCGCGGCTACGGGACCGACGCCATTCGCACGCTCCTGGCCTACGCCTTCGGCCCGCTGGGACTGCGGCAGGTGCGCCTGGAGGTGGCGGCCGACAACCACCGCGCCCGCCGCTGCTACGCCAAGTGCGGGTTCCAGACGGTCGGCCAGTACTGGGGGGTCGATGGTGTCCTGTATCTGGAGATGGTGGTGACACCGGCTGACCTGGCGACCGAAGAGGCGGATAGGGCCTAGCCGGCGAAAGACGGCGGCATTGCCGAAAGCGAACATGTGTGCTATATAGTGGGCGCACCGGGCCGTGTGCGGGCGGCACGGGAGGAGACGAGGAGGAGAGCCGATGCTGGACAAGGAGCGGGAGCGGGCGCTGGAGATCGCGATCGCCCAGATCGACAAGCAGTTCGGGAAGGGGTCGATCATGCGGCTGGGGGAAGCCTCCCCCCGCCTGCAGGTCGAGGCCATCCCGACGGGAGCCATCGCCCTTGACCTGGCGCTGGGGGTCGGCGGGATCCCCCGGGGGCGGATCACCGAGATCTTCGGGCCGGAGTCCTCGGGCAAGACGACGCTCTGTTACCACATCATCGCCTCGGCCCAGCGCCTGGGCGGGATCGGGGCCTTCATCGACGCCGAGCACGCCCTGGATCCCGAATACGCGCGGCGCTGCGGGGTGGATGTCGATAACCTCTACCTCAGCCAGCCGGATACCGGTGAGCAGGCCCTGGAGATCGCCGAGGCCCTGGTCCGGTCGGGGGCGGTGGATGTCATCGCCATCGACTCGGTGGCGGCGCTGGTGCCCCGGGCCGAACTCGAGGGGGACATGGGCGATTCGCACGTGGGCCTGCAGGCCCGGCTGATGTCGCAGGCCCTGCGGAAACTGACCGCCGCCATCAGCCGGTCGAAGACGGCGGTCATCTTCACCAACCAGTTGCGGCAGAAGATCGGCGTGATGTTCGGCAACCCCGAGACCACCCCCGGCGGGCTGGCCCTGAAGTTCTACGCCTCGGTGCGCCTGGACATCCGCCGGGTCGAGGCGATCAAGCAGGGCAGCGAGATCATCGGCAGCCGGACGAAGGTCCGGGTGGTCAAGAACAAGGTGGCGCCCCCCTACCGGACGGCCGAGTTCGACATCCTCTTCAATGAGGGTATCTCGCGGGAAGGGGGGCTGCTGGACGTCGGCATCGAGCTGGGGATTCTGCGCAAGAGCGGGGCCTTCATCAGCTTCGGCGACATCCGTCTGGGCCAGGGACGCGAGAACGCCCGCGAGTTCCTGCGCCAGAACCCGCAGGTGGCCGACGAGATCGAGCGCCAGATCCGCGCCAACAGCCAGGCCTATCAGGGGCGGGTTGAACTGGTGGCCGACGGAGGCGAGTAGGTGGACCCCGAGACCGCCTACCAGCGGGCGCTGGACAGCGCCCTGCGTTTTCTCAGTTATCGCCCGCGCAGCGAACAGGAGGTCCGCCGCCGGTTGGGCCGACAGGCCTGGCCGGCCGAGGTCATCGAGGCGGTGGTGGCCCGGCTGCGCGCGGTGGGCCTGCTGGACGACGCGGCCTTCGCCCGGCTCTGGGTTGAGAACCGCCAGCAGTTCCGGCCCCGGGGGACCCGGGCCCTCGAGGCGGAGCTGCGCGCGCGAGGGGTCGAGACCGCAGTGGCCCGGGCGGCGGTGGCGGAGCAGGACGAGGAGGCGATGGCGGAGCGGGCGGCCCGGGCCCAGGTGTCTCGCCTGGCCGGACTCGACCGGCCGACGGCCCGCCGGCGCCTGGCGGCCTTCCTGCTCCGACGCGGCTTCGGCCCGGCGGTGGTCTACCCCGTGGTGGACCGGCTGTTGCCGCCGGAGTCCCGAGAGCGTGTGGACTAGCCGGGGGTAGGTGGACGGTCCGGTCGAAGGAAGGCCGGAGCGGCTGGCCTTCCTTGACATGGCATGTGGGCGGCTTTTATCATTAAGGCGGGTCGGGCGCGCCGCGCTCGACCCGGCAGTTCTTTAAGAGCCAAAGACGCAGAGTGAGGTGACTCTTGCATGATCCCCGATTGGGTGACGTGGGTTCTGATCGCGCTCACCATCGGGAGCTCCGCCGTGGCCCTGCTCTCCTATCGTCGGGCCCATCATCTCCGCGCCAGTCTCGAACACGCCGGTCGCACTGCGGAGAAGATCGTGGCCGAGGCCCAGGACAAGGCGCGGGCCCTCCTTTTGGAAGCGCAGGATGAAGCTCTCAAGATAAAACTGCAGGCGGAACAGGAAGTTCGTGAGCGGCGCTCGGACCTCCAGCGTCAGGAGCGCCGCTTGCAGCAAAAAGAGGAGACGCTCGACCGCCGCGGTGAGCAGCTGGAACGGCGCGAGCGGCAACTGGCCCAGAAAGAGCGCGAACTGGAGCAGGCCCGGGCCGAGGTCGAGAAGCTGAAGCAGCGGGAGTTCGAGGAACTCCAGCGCATCAGCGGTCTGACGCGGGAGCAGGCCCGCCAGACACTCCTCCAGATGATCGAGGAAGAGGTGCGGCAGGAGGCCAACCGCCGCGTCCGCGAGATCGAGCAGGAGGCCAAGGAGGAGGCCGACCGCCGGGCCCGCAAGATCATCGCCCTGGCCATCCAGCGCTGCGCGGCCGATCAGGTGGCTGAGCTGAGTTCGACGGTGGTGCCGCTGCCCAACGATGAGATGAAAGGGCGCATCATCGGCCGCGAGGGCCGCAATATCCGGGCGCTGGAGAGCATGACCGGGGTGGATGTCATCATCGATGACACGCCGGACGCCGTGACCCTCTCCGGCTTCGACCCGATCCGCCGCGAGATCGCCCGCATGGCCCTGCAGAAGCTCATCGCCGATGGGCGCATCCACCCGGCCCGCATCGAAGAGGTGGTCAACAAGTCCCGCCAGGAGCTGGAGCAGATCATCCGCGAGGAGGGCGAGCGGGCGGCGATTCAAGCAGGGGTCCACGGCTTGCACCCGGAGTTGCTGAAGCTGCTGGGACGGCTCAAGTTCCGGACCTCCTACGGCCAGAACGTGCTGATGCACTCCATCGAGGTGGCCCACCTGGCGGCCATGATCGCCGCCGAACTGGGGGCCGATGTGACCGTGGCCCGCACGGCCGGTCTGCTGCACGATATCGGCAAAGCGGTGGATCACGAGGTCGAGGGGCCGCACGCTCTCATCGGCGCCGATATTGTCCGTCGCTTCGGCAAGTCACCCAAGATCGTCCACGCCATCGCCGCCCACCATTTCGACGAGGAGCCCCAGACCATCGAGCCCATTATTATCAGCGCCGCCGACGCTATCTCCGGCGCCCGGCCGGGAGCGCGCCGGGAGACGGTCGAGAACTACATCAAGCGCCTGGAGGCGCTGGAGGCGGTGGCCTACTCCTTCCCCGGCGTGGAGAAGGCCTACGCCATCCAGGCGGGCCGGGAGATCCGGATCATCGTCAAGCCCGATCAGATCGACGACCTGGGCGCGGTGCGTCTGGCCCGCGACATCGCCCGGAAGATCGAAGAGACGCTGGAGTATCCTGGCCAGATCAAGGTGACCGTCCTGCGCGAGACACGGGTGGTCGACTACGCCCGCTGAGCGTCCGCGCCCCCAGGGAGCCGCTCCCTGGGGGCCCTTCGTTGTCTGAGTGGGGAAGATGCGCATCCTGATGATCGGTGATATCGTGGGGCGACCGGGACGACAGGCGGTCGCTCACCTTCTGCCTCGTCTGCGAACCGAACAGCGCCTGGACTTTGTCATCGCCAACGGCGAGAACGCGGCCGGAGGCCGGGGGCTGACCCCGGCCATCGCCGAGGAGCTGCTGGCTGCGGGGGTCGATGTCATCACCACCGGCAACCATGTCTGGGCCCAGCGCGAGCTCCTGGACTACCTGGAACGGGATGTGCCGGTCCTGCGCCCACTCAACTATCCGCCCGGCGTGCCGGGCCGGGGGGTCATCGTGGTGCGCGGTGTGCGGGTGGTCAACCTGCTCGGTCGGGCCGGACTGCAGTGTGTGGACTGCCCGTTTCGGGCGGTCGACGCCCTGCTCCGGGCGGCGCCGGAGCCGGCGGTGACGGTCGTGGATTTCCACGCCGAGATGACCTCGGAGAAGGTGGCGATGGGCTGGTACCTGGCCGGCCGGGTGAGCGCGGTCCTGGGCACCCACACCCACGTTCCGACCGCCGACGCCCGGGTCCTGCCAGGGGGGACGGCCTGCGTGGCCGATGTGGGCATGGTCGGGCCGCTGAACTCGGTTCTCGGGATGGAGACCGAACGGGTGATCCGCTCTTTCACGACCGGTCTGCCGCTGCGCCTTGAGGTGGCCGACGGGCCGGTCCAGTTCAACAGCGTTCTGGTCGAGGTCGACCCGGCGACCGGCCGGGCCCGGCAGGTCTGTCGACTGGACCTGGTGGTCTGAGGCGTGCCGATGGGACGTATCGATCTGCACACCCATACCACCGCGTCCGACGGCCGCTATCCGCCGGCGGCCCTGGTCGACCTGGCCGTCGCGCGGGGAGTGGAGGTCCTGGCCGTCACCGACCACGATTCGACCGAGGGGGTGGCCGCAGCCCAGGCGCGCGGCCGGGAGCGGGGGCTGGAGGTCTGGCCGGGGGTGGAGATCAGCACCGATCTGCCCCAGGCCGAGGTCCACATCCTCGGCTATTTCGTCGACACCACCGATCCGACGTTCCAGGCCACTTTACGCCGGCTGCGCGAATCACGGCGGGAACGGGCCTGGCGCATGGTCCAGCGGCTGGCCGACCTGGGCCGGCCGGTGAGTTGGGAGCGGGTGGTGGAGCTGGCCGGCGGCGGGGCCATCGGCCGGCCTCATATCGCCCAGGCGATGGTCGAGCGCGGCTATGTGGCCTCGATCCGCGAAGCCTTTGAGCGGTACCTCGGCCGGGGCGGACCGGCCTACGTCGAACGGTATAAACTCACGCCGGTCGAGGCGGTGCGCCTTATCCGGCAGGCGCGGGGGCTGCCAGCCCTGGCCCATCCCCTTTTCATCGGGGGCGCGGTCGCGGGCGGCCAGCCGGCGGTCGAGGCACTGCTGCCCGATCTGGTGGCCGCCGGTCTGGTCGGACTGGAGGTCTACTATCCGGGGTACGATGAGACGGCCCAGGCCTACCTTCTGGCCCTGGCCGCCCGCTACGACCTCGTCCCGACCGGCGGGAGCGATTTTCACGGCCGCGACGACGGCCACGGCGATCTCGGGTCGGTCGACGTCCCGCTTGCGTCGGTCGCCCGCTTGCGGGCGCTAGCTGTCCAGCGCCCACCCCCGGGCTGAGCCCCCGTCGGCTCTCCACCCCCTCCAGGGAGGTTCGGCGGCGCCCTCCATACCCGTCCGACCGCTCAGACGGCCCGGGGCGCCGACGGGTTTCGCCAAAGCGGACCGGGCCGGAGTGGCGGTCTCCGGCCCGGTAGGCGTTCAGGCTGAGTCTGGCGTGCGACCGGGCCGCTCAGGGCAGGCGTTCGGGCCAGGCCTCCAGCGTGACGGTCAGGGTCTGGGTCTGCCCCTGGCGCAGAACGGTCAGCCGGACGGTGTCACCGACCTGTTTGGTCTCCAGATAGGCGGCGATGTCCTCGACTCTGGCCACGGACTGGCCGTCGATGGCGGTGATGACATCGCCCCCGGTGGGCAGGGTCTCCGGATCGCCGGTCCACTCGTTCTCGGTGCGAATGGCGCCGCGCAGCCCCGCCTTGGCCGCCGGGCTGTTGGGGACGACGCGGATGACGTAGACCCCCGCCTGGCCGCTCAGGCCCAGCCGGTCACCCACCTCGCTCAGGGGAAGGCCGCTGATGCCCAGCCAGGGATAGACCACCGTTCCGCCCTGTTTGAGACGGGGCAGGACACGCTTGGCGGTGTTCACCGGGACGGCGAAGCCCACCCCCACCGAGCCGCGGACCGGGCTCTCGATCACCGTGTTGATGCCGATGACCTGTCCACGGGCGTTGAGGAGGGGCCCTCCGGAGTTGCCGGGGTTGATGGCGGCGTCGGTCTGAATCATGTTCAGGATGCTCCGACCGGTCTCACCCGGTCGGCTGCGTCCCAGGGCGCTGACGATCCCCACGGTCACGGTCCAGCGCTGGCCGAAGGGATTGCCGATGGCGATGGCCAGTTGGCCGACCCGTAGCTGGTCCGAGTCGCCCAGTTCGGCCACCCGCAGTTTCTCCGGGGGAAGATTGACTTTAAGGAGCGCCAGGTCGTTGGCCGGGTCGCGGCCAATGACGGTGGCGGCGGTGCGGGTGCCGTCGAACAGGGTGACCCGGATGGTCCGGGCGCCCTCGACGACGTGGTTGTTGGTCAGGATGTGGCCCTCGCGGTCGATGATGATACCGGAGCCGGCGCCGCGCTCCGGCTGGGCGCCCGGGCTGCGGCCCTCGGCGGTGATCAGGACCACCGCCGGCGCGACCTGCTCATAGACCCGGTTGATGACCGCTTCGATCTCCAGGAGCCCGGCCGGCGAACCCGTGGTGGGGGTGCGGGGCGGGCTGGTCGCCGTGGGCGTCGCCCCCGGTGCCTGGGCCTCGGCGGTGGCTCCGGGGGTGAGCAGCGGGGGCAGGGTGAGCGCGGGCCAGGCCAGACGGTCGCGGGCCAGCATCAGCCCGGCCCCGAGGAGGAGACCGAGAACCAGAAAAGCGAGCGAACGCAGGGTACGCATCGATCAGACTCCTTTGGGGAACGAGCCCCAGCGCCTGTCCGCCTCTCGGTACGGCGAGAGGTCGCTACCTCCAGTATAGCCGGTGGCTGTAAAGAGAATGTCATCACCGCGTAAAGCCTGGGTAAAACGGGCCAGCAGCTGGTCAGGGCCCGGGACGCCGACCGGGGGACAGAAGTGGGCCGCTGGGCTGGTGGGCCAGACGTGGCAGGCGGACGGTGAAGGTGGTCCCGCTGGCCGGATCGCTCTGGGCGACGACCGTGCCCCCGTGCGCCTGGACGATCTCCCGGACGATGGCCAGCCCCAGGCCGCTGCCTTCGCGTCCCGAGCGATTGCGGGCCTGGTAGAAGCGTTCAAAGATGTGCGGCAGGTCCTCCGGGGGGATGAACGAGCCGCTGTTGAAGACCTCGAGGACCACCCAGGGGTCCTCGGTCCGGAGACTCACCCGCACCCGTCCGCCGGGCGGGGTGTGCTTGAGGGCGTTATCGAGCAGGTTCCCCAGCACCATCTCCAGGCGCGAGGGATCGCCGCTGACCTGGGGAACCGGTGCCAGATCGAGGTCGAGAGCGACGGTCTGCAGATCGGCCAGCCAGCGGACCCGGCGCGCGCAGACCTGGGCCAGGGCGGCCAGGTCCACCGGCTCCTGGCGGAGGTGCAGTTGCCCGGATTCGAGTTTGGAGAGGAGAAGCAGGTCCTCCACCAGCCGGCGCATGCGGTCGGCTTCCTCGTGAATGATCCGGGCGCCCTCCTGGAAGGCGGCGGGGTCCCGCAGCGTGCCGTCGAGCATCGCCTGGGAGAAGCCCTGGATGGCGGTCAGCGGCGTCTTGAGTTCGTGGGAGACGTTGGCCAGAAAATCGCGCAGCGTCTTCTGCGACTGGCCGACCGCCCGGGCCATCGTATTGAAGGCCGCTGCCAGGCGAGCGACCTCATCGCGACCGTTGACCGGGATGTGCTGGTCGTAGTGACCGTGGGCGATCTCTTCGGCCGCCCGGGTGATCCGGGCCAGGGGCCGGCTGATCGAGCGCGAGAGCAGCAGGGCGATGACGGTCGAGACCACAAACGACAGGGCGCCCGCCAGCCACAGGCGGGGCAGCAGTTCGAGCCAGGCGGCGGTCAGATGCCGCTCCGGCACGGCCACCACCACGTAGAACGGGCGGCCGAGCAGGCGGGGGCTGTTCAGAGGCCCGCGGGGGGGCAGAGCGGCGACCATAAACAGCCCGTCGCCGTCGGGGCCGTGGTAGGTGCCCCAGAGCAGGCCGCGCTGACCGGCGGGAGGAGTGGTGTTCAGAAAGGCCAGGTGTTGACCGCGCAGCCGGCCGGCGGTATCGTCGAGGACGATGCCACCGGCGTCCACGATCAGGATGCGGATCTGGCCCTCGGCCGCCTGCTCGCGCAGGAACTCTCCCACGCCGTCCAGACCGATCCGTGGCTCCAGCCAGCGGACCTGAAGGGCCAGGGTCAGGGCGGCGTCGGCCATCTGGTTGAGTTTGAGCTGCCGCTGGTACTCCTGGAGGAGGACGGTGACGGCGGCGCTGACCAGAAAAAGACAGAGGGCGATGATGAGGGCGTAGGAGGCGATTAACTTGGCCCGGAGGCTTCGGAACATGGCGTCTCCTGGGGGTGTTCAACGACCAGTTTGTAGCCGACCCCACGGACGGTCTGGATGCGAACCTGGCTGCCGGCCAGTTTCTCCCGGAGCCAGGTGACGTGGACATCGATGGTGCGGGAATCGCCCAGAAAGTCGTACCCCCAGACCAGTCGCAGGAGCGTCTCCCGGTCGAGGACCAGTCCGGCGTGGCGGGCGAAGGCGGCCAGCAGGTCAAACTCTTTGGTCCGCAGGGTGACCGGCCGGCCGGCCACGGTCACCTCGCGCCGGCCCAGGTCGATGCGCACGTCGCCGACGGTCAGGACCCGCTCGCTCACCGCCCGGGTCGAGCGCCGGAGAACGGCCCGCACCCGCGCCACCAGTTCGCGGGGATTGAACGGCTTGGCGACGTAGTCGTCGGCGCCCAGTTCCAGGCCGACGATCTTATCCACGTCGTCGCCCCGGGCCGTCAGCATAATAATGGGAACGTCGCTCTCCCGTCGCAGCTGGCGGCAGACCTCCCAGCCATCGATCTCGGGGAGCATCAGGTCGAGGATGATGAGATCGGGGGCGAGGGCCCGCGCCTTCTCCAGAGCCTCGCGGCCGGTCGTGGCGGTCTCGACCCGGTAGCCTTCGTTGGTCAGGTACAGCCGTGTCAGCTGGACGATGTGTTTCTCATCGTCCACCACCAGAATCGTCTGCGACATTGTCCGTGGCTCCACGCCAGCCGGCCACCGGCCGGGCTGGCACTGGTCTCCGGCGCCGCTTATTCATAGCGCAGGGCCTCGATCGGGTGCAGGCGGGCGGCCCGCATCGCCGGGTAGATGCCGAAGAAGAGGCCCACCGCCAGCGAGACGCCCACCGCCAGCAGGACGGCGTCCGAGGTGATGAGCGTCTGCAGGCGCTGGGGCGTCCCGGTGCCGCCGCTGATATCGATCTGGCTGATGCCGAAGGCCAGACCGGCGCCCAGCGCGATGCCGACCAGGCCGCCGACCCCGCTGACGGTCATCGCCTCGATCAGAAATTGTAGAAGAATATCACGCCGGCGTGCACCCACCGCCTTGCGGATGCCGATCTCGCGCGTCCGCTCGGTCACCGAGACCAGCATGATGTTCATAATGCCGATGCCGCCGACCACCAGGCTGATCCCGGCAATGCTGCCCAGAAGGACCGTCATGATACCGGTGATCTGGCCGGCGATCTGGAGCATATCGCGCTGGCTCTGGATGATGAAATCGTCCTGGGCGACCCGGTGGCGGGCCCGCAGCAGTTCACCGATCTGGGCGACCACCGTGTCCATCAGGTCCTCACGCGCCACCTGGACGTTGATAAGGGCGACCGTGTGGGCCCCCCGAGCCGTCCGCTGGGTGGTGAGGCGCTGCTGGAGAGTGGTGATCGGGATAAAAACCTGGTCGTCCTGGTTGCCCAGGGCGCTGCCGCCCTTGGGCTCCATCACGCCGATGACCCGGAAGTTCACGCCGGGGCGACCGAAGACGCTGATCTTGACCGTCTGGCCAACCGGGTCGGTGTCGCCGAAGAGCAGCTGGGCGACCCCCGCTCCCAGAACGGCCACTGTCGAGCGGGCCTCGAGGTGCGCCCGGCCGATGAACTCGCCCTCGGCGACGCGGAAGTTGCGGATGTCGGGGTAGGCCGGCGTGACGCCGGTGATGCGGGTGGAGACGTTCTGCCCGGCGTAGAGCACCTGACCGAAGGCCCAGGCCTCGGGGGCGACGCCGACGACGCCGGGCAGATCGGCGATGGCCAGGGCGTCGTCATAGGTCAGTGTCTGAGCGCTGCCGGCGGATGAGCGGACGCCGCCCTGCTGGACAAAGCCCGGGCGGACGAAGAGCAGGTTGGTGCCCAGACTCTGAATCTGGGCGGTGATGGCGGCCTGGGCTCCCCGGCCCACCGCCAGCATGGCGATGACCGCGCCGATCCCCAGAACGATCCCGAGAAGCGTGAGCGCGGTCCGCAGTTTGTTGACGCTGAGAGCCCGCAGCGCGATCCGCACCGCCTCGATCGGGCTCAGCCCAACGCGCAGGGGCTCGGCCCGTTCCGCGGTCTGTGGCAGAGCGATGGTCGCTTTCATCCGGACGCCTCCGTGGCGGAATTGGCCAGCGGCCAGCCGCCGGCCGGCGTGGCCGGCCGGGTCGCGACGAGCTGGCTGGCATCGATCGGATCCGGGATCGGCTCGTCGCGGACGATCCGGCCGTCGCGCAGGGCGATGAGCCGGCGCGCGTGGCGGGCGATGTCCATCTCGTGGGTGACCAGGACAATCGTGATGCCATGCTCGCGGTTCAGCCGCTGCAGGAGGGCCATGATCTCCTCGCTGGTCCGCGTATCCAGGTTGCCGGTGGGCTCGTCGGCCAGGATGAGGCGCGGCTGAGTGACCAGCGCTCGGGCGATGGCCACCCGCTGCTGCTGACCGCCGGAGAGCTCGGTCGGCCGGTGGAAGAGGCGGTCGCCCAGCCCGACCGCCTCGAGCGCGGCGATCGCCCGGGCCCGCCGGTCGCGGACGCCGGCGTAGAGGAGCGGGAGTTCGACCTGTTCGACGGCCGTCAGCCGGGGCAGCAGGTTGAAGGCCTGGAAGACGAAGCCGATCTTGCGGTTGCGGATGAGCGCCAGATCGTCGTCGCTCAGCTGGCTCACGTCGATGCCGTCGAGCTCGTAGCGGCCGCTGGTCGGCTGGTCCAGACAGCCGAGGATGTGCATCAGGGTCGATTTGCCCGACCCCGAGGGACCGACGATGGCCACGAACTCGCCGTCCTCCAGCGCGAACGTCACTCCGCGCAGCGCCGGGATGGTCACGGCGCCCAGACGGTAGACCTTGGTCAGCGCGGTCACGCGGATCATGGCGCCCCCCTTATCAGGAGCCCGGCTTGGGAGCGGCCGGCACTCCGCCGGGCTTGGGCGCCGGTCCCAGGCCCCCACCCAGACGCGGCTGGACGGTGGTGGTGGTCGGGATGAGGACGTTTTCGCCTTCGCGCAGTCCTTCCAGGATCTCGGTGAACTGGTCGTTGCTCAGACCGGTGCGGACCGGCCGGGTCTCGATCTTCCCGTCGACGACCACGTCCACAAACTGCTGGCGGCCCTGACGACGCACCGCCCGGTTGGGCACCAGCAAGGTGTTGGCGCGTTCGGCGATGACGATCTGGGCGTTAGCGGTCAGCCCGACTGGCAGCGGGCGGGACAGGTTCTCGAAGCCGATGGCCACGGTGTAGGTGGCCACGCCCTGCTGGATCGTGGCGTTGGGCGCCACCCCGATGACCCGGCCGCGGAAGGCCTGGTCGGGCAGGGCGTCGAAGCTGATGAGCGCTCGCTGGTCGGGGGCAACCTTGGCCACGTCGGTCTCGTCCACCGTCACGTCCACCCGCACTGCCGAGGGGTCGACGAGGGTGAGAATGGCGGTGCCGGGGCCGACCTGTTCGCCGAGATTGGCGCTGATGGTCCCGACGACCCCGTCGAAGGGCGCCACCAGGATGGCGCCGGCGCGCTCCAGTTCGGCCTGCTGGACGGCCAGTTCGGCCTGGCGGACCTGCTCCTCGGCGATGGCCAGGTCCTGCGGGCTGGCGCCGGTGGCCTGGGCCAGCTGGGCCTGGGCCTGCTTGAGGTTGGCCTCGGCGGCGGCCAGATCCGCGGCCGTGGGGCCGGCCTTGACCTGCTCCAGTTTGGCCAGGGCGCTGCGATAGTTGGCCTCGGCGGCCTCGACCGCGCTCTGCGCCGCCTGGAGGTCGGCCGGGGTGGGGCCGCTCTTGACCTGGTTCAGCCGCGCCTCGGCGCTGGCCAGGGTCTCGCGGGCGCTCTGGACGGCCGCCTCGGCGGCGGCGATATCGCGGGGGTCGGGGCCCCGCCGCAGGGCCTCCAGTTTGGCCTGGGCCTGAGAGACCGCCGTCTCGGCGGCGAAGACCCGTCCGTTGGCCGCCTGGCAGGCCGCCCCACGGTCGCGACCGCAGGTGGCGTCGCGTTCGACCTGGGCGGCGTAGAGATTGTTCCTGGCCTGTTCGACCGCCAGTTCGGCCGCCCGGATATCGTCGGGCGAGGGGCCGCTGCG
Organism: Chloroflexota bacterium; assembly: GCA_034433795.1. Taxonomy (GTDB): domain Bacteria; phylum Chloroflexota; class UBA6077; order FW602-bin22; family DAOUAE01; genus DAOUAE01. Next base: position 28,163 of record DAOUAE010000065.1, read on the forward strand.
CAGTTTGGCCAGATCGCTTTCGGCCTTCTGAAGGGTGGCCCGGGCCTGGGCGACGGCCTGTTCGGCGGCCTTGATGTCGGCCTCGGTCGGGCCGGCCTGGAGTTGCTCCAGCTTGGCCCGGGCGCTCTTGAGATTGGCCAGGGCGCTGTCCACCGCGCTCTGAGCCTGCTTGAGGTCCTCGGCGGTCGGGCCGGCCTTGAGCTGGTTGTAGCGGGCCAGGGCGCTCTCGTAGGCCGCCCGCGCGGCGGCGACCTGCTCGGGCCGGCTGCCGGTCTTCAGTTGCTCCAGTTTCAGCTGGCTGAGTTTCAGGTTCGAGCGGGCCTGTTCGAGTTTGAGATCCAGCGGGGCCAGGTCGAGGCGGGCCAGCTCCTGGCCGGCCTTCACGCTGTCGCCGATCTTCACCAGAACCTCTTTGAGGCGGCCGCTGGTGGTGAAGGCCAGGCGGGCCTGGCGGGTCGAGACGACGGTGCCGGTGGCCTGGACGGTGGCCTGGAGGTTGCCACGACGGACCGGGACTACCTGGCCGGGGATGGCCGGAGCGCTGGTCTGGCCGATCAGGCGTTCGGCCACCAGGACGCCGGCGCCCACCAGGACCACCAGGGCGATCGCGAGGAAGATCACGGTGGAGCGGCCGAGCCGACGGAGCGCCGGCCGGCGCAGGACCTGGATCCCGGGGATCTCCATGGGTGTCTCCTCCCTCGACGCCGGACGCTTTTCGCCCACCAGTATGCCCGGGCAATGCTAAGGCGACATTGCCCCGGTGTTAAACGAGCGCAAAATAGCGCGATGGCCCTCGGTCGCTCGGGTCAGCCGATCAGCACGCCGGCCGGGCCGTTGACAGAAGCAAGGGTAGGGGAGCCCTTCCCGGCTGTCAAGGGACGCGGCGACCGGCGATTATCGCCGGCGCGGGCGGGCCCGGCCGGCCGGACGCTGCTCGCGCTCGCGTGGGGGGACCAGTTCGGGGGCGTAGACCCAGATGTTCCGCCAGTGGGGGCGGGAGTACTCCTGCCCCTCCAGGATGAAGCCTGGCGTCTCGGCGAAGATGCTGTTCCAGACCGGCTGGTCGGCGTTGACCTTGACGGTGGCGCGGGGAGGGTTGGTCAGGCGGAGCAGTTCGCGGAGCAACCGTTTGATGATCCCCGGGTTCACCTCATCACCGGCCGACCCGGCGTCGCGGATCGTGATCGAACCGTCGACCTTGGTGTGCCACTCGATAAAGCCGTCGATGTGCGTCGTCCGCTCGCGGGGGTCGTAGTGGGTCAGCACCAGCAGCTCCCCGCGCTGGACGGCGTCCTCGTATCGCTTGCGCTGGGGACGCCCCTCGGGGTTGGTCAGGGTATACCGGATCGACTGGCGGATTTTGTCGACGTCCTCCATGGTGGCCAGACGGATGTCGTAGACGGGCGCGTCCATCCTGCGTCCTCACACTGCTCGCTCGGTAGGCCCAAGTGATTGTACGCGATCGGCCGGGAAAAGACAAGGTGGGGTCAGAGGTTCTTCCGGGTGTTCTTTTCACCATCGTAACTGAGCAGCACCGGTTTCTCGTTCAGCACCGTCTCCAGATGGACCGGCCGCCCCCAGAGCTGGTAAACGTACTGCAGTGTGCGCTCGGCGTAGGCGATGTCCAGCTCCTGCCCTTCGTAGATGTGCTTGAGATAAAGTTCGCCGTTCCGACGGTAATCGCCGTCCTCTACGACGATGTATGGATTACCGAAGTTGGTCATGCTCCGGACGATGAGATCGCGGACCTTCTCCCAATCGGTCTCGACCACCTTCAGCTGATCGCCTTCCACTTTGTAGATATACAGCCCCATCTCTTCGACCAGGTCTCTGGTGAGATAGTTGCGGATGAGGGAGACGTCGTTCTCCAGCGTTCGGACCTCGAAGAGCTTGGCGCGCCCCTGACCGGGCTGCCGGCCCAGCACCAGACGCTCCTCCTCGGAGGGATGGTCCCAGCGGCGTTCGATATCTTCCAGAATTTTCAGCCCGACGTAGTAGGGGTTGAGATGATGCTTGGTAGGCGCCAGAATGGCGGCGTGCATCCGGGCGAACTCGACCGCCTCATCGTCGCTCAACGGCAGTTCGCGCAGAATGCGGGCGTGCCAGTAGCTGGCCCAGCCCTCGTTCAGGATCTTGGTCTGCAGCTGCGGGATGAAGTAGAGCATCTCCTGGCGGACGATGAGGATCACGTCGCGTTGCCAGTCGGCCAGGTGGCGGGCGTGTTCGGCGATGAAGAGCAGGAGGTCCTTCTCGGGCTCGGGCGGAAACTTCGTCGGACCGGGCTCGGACGTGGCCGGCGGATCGGTGAGCGACAGCAGGTCGTCGTAGGGGGCGGGAGGGGCAGATCGGGGTTTGGGCGGCGGCGTGGGCTGGCGACGGAAGCGCACGTGCGGGTCCACGTGCTCCTGGATCGAGAGGACCGCGTCGAGGAAGCGCTCGACCTCCAGCCGACCGTGCTGGAACTCGTAGCGGCGGATGCGTTCGGCGTTGACGGCGACGGTATCGATCATCTGGCGGTTGGTGTGCTCGAAATAGGCGTTGTGCTTAAAGAAGTCCACGTGGGCCAGAACGTGCGCCACCACCAGCTTGTTTTGCAAAAGCGAGTTGCTGTCGAGCAGAAAGGCGTAGGCGGGATTGCTGTTGATGACCAGTTCGTAGATCTTGGTCAGGCCGTAGTCGTAGAGCGTCTTCTGGTGATGGTAGGCCCGGCCGTGGGTCCAGTGCGAGAAGCGTCCGGGCAGTCCGTAGGCGCCGATCTCGTACATGACCTCGGCCGGGACCACCTCGAAGTGAACCGGGAAGGGGTCGAGGCCCAGGCGCTGGGCGATGGCCCAGATCTGGTCGATGGCCCGTTCCAGTTCGGCGAAAGTTCGGTCGTCCATCAGGCCGCTCCGCTCGCTTCCGGGACCCGGGGGCTGAAGAAGGCTTTGAGAGCCGGCAGAACGTCGCGTTTATCGTTGATGACCACGGTGATGAAACGGGGGTCTTTGATCTGCTGGAAGGCCGACATCAGGGTGCTGGTTGAGCGGGCCGGTCCTTCACGGATCTCGCCGTAGCCGAAGACGTTCGAGACCTCGAGGAGTCGCTGGACCAGTTCGACGCAGCGGCGGTTGTCGGCGTCGCCCCAGTTGTCGCCGTCGGAGAAGTGGAAGGGGTAGATGTTCCAGGCGTTGGGGTCGTAGCGGCGCTGGATGATCTCCAGGGCCAGCTGGTAGGCCGAGGAGACCTTGGTGCCGCCGCTCTCGCCCAGTTTGAAGAACGTCTCCTCGTCGACCTCTTTGGCCTCGGTGTGGTGGGTGATGAAGACGATCTGGACGTTGGTGTATTTGGTCCGCAGGAAGCGGACCATCCAGAAGTAGAACGTCCGGCTGATATACTTTTCAAACTCGCCCATCGAGCCGGAGACATCGCGCATCGCGATGACCACCGCGTTGCTCTCACGTCGGGTCTCCGGCACCCAGATCTTGAAGCGCAGGTCTTCGTCGCTGATCCCGCCGTAGACCGGCCGTTTGTGTTTTAGGGCGTTGCGTTTGATGTTCTCCAGAACGGTTCGCCGCTTGTCGAGGTTGGAAAACGCCCCTTTACGGGCCAGTTCCTTGAGTTTCAGGGTTTCGGTCTCCAGATTCTCGGTGACTTTCTGCTGCAGATTGGGCAGTTGCAGGTCCTCGAACAGGAGGTTGGCCAGTTCATCGATGGTGATCTCGGCCTCGTAGTAGTCGATGCCAGGCTGGTCGCCGGCCTGTTTGCCGGGGCCAGGACCGGCCGGGGAGCCCTGGCCGACCGTATCGCCGGGCTGGGTCTCGCCCTCGCCCTGGCCGACGTGGCGGTTGCGGCCGAAGTCGTAGCGGAAGCGGGGCAGCTCCAGCGAACGGATAGGAACTTTGACGATCCGTTGCCCGTCGGAGGTGATGATCGCCTCCTCGCTGACGATCTGGGGCAGATTCTCGCGGATCGCCTCTTTAATCTTCTCGGCGTGGCGGGCCTGGTCGATGGCTCCTTTGCGGTGGAGCGACCAGTCGTGGCGTTCCAGGGTCACCGGGGCGCGCATATCGGCCTCTCCTCCTGGGCAGACGGTGTCTACCGTGACAGCAGTGTGCCGACGTAGCGCAGCAGTTCGTTGGCGCACACCACACAGTAGCCCTGCTCCTTGATCAGCCGGTCGACCACCTCGTTGATGCGCTTGAGCTGCTCGGGATCGGGCGTCTTGGTGGAGGTCGTGATCTTGACGACGTCGCGCAGGTCGGAGAAAAGTTTCTTCTCGATGGCCTCGCGCAGCCGGTCGTGCGAGGTGTAGTCGAACGACTGCCCGCGCCGGGCCAGCGCGGAGAGCCGGATGAGAATTTCCTCGCGGAAGGCCTTCTTGGCCGTCTCTGTCACCCCGATCTGCTCCTCGATCGAGCGCATGAGTTTCTCGTCGGGTTCGATCTCCTCTTCGGTGATGGGGTCGCGCAGTTTGGTCTTGTTGCAGTAGGCCTCGACGTTGTCGAGATAATTGTTCAGCAGTGTCCTGGCCTGCTCTTCGAAAGAGTAGACGAACGCCTTCTGAATCTCGCGTTTGGCGATCTCATCGTATTCTTTGCGTACTTCGGCGATCAGATTGAGCAGGCGTTCGCGTTCTTCGCGAGTGATCGACGTATGCTGCTCGAAGCCGTCTTTGAGTGCCCGCAGGGCGTCGAGAGGATTGATGCAGCCGACATTGTCCTTAACCAGAGCGCTGGAGAGGCGGTTGATAACGTAGCGTGGGGAGATACCGTCCATGCCCTCACGCTGAGCCTCTTCCTGGAGTTCGCGCAGGTCGCTTTGACTAAAGCCGTCGACCTCCTCGCCATTGTAGAGCTTGAGTTTCTTCATCAACGTCATTCCCGCCTTTTTCGACGGCTCCAGGCGCGAGAGAACGGCGAACATGCTGGCCACCTCGAGCGTGTGCGGCGCGATGTGCACATCGCGCAGAGCGCTCTCGGCCAGCAGTTTCTCGTAGATCTTGACCTCTTCGGCGACGCGCAGGTTGTAGGGGACGCGGATGACGATGATACGATCCTGGAGGGCCTCGGACTTCTTGTTGGCGACGAAGGCGTTGTACTCGGTCTCGTTGGTGTGGGAGATGATGACCTCATCGGCGTAGATCATGGCGAAACGGCCGGTCTTGATGCTCTGCTCCTGGGAGAGCGTCAGCAGGCTGTAGAGGAATTTCTCGTCGCATTTGAGCATCTCGATGAACTCCATCAGCCCCCGATTGGCGATGTTGAGTTCGCCATCGAAACGGTAGGCCCGGGGGTCGGACTCGGCGCCGTACTCGCCGATGGTCGAGAGGTCGATGGAGCCGGTGAGCTCGGAGATGTCCTGAGATTTGGGGTCGCTGGGCGAGAAGGTGCCGATGCCGATGCGGTTCTTCTCGGAGAAGGCGATGCGCTGGACGATGACGTCCTCGATGCGGCCGTGGTACTGGTCCTGGACCATCTGGCGGCAGCGCGGGCAGAGGTCGCCTTCGATGTAGATGCCGTACTCTTTGTAGATGTCGGCGCGCAGCGGCTCCGGGATGAGGTGCAAGGGCTCCTCGTGCATCGGGCAGCCTTTGATGGCGTAGAGCGCCCCCTCGTCGGTGCGGGTGTAGCGCTCGAGCCCGCGCTTGAGCAGGGTGACGATGGTCGATTTCCCGCCGCCGACCGGTCCCATCAGGAGGAGGATGCGTTTGCGGACCTCGAGCCGGCGGGCGGCCGAGTGGAAGTACTCGACGAGTTGTTGCAGGGTCTTGTCCAGGCCAAAGAGGTCGCGGGCGAAGAATTTGTAAACCGGCTGGCCGTTCGGTCCGGTCTCCACGCCGGCGGCCATAATCATGTCGTAGATGCGCTCGTGGGCCAGCCGCGCGATCTTGGGATTCTGGACCACCAGATCGAAGTACTGGGCGAAGGTTCCTTCCCAGGCCAGTTTCTCCTCTTCGCGCCGGTACTGTTCGAGCCGGGCGATGAGTTCCGTCGACATACCCCTGCCTCCCTGCTGCCTCTGCCGAGACTCCAGTGCCTGCTCACGCCGGCCCGGCCACGCAAATCGTATGCCAGCCTGGCGCCCTTGAGTTAGAGAGTACAGGATGCTAAGATCGACCAGCGGGGTGGGGAGAGCGACGGTGCTGGAGACCCAGGCGCTGTACCACTTGCAAGAACTGGACCTCGAAATCGAGGACCTGCAGCGGCAGTGTCAGGCGCTCGAAGCCCGGCTGGCGGAGCCGGCGGCTCTGCAGGCGGCGCGGGCCGAGGCCCAGGCGGCCCAGCAGGCGCTGCGCCAGGCGCGAGAGAAGTTGCGCGACCTGGAGTGGGCGGTTGAGCGGCTGATCGCCAAAATCCAGCCGCTGGAGCAGCGGCTCTACAGCGGGGTGGTCCGCAACCCCAAAGAGCTCGACGCCATGCAGAAAGAGCTGGAGTGGCTGCAGGCCCAGCGGCGTCGGACCGAGGACCAGGTCCTGGAACAGATGGCCGTGGTCGAGCAGCAGCAGGCCGAGACGGCGCAGCGGGAGCAGAGGCTGGCTGCCCAGGTGGCGGCCTGGGAGAACGAGCGGTCGGCGTTGCTGGCGACGCGGGAGGCCGTGCGGGAGCGGCTGGCCGCGCTCCAGCAGGCCCGGGCGGCGGCGGTCGCGGCTCTGACGCCGGGCCTGCTGGCCCGCTATGAGGGGTTGCGCCGGGCCAAACGCGGGCGAGCGGTGGCGCTGGTTGAGCGCAACGTCTGCCAGGGCTGCCGCACGGCCCTGGCGCCGGCCGAGGTTCAGCGGGCCCGGCAGCAGCTCACCGTCTGCTCGAGCTGCGGCCGGATCCTCTATGTGCCCCGATGAAGGCCCGTCTCTACACCGACGGGGCGGCCCGGGGGAACCCGGGGCCGGCCGGCGCCGGTGTGCTCCTGGTCAACAGCCAGGGCCGGCCGGTGGGGCGGGCGACCCTGTATCTGGGCCAGGCCACCAACAACCAGGCGGAGTACCGGGCGCTGCTCCTCGGCCTGGCGCTGGCCCAGGCCGCGGGGGTCACCGATCTGGAGATTCTCCTCGACAGCGAACTGGTCGTCCGACAGCTGACCGGACGCTACGCCGTTCGAAGCCCGGACCTGCAGCCGCTCTGGCAGCGGGTCCAGGAGGCGTTGCGGGCGTTCCGGACCGTGCGGATCACGCACGTGGCCCGCGAGGCCAACCGCGAGGCCGACCGGCTGGCCAACCGGGCGATCGATGAGGCGCTGGGGCCGGGCCCCGCGCCTGGGTCAACGTGAGACAAGGAGCGTGGCCACAAGAAAAAGAACGATGGCGGCGGCCTCGGTCGGGCGAAGCGACTCGCGCAGGAGGAGCACCGAGAGGACGACCGTGACCACCGGATAGGCGGCGGTCAGCGGCAGGACCACGGCGGCCTTGCCCTGTTCGAGGGCCAGGTAGAAGGTGATGGCGCCCAGCGAACCGGTGCTGACGACGGCCAGGGCCAGAACCCAGGCGGCGGGCGGGGCGGCGAAGGTGGGGCGAGTCAACAACGCCAAAAGCAGGGCGTAGAGGAAACTGGCGACGCCACCCAGGATGAAAAGATGGCGCCAGGTCCAGACCGTCAGGGCGTATTTGGTCAGAAAGCCCCAGAGCCCCCACAGAACGAGGGTCACCAGGCTCCAGATGAGCCACATCGGTCTGCTCCGGCAGCACGGCGCTGTCCGTCAGGCTGACTGGCCGTGGGTTTCGCGCGTCTGGTATAATTTGGCGCGGGATCGCCCCCGTAGCTCAGTGGACGAGAGCGCCTGGCTTCGGACCAGGAGGCCGCGGGTTCGAATCCTGCCGGGGGTGCCGACCGGCCGCCGGACCGGGACCGCGCGGCGTGGGGCCACCGGGCTGGGCAGGCGTCGGGGACTCTGGCCGACGGTGGGTGTCCGCGGTGCCGTCCCCGACCCTGATTACGGCCTGAGTGGCCAGACACCGCCAGGCGCGTGGTTTTTTGTGTGAACGTGCTGGCCCCAGGGTAGCGCCCTGGGGCCGTCCTGTCAAGCGCGCGCTGCGGCTTGGCGCGGCGACAGGTCTGCCCCGCCTGCCTTCGTGAAAAGAGTCCGCCGATTCTCCTGGCCCTAACCGGGTCGGTGTCCAGCCGGCGCCGGATACACCACCTGACGGATGGCGGAGGCCGCCGAGCGGCGCTATACCTCTCCCCGGAAGCGGATTGCGGAGACAGAAGGACCGGTGTTTGGCGTCGGACCGGGTGAGCTTCTCCTGGTGGCCCTCCTGGCCTTTCTCATCGTCGGACCGGAGCGCACTGCCGAGCTGGCTGGCCTGCTGGGCCAGGCCTATCGGTCGTTCCAGGCCGCCTGGGCGGATCTGCAGGCGGCCTGGGAAGAGGCGCTGAACGAGACTTCACCGGAGTCGGGGCGGACCGCCGCCGCCTCCGGGCCGGCGCACGCCGGCCCGTCTGCAACCAGACCGCCCGCCGGTTAACAGACGCGTCTGGGTGTGAGACTCCTCTTGCCTCAGGCCGTGGCCAGCGTGCTCCACACCCAGGCGCGTCTGCTAGCCGGCCGGGGTCAGGGGTGGCGGGCCGGCCGGGCCGTGGCCTGCAGGCAGTCGCGGATAAGCGCGAGGAGAGCGTCCAGGTCGAACGGTTTCTCAACCACCGTGATCGCCGGCCAGCCGGCAATGGTCGTCACCGGCTCGGCGTAGCCGGTGACGACGATCACCGGGATCCGGGCGGTCTCGGGCTGCTGGCGCAGGGTGAACAGCACCGCCTGCCCGGGCTTGTCGGGCAGAGAGAGGTCCAGGAGGACGAGATCGGGCCGGGCCTGGCGGGCGAGTTCCTCGGCCGTGTGGCCGGTCTCCGCCCGAAGCGTCTGGTAGCCGGCTTCCTGAAGGGCGATCTCCAGGAGGCCGGCGATGTCCGGGTCGTCCTCGACAATCAGGATCAGTGGCGCACGGCCCGCCGTCGACATCTGATGGTCCCGTCGTGTGTCTGGAGTGGATGCAGAAACGGTGCCAGCCTGTCGGGAAAAATCGGACAGAAAAGAGGGGTTTTCCGGACTGACAGGGGATCGGCGCCGGACTATACTTCAAAGTGTCACGGGCACCGCCGCGAGAGGCCCTGACATCCTGACTCCTCCTTCGGGCAAGACCGGCACAGAAGTGGGGGCTGTGCCGGTCTTGTTTTTCAGGCGGTGCGCCGGCGCCACCACGCGCGGATGCGCTCCCAGGCAAACGGCTCGCCGTCGCTGAACGTCGCCTTCACATCCGAGAACGGCACCCGGCCCTCGTCGGCCGGGTTGTACAGGCGCGTGGGAAAGTTCACCAGGACGGCTGGCCGGTCGCCGACCACCACGAAGCCGTGCAGCGTCCGGGCCGGCACCAGCACCAGCGGCTGCCAGTCGGTCCGGCTGCTCTCGCCGAGCAGGAAGAGGTTCAGGCGCCCATACGTCGGCGACTCGGGGCGCCAGTCGTAGATCGCCAGCACCACATCCCCCTGACAGACGATGAACCGATCCTCCTGGTGCTGATGGACGTGCCAGCGGTCTTCGTCCCGGGCGATCCACGGGTAGGTGATCGAGTAGTAGCTCTGGGCGAAGGGGCGCTCGGGGGCGACGATCTCCGGCCAGTCGGCGCGCAGCATCTCGACGAGCAGTCCCCGCCGGTCGCGGTGGACGGTCAGGGCATGAACCACGACTCCGGCGATGAGGTTCTCGCGGCGGTCCAGGTCGATAAGATCCGGTAGCGCGGTCACACTCCCTCCTGCCGATGGCGATGGCGCTCTGCCGGCACTCTATCACAGGGTCAAGCCGTCTGGCAACGGCTTGACATGTGTCGCTGATGCGGTATGATGGCAGCCAAAAGGCCGGTTGTCGGAGGAGGAGCACGATGGCCATTGCGGAACGGATGCTGCGGGCGGCGAAGCTGGAGAGCGAACTATATGAAGAGGTCGAGAAGGACGAATCGGCGACGATGGAGGCCCTCTACGTGGTGGTCATCGTCGCCCTGGCCTCTGGCATCGGGGCCGCGCTCAGTGGGGCCGCGCGAGGCAACGTGGTCCTGGCGCTCATCGGTGGGGTGATCGCGGCGGTCCTGGGCTGGGTGGTCTGGGCGGCCATCACGTATTTTATCGGCACGCGGCTCCTGGGTGGCACGGCCACCCTGGGCGAGATGCTGCGGACCCTGGGCTATGCCCAGGCGCCCGGCGTCCTGCGGATCTTCGCGTTCATCCCCGGCCTGGGCACCCTCATCAGTATCGTCGTCGCGATCTGGATGCTGGTGGCCGGCGTGATCGCCATCCGCCAGGCCCTGGACTTCAGCACCGGGCGGGCTATCGTCACGGTGCTCCTGGGCTGGCTGGCGGCGCTGATCCTCTCGGTGGTCCTGGCGCTGCTCGGCCTGGGCGCGGCGTTCATCGTCGGCGGAGCGTGACCGGGCCTGGCACACCGCCTGGCCGGGCGTGAAACGGTGCCCGGTCTCGTCCGAACTCTGCCTGCCAGGCGGGCGCCTGGCGGAACCGACGGGCTGACTGTGGCTCTCTGGGTGGGGGGCTGACCTCTCGCTGGCATAGGCCCTGCCCCGTCTCCTGCTGATGGAGCGGCAATGGCGGGGGGGCGTGCCGGGCGCGCCCCGACGGGTCCTGATCGTCCGGGCGCTCTTTCTGGGCGACCTCATTGTGGCCACGCCGGCCCTGCGGGCTCTCCGGCGGGCCTGGCCGCTGACGGAGATCACGCTCCTGGGGCGTCCCTGGGCGGCCGAGTTCGCCGCCCGCTGTCCCTACCTGGACCGCTTTCAGCCTTTTCCCGGCAATCCAGATGACCTCGCCGATGCGGCCTGGGACGCGGTCCAGGCGTGGGCTCGCGCCGAACGGTTCGACCTCGTCCTGCACTGGCACGGCCGGCTCCCGCCAGCGCGGGTACGGCTCCTGGGGGGGCGCTGGACGGTGGGCCTCTGTGCGGGCGCGGATTGCGCTGACCTGGATCTCCCGGTTCCCTATGGCGCCCAGCACGAGACGCTGCGTCTGCTCTCCACCGTCCGCGCCCTGGGCCTGCCGGCCGATGGCGTCCAGCCGGAGTTCTGGCTGCGCCCGGCCGATCTGTGGCTGGCTGAGGCCCTTCTGCCTCCGGCGGCCCGTGGCCGTCCGCTGGTCGTTCTGCACCCCGGGGCCCGTCACCCCGAGCGGGCCTGGCCGCCGGAGCGTTTCGCCGCCGTGGCGGACTGGTGGGCGCGCCAGGGGGCCGTGGTGGCGCTGGTGGGCGGGCCAGCCGACCGCCCCCTGAGCGAGCGGGTTCGGGCCCGGGCGCGGGCGCCGCTGATCGACCTGGTCGGACGGACCTCTCTCGGCCTGCTGGGAGCCCTGGTCGCCCGGGCGGTGCTCTTCATCGGCAACGACAGCGGACCGGCTCATCTCGCCACCGCGCTCCGGACGCCGAGCGTGGTGATCTTCCGGCGCTGTATGGTCGCCGAGTGGGCGCCGCTGGACCGCCGGCGCCATCGTCCCCTCTGGGGCGCCGGCCCCTGCGCGGCCTGTGACCGCTGGGCGCCGGGCGACCATACCTGTCTGCTGGCTCTCTCCGTCGAGGAGGTCTGCCGGGCGGCCGGGAGCCTGGCCTCGTTCTGAGCCGCGTGCCGACCGTTTCGATCCTGTCCGGAGGCGGTCGGCGAGCTCGTAGCGCCGACCACGGGGACGAACCGGTCGGGCCAGCGGAATCCACCCGGCCGGTCCGTGGCTGTCGCCGTAGGCCACGGCGGGCCAGGCGGCGCCATGGGAAGGCTGTGCTTCCGAAGCAGCGGCACCCGCCCTTTCGGCATACGCCTTGCAGCGGCACCGCTGGGAGTGCGTGGTGCGTTCTTGCGGCGGTGGCTCCTGACCCGGTCGGACGAGTGCCGGGGGGCCGGATGGGTGAGGAGTGGTGAGCCTGTCGTCACGGCGGTGGTGCGCGGTCCTGGTCCTGGCCCTGGTCCTGACCTGGCCTCCGGTCGCTCTGGCCGCGGCTCTCTCCACGGAGGTCGACGGGACGGGGATCCAGGTCGAGGTCGTCCGGGACGAGGTCACAGCCGAGGGCTGGCGGCAGACGGTGGCCCTGACCTTTCGCCCAGGGGGCACGGTGGCTGCGGCGGCTCTCGTGGTCTACGGCGACGAGGGCCGGAGCGATGACCTTTTCGCCGTGGTTCAGCGCCAGCATCCAGAGGTGCCCCGGCCTGATGCCATTCCGGCCGGATTAGTCGTCACTCTGACCATCGATCCGACCCGGGTCTTTGTGCGGCAGCAGGAGGAGCGCCGGCCCGGTGTGGTGACGCGGGTCTACACCAACGGCGTCCGGGAGCACCTGTTCGCACCGCCTCAGCAGGGCGTCGTTCGGCGGGTGACGTTCCCGGTGAGTCCTACGGGCGCGGCGTTCGCCTTCCGGGCTGAGGATCAGATCGTCACCGTCCCCTCGGGGGGATCGCTGGTCGATCTGGTCAGTCAGGCCGGCCAGAGCTATCCAGAGGCTGTCCAGGCGGTTTTTGGCTTCGCCCGGGGGCCGGCGGCGCTGGAGTTCTCACGGCAGACCGGCTGGACCGTTCACACCTGGCCTCCGCCTCCGGGCGAGCGCCGCCGACTGGTGCTGGGGCCGGTGGAGCAGTACCGCCAGTGGCCGGCGGTGGTGGCCGAGCCGACGGCGACCGATCCCCTGCTCCGCGAGCGCCAGCGCGATCTCCTGCTGGCCCAGCAGCAGGCCGGTATCATCGTCCAGCAGCGCCGTGGCTGGGAGACGCTCTACCGGGTGGCCGCCGTCGACCCGGCGGTGACCGCTCGCCAGGTGAGCCAGCTGATCTATGGGACTCCCGACCGGGCCCTGGAGATCGCCCAGCGGGCCGGATTCGCGCTGCCGCCGGCCGAGGTGGCCCGCGACCGTTTTGACCCCTCGCTCTTTGGCCTGGTCTTTGACCTCGCGGTGGACCTCGCCCACGAGCAGTTCATCGCCACCCGTGAGGGTCTGTCCGAGGGCGAGCGGCTCACCCTGGTCAACGGAACCCGGATCGAACGCTACCGGCGAACGCGGGGGCTGGTGGAGATGGTCCGCTATCCGACCGGCTTCACCCGGTTGGTCTACCGGCCGGGGAGGGTTCTCTCGGCCGGCGCGCACCTGCTGGCCTTTCTCCGTGGCGTGGGCGTGGCCGCCCGCGACCCGGCTGCGGCCCGCGCCGCTGTGGCCGCTCAGGTGGTCTGGCACTGGGCGCCCGACCTGCCCCACCGGCCGGGGGAGATGGTCGAGTCGCTGGCCTGGGAGCAGAGGGATGGTGAACCGGTGCTGGTGGCGGTGGTGGCGCCTGGTCCGGAGCGCGGGCCGGTTGGGACGGCTCTGCTGGGGCTCTGGGCCGTGGCCCCCTATCTGGGGGCGGTGGTCCTGCTCGGTGGGGTCAGCGGCATCGTGGTGGTGGTCGCCCTGCTGGCCGGGCGCCGCTCGCTGGGGTAGCGGATTACCGCTCGTTCAGGTCGCCGGCCCGCCAGGCGGCCAGCAGCGCCCGGGCGCAGTCGCGCTGGACCCCGCCGGGTGCCCAGCCGCGCAGCGTCTCGACCGCCACCTCCAGCGGGACGGGCGTGGTGTTCGCCGGGTGCACCAGATTGTCCAGCAGTTCAGCGGCGGCCACCACATGGGCGGTCAGCGGCAGTTCGTGTTCGCGCAGCCGGCGGGGGTAGCCCCAGCCGTCTGGCCGCTCGTGGTGGCCGTGGACGATGGGCACGATGTCGCGGTACATCGGCACGCCGCTCAGAATACGGGCACCCAGTTCGGGATGCCGGCGGACCCAGGCCAGTTCGTCGCGGGGGAGCGTGCCGGTCTCCGGCGGGATGGCGGTCGGAATGGCCAGCATGCCGATATCGTGCAGCAGGGCCCCTAACTGGACGGCCTGGTGTTCGTCGGGAGACAGGTTGAGATGCCGGGCCAGGGCGCCGGCGTAGCGGGCCACCCGGCCGGCGTGGGCCATGCTGCCGGGCAGGCGCAGTTCGAGCGCCTGCAGGAGCACGCGGGCGATGGAGACGCTGGCGGCTCGGGCCTCGGCCAGGCCGCGTCGGGCCGCTTCGGTCAGGACTTTGAGGTCCTCGGCGTAGGCCAGGAGCTGGGCGTTGACCAGGTCCTCACCGCTGGCGGGGGGACTGGCCGGTCGGTCGACGGGCACGGGCAGTTCGGGAGGAGCGGTGGGGGTGAAAGCGTGCTGAACGCGGGTCAGCAGTTGCAGCGGCGAGAACGGTTTGGTGATATAATCGTCGGCCCCCGCCTGGAGGGCGGCCTGCCGGTCCTCCTCGCGGCTCATGGCGGTCAGGATGATGACCACGGTGTCCCGGGTGGCTGGATCGGCCTTGATGCGCCGGCAGACCTCGATCCCGCTCATGTCAGGCATCTGGATGTCCAGCAGGACCAGCTGGGGACGCTCGCGCTGGACCAGGTCCAGGGCCGAGGCGCCGTCGGTCGCGGTCAGAAGCGTCCAGCCCTGGGTGTCGAGGGTGGCTGCGACCAGCTGGATCAGGGCCTTATCGTCATCGACGATCAGAACTTTCGGGGTCATCGCGCACCATCCGCGCAAATACTAACGGGTCTCTCCGGCCGTGTCAAGGGGCTGGGCTGGGGCCTGGAATGCTGCCTGCCCTGAGGGGCACAGGGAGAAAATCGGCGGGAGGCGATGAGGAGGCACCGATGACGCGGATCGGATTTATCGGTCTGGGGCTGATGGGTCAGCCGATGGCGCGGCGTTTGCTCGCCTGCGGCTACGATCTGGTGGTCTGGAACCGCACGCCGGCCAAGGCCGAGCCGGTGATCGCGGCCGGGGCCCGGTGGGCGGACTCGCCAGCCGCGGTCGCCCGCCAGGTGGAGGTGGTGATCCTGATGGTCACCGATTCAGCGGCCTCGGAGGCGGTGATCTGTGGGCCGGAGGGGGTGCTCCAGGGAGCCCGTCCAGGGCTGGTTATCATCGACATGAGCAGTATCGCCCCCGCGGATTCGCGCCGGCTGGCGGCCCGGGCCCGTGAGCAGGGAGTGGCGATGCTCGACGCCCCGGTCACCGGCAGCGTCAGTGCGGCGGCGGCTGGGGAGCTGGGGATCATGGTCGGGGGGCCGGAAGAGGTCTTCGCCGCCTGCCGTCCGATCCTGGCGGCGCTGGGCACCAAGATCGTCTACGCCGGACCCAACGGGGCGGGCTGCACGCTCAAACTCCTGAACAACCTGATCCTGGGGATCGCCGTCGCGGCGGTCGGCGAGGCGTTCGTCCTGGCCACCCGTCTCGGCATCGACCCCCGGCTGCTGCAGGAGATCACCAGCGTCGGCGGCGCCCGGACCGGGGCGATGGAATCGCGCGGTCCCCGCATGCTGGCGCGCGACTTCGCGCCGCGCTTCTCCATCGATAACCAGTACAAAGACCTGGCCAACGTCCTGGCGCTGGCGGCCCAGGCCCAGGTGCCACTGCCGGTGACCACGCTGGTCCAGACGCTCTACCAGGCGGCCCGGGCCCAGGGGAAGGGGGGCTGGGACTCGGCGGCGGTGGTGACGGTCCTGGAGAGCCTGGCCGGCGTCACGGTCGGGGCGCCAACCGACCGTCCGGCGGGGGAGAGCGATGCTCCGACCGGACCAGATCGGCGCTAGCACCTCCTGCCTGGCCAACTACGACCTGCCGACCGCCCTGGCCACCCTGGCCCGGCTGGGATTCGCCGCCGTCGAGCTGCTGGCGGTGGCCGGGGCTCGTCATTCTATCGGCTGGTTGCCCGGTTTCTGGTTCGAGACCCTGACCGGGGCGGAGCGCGAGGCCCTGCGGCAGAGCCTCCGGCCGTTCCGGGGGCTGAGCGTCCACGCCCCGTTCGTCGATACCCCGCTCTTCACCTACAACTCCTGGATCGCCCGCGAGTCTCTCCGCCAGGTGCGGGTCACCATCGAGGGCGCCGGCTGGCTGGGGGCGCGGGTGGTGGTGGTCCATGTCAATCGCCATCCCTATCTGGAGCCGCGTGACTACTGGACAGAGATGCTGCAGGTGCTGCGCTCGCTGGGTGAGGTCGCGCGGCCGCTGGGAGTTCAGGTGGGGATCGAGACCGGCTACCCCGACCGCTACGATCTCTTTGTCGACCTCATCCACGCGATCCGGCACCCGGCGGTGGGCGCCACCCTGGATGTCGGTCACGTGGCCTATCTGCCGGAGAGCGGGCCGCCGGGAACCGCTGAGGGAGAGCGGCGGACCAACGCCAACCTGCGCCGGCTCTGCCGCGACCTGGGGGAGAAAATCGTCCACATTCATCTGCACGATGTGCGGCGGACAGACTGGCGTGACCACCGGGCGCTGGGCACCGGCTTTCTCGACCTGCCCGGCCTGATCGCCGACCTGGACCAGCTGGGCTACTCCGGCCTTCTGCAGCTGGAACTCGAAGAGGAAGACCAGATCGGCGCCCTGCGCCAGAGCCAGGTTTTGCTCGCCCGCCTCCTGGGGGCCAGCCGTGGAGCGCCTGAGGGGGGATAGCGGACCGTGGCCGTCCTGATCGCCGGGGTAGACTTCAGCGCCGCGACCGATCTCCGACGGGGGCAACTCTGGTGTGCCTGGGGCTGGCTGGTCGGCCGGCGGCTGCGGCTGATGGGACTGGAACGGGTCTGGCAGCGCGAGACCCTGGTGGTCCGGATCCGGGATCAGCCGGGTCACTGGGGGATCGACGCGCCGATGGGGCTGCCGGTCGGGGTCTACCCGCTTCTGGGCTGGCGCGACGCACCGGAGGCCATCAGCC
Organism: Chloroflexota bacterium; assembly: GCA_034433795.1. Classification (GTDB taxonomy): domain Bacteria; phylum Chloroflexota; class UBA6077; order FW602-bin22; family DAOUAE01; genus DAOUAE01. The sequence goes on from DAOUAE010000065.1 coordinate 44,857, forward strand.
GGGTGGCGGCGATGACGCGAACGGACTTTCGGGGGCTTCTAGCCCGGTATGGTCTGCGGGAGGAGCGGCGCTGCCGGGCGCCGGGGCTGACCTGTCGCTACGCTGATGCCTATCTCCAGGGACTGAGCCCCTTCAAACGCACCAACCCGGACATGCAGATGCTGGTCCACGCCAGCTTCAGTCTGCTGGACCGGCTGCGCGGGCTGGGGGTCCGGGTCTATCCCTACGATCCCCAGCCGACCGACGGGGTCTCGGCGGTCTACGAGGTTTACCCCTCAGCGGTCTGGCGGCTTTTGGGCTTTCGCCGGCGGCAGGTGGATCTCCAGCCGGCTTTGGCACGGATCGCCTGGGCATTGAGATTGCAGGTGGAGCTGGCCGGGCTCGGGGAGAGCCCGACCCAGGATGCCGCCGATGCGGTGCTGGCGGCGGTGGCGGTCGGTTGGGCGGTGGCCCAGGCAGAGGTCGCCGAGTGGCACCGGAAGCCGGCGAGCCTCACCGAGGAGGAGTGGGCGGTCCGGGCCTGGGAGGGCGCGGTGATCGGTCCGCGGATGACATAAGAGGGACCATTGCCAAACAGGCGAGGCCGCGCTATCATGGGTGTACAAGCCGGTGCGCCCTGGCTGACGGACCAACAAAGGCCGCCGCACTGCACGCCGGTGCAAATCGCAGAAGGGAGTGTGCGGTATGGGAGTGCTGCGTGTTCTTTGCGGCCGTGGTGACGTCAAGGTCGAGTGGGACCTTGAGAAGGAGGAGGCGGTCAAGGAGGCCGAGCGCATCTTCCAGGAGAACGCGGCCAAGGGCTACGCCTCGTTCCGCGTTGACGATAAGATCGACTCGGCCGAGCGCATCGAGAAGTTCGACCCGCACGCCAAGCAGATCATTCAGATCCCCCGCATTGTCGGGGGCTGAGCGACCGACAGCGAGCACACGGCACGCGGAGCCGCCCACCCCGGCCGGGGGTGGCACCGGTCTCCGCGTGTGTGCATCGGGGGGGTGAACCCGGCGATGCTGAGGGCGTTTCTGGCCTGGTTGGCGCGCGGATTGGGCGTACGTGTCTACCTGCGGCCGCCGCAGGGAACGTGGCAGCTCCTCTGGGGCGGACCCAGCGAGGTGCCGCGCGACTTCCCCGATGAGTGGGCGGTCGGGGTTCGGGACATGCTGGACACGCTGGCCGACCCCTACCGCTGCGAGGACGAGGCCAACCTGCGGGCGGAACAGCTGCTGCGCGAGCAGCTGGGCGAGGACTACCAGAAACTGGTCACCCAGGGCTACATCGATGTCCCCTCACGGGTCTTCCGCAACACCTTCTACCGGCTCCGTCTGCGCCGCCCGATCGAGGTCTTCAAGAACGGTCGTCGGCAGCCCTGGCGACTCTGCGTGGTCTCCATCGAGCGGGTGCCGGCGGCTGACGAGCTGTTGATGAAGCTCCTCTGGCTGAAAACGAACGAGGAGTACGTCCTGGCCACCGCCAACCGCGTGCGCTAGCGACAAGCGCCTCCGGTCAGCCGGTGGGTGCGCATCTGGCGCGGGGCGCACCGCCCACAGCGCTCTCCCCCGCCTGGGCTGCCGTTGTGCGTGGGGACCCGGCGTCTGTTCCCCGGAGAATCGGATAAAGAGAACCGGGGGCCAGGTTCCCTGGCCCCCGGTGTGGATCAGACGATCTCGACCACCGCGCCGGCCGCCTCGAGTTTGGCCTTGATGCTTTCGGCCTCGGTCTTGGGCACCCCTTCTTTGACCGGCTTGGGGGCGGCCTCGACCAGGTCCTTGGCCTCCTTGAGACCGAGCCCGGTGATCTCGCGAACGACCTTGATAACGTTGATCTTGTTCGGCCCGATCTCTTTAAGGACCACGTTGAACTCGGTCTTCTCCTCGGCCGGCGCAGCGGGCGCGGCCGCCGGCGCGGCGGCGGCGGGCGCGGCGGCCACAGCGACCGGCGCGGCCGCGCTCACCCCGAACCGCTCCTCCAGGGCCTTGACCAGTTCGGCCAGTTCCAGAACGGTCATGCTCTCGATCGCCTTGATCAGTTCCTCTTTGGTCAACGTCGCCATGTGTGCACCCCTTCGCGTGAATGGTTTGGGCAGACAGCCCGCGGTCTCGCGGGTTCTCCGTCAGGCGGCCTCGCCGGCCAGCTGCCGTCGGCGGGCCTCCAGAACGTAGACCAGGCTGCGCAGCGTCGCTGAGAGCACCCCGACCAGGTTGGCCATCGGCGCCTGCATCGTGCCGATGACCTGGCTGATCAGCACCGGGCGGGGCGGCAGTTCGGCGATCCGCTGGATCTGCTCGACCGAGATCGGCCGGCGCTGCAGCAGTCCCCCCTTGAGGGCCAGCACCCGGAACGCCCGCGTCGCCTCGGTCAGCGCTTTGGCGGCCGCCGCCACGTCCTCCTGGGTGGTGAAGGCCAGGGCGGTCGGCCCGACCAGCCAGCCGTCGAGGTCGGTGATGCCCAGGTCGCGGGCGGCGAGCCCGGTCAGGGTGTTTTTGACCACGTGCAACTCCACGCCCGCGCTCCGCAGTTGCCGCCGCAGCTGGGTCATCTCCTGGACGGTCAGGCCGCGATAGTCGGTGAAGACCGCGAACGTGCTCTGGGCCAGCCAGTCGCGGATGCGCGCCAGGTCCTCGACCTTCTTCTGGGGCAGCCGCTTGGTAATGGGCACGCTCTCACCTCCTTTCGGACCGCAGGAAAAAGGCCCTCGCGCCACAGACGCGAGGGCCAGAGAGGGCATGGAAAGCCATACCCGTCGTGACCGTTCGCCTCGGCAGGCTTTTTACGCCGTCTCCGGCCCCTGCTGTCTTCGGCGCGGTGCGCTTTTTTTATACCGGTCAACCAGGCCAGGGCCTCAGGCCGCCGCCGGCAGGGCTGTCAGCTTGCCCACATCCAGTTTGATGCCTGGTCCCATGGTCGTGGTCAGCGTTGCACTCCGGATGTACTGCCCCTTGGCGCCGCTGGGCCGGGCCTTCAGAATGGCGTCCATCAGCGCCGCCAGGTTCTCCAGCAGTTTATCGGTTTCGAAACTGACCTTGCCCACCGGGATGTGCAGCAGGCCGGTCCGGTCCAGACGGAACTCGACGCGCCCCTTCCGGGCGTCGCGGATGGCTCGGGGCAGGTCGGCCGGCTGAACCACCGTGCCCGAACGGGGGTTGGGCATCAGGCCCCGGCGGCCCAGAATGCGGCCCAGACGGGCGATCCGGGGCATCATATCCGGGGTAGCCAGGGCGATGTCGAAGTCCAGCCACCCCTCCTCGATCTTCTTGATGAGTTCGTCGGCCCCGACGTAGTCGGCTCCGGCCTCGCGGGCGATCCGCTCGGCCTCGCCGATGGCGAAGACCAGGACGCGGACCGGCCGGCCCAGGCCGTGGGGCAGGATGGCCACCCCCCGCACCTGCTGATCGGCGTGGCGCGGGTCGAGGCCGGTGCGCAGATGGAGTTCCACGGTGGCGTCGAACCGGGTGTAGGAGGTCTTCTTGGCCAGCTCGATCGCCTCGCGGGGCTCGTAGAGTCGGGTCGGGTCAACGAGTTTCGCCGCTTCGAGGTACTTCTTCCCGTGCTTCTTCGCCATGGTCTCCTCCCTGTGGTCCAGGCGGGATAAGGTCCCTCCCACCGGGATGCGGATCGGTCAGCCCACGACCTCCAGCCCCATCGAGCGGGCCGTGCCCTCGACCATGCGCATCGCCGCTTCGAGGTCGGTGGTGTTGAGATCCTTCAGTTTGATCTCGGCGATCTCCCGGATCTTCTCGCGGGTGATGGTCCCGACCTTCTGGCGATTGGGGGCGCCAGAGCCCTTCTCGATGTTGGCCGCCTTCTTCAGGAGATCGGCGGTCGGCGGGGTTTTGGTGACGAACGTGAACGACCGGTCCTCGTAGATCGTGATCTCGACCGGGATGATCATCCCGACCTGGCTGGCCGTGCGCTCGTTGTACTCTTTGACGAAGGCCATGATGTTGACGCCGTGCTGGCCGAGCGCCGGGCCGACCGGCGGGGCCGGTGTCGCCTTCCCGGCCGGGATCTGCAGTTTGACAATCGCCTTGATCTTCTTGGCCATCCGTCACATCCTGTGTCCGAGAGTTCAGGGCTCAGACGCGCTCGACCTGCAGGAAGTCCAGTTCGATGGGGGTCTCGCGCCCGAAGAAAGAGACCAGGACGCGCACCTTGCCCTTCTCGTGGTTGATGTCGCTGACCACCCCGATGAAGTCGGCGAACGGACCATCGATGATGCGGACCGTCTGGCCCTTGGTGAACGAGATCTTCACCCGCGGGGCCTCGGTCTTCATCTGCTTGAGGATGGCCTTGACCTCGTGGTCCTGAAGCGGGATGGGCTTGTTGCCCGAGCCCACAAAGCCGGTCACCCCCGGGGTATTGCGGACCACGTACCACGACTGGTCGTCCATAATCATCTCGACCAGAACGTAGCCGGGGAAGACCTTCCGCTGGACCGTCCGCCGCTGGCCATCCTTGACCTCGACCTCGCCCTCCATCGGGATGACCACCTGGAAGATCTTGTCCTGCATCTCCATGGTACGGATCCGCTGCTCCAGGTTGGCCTTGACCTTGTTCTCATGGCCAGAGTAGGTGTGGATCACGTACCACTTGCGCTCTGGATGCTTGACCTCGGTGGTCTCCTCGGTCGGGGCGGGACTGGTCGCGCTGGTCTCAGGCTGGTTTTCGCGGAGCGTCTCCTGCGTCATCGTCAGTCGGACGTAGGCGTCCGTCCCTCCTTACCGGTGAAGGCCGTCTAAAAGCGGCTGATAATAAACTCGAAGAATTTGCTGAAAAGCAGGTCGACCAGGCCCAGAAAGGCACCCATCGCCGCCGAGACCGCACAGACGATCAACGTGAGATTGACCACCTGCTCCCGACTGGGCCAGGTGATCTTCTTGACCTCCGACCGCATCTCAACATAGAAACGGCGGAACGGCCCCTCCGGGGCCCAGAGCCGCTGGAGTTTCTGGACCGCCGGCGCCCAGCGGGGCCGACTGACCGGCGGGGCGACCCGTCGGACCGGCGGGCTTTCCACCGGCCGGCGCGGTTTGGTGACCATGCGGTTCTTCATGCGCGCTCCCGGCGCGATCCCTGCACTCTCTCTGGCCCGGACCGAAAACAACGCGGCGCACCCACCGGGTGCGAGGCCGCGTCTCCTGTCCAAATCATACTGCATGCCGGGCCGGTTGTCAAGAGGAACCGGACGAGAGACGGAGGGCTCTCATGTTCGCTCGCTGAGCAGCCGGCCCGGCTGCTAAGGAGTGGGTGATGCAGGTGACGGTCACGTTGATCGCTTTGCCCGCCTGGCCCCTCGACGCCCACGGGGCCGGTGAGCACCACACCCTGACGACTGTCGCCCAGCGCGTGACCCTCCCCGAGGGAGCGCGGGTCGCCGACCTCCTGCAGGCGCTCGATCTGCACCCGGGGGAGGTTTTGCTGGTGCTCATCAACGGGGCGGAGGGCGACCACACCCATCCCCTGCGCGACGGCGACGCGGTGGTGCTCAACGGCCCCTTCGTCGGCGACTAGCGGCCGGCCGGGGTCCTGGGCGGCAGGTGGATCGGCTGCCCGAAGACGGCGTGGGCGGCCTCGGCCAGCGCCTCGCTCAGCGTTGGATGGGCGTGGATGTTGGTGGCGATCTCGTCGGGCGTGGCCTCGAGGAACCGGGCCAGCGTCAGTTCGGGCAGGAGCTCGGTCACGTGCGGACCGATGAGATGGGCGCCCAGGATCTCGCCGGTTTTGGCGTCGCTGACGATCTTGACGAAGCCCTCGGCCTCACCGAGGATAAGCGCCCGGCTGTTCGGTCGGAAGGGGAAGCGGCCGACCTTGACCTCGTAGCCTTTGGCCCGGGCTTCCTCTTCGGTCAGCCCCATGCTGGCGATCTGGGGCCGGCAGTAGGTGGCCCGGGGGGCTCGCAGATAGTCGATGGGGATCGGTTCCTGGCCGGCGATGGCCTCGGCGGCCACGATCCCCTCGGCCGAGGCCACGTGGGCCAGCGGCAGGCGGCCGGTGACGTCGCCGATGGCGTAGAGGTTGGGCTCGGCCGTCTGCTGGTACTCGTTGACCTGAATGGCCCCGCGCTCGATCCGCACCCGCAGGCCCTCCAGCCCCAGGTTCTCGATGTTGGCGGCCCGCCCGATAGCCACCAGGATGCACTCGGCGGTTAGACGCTCGGTCCGGTTCTCCACCGTGATCTCCACGGCCACGCCGTCAGGGCCCTGCTGGAGCGTTTCGGGAAGGACGCGGGCGCCGGTCCGGATAGTGATACCCCGGCGGGCGTAGGCCCGGGCCAGAGCCTCGCTGACCTCCGGGTCCTCGAGCGGCACCAGCCGGGGCAGGGCCTCGACCAGCGTCACCTCGCTGCCCAGGTCGCGCCAGATCGAGGCGAACTCGACGCCGACCGCGCCGGCGCCGATGATGATGACCGAGCGGGGGATACTCCGGCGGGCCAGCGCCTCGTTGCTGGTCAGGATGCGCTCGGGGTCGGGCTGCCAGCCCGGCAGCATCTTGGGCCGCGAGCCGGTGGCCACGATCACCGCCCGGCCGGCCAGCTCCTGCTGGCTGCCGTCCTGGCTGACCAGGACCGTGGTCGGGCCGCTCAGCCGTCCGGTCCCACGGACCAGGGTGATCCCGTAGCCGCGGATCAGGGTCTCCAGTCCGCGGTAGAGCTGATCGACCACCTGGTCACGGCGGGCGAACAGCTGGCCGGGGTCGATCCGGGGCTCGCCCAGGTGGATGCCGAAGCCAGGGGCCAGACTGGCCCGGTGGACCAGTTCGGCCGCCTCGAGCATGGCCTTGGTGGGGATGCAGCCCCAGTGCAGGCAGACGCCGCCGACCTTGTCGCGCTCGACCAGGGCGGTGCGCAGGCCCAGCTGGGCGGCCCGGATGGCGGCGACGTAGCCGCCCGGACCGCCGCCGACGACCACCACGTCGAACTGTGCCCGTTCCATCGTCTTGCTCCTTCAGTACACCAGGCTGATGGGGTTCTCCAGCAGGCGTCTCAGTTCCTGCAGGAACTGAGCGCCTTCGGCGCCGTAGAAGACCCGATGGTCGCCAGAGAGCGTGACGCGCATGCGCTGGCGGACCACCACCTGGTCGTCCACGACCACCGGCTTGGGCTGGATCGCGCCGACCGCCAGGATGGCGCTCTGCCCGGGCGGGATGATGGCGATGAACTCGTCGATCTCGAACATCCCGAGATTGGAGATGGTGAAGGTGGCGCCCTCCAGATCGTGGGCGGTGGCCTTGCCAGCGCGGGCCCGTTCGATGAGGTCACGGCTCTCCCGGGCGATCTGCTGGAGCGGCTTGGTGTGGGCGTCGCGCACCACCACCACCAGCAGGGCGTCGGGAGTGGCCACGGCGATCCCGATGTTGACCGTCTTGAAGCGGATGACCTGCCCGTCGTGGTAGGTGGCGTTGATCGCGGGGAACTTCTGGAGGGCCAGGGCGCAGGCCTTGACGATGAGATCGGTGAAAGAGACGCCGGGGGTCCCGGCCCAGGCGTTGATCTGGGTCCGCAGCGCCACCGCCGCCGTCATGTCGATCTCGGTGGTGAGGTAGAAGTGGGGGATCGTCGTTTTGCTCTGGACCATGCGCTGGGCGATGAGGCTCTGGACGCGTGTGAGCGGCACGGTCTCGCGCAGTTCCGGCGGGATGGCGATGGGCGGGGCGGCGGGGGGTGCTGCCGGGGGGGCAGCGGGCGGAGGGGGGGCGGCGGCCGGGGCCGCGGCTCGGGCCTGCAGGTAGGCCTCCACGTCCTCGCGGGTGATACGGCCTTCGGGGCCGGTTCCTTTGACCTGGCGCAGATCGATGCCGTACTGTTCGGCCAGGCGGCGGGCCACCGGCGTGGCCCGGATGCGCTCGGGCGGGGCGGCGGGGGGTGCTGCCGGGGGGGCAGCGGGCGGAGGGGCGGCGGGTGGGGCCGCCGGCGCGGCTGGGGCGGCGGCCGGGGCCTCCTCCGGGCGGCGCAGGATGGCGATGGGCTGGCCGAGCGGCACCGTTGTCCCCTCTGGGACCAGCAGTTTCTCGACGATGCCCTCCTCGAAGGCCTCGAGTTCCATCGTCGCCTTGTCGGTTTCGATGTCGGCCAGGGGCTCGCCCTTGCGGACGTGTTCCCCCTCCCGCTTGCGCCAGCGCACCACGGTCCCCGCTTCCATGGTGTCGCTGAGGCGCGGCATCACGATCTCGATCGGCATGCGGACCTCCTCGTCGGTCGACCGTCGCCCGTGGGCGGGCGGAGTGCGGTGGGCAGACGGGCTTTAGCGACGGCGGTGGACCAGGTCCTCGACCGTGCGCACGATGTCCTCGGCGTGGGGCAGCACCGCCTCTTCGAGGTTCGGGGCGTAGGGCATCGGGACCTCGACCGAGCCGATGCGGACGACCGGAGCGTCGAGGTAGTCAAAGGCCCCCTCGGCGATGCGGGCGGCGATCTCGGCCGTGACCCCGTAGGTCGGCCAGCCCTCTTCGACGATGACGGCCCGGCCGGTCTTCTTGACCGAGGTCAGGACGGTCTCGGCGTCGAGCGGCCGCAGGCTGCGCAGGTCCACCACCTCGGCCTCGATGCCGCGCTCAGCCAGGTGGCGGGCGGCGTCCAGCGCGACCAGAGTCATGCGCGAGTAGGCGATGATGGACACGTCGCGTCCCTCGCGGGCGATGGTCGCCTGGCCGATGGGCACGGTGTAATCGCCCTCGGGCACCTCGCCCCGAACGTTATAGAGGCGCAGCCCCTCGATGAAGAGCACCGGGCAGTCGTCGCGAATCGCGGCCTTGAGGAGCCCTTTGGCGTCGGCCGGGGTGGCCGGGGCCACCACCTTCAGCCCGGGAATACTGGCGAAGAGGTGCTCCAGATTCTGCGAATGCTGGGCGGTCAGCTGGCGGCCGGCCCCGCTCGGGGTGCGGATGGTCAGCGGGCAGACCAGTTTGCCGCCGAACATGTAGCGCAGTTTGGCGGCGTGGTTGACGATCTGATCCATCGCCAGCAGGATGAAGTTGATGGTCATGATCTCGACCACCGGGCGCAGGCCGACCATCGCCGCGCCGATGCCCATGCCGACGATGACCTCTTCGGCGATCGGTGTGTCGCGGACCCGTTTCTCGCCGAACTCGCGGTAGAGACCGGCGGTGACCTTGTACGACCCTTCGAAAACCCCGATGTCCTCGCCCAGCAGGAAGACGGTCGGGTCGCGCTGCATCTCTTCTCGGAGGGCCTGGTTCAGCGCCTCGCGGTAGGTGATGACCGGCACGCTCAGTCCTCCGCGTAGACGTACTTGGTCAGTTCGCTGAGGTCCGGGAAGGGGCTCTGCTCGGCGAACTCCACCGCCCGGTTGACGGTCTCGGTGACCTCGCGGGCGATGGCCGCCTTCTCGGCGCTGCTGAGCAGCCCGGCCTCCTCCAGCTGTCGCTCAAAGCGCACGATCGGGTCGCGGGCCCGCCACTGCTGGACCTCCTCTTCGGTCCGGTAGGCCCGGCCGGGGTCGGCCATCGAGTGGCCACGGTAGCGGTAGCAGACGTATTCGATAAGGCTCGGCTCCCGCTGCGTCCGGGCCCGTTCGATCGCCCGCTCGGTGGCCTCGCGCGAGGCCAGAACATCCATCCCGTCGACCCGCTCCGCGTACATGTTATACGCGCAGGCCTTCTTGTAGATCTCCGGGACGGCCGAGGCCTTGGTGACGGGCATCCCCATCGCGTAGAAGTTGTTGGTGCAGGCGAAGACGATGGGCAGGCGCCAGAGTTTGGCGATATTGAGCGACTCGTGGAAGGCGCCGATATCGGTGGCCCCCTCACCGAACTGGCAGAGCACGACCTCGTTGCCGCCCCGGTAGTCGATGGCCAGGCCGATACCCACCGCCAGCGGCAGGTGGCCGCCGACGATGGCCCAGCCGCCGAGGAAGCGGCGGGTCTCATCGAAGAGGTGCATCGAGCCGCCCCGCCCCCGGGCGCAGCCGGTCACCTTGCCGAAGAGTTCGGCCATGACCACGCCGGGGTCGGTGCCACGGGCCAGGGCGTAGCCGTGGTCGCGGTAGGCGGTGATGAGATAATCCTGTGGGGGGAGGGCGGTGACCATGCCGACGACGGCGGCCTCTTCGCCGACGTTGAGGTGCAGGTAGCCGCCGATCTTGGCGCGGGTGTACATCTCGGCCGCCTTCTCCTCAAACTCCCGGATGAGGAGCATCAGGCGGTACATCCGGAGCAGTTCCTCCCGCGGGTAGCGGCTGAGCAGCGGCGGCGCTTCGGCCGTCGGCAGGTGCGGTGGCGAGGAGAGAACACCACCCTCGCCAAAGCTCTCGTACTGCATCCAGTCCTCCTTCACGTGTCCGACGGGCCAGCCGGACAGGCGGAATCGGCGGTGGTGTCAGGACCGGGCTGGCGACCGGGTGCGCGTGAGTCGGGTGGCCCGTCCGAACGGGCTCTCGCTATACTAGTCTCCTATTGTACCGCAAGTGGCGGTGCCGTGCTAGTGTCCTTGCCGGGGCGGCCGCCGCCCGGCTATAATCTGGAGCAGGCGATGGCGGCCGGACCACCGGCCGCCTTGTCTCAAGGAGAGAGGCGTGGCGCAGTCGCAGACCTTTGGTGATCTGGCCCTGAGCCGGCTGCTGGGCGCTCCCCCCGCGCAGGTGGCGCCGCGCGGCCTGGCCCCGCGCGGGCTCTACCCCGAGGGCGAGGGCGTGCCGCACGATTTCCAGGTCATGGAGCGGGCCCTCGTTTGGGCCGAGGGGGTCGAGCGCCTTTACGAACAGGCCAAGGAGCGGCAGTGGAACGCCAGCGTGGATATCCCCTGGGACTTGGGGCGCGGCGTGCCGGAGCCACTGGAACGGGCGCTCTGCACCGTCCTCACCTGGATGGTCCAGCAGGAGTTCGCCGCCTGGTATGTGCCGGCCAAGTTCCTGCCCCGCATCCACCCGTCCTACCTGGAGCCGGCCCTCTTCCTGTCGACCCAGGTGCTGGACGAGGCGCGGCACGTTGAGGCCTTCACCAAGCGTCTCTTCCTCAACGGCGTCGGCTTCGTCGGCACCTACCCGGCCACCGAATCCTCGCTCCGCGGTCTCCTCCAGCAGGAGGCCTTCGATAAGGCCTCGTTCCTGCTGCATGTTCTGGGCGAGGGGACGTTCCTCGACCTCTTCGCCTTCCTGCGCCGGATCGCGCCGGACGAGGCCAGTCGGGCGCTCTTCATCCGGTCGCACGAGGATGAGGCCCGACACGTGGCCTACGGCACCGGTCGGCTGCGGGTGCAGCTGCAGCACGATCCGCGGGCCATCGACCGCTTTGTTGAGGCGCTGGAGGAGCGGATCAGCTTCGCCCAGGAGGTCTCGGGCATCCCGCCGGCGGTCCAGGAGGCGCTGGTGGTCCTGGCGGGCGGCGGGGAGCGCGGGCTGGCCTTCGCCCGTGGGCTCCAGCAGGTCCAGGAGTTCCAGCGGGAGTTACACGAGAACCGGGTGCGTCGGCTCATGGGCAGCGGCTTCCCCGAGGCCGTCGCCCGACACATCTCCGATCTGCACGCCCGCGCCTCGGGCAACGCGATGTGAGCGATGGAGCAGGGGACAGCGCCGGCGACGCCGCTGACCGGCCTGAAGATCGCCTACGACCCGGTGGCCCAGCGCTGGCCAGAGGTCCCGGGACAGGTCTACAAGTTCAGTCTGGGCGATGCCCGGGGCATGGGCTGGCGGGGGGTGACCCGCTTCACCCTGGCCGGCCCCCCGGCTCTTCCGGCCAGCTTCGAGTTGCGCTACTTCGAACTGGCGCCGGGGGGGTACTCGAGTTTCGAGAAGCACGCCCACGTCCACTTCATCGTGGTGCTGCGCGGCCGGGGCCGGGCGGTGGTCGGCCACCAGGTCTTCGACCTGGCCCCCTTCGATCTCCTCTACGTCCCGCCCCACACGCCGCACCGCTGGCTGAACGAGGGCGAGGAGCCCTTTGGCTTTCTCTGCCCGGTGGACGCCGCGCGGGACCGGCCCCAGCCCTTGAGTGAGGCCGAGTGGGAGGCGCTGCGGCAGAACCCGGTGACGGCCCCCTATGTCTTCTGAGGACCCCACCCGGCCAGGGGGAGCGTGAAGAAGATCGTCGTCCCCTGGCCGGGGCGCGAGTCGGCGCCGATCCGCCCACCCATGGCCTCGACCAACCCACGAGCGATGTAGAGGCCCAGTCCCAGCCCCTCGGCCGGTCGGCGCCGGCCCCGGACGAAGCGTTCGAAGATGTAGGGGAGTTCCTCGGGCGGGATGCCGGGGCCCCGGTCGGTCACGGCGACGTAGGCCATCATGTCCTCCTGGCGGGCCTCGACGGTGATCTCGGCGGTCGGTGGGGAGTATTTGGCCGCGTTGCTCAAAAGGTTGGTCAGGACCTGTTCCACCCGCAGCGGGTCGGCGAGGACCGGCAGGCTGGGCGCCCGGATCTCCAGCCGGACCGGATGGGGCTCGAGCGCCGGCCGGAGACGGGCCAGCAGCTCCCGGAGATAGGGCACCAGGTCGAAGCGTTGCAGCTCCAGCCGCAGCCGCCGGGCCTCGATCCGCGAGGCGTCCAGCAGATCGCTGATCATCCGCCCGAGCCGCTGGGCGCTGGTATGGACGTGCTCCACCGCCCGGCGGACCGTCTCCGGAGCCTGCAGGCGTTCGACCCAGGTGCGCAGCAGGCTGGCGTACCCCTGGATGACCGTGACCGGGGCCCGCAGGTCGTGGGCGATGATCGAGATGAACTCCTCCCGCAGACGTTCGGCCCGTCGGACTGCGGTGATATCGGTGAGGAAGGTGACGGCCAGCCGCTCGCTCTCCGCCGAGCCCGGCAGGGCGATCGTCTGGTCGAGCAGGACGCGCTCCTCGCCGTCGGGGCAGCGGACCACCAGTTCGGCCCGGGCCTCGGGTCGGCCCGCCAGCACCCGGTAGAGAGGCCACTCGGCGGGCGGGAGAGGCCGGTAGTGAGGGGTGAAGATCGCACAGGCGGAAAGGTAGTCTGTGACTCGCTCGCCGGGTTGTGGGGGGCGACCGACGATGGCGACAACCGGGCGGTTGACCAGGACGATCCGTCCGTCGGGGGCGGCGGCGATCACCACGCCGAAGGGCGCCCGGTCCAGGACCACCGTGAGGCGCTGACGCTCGCGGGTCACGGCCGCGTAAAGACGGGCGCTCTCCAGCGCCTGGGCGCTCAGGACGGCCAGGGTCTGGGCGGTGGCCAGGTCGGCGGGGGTCAGCCGGCGGTCCGGGCTGACAGTGCCGATGCTCAGGACGCCGATGACCTTTCCCTGAACGCGCAGGGGGACAGCCAGGGTGGAGGTGAGGCCCAGGCTCTCGAGAGAGGAACGCAGCGCCAGCGGCAGGGGCTCCCGCCGGATGTCGGCGATGAGCAGGGGGTGGCCGGTCGCGGCCACCTGCCCGAGGAGGCCAGCACCCAGGCGAGGTGGTTGGGCGGCCAGGGCCGCCCGCGCCCGGGCGGCCAGATCCGGCGAGCGGGCGCTGAGGCCCAGCAGCTGGAGCCGGTCGGTGCCCGGCTCGCACAGTCCGAGACCGCAGAGCTCGCCCAGGACGGCGGCGACCCGATCGCAGACCCGGGCCACCAGTTGTTCGCTATCGGCGGTGGCGGTCAGCAGTTCGGCCACCTCGCGCAACAGGCGCAGGTGGCGGGCCTGTTGCTGCCCCTGACGCAGCAGCACCTCCCGCGCCAGCGCGCCCGCCCAGAGGGCCGCCACCGCCTGGGCGCGACGGAAGACCGCCGGGCCGAAGTGCCAGGGGCGGCGGGCGCCCCACAGGAGAACCCCCACGACCTCGCCGGGCGTCAGAAGCGGAACGGCCAGAAGACTGGACAGACCATGGGACCGGGCCACGGCCCGGTCCGGATCAGCCAGATCGGCCGCCTGGTCCAGGTCGGGCACCTGGTGGGGGGTGGCCCGGTGGGCGGTGCGGCTGACCAGGACCGGGTCCTCGTAGGCGAGGCGCTGAAGCGCGGTGAGGGGCTGGCTGGCCAGGCCGAGGCTGCCCAGAAGGTCGAGGCAGCGTTGCTCGGTCTGGGCCAGCCAGAGGGCGACAGCCTCGGCCTGGACCAGGCGGGCGGTGAGGGTCAGCAGGTGCGGGGGGAGAGGGGTGAGCGGCAGGCGATGACTGAGGGCGATGGCCAGGGCCAGGAGGTCAGCCTCCGGGGCTGCCGGGCCGGGAGAGCCCGCGGCTGGCGCAGACCCGGTGGACGCCGGCGGGTTCGGAGGATAGTTCATGGGCAATTCCCCAACCTGAGGGTCGGGCGACACGGCCCGCTGATGGTGCTTGTTCCACTATACCGTGGCCGGCGGTGGGAAGCATACCCGGTGCCCTAGGCGAGAGCCCTTATTCTGCCGGTGGCGACCCCTAGAGAGGAAAAATCCCCTCGCCGTTGGGCTCCCGGCGAGGGGGCAGGTGGTGGAGGCGAGGGGATTCGAACCCCTGGCCCCTGCGATGCGAACGCAGTGCTCTCCCACTGAGCTACGCCCCCGCTGGAGAGTATTATACCCCGTCCGGGGAGCCGGAGGCAATGTTGACGGCCGGAGGACCGGCCGGGTATGATGCAGCCGACGGGGGCAGCGATGCGCAGAGGCTGGCGGATCGGCGCGCTCGGCGTGCTGGTCCTGGGACTGATGGTGGGCTCGTTCCTGGCCGGGTACCTGCTGGCCCGCCAGGAGCGGCTGGACCTATGGCCGGTAGCCAGTGTGCTGGCGGTCGAGCCCTCGCCGGCTGGTTCACCGAGCCCGGCGGGGCGGGCTCATTTCCAGATCGTCTGGGAGGTGCTCGACCTTCTGGAGCGGGAGTTCTACGATCCGACGGCCCTCGACTACCAGCAGATGGCCTACGGCGCGGTCCGGGGCATGCTTGAGACCCTGCAAGACCCCTACACCATCTTCGCCCCGCCACGTCAGGCCCGTCTGCTGGAGGAGGACATCCGTGGGGTCTTCGAGGGGATCGGGGTGAGCGTCGAGAAGCGGGGGGGCGCAACTGGTGGTGGTGGCCCCTCTGGAGGGATCGCCCGCGCAGCGGGCCGGCCTGCGGCCGGGTGATGTGATCCTGCGGGTGGATGGCGAGGAGACGGCCACCTGGAGCCTGACCGACGCGGTGACCCGGCTGCGGGGCCCGGCCGGGACGACGGTCCAGCTGACGATCCAGCGCGGGGACCAGCCGCCGTTCGCGGTGACCCTGGTCCGGGCCCGGCTCCGGATCGCGGCGGTGCGGACCCAGCTGCTGCCCGGCCGGGTCGCCTATGTGCGTCTCAGCAGCTTCCACCGCCAGGTTCCGAACGACCTGCGGGCGGCGCTGCGGACCCTGCTGGCCCAGCGCCCTCGGGGCCTGGTGCTGGACCTGCGGGACAATCCGGGCGGATTGCTCACAAGCGCGATGGAGGTGACCGGGTTCTTTCTGCGCGATGGGGTGGTGCTCTACGAGCAGCGCCGCCAGGGGGAGCCGCTGCCGCTCACGGTCCGTCGCGCCGTGGTCCCGGTGGACCTGCCGATGGTCGTGCTGGTCAACCGGGGGACGGCCTCGGCGGCTGAGATCGTCGCCAGGGCGCTGCAGGACCATCGACGGGCGTTGCTGGTGGGCGAGCGCACGTTCGGCAAGGGCTCGGTCCAGAGCGTGCACCGGCTGAGTGACCAGTCCAGCCTGCGGGTGACGTTCGCCCGCTGGTTGACGCCGGGTCGTCGGGACATCGGCCGGAGCGGGCTGCTCCCGGACGTGGTGGTGCCGCTGACGGCGAGCGACCTGGCCGGGGGCCGTGATCCCCAGCTGGAGTGGGCTCTCACCTATCTGCGCGGAGAAGGACAGGCCGAATGACGACGCCCTCGCTGCGCCGACCGGTCAACGATGGCTACTGCTTCGTCTGCGGCCCGGCGAACCCGGTGGGGCTGCGGCTGCGCTTTGAGCCAACCCCCGACGGGGTGCGGGCGGTGGTGAGCGTCCCGCGCGAGCTGCAAGGCTGGCAGGGGATCGTCCACGGAGGGATTGTGGCGACGCTTCTGGACGAGGCCCTGGCTTACGCGGCGGTCTACGCGGTCGGGCCGGCGGTGACGGCCGAGTTGACGGTGCGGCTGCGGGCGCCCTGTCCGGTCGAGACGCCGCTCGTGGTGACCGGGCGCATTCACGCCCGCCGGCGGCGACTGCTGGAGGGGACGGCGGAGGTGCGGACGCTGGCCGGCGACCGCCTGGCCGTGGCCACCGGCCGGCTCTTCCTGACCCCGGAGGCGGTGCTCGGACCGGAGACCGGGGCGGGCGAGACGACGGAGACCACGGACGGGGCCCAGGGGTAGGGCCAGCCCGGGCCGCCGCCCCGGCCTGCCCGGCGGGACGTGGTCGGAGTCGCTTGCGGGGGAGAGCGATCCGGGCGTATAATTAAGTATGCCAGGCGAGAAGGAGCCGATTAAGGTCGTCGCCACCAACCGGCGGGCCTATCACGACTACCATATCCTGGAGACGCTGGAAGCGGGCATCGCCCTGCGCGGACCGGAGATCAAATCGGTGCGGCAGGGCAAGATCAGTCTCCAGGAGGGCTTCGCCCGCGTCCAGGGTGGCGAGGTCTGGTTGGAGAACGTTTACATCGCCCCGTACGAACGTGGGGGGCATTATAATGTTGACCCGCGCCGGCCGCGGAAGCTGCTGCTGCACCGCGACGAGATCCGGCGGCTGATCGGCAAGACCCAGGAGCGGGGGCTGACGCTGATCCCGCTGCGGGTCTACCTGAAGAACGGCCGGGCCAAGGTCGAACTGGCCCTGGCCCGGGGCAAGAAACTCTACGACAAAAGGGCCGCCATCGCCGAGCGCGAGGCCCAGCGTGAAATCGAGCGCGCCGCCAAGTGGCGCTGACCCTCTGGGGGTGCGTGGTTTCGACAGCGGAGGCAGACCAGAGAGAGCAGGCCGAGGTGCCGTCAGCCTCGTTAAACAGGCGGCAAAAAAGTAACTGGCGAGCGCGAACTCGCTCTCGCTGCCTAAGTAAAGGCAGCGCGTCTGCCCTGGTCCTTCCCCGGCGGACCAGGAGCGGGCGTGATGATGACCGGGGTGCAGCGCTCCTGACGCCGATAGGGGGCGCCTAAGCCAAGTCGGCTGGCGCGCGAGGCCTGTGTCGGTGCGGGCGTAGCGGGCAAGACATCACTCACCGACTAAGCCTGTAGCCGCTCGCTGGTCCAATCCGTTGGACGAGGGTTCGACTCCCTCCACCTCCACCCAGTCCGAGGCCCCTGGTCATGAGTGACCAGGGGCCTCGATTTTCCCCTCGCGCTGCGACCGGGTCGCAGCCGATCAGGCCGACTGGACGACCTCGATCACCGGGCAGAGCCCGACGGCCTCGTCGGCCCGCGAGCCGGGAAAGAGGGTGATGGCGTAGCTATCGGGGGCGACCAGACCGAAGCGGGTGGCCAGACCGTCGAAGCGGTTGCTGGTCCGGGTCCAGCGGCCCACCAGGAAGTCGCGCTGGCCGGTGCGGACGACGAACTCCAGGAAGAGTTCGACCGAGCCCAGGCCCAGGCGCAGGCCGGTCTCAGCCGGGTCGCCGGCCAGGATCTTCTGGAGCGGCGCCAGCCGTTCCTCCTGGGCCCAGAGAGGCAGGCCGGTCGAATCCGGCAGCAGCGCCGGCCGGATGAAATAGCGGCCGCCCCGGGTGGGCTGGCTGGCGCCGTGGGTCTCCCACTCGGCGCTCAGGGCGAAGCCGGTGAAGGCCCGCAGCCCCACCGCCGCCGCCTCGGCGGCGATCTCCCGGAGGGTCCGCCCCTGGCTGGCGGTGAACTCCTGCCAGCCGAACTCTCGCAGACGGGCGATGCGAGCGGCCTGCTTGGCAGGGTCGAACGAACGCGGCCCCTCGTCGGTGGTGGCCAGAGCCTCATTCAGCAGGTCCCGCACCCGCGCCGCCCAGGCCAGGCGCTGGGTGGCCTGAGCCACGTCGCCGCTGGCGCGGAACTGCTCGGCGCAGACCTGGGCCAGAACGGTGTAGAAGGCGCTGGCCTCAGCGTAGACCACCGCCCGAACCCAGCGTGGGTCGCGGTCCGGGCGAGCGCTGGCCCGGGCGATCAGGGCCTCCAGCACCTGGACCAGCTCTGGATCGGGGATGAGAGTGGCGGCCACCTCGTCGGCCTGTAGAGGCGGAGCGGCGCCGAACTCCGCCAGCCGCCGCTGGGCCAACTGGCGGGCAGCCTGAACGTCACGGGCCGAGAGAAGCGGCAGGAGTTTCCCCTGAGCAGGGGCCGCCATCGCCAGAGCCAGGTAGACCAGCGCGGCGGCGAAGGCTCCCAGCCCGGGTCGCTGGCCCGGGCGCCCGGGCGGGAAGAGAAGGTCGTGCAGGTCGCCCTGATGCGTCCGGAGGATGGCGCTGGCGGTGGCCAGCGCGGTCTCCGGTGTCAGGAGGACCAGCCGCTCCAGCACCGCGCGGTCGCGGGCCGTCAGTGTCGGCAGCGTCTGGAGAGATTCCAGGTCGGGAACGCGGTACAGGTCCGTCATCGCCACTTTTATGATAGCTCGTGCGGTCGGCCACGGGCAAACCTCAGCGCCCGGCCGGTGGTCCGCCGGCCGCTCCACGGCCGATTCCCTCGCCGGTGGCGGGCAGCGGTCGGAACTTCAGACAGACCGGCGTTGGGATGGGGGTCACCTGGCCGGTGGGCTGGAGCTGGCCGGTCTCGGCCTCAATGCGAAAGGTGACCACGGTGCCGCTGTCCTGATTGGCCGCCAGCAGGAAGGTGCCGGTCGGGTCGATGCCGAAGTTGCGCGGCGTGCGGCCCTGGGTGGCGGTGTGGCCCAGCGGGCTCACCTGACCGGTCGCCGGGTCGATCCGGAAAGCGGCGAGGCTGTCGTGGCCACGGTTGGAGCCGTAGACGAAGCGTCCGTCGGGAGTGACGTGGACGTCGGCGCAGGAGTTGCGGCCGCTCCAGTCGGCCGGCAGGGTCGAGACGGTCTGGAAGAGGTGCAGCCGGCCGCGCTCGGGATCGTAGTGGCAGACACTCAGGGTGGAGTTGAGTTCGTTGATGACGTAGAGATACCGGCCGGTGGGGTGGAACTCCAGGTGGCGCGGGCCCGAGCCGGGGGGAAAGGCCAGGCCGGGTGGGTCGTTGGGCTCCAGGCGTCCGTGGTCGGCGTCGAAACGATAGACCAGCACCTGGTCGAGGCCCAGGTCGGCGGCCAGGGCGAAGCGGTTGGCCGGGTCGAGGATGATGGCGTGGGCGTGCGGGCCCTGCTGGCGGACCGGGTGGACGCTGGCGCCCTGATGCTGGACGACGGCGGTGGCCGGCCCCAGTGAGCCGTCGTCCTGAATGGGGAAGACGGCCAGGCTGCCGCTGCCGTAGTTGGCGACCAGGACGAAGCGCCCGCTGTGGTCGGTGGTGAGATGGCAGGGGGCAGTGCCGTGGGAGGGCTGGCGGTTGAGGAAGGTCAGGGTGCCGGTGGCCGGGTCGAGGGCGAAGGCGCTGACCCCGCCGCCGGGCTGGCCATCCAGTTCGGTCACCTCGTTGACGGCGTAGAGGAAGGGGCGGGTGGGGTGCAGGGCCAGGAACGAGGGGTTAACGACGCCCGGGCAGGTGTGGCGGTGGGTTAAGGCGCCGGTGGCCGGGTCCAGATGGTAGACATAGATCCCCTCGGCCCGGGCCTGGACGTGGGGCATGGACTGGGTGTAGGTGCCGACGTAGACCAGAAAGCCGGTGGGCGCGGCCATCGTCGTCTCCTCTTAAGCGTTATTCCAGCGGGGGGGTGTACTCGTCCAGTGGCACCAGGTACCGGCGGGTCCGTCCCTGCTGGAGCGCCCGGACCTCGCCGGTCACACTGTGGGTGAAGCACAGGACGTTGAAGCCCCGCAGCAGCCGCTGTTCTTTGCGCCAGGTGGTGCCGCAGATCGGGCAGGTCAGGTCGGTGAGCGGCGACTGCGGCCCGTAGCGGACCAGAATCAGTTCGCAGCAGCGCTCGGTGATCGGGTTGGGACGACCGACGGCGGCCAGGTAGGCGAACTCGGCCCCCTCGGAGCTGCGGCGGACGACCTCGACAAAGCGCGTGCCCGAGGCCGTTTCGACAAAAGTGCCGGGCCCCTCTTTGCGCCACTCGGTGCCGCACTCCAGACAGCGAAAGAGGGCGCCGGTCCCGTAGAACTTGCCATACTGGAGAATCCAGTCCTCACAGCAGTCGGGCAGGATCAGGCGACTCACCATGCCCTCCTTGAGATAAAAACGAGATAAACAAAAGGCCAGAGGCGGTCCCCGCTGATGATACCACGGTGGGGCGGGTCGGGGCCAGGGCGGCCTGGCGGGCACGGCTCCTGCGCCGATCCCGGTGGGGGATCGATGGACCTGTCCGCGCAGCGCCGGAGGCGTCTGGCGACCGGTATCGGGCTGGGGCTGGTCGGGCTGCTGATCCTGGCCGGCCCGGTCCAGGCGCAGGCCGGGCCCGGGGGCCAGCCCCGGACCGGCGGTTATATCTTCACCGTGCCCGGCGTCGAGCGGCTGGGGTTGCGCCAGGACTACGGCCTGGCCATCATCGCCCCGGTCTGCCCCAGCCCGGCCTGTCTCCGAGCAGAGGCTCTGCACCCGGAGGCCGACCTGGAGGCGGTCTGGGAGACGCCCGCGCTCCGTCTCTATCTCCTCCTGACGCTCCGGTAGGACGATGGCGCGGACCCCGTGGTGGCAGCCGGCTCTGGCGGGCCTGATCGCCGGCGCGGTCTGGGGGCTGGTTCTGGTGGCGCTGGCCGTGGTGACGGTCGGTCCAGCCCTGGTCACCCCCTTCTTCGTCCTGCCGGCCCGTGTGCTGACCAGTGCTCTGCTGGGCGGGGCGACCGGCCTGCTGTACGGTCTGATGGGGAGCTGGCTCCCCGGTCCACCAGCCCTGCGGCCGGTGGTGTTCTGTCTGGCTGGCTGGGCGGTCGTCCAGATCATAGGAGTGCTCAGCGGCGTCCTGGGCCGGCTGGTCACGGTCTGGTCTGGTCTGGTCTTCGGGGTGATCGGCTGGCTGACCTTCGGCGCCCTCTTCACCTGGGCGCTGGCGGCCCTGGAGGGGGTGGAGGAGCCGGAGGGGCGCGAGCATCGCTAGCGTCTCTTGTCCGCCGGGCCGTCTCTGGGCTACACTCTGACCAGTCGTTCCGGTACGGGGTGGCAATGCTGCGGCTGCGTAAGGAACGTCAGTTCAAAGAGGACGGACGCTACATTATCTACTACACCTTCGACGACGCTCCCGATGCGGAGCCGTCGTTGGAGGCAGGGGAACCACCGCCGGCGGAGAACAGCACGCCCGGAGCCGACCGGCCGGCGGGCGCAGAGGCCGGTTAGCCGGCCGGCGGTGTGATCTCCTGCAGGTAGGCCCGAAGCACGCGGGCGTGCTGGGGCAGGGCCACCTCGGGCTCCGGGATCTCAGGATGCCACTTCTTCTCCCACTCGACCGAGAGGTAGCCCTGGTAGCCCCGGCTGGCCAGGGCGCGGAGCATCTCGCGCACCGGCACCTCGCCCTCGCCCAGCAGGGTCGTCTCCCAGCCGCCGTCGGGCCGGCGGCGGCCGTCGCCGACATGGACGTGGTGGAGAAAGCCCTCGAGGGCCGCCAGGGTGGCGGCGACCGGTTCGCCGGTCCGGAAGGGATGGCGGATATCCCAGAGGGCGCCGACCCAGGGGCTGTCGACCTGGCGGAGGACCCGGCCAACAGTCTCGCCCGCGGAGAAGGCGTCGTGGGTCTCAAGCAGCACCCGGACGCCCAGTCGTTCGGCCTCGGGCGCCAGCC
This sequence comes from Chloroflexota bacterium, assembly GCA_034433795.1. Lineage (GTDB taxonomy): Bacteria > Chloroflexota > UBA6077 > FW602-bin22 > DAOUAE01 > DAOUAE01. The sequence continues at coordinate 66,499 of DAOUAE010000065.1, forward strand.
GGGCCAGGCTCTCGGCGACCCAGCCGGCGACGGTGGCCAGATCCACTCCCGCCGGGGGCTGGCCACCGAAGACCCGGATCGCCGGGGCGCCCAGGTCGCGGGCCAGGGCCAGATACCGACGGGCGGTCTCTTCGCTGGCCTGCCGTTCGGCGCGAGAGGGGGCGTTGAAACGGCAGCTGGTCCCCAGCACGACGATGGGGATGCCGGCCAGCGCCTGACGGATCCGGGCGCGGGCAGTGGGGTCGAGGTCTGGGGGGATGATCTCCCCATCGAGCAGCCGCAGTTCCACGCCCTCGTAGCCGTAAGTCCGAACCGCCGTGGCCACCTGCTCGAGCGACCAGCCGGGGCAGCCCAGAGTGCTGAACGCCAGCCTCACGTTAGCCTCCTTCCAGACGGATAATCTCTCCGACGGTGCCGTTGACCAGCACCAGTTCGCCCTCCCGGAGCAGCCGGGTCGCGGCCGGCACGCCGACGACGGCCGGAATGCCGTATTCACGTGCCACCACCGAGCCGTGCGAGAGCAGGCCGCCGTTCTCAACGACCAGCCCGGCGATCTTGCCGAAGACCGGGGTCCAGGCCGGGTCGGTGCTTGGGGCGACCAGGATGTCGCCGCGTTCGACTCGCTCGAGGAAGCGCGGGTGGGTGACGATCCGCACGCGCCCCCGGCGCAGGCCCGGACTGGCCCCCCGTCCCCGCAGGCAGCCGTTGGGTGAGGCCCCGACGCCGGCGGTGAGCGGGTGGGAGCCTTTGAGGAAGGGCGGGTAGGAGTGCTGCGGGAACCGCTCGTAATCGGCCCAGAGGTGCTCGAACTGTCGTCGGCGTCGAGCGGCGGTCGGGCCGAGATCGGCGGTCTGGCCGCTGGCCACCGCCTGAGCGATCTCGTCGAAGGTCAGGAAGAAGATGTCCTCCGGGGTGGGCAGGACACCCTGGTCGGTCCAGAGCTGACCGAGGCGCCAGAAGAGGCGTCGCTGGGCGTGCAGGCCCATCTGCCAGTAGAAGCGCTGGTTCTCGCGGGCCCGGAGGTAGCGGCGGGTCTGGGTGATGAGCCAGTCCAGGAGGCGTTGCCGGAGACCCAGCCAGCGCTCCAGCGGCCGCGGCCGCATCTTCTGCCGGATCATCGCCCGCGCTTCGCGCGGCCGGCCGGTGGTGGTGGGCGGGGAGACTTCGCGGTCGAGAAGCAGCCGGACCAGCCGCAGCACCTGCTCGGGGTCGTCGCCGAAGGTGGGCCAGAGGATGTCCAGGCTGAACGACCGGTGGCCGTAGCGCTGCAGGAACTGGTCGAGGTGCGCGCGGAAGCGGGCTGCGGCCGGTGTGGGCGGATCCGGGCTGAGAAGCGCCCGACCGTTGTGACGGAGCAGGGCCTCCAGGGTTGGATCCTGCCGGACCAGGTCGGCCAGGGCGGCCAGGTCCCGGTCCAGGTGGACCGAGAGGTCGTCCAGATCGGCGAGGAGAGCGCCCAGGGTCTCGGCCGCCAGATCGGGCAGCCAGCGCTGGAGCAGACGGCGCAGGGCGGTGAAAAAGAGGTCGGCGTGGGTCAGCGTCCAGCGGTGGATGGCCAGGAGATGGGCGTTGGCCGCCTGGAGGCGGTTCACCAGATCCAGGCAGTCTGCCGGGCTTTCGGTCGCGGCGCTCCGGCTCTGGCAGTCGGTCAGGATGGCCCGGTAGCGCGGGATGAAGCGCTCCCAGTCGGCGATGTTGTGGAGTGGCGACCAGGTCCAGCGGGTGCGCCAGAGGGACCGGAGCAGTGCCGCCGCCACCCGTGGCAGGTCGCGCCAGGAGGGGTAGGGGGCCAGGCGGCGTCCGTGCCCTTCGCCGGGCGGGAAGTAGCGCTGGGCGTCCTCGGGGAGGAGGGCGGCGGGGAAGAGCCGGTAGATGATCTGAAAAACCGTGACGTTAACGTACGGGTGTCCCTGGAAGAGTTTCGTCACCGGCAGGCGTTCGGCCGCCGGGTACCCCAGGAAGCGCAGCGGGTCGCGGAAGGCCAGCTCCTCCAGGAGCGGGCGAAGGAGCGACCAGCCGAGGGGCGAGACCGGATGCGGGAACCGTTCGTTGACGAACCCGCTGGTCCACCAGAAGGTGTCGCCCGGGATCTCCTCGGTGAAGAAGTCGCGGGCCGGCGGGGTGGTGATCGGCCGGGCCTGGAGGAGATAGAGAGCCGCGTCGTTCAGCCCCCATTCGATATCCTGGGGAAGGCCGGTGTGGTCTTCGACCGCCCGGGCCAGGGCGGCGATGCGCCGGACTTGCTGCGGGGTCAGCGTCCGGGCCAGTTCCTCATGGGGAGCGGTCGGCACCAGCCGGGTGCCGGCTCCGGTCGCGACCCGCTTGGCCCGCTTGCGGCTGATGACGACCGGAGGGATCTCCTGGCCGGTGCGGCGGTCGACGGTGTAGCGGTCCGGGACCAGTTCGCCCTGGACGAGCCCCTGGCCCAGTCCCCAGGTGGCCTCGATGACCAGCCGGTCGCCGGGGTGGAGCGGGTCCTGGCTGAAGGCGACCCCGCTCACCGTGCACGGGATGAGCGGCTGGACCAGCACGGCGATGGTCACATCGTCGTGGGCGATGCCCTGCCGGTCGCGGTAGAGGAGCGCCCGGGCGCTCCAGAGCGAGGCCCAGCAGCGTTTGATGGCTGTGGCCAGGTGGTCGGGGGGGACGTCCAGGAAGGTCTCCTGAACACCGGCGAACGAGGCGGCCGGCAGGTCCTCGGCCGTGGCTGAGGAGCGCACGGCCAGCCGGGCCTCTCCCCACTGGCGGAGAAGGTCGGCCACGGCGGTGGCCAGGCGACGCTGGAGGCCGGGGCTCAGGTCGCCGGCCAGGAACCGTTCCTGGAGGTCGCGGATGGCCGGCCCGAGGAGATCGGACGAAACGCAGCGGACCTGGTCCAGGAATGCGGCCAGCACCGGGATCAGGCCGTTGGTCTCCAGAAAGTCGGTGTAGGCGGTGCGGGTGAGGCAGAAACCGGGAGGCACGGGGAAGCCCGCCTGGAGCAGGCGGGCTAGCTGAGCGGCCTTGGTGCCGACCTCCCGTGGATCGGTGGCCTGGGGGTCAGTCAGCCAGCAGATAGGGTCGGTCACGGTCGGACGATGATCCCCTCGCCGGTCTCGATCTCGCCGATGGGGGCCGCCGTCAGGGCGCCGGCCCGGCGGAGGGCGGTGGCCAGGTCATCGGCCCGTTCGCGGGGGACGGCGATGAGCAGTCCCCCCGAGGTCTGGGCGTCGGCCAGGACCAGCCGGGCCGTCTCGTCGAGGGCCGGGTCCCAGGTGACGAACCCCTCCAGCGACTCCAGGTTACGGCGGGTCCCCCCGGGGACGATGCCGGCCCGGGCCAGTTCCCAGACGGCCGGGATGACCGGCACCTCGTGGAGATAGACGCACGCGCGGACACCGCTGGCCTGGGCCATCTCGCGCAGATGGCCCAGCAGACCGTAGCCGGTGATATCGGTGGCGGCGTCGACGCCGACCGCGGTCATCGCCTCAGCCCCAGGGCGGTTCAGGGCGGCCATCACGGTGGTGATCTCGGCGATAAGTTCTGGGGTGGCCAGGCCCCGTTTGATGGCGGTGCTGATGATGCCCGAGCCCAGCGGCTTGGTCAGAAAGAGCACGTCGCCGGGACGGGCGCCGGCTTTCGTGATCACCCGCTCGGGGTGGACCTGGCCGATGACGCAGAGCCCGTATTTGGGCTCGGGATCGTCGATGCTGTGCCCGCCGATGATATGGATCCCCGCCTCGTGGGCCTTCTCCGCGCCGCCCTGCAGGATGGCTCCCAGGACGTCCAGGGGCAGTTTCCCGCGCGGGAAGCCGACCAGGTTCAGGGCGAAGAGCGGGCGGGCGCCCATGGCGTAGATGTCGCTCAGGGCGTTGGCCGCCGCGATCTGGCCGAAGGCGTAGGGGTCGTCGACGATGGGCGTGAAATAGTCCACCGTCGCGACGATCGCCAGATCGTCGGTCAGTCGGTAGACCGCCGCGTCGTCGGCGGTAGCCAGTCCCACCAGGACGTGCGGGTCGGAGGCGGGCGGGATGTGGCGCAGGACCTGCGCCAGCTCGGCCGGGCCGAGCTTGCAGGCTCAACCGGCGCCGTGCGAGAGCAGGGTCAGCCGGACGATCTCTTCTGTGGCCATGGTCTCCACCCGGCGCGGGGTCTGGGCCCCGCTTACGCTTGAAGTATAGCACCCCAGCCCGGGGTTGTCACCGCCGCAGGTTTTATCGCTTTCAAATGCGGGTCGGCCCGGCGGACCCTTGGTGGGAGTGGTGTTTTGCGGTATACTCCCTATTTGAACAGGCGTTCAGGCATGGGTGGAGTTGAGCGGTGAAGGTCATCCTGAAGAAAGATGTGCCCAATCTCGGGCGCGCCGGCGAGGTGAAAGAGGTCGCCAACGGCTACGCCCGCAACTACCTTATCCCGCAGGGGCTGGCCGTCCCGGCGACGCCGCAGGCGCTCCGGCAGCTGGAGGCTGAGAAGGCGGCGGCAGCTCGCCAGGCGGCTCGTGAGGCCGCCGAGGCCCGGGCGCTGGCCGAGCGGCTGAGCCAGCTGGAGCTGACGCTGCCGGTGCGCGTGGGGGAGCAGGGCCGTCTCTACGGGGCGGTCACCGCCCAGGATATCGCGGCGGCGATCTCTCAGGCGGTTGGACGGGAGATCGACCGGCGACAGATCGAGCTGGAGGAGCCGATCCGGCAGGTGGGGATCTACGAGGTGCCGGTGCGGCTGACGCGGGAGATCACCGCGAAAGTGCGGGTGATTGTCCAGCCGGCGACCTGAGGCCGGGAGGGGGCAGGCGTGGAGGAGGGTGCGCGACGCACGGTCGTAGAGAAGCCAGTCCCCCATAATCTGCCAGCCGAGGAGGCGGTCCTGGGGGCTCTTCTTATCGATCAGGAGGCCATTGCGGGGATCGCGCCGTTCCTGAAGCCAGAGGATTTTTACAGCGAGCGGCATCGTCTGATCTACCGGGCCTGTCTGGCCCTCTACGAGCGGCGGCAGCCCGGTGACATCGTGACGGTGGCCGACGAACTGGCCCGGACGGGGCACCTGGACGCGGTCGGCGGCGCGGCCTACCTGGCCTACCTGGCCAACGCGGTCCCCACCGCTGTCCACGTCGAGTCCTACGCCCGGATCGTCGAGCGCTGTGCGATCATGCGCCGGCTGATCGAGGCGGCCGGCAAGATCGCGGCGATCGGCTATGAGAACCCGGACGATGTGGATGCGGCGCTGGATCGGGCGGAGCAGTATCTCTTCCAGGTCTCCCAACGGCGGGTGAGTCGGGACTTCGTGCCTCTCTACGCCGCTCTTCAGGAGTACTTCGACAAGATCGACTACCTGCACCAGCATAAAGGGGCGGTCACCGGCGTCCCCACTGGCTTCCACGACCTCGACCAGCTGACTGGCGGGCTCCAGCCCTCGGACCTCATCATTGTGGCCGGGCGTCCCAGCGTGGGCAAGACCGGCTTTGTGCTCTCCATCGCCCGGCACGCTGCGGTCCGCCACCATCTGCCGGTGGCTATCTTCAGCCTGGAGATGTCGGTCGAGCAACTGGTCCAGCGTCTGCTCTGCAGCGAGGCCAATGTGGACGCCGAGCGGCTGCGGACCGGCTTTATCGATGAGTACGAGTGGCGCCGGATCAGCGAGGCGTTTGGGGTGCTGGCCCAGGCGCCGATCTTCATCGATGACACGGCCAACATCTCGATTATGGAGATGCGGCTGAAGGCTCGCCGGTTGATGGCCGAGCAGGACCTGAAACTGATCATCGTGGACTATCTGCAGTTGATGCAGGGGCGGGGTCTGGAGAACCGGGTCCAGGAGGTCTCGGAGATCAGTCGGGGGCTCAAAGCTCTGGCGCGCGAACTGAACGTTCCGGTCATCGCGCTCTCCCAGCTCTCGCGGGCGGTCGAGGCCCGACAGGACCATCGGCCAGTGCTGAGCGACCTGCGGGAGAGCGGCTCGATCGAACAGGACGCGGATATCGTGATGTTCATCCACCGCGAGGAGATCTACAACCCGAACACTGAACGGAAGAACATCGCCGATATCATCATCGCCAAGCACCGGAATGGGCCGACCGGCCAGATTCCGCTCCGCTTCTTCCCCTCGCAGATCCGCTTCGCCGATCTTGAACTCTACCGCCAGCCCGAGGAGTGACGCTCGTGGAGATCTTCACCGGATTTCCGGGCGGCCGGCTGGCCATGACCCCTATTCCCGATCTGTTTTTCAGCGCGGTCCTGCCGGCCATTGACGACCTGGCCGAGCTGAAGGTGACGCTGCACGTCTTCTGGCGGCTGGCTCGCCTGAAGCGCGAGCCCCGCTGGCTGCGGCTGGCCGATCTCGGTCAGGACGAGGTGCTGTTGGCGGGTCTGCCCGGGCCAGACCCCCAGGCGGCGCTGCGCCGGGGGCTGGAGCGGGCGGTGCAGCGGGGGACGCTTCTGACGCTCGAGTTCGAGGTCGCCGGGCGGACCGAGCAGATCTATGTGGCCAACACCGCCCAGGGGCGGCGTCTGATCGAGCAGATCCGTCAGGCGGAGATCGATTTCGGGCAGATCGTGCGGGGGCCGGAGCCGGTGGTGCGGGCGGTGCGGCCCACGATCTACGAGCTCTACGAGCGCAATATCGGCGTGATCACCCCGCTTCTGGCCGAGATGCTGCGCGAGGCCGCGGCGCAGTATCCGGCGGAGTGGATCGAGGAGGCTTTTCGGATCGCCGTGGCCAACAATCGCCGACAGTGGCGCTATATCGCACGGATCCTGGAACGGTGGGCGAGTGAGGGGAGGCAGGATGAAGCACATCGGCGATATTCTCCGTGGCCAACCGCTGCCCGAACCCCGCGCGCCTCTTCATAGCGGGACAGCGGGCCCGACCTGTCCGATCTGCAAGGGGGCGGGCTGGCTGCGTCTGGACGTGCCGGTGGGCCACCGCTTCTTTGGGCAGGCGGTGATGTGCGAGTGCCTGATCGCGGCGCTGGAGGAGCGGCGCTTCGCCGAACTGCAACGCCTGTCGAACCTGGAGGCGTTCCGGGACAAGCGCTTTGAAAACTTCGACGGACGGGTCAAGGGGGTTGAGCGGGCCTACCGGGCGGCTCTGGAGTTCGCCCAGGACCCCAAAGGCTGGCTGGTGCTCATCGGCCCCTACGGATGCGGCAAAACCCATCTGGCGGCGGCCATCGCCAACTACGCGGTCGAGTGCCGTCAGAAGGTGCTGTTCACCGTGGTCCCCGACCTCCTCGACCACCTGCGGGCGACCTTTGCTCCGACCAGCGAGGTGCGCTACGACGACCTCTTCGAGGCGGTGCGCACCACGCCACTGCTCATCCTCGACGATCTGGGGACCGAGAGCGGGACGCCCTGGGCGCGCGAAAAGCTCTACCAGATCTTCAACCACCGCTATAACGACCGGCTGCCCACCGTCATCACCACCAACCGCCGGCCCGAGGCCATTGACGAGCGTATCTGGTCGCGGATGAACGACCGGGCGCTCAGCCAGGTGATCGAGATCACGGCGGGGGACTACCGTCAGCGGCCGCTGGGCGAGCGTCTGCGGCCGACGACCCGTCGGCCGGCCGGACCGTTACCTCGCCCAGAAGACAGTGGACCCGCTGGCCGCTAGGGGTGCGGACGATCAGCGCCCCGCGCTCGTCCACGTCCTCGGCCAGCCCCGCGAGTGCGCCGGTCGGCGTCGTCACCACCACGGTCTGACCGAGCGTTTCGATCGCCGCCCGCCAGGCGGCGTGCAGGGCGGCCGGCGCCGTCTGCAGCGCCGGCCGGTCGGTGGCCAGCGCCTGCAGGATGGCCACCAGCAGCGGGAGGCGTGGGACCGGGCGGCCGAGCGCACACTGGAGGCTGGTGGCGCTGGCGGCCAGGTCGGGGTAGAGTGCGGGGTCGAAGTTCACATTGAGGCCGAGGCCGAGGAGGGCGACGGTGACCCGGTCGCCGACGATCTCGGTCTGGGTGAGGAGGCCGCCTAGTTTGCGGCCGGCCCAGACGATGTCGTTGGGCCACTTGAGGCGGCAGGCCAGGCCGGTGATCGTTCGGATCCCGGCGAGGACGGCCAGGCCGCCCAGAGCGGTCAGGAGGTGGAGCCGGTCGGTCGGCAGATCGGGACGCAGGAGCAGCGAAACGAGGAGGCTGCTGCCCGGCGGGGCCAGCCAGCGCCGACCGGCGCGGCCCCGGCCGGCGGTCTGGTGCTCGGCCAGGACCACCGTGCCGTCCGGCGCCCCGCGCAGGGCCAGGCTTTCGGCCCAGTCCTGGGTCGAGGAGACCTCGGGCAGCACCAGCAGCAGCGGCCAGGTCTCCGCCGGGAGTGCCAGTCGGAGGAGGGCAGGATCCAGCCGGTCCGCGGTCATAACGTCAGAAGAGAAACGAGGCCGAAAGATCTTTTCGGCCTCGTTGGGTGTCCCCTGCGGGGACGGGACTCGCCCATCAACCGGCGCTCACGGGCTCCCCTGGGCGCGCCGGTTGATGTGGAAGGGATAAGAGGGACGCTGGGTACTATCCACCTCCACATCACCTCCTTTCGCCCGCTGCCATCATAACACGCCGGGGAGGGGCTGTCAAGCCCAGGAGGCAAGCGGCTGGCGTGGGCGCCTGTGGAGCGGCGGGCGCGGTATAGCGTGGGGGTGGCCACACCGTGTATAATTCCCCTGAGGACCCGGCGCCCCTGGTCTATCGCCGAGGGTGGGGAGGTCACATGCTCACGGAAAAGGTGATCCGCCACGTTATCGAGAGCGTCCGCGAGGTCTGCCGGGAGGAAGGCTGGGATGTTGGCCCGCCGGGGTATCTGGAGCGGATCGTCCGCGAGCGGGCCACCGAGATCAACGCCCTGATCCTCCAGATTCAGCGCTGGGCCCAGACCGATGACGTGCAGTACGAGGCGATTTGCCAGCTCCTGGATCACCTGCCGCATCTGCAGTTCCGGATCGATGAGCCGATCGCTTTGCAGATCCAGATCCCGATCGGCGAACTGCTGCGCGCGGTCAGCCACACGGGCTATGCCAACGGCGAGATCGAGGGCGTCGAGGTGGTCCCGAACGAGTGCCCGGCCACGCGCGAGGACGACGCCGACGACGGGCTGGAGATCTTCCGGCGTGCCTTTGAGGAGTAGTCCGACAGCCCGAAGGTAGCGCGGGCGGCCGGGAGCCGGTTCACAGTCCGAGTTTCCCGGGGTTGAGGATCCCGGCCGGGTCGAGAGCCTGTTTGATACGGCGCAGGACCATCAGTCCTGCGCCGAATTCTTCGGCCACGAGGTGCGCCAGACGGACCCCGATCCCGTGGCAGGACTCCATGGACCCCTGAAGCGCCTGGGCCAGGCGCAGAACGGCGTCGGTGGCCGCCTCCAGATCGGCGTCGGGCCGCGTCGCCTCCAGGATCACCGAGAAGAACTCGGGCAGGCACCAGACGCTGGCGTTGCGGGCGACGATCCCCCACTCCGGCGCCCGGACCTGGAGTTCGTCGTAAAACCGCAGGACAGCCGAGACGGGGAGCGAGACATCCAGATAACGGGTCCGGGCGACCGTCCACTGAATCCAGCCGTCGGGCGAGCGGCTGGCCGCCCAGTTCAGATAGCGATAGGCGCTCTCGTGGCGGGTGTCCCAGAACTCCCGCGCGACCTGGTCGCCGAGATCGAGGGCCCCAGCCGCCCGGAGCATCTGGTCAGCCCGGCGCGCGGCGGCCTCGGTCTCCTCGACCGGGCCCTCGAACCCCAGGTAGAGGGTGGCGGTGGGAATGGGGGTGGTCTCCTCTTCCTCGAAGTCGAGCAGGGCCGGCTGCAGGCCGCAGGCGATCAGGGCGCAGATCGCCTCGAACCCGTGGCGGAAGCCCCGGAAGCGGTAGGCCCGGATGATCCGCCGCTCGGGCTGGGGGAAGAGGCGAACGGCCACCTCGGTGATGACCCCCAACGTCCCTTCGGCGCCGATGAGCAGCGCTTTAAGATCGGGTCCGGCGGGCCGCGGGACCGCCCGCGTCCGCATCACCGTGCCGTCGGCCATGACGGCCTCCAGCCCCAGGACCTGGGCTCCCATCGGGCCGTATTTGCCGGCCAGATAGCCCACGCCGTTGGTGGAGACCGCCCCGCCGACAGTGGCGATGGGCCGGGACCAGGGATCGTGGCCCACCATCAGGCCCACCCGCTGGGCGGCGGTCTCCAGGTCCTCCAGGATGACGCCCGCCTGGACGCGGGCCAGGCGGTCCTCGACCCGAATCTCCAGAATCCTGTTGAGGGCGCTCAGGTCGAGGACGACGGAGCCGGCCACCGGCATCGCCCCGCCCATAACACCGGTCCCGGCCCCGAAGGGCACCACCGGGACGTTATGCTCCTGCGCCAGCCGGAGAATAGCCGCGATGTCCTCGGTCTGGCGCGGGCGCACCACCAGCGCCGGTGGGGCTGGGGGGAACTTCAGGGCGATGCGTGGCCGGGGAATGTTCCAGGCGACGCCCCGGTACCGTCGTAAGTCGCTGGGATCGGTGAGGACGTTGGCGGATCCGACGATAGCGGCGATCGCTTGGGCGAGGTCCGTTACGACGTCCATACGTCTCACTTCAATGCCAATTATACGCGCCCGCCTGGCGACGATCAACGGTCAGGCGGGCTGGCCAGGAAGCGGTGGACACCCTCGGCGATCCCCTGGGCGATGGCCCACTGGATGGGCTCCTGACCGGCCAGGGCCGCCTCGGTCGGGTTGCTCAGAAAAAGAGCCTCGAGCAGAACCGCCGGCATCCCGCCGCGCAGGCTGAAGAAGTGCCCGTAGGGTTTGCCGGCGGTCAGATCCTCTTTGACGCCGCGGTCCCTGACCGGGTGACCGGTGGCGCGCAGCCGGGCGACAACGGCACTCTGCACAGCCTGGGCCAGGCGTCGGCTCTCCGGACCACGGTTGGTGGGGTTGTAGTAGGTCTCGGTGCCGCTCAGGCGGGGGTCGCTGAAGCTGTTGAAATGGATCGAAACATACGCCCGTACCGCCCCGGCACGCCGGAGCCGGGCCTCCTGTTCCCGTCTGAGGCGCGTGATCGGATCGGGGGCGGTGTCGTCGGCGAGCGGCCGGTGGTCGGTGCGGGTGAGGACAACCCGATAGCCAAGGCGCTGGAGCGCCTGGCGGGCTTTCTGGGCGACCTGGAGGGTCAGTTCGAACTCGCGGTGGCCGCCGCCCACCGCTCCCACGTCGCGGGCGGAGTGGCCAGGGTCCAGTCCGACATCGGCCCCGGCTGTGGAGGGCGAGACCGGCGTGGGCGTCGCCGTGGCCGGCCGCTGGTCGCCGGGGCGAACCGGTTCCGCGCTGGCGGGATCCCGGGCCGGGGTGGGAGTGACCGCCAGGGCTGGCGCGGCCGGCAGGGCGCGGTCGGACAGGATGGGTGCGGACGGCGTTGAGATGGGCGGCGTTCCGGCGGCTGTCGGGGTGGGGGTCGGCAGGCTCCCTGGGCTGACCGGCGTCAGGGGAGAGGGCGTGACGGGCTGGGGGAACTCGTCCCGGCCGGGACGGTCCGCTGGCGCGGCCGGGACCGGTCCAGGGGCAGTCGGAGCCGGCGAGGGCGGTCGGGCGAGCAGAGGGCCGGCGGTCAGTAGGAGGAGCGCCAGGCCGAGGGAGAGGAGGAGCGGCCGGGGCATGTCACGGCTCCAGCCCCAGTTGCTGGCGGGCGCGACGGTACTCTGGATCGTCGGCGAAGGCGGCCGGGTCGGCCGGATACCAGGGGTCAAGGACGTGGCGCCGGGTGGTTGGATCCCAGTCGAGCCAGAAGCCGTAGACCTGGCCGGTCTCGGTCAGGACGAAGCCCGAGATGGCGTGAATCGGCGGAGCGCCCGGGGGTCCGGGGATCTCCTTTCCCTCGTCGCTGACCAGAAACAGCGCGTAGCGGGTGATGCCGCGCTCGCGGAGCAGACGGTCAAGAATCTGGCGGGTCGGTGAGGCGGACGGCGTCGTCATGGTCGGGCTCCGGTCTCTCTGCCTCCAGTCTAGCCCGCTGCCCGACGGGGGTCAAGCCGGTGGGCTTTGAGCCGGGGGCGTGGGAGCCCCGGTCGGGTCGGCCGATCCCTCGCCGGCGGTCAGCGGTAGGTGGACGCGGGCAGTCCCCGGACGTAGGCCTCGCCACGGTCGGGGCGGAAGTGCGTTGTGATCCGTCGGCCGTCGCGGGTCAGGCCGGTGAAGCGGTTGGTCTGGGGGTCGTAGAAGCCCAGTCGGGGCTCGCCGGTCGTGGGGTCGCGGTAGGTGAAGGGCTGGCCGTTCCGGATCGTCTCACGGGCGCCACGGTCGTACTCCTCGACCGAGCGGTAGCCCTCCGGATGCTTGGCGTAGTGGGCGGCCAGCTGGCCGGGGGCCCACTGGGCGGTCCGGGCGATCTCCTCGGCCTGCTCGGGGGTGACCGGAACAGTGGCCGTGGCTGGGGGTGTGCAGCCAGCCGCGGCCAGCGCGGTTAGGACCAGCAGGAGGAGCAGGCCCAGTCCTCTCATGGACGGCGGAACAGCCCCAGGAAGCGGTCCTCGTACTCGTCAAAGACGCCCCAGCGGTCGAGTTCCTCCTTCAGGACGTGTGGCTCCAGGTCGCCCCGGGCCACGGCGGCGAACATCTCCTCGATCCGCAGGCGGACCGCCCGGGGCAGTCCCCGCTCGGGGGTGAGCAGGCCGTGTTGCTGGAGATCGCGCACGTTCTGGCCCAGCGAGGCGGTGGTCAGGTCGTAGATGAACTTCATCAGCGAAATGTCCCAGAGATGGTCGACGCCCCGGATAACGGTGGCGTAGATGGCGCCCTCGCGGTCGAGCTGGTCGGCCAGGCGCTGGGCCACCACCTCTGGGGGATCGGAGACAATGGTGGTCTCGGCCAGCTCGTGGCTGTAGGTGTAGAGCAGACCAGGGGCGTTGGGGCCGTAGGTGGCCAGGAGGTAGCGGGCGAACTCCTGGCCGTGCTCAAAGCCCCGGAAGAGGTTCATCAGGTAATAGGGGGTGACGAGTTGAGGGCGCTGGGCGCTCACCTTGCCCGTGCGGACCACCGCTTCAGGAGCGCCGGGGAGCAGGTCCTGGTAGGCCGGCTCGGTCACCAGATAGTAGGTAATGGTCGAGGCGCCGAAGGTCGCCAGCGGCTGGCGCGGCGGGCGTACGATCTCAGTGCGTTCCACAACCTCACGGATCTGCTCGGGCGTCAGGCTCACCGGACGCCTCCACGGGCTCAGGGCTCTCTGGTGGGGATTATAGCACTTGGTCGCGAAGGGCGACTGACGCTATACTTTCCTGCTGATCGAGGCACTCCCAGCAGCCAGGAGTTGGAGGATGCAGGAGCAGACGTGTGCCCAGTGTGGGGGAACGGTGGTGACCGCCGACGTGCTGACCGGCGGCTCGCCCGTTCTCCTGGCCAAACAGCGTGGGGCGCTCAGCCTGGGGGTGGTGCGCGGCTCGACGCTGAGCGCGCGGGTCTGCACCTCCTGCGGGCGGGTGGAGCTGTACGCGACCACGCCCGACGTTCTGCGCTGAGTGGCACGTCCGGCGCGTGGGGGTCACCCCACGCGCCTTTTTTGTGCACCGGTCGCTACTGGCCGCTGGCCGGGGTGACGGTGGGCGTCGGCGTCGGGGGCGGCTGGAGGCCGGTCGTCGGGGTCGCCAGCGGCGGCGGGGCCGGCGTCGGCGTCGGACGTGGCTTCGGCGGGTCGCTCACCAGGCGGGTGAGGTCGGAGATGATCCAGGAGGGGACGATGTAGATGGTCGGGCGGTCCGGTCGCCGGACATAGTAGGCGCTGCCGTCCGGGGTTTTGTTGCCGATGAGCAACTGCAGCGGCTCCCCCTGCTTGAGGGTCACGGTCGCCTGGGCCTGGGGCTGCTCCAGGCCGTAACTGGCCAGATCCGAGGCGTTCTCAATGGTTCGCGTGGCCGTCAGTTTGACCAGCTGGGTGACGACGTCGTCTACCCGGCGGTTGTCGGCGGCGCTCGACTCCGGCTGGACGATCTGCCACTGCCCGGCGTTATCGCGGCTGAGCGTCACGGTCTTCCCGGCGCTCTGAACCTCCAGGCGGGCCACCTGGTCGGCCGCCGCGTTGAAGACCGGGGTCTGGGTACCCTGACCGGGCGCCGGGGGCTCGTAGCGCAGCTCGAACCAGTAGGCCGCCAGGCCCAGGATGATGAAAAGGGCGAGGAGAACACCGGTGAGGCGGAAGTTCATGGTCTACCTCCGTTGCCACCAGACCCAGGCGCCGGCCAGCAGGATCAGCAGCGGGAAGAAGACCACGCTGGTCAGGAGGATGAAGTTGGCCTGGGCCCCGGTCAGCAGGAGCGGACGGGTGGCCGGGGGTTTGGCGTGGACGCTGATGAGCGCCTCCTCCTCGGCCAGCCAGTTCACCGCATTGGCGAAGAGGTCGGCGTTGGCGATGCCGCCCAGGCGGGTCACCACCTCGTCGCTGGCGAAGTCACGGTCGCCGACGATGACCAGGCGGGTGTGCGGGCGGTTGCTCTGATCGGTGGACGACTGCTCGCCACCGGTGGGCTGGTCGGTGGCCTGGACGGCCACGGCCAGCGTCAGCGGACCGCGAATGTCCTGGCCCTCATCAAAGCGGGCGATCTGCGGGTCGGTCTCCAGCCAGCTCCGGTCGGTGGTCTGGAAGAGCGGGGTGATGGTCAGATTCTGCGGGCGGTCTTTTTTCATGGTGACCGAGGTGGCGGTGACAAAGACCGAAGCGACGCCGGTCAGATTGCGGGTGATCGGGTGGAAGGTATAGCGGACGATGGTCGGCACGAGGGGGTCGCCCGCCAGGCCCTGGGCGGGCTCGACCACGATCCCGTTGCCGATTTCAACGCCCCAGCGGGCCAGGAGGTCGGTCAGGTTGTGCGTGGTCCGGGGCTCGACGAGGATCAGCGCCTTGCCGCCCTTCTCCAGATAATCGCGGAGGGCCTGGAGTTCGCTGTCGAGGAGCGGTCGCTGCGGGCCGGCGACGATGACCACGGCGGCGTCGGTCGGGACCCGGCCGGTGGTGGCCAGATTGAGTTTCTCGACCTGATAGTTGTCCTGCTGCAGGATGCGCTTCATCGCGCTGGCGCCGGTCCGGTCGAAGGCGTCGGGGTCGAGCTCGCCGTGCCCGGTCAGGAAATAGACCTTCTTGCTCTCGGCCCGGGTGACCTTGAGGATGGCGCTGGTGATGTCGCCCTCGGCGGCGCCGAAGACCATCTGGCGCTTGCCGTTGGCCTCGACCACCGTGGTGCCGTAGCTCTGGATGTTATACTGGGCGGCGACGCCGGGCTTGAGTTCGGGGTCGACAAATTCGACCTGAATTTTATCGGTGTGGCGTTGGTACTCCTTCAGCAGGTCGTTGAGTTGCTCGTAGCCGAAGTCGCCCGGGCGGTAGAAGGCGGTGATCTTCACCGGCGTCTGCAGTTGCTGGACGATCTGGACGCTCTGGGGCGAGAGGGTGAACTCTTTGGCCTCGGTCAGGTCGTAGCGGAGGGGCCGGCGGGCGGCCACGGCGTTGAGCACCACCAGAATCCCCAGAAAGGCCAGGATCATCACGGCGGTGTTGGTCCCGTACTTGGTCTGGCGGCGGGTGAGGACCGTGGTCACGGCCTCGGGGCGCTCCAGGAAGTAGGCGATGAGCAGGACCGCTCCCAGAGCCACGGCGGTGAGCACATAGCGGTTGAGCTCGCCCAGCACCAGGAAGAGCCCGACGGCGATGGCCAGAGCCAGAAGGCCGCTGGCCAGCAGGAAGGGGGGCAAGAGCGCGCGCAGCCGTTGCATCAGCGCCACCTCCGCGCTTCCAGAAAGAGTGTCGTGGTGAAGAGACCGGCGGCGGTCAGGCTGAGGAAGTAAACGACGTCCCGGCTGTCCAGCACGCCTTTGCTCAGCCCGTCAAAGTGGGGAAAGAGGGCGAGGTAGTTCAGGACGTTGCCCACCGCTCCTCCGACCGAGCCTGCCAGGCCGTCCACCGCCCACAGGACCAGGAAGATGGCGAAGGCGACGACCCAGGCCACGATCTGGTTCTGGGTGAGCGATGAGGCCACCAGCCCCAGGGCGATGGCGGCCGCGCCGAAGAGCAGGGCCCCCAGATACCCGGTCAGCAGCGGTCCCCGGTCGGGCGGGCCGAAGAAACTGAGCAGCAGCGGGTAGAAGCCGCTCAGGACGATGAGCACCACCAGCGCGCCAAATCCGCCGAGGAACTTGCCGAGGACCACCTCGACCTCGCGGACCGGCGCGGTGAGGAGCAGTTCCAGCGTGCCGGTCCGCTGCTCCTCGGCCAGCAGGCGCATCGTGAGGGCTGGCCCCACGAACAGGAAGAGGGCGTACATCGTCTGGAAGAGGGGACGCAGGGTGGCCTGCCGGCTGAAATAGAGCACGTTCAGGGCGAAGAAGAGCCCCAGAACGACCAGGAAGCCCGCCATGATCACGTAGGCCATCGGGGTGACCAGGAAGGCGCTGAGCTCACGGCGGGCGATGGCCAGGACGTTCCGCATCAGCCCTCCACCTCCTCGGTGGTCGTCAACTGCAGGAAGACCTCCTCCAGGCTCATGCCGACGTTGCGCAGCTGGAGCAGGCCCCAGCCGCTGCGCACCACCGTCGCCGCCAGCTGCTCGCGGATATCGGTGTTGACCGCGCAATCGACCAGGCAGCGGACCCGCCCGTCGCGGTTCTCGACCAGCTGGACGCCCAGGACATGGGGCAGACTGGCCAGCCGGCGGCGGACCTCTTCGCCCGGACCGCGCACCTCCAGTTCGATCCGGTCGCTCCCCCGCAGACGACGGGTCAGGTTCTCCGGGGTGTCCTCGGCGATCAGCCGGCCTTTGTTGATGATGAGCACCCGGCTGCAGGTCATGCTCACCTCGGGCAGGATATGGGTGCTCAGGATGATGGTGTGATCGCCGCCCAGGCTTTTGATCAGCTGGCGTGTCTCGATGATCTGGCGCGGGTCCAGACCGACCGTCGGCTCGTCAAGGACCAGGACCGGTGGGTCGTGGACCAGGGCCTGGGCCAGGCCGACGCGCTGGCGGTAACCACGCGAGAGTTTCGCGATGAGCGTGTCCGCCACCTCGGTAATCCGGGTCCGCTCCATAACATAACTGACACGGGCGCGCTGCTTGGGGCCGGGCACCCCTTTGAGCGTGGCCATAAAGTGGAGATAGGCCCGCACCGTCATCTCCGGGTACAGGGGAACGCTCTCGGGGAGGTAGCCGATATGGCGGCGCGCCTCCAGCGACTGGGTGAAGATATCGTACCCGGCGATCTCGGCCCGGCCGCTGGAGGGAGGCAGGTAGCCGGTCAGGATGCGCATGGTCGTGGTCTTGCCGGCCCCGTTCGGTCCCAGAAAGCCCACGATCTCGCCTTTGCGGACGGTGAACGTCACGTCGGCAATGGCCAGCCGTGGGCCGTAGAACTTGGTCAGGTTCTCGACGCGGATCACGGGCCGCTCCTTTCACGGCAGCAAAAAAGCACCGTGCCCGAGACGGCGCTGGCCAGCCAGGCCGCCCCATGGTCGTGTGCTGCACTCAGGTCCACGCAGGCTCAGCGTGCGCTATGGTTCTACCATGACGCTCGCCCGCTGTCAAGATAGCGGGCGATTATACAGGCGTATGCCGCTCGGCCAGATAGAGAAGATTTCGCAGGAGCATGACGGTGGTCAGCGGGCCGGTGCCGCCGGGGACCGGGGTGATGGCGCCGGCGACGGCCTGGGCGCTGGCGAAGTCCACGTCGCCGGCCACTGCGCCGGTCGGGAGCACGGTGTAGCCGAAGTCCACCACCACCGCGCCGGGCCGGAGCATCTCGCCGGTGATGGCGTGAGGACGCCCCAGCGCGGCGACGACGATCTCGGCCTCGCGGATGACGGCCGGCAGATCGCGGGTGGCCGAGTGGCAGAGAGTGACGGTGGCGTCGCGGTGGAGCAGCAGCATGGCCATGGGGCGGCCGACGGTCAGGCTGCGGCCGACGACCACCGCGCGCCGGCCCCGGAGTTCGATCTGGTAGTGCTCCAGGAGCACGAGGCCCCCCAGTGGCGTGGCCGGGACGACGGCCTCGGGGTCGTTGCTGTAGAGGCGGCCGGCGTTGAGCGGATGAAGGCCATCCACGTCTTTCTCCGGGTCGAGGTGGCGAACGATAGTCCGCAGGTCGAAGCCGGCAGGCAGGGGAGTCTGGAGAAGGATGCCGTGGACGCTGGGAGTCTGGCTGAGACGCCGGAGCAGGGCGGCGAGGTCGTCGGGCCGGGCGGTCTCGGGCAGACGCTCATGGTCCACGGCGGCCCCGGCGGCGGCGAAGGTCCGACTGATCTGCTGGCGGTACTGCTCGGCCGCCGGATCGGCGCCGACCTGAACGATCGCCAGGCGTGGCGGGAGGCCGGTGCGCGCCTGGAACTGACGGACCCGTTCGGCCAGTTCGGCCCGGAGATGTCGGGCCAGCGGCCGGCCATCGAGCAATCTGGCGGTCATGGGCTCCTCCGGAGACGGTCAAGGACCTGCTGGGCGATCTGGTATCCCCGACCGTGGGCGGTCTGACGCAGACGGTCGGTCTCCTGGCGGACAGAGGTCACAAACGCCGGGTCGTCCAGACCGGCCAGGTTGACCTCGACGTTAAGAATGGCTCCCTCCAGCGCCGCCTCGGCCAGAAGGGCGGCGGTGCCGACGTCGCTGAGCACACTCGGGTTGCCCTTCTCCACCAGCGGGGCGGCCAGCTCCAGGACCTCGGCGGCGGTTCGAGCCACGGCCAGCGGTGGCTCGGTGGCCTGTCGGAGAGCGGTCTGCAGGGCGGCAGCCCGGGCGGCTTTCTCCTCGGGAGTCGTCCGGGGCTGGCGCAGGGCGGTGGCCACGGCGCTGTAGGCTGCGGCGTCGGCGTCGATAAGGTGCAGGAGGCGGGTCCGGGCGGCCTCGCTGCGCTCCAGGATCGCCTGGACCTCGGCGGCGACGGCGGCGAAGCGCGGCCGGCCCAGGGTGAGATGGCAGACCATGCTGACCAGGGCGGCAGCCAGGGCGCCGGTGAGCGCGGCCGCCGCCCCGCCACCGGGCACCGGCGCGGCCGAGGCCAGTTCGTCCGTAAACTGCCGGACGGGTTTGTCCGCGTACACTGCTAGCCTCCGAGCGGTCAGGTTGGGAGCCCCAGCAGGCGCAGGAACAGGGCCAGGAGCGCGAGAGCCCCGATCCAGAATACCACGGCGAACAGGACGAAGAGGCCGGTGATCAGCAGGAGCGGCCGGATTTCGGCGAAATCGGCCCCGAACCAGCGCCAGGTCCGGGTCCGGCAGCGCCGGCAGCGGTAGTCGGCCCGCACCACGAGATCCTCTTCCAGGCTGAACGCCCGGCGCTCGCCACAGCAGCGGTCCGGCGGCGACCAGCAGAAGGGCGCTCCGCAGCGGCGGCAGACCCGCCAGGTGTGGGGCGGCCCGAGCGGGGTCTGGCAGAGGGCGCAGGTGGTCGGGGGACGCTCGGTCATCGCCGGCTCATTCCGACCGGGGCGAGGTCAGGGTCGGTCCGGTCTGGCCGCGTTCGCGGATGGCCAGACTGAGGATCGGCAGTCCGATGGTCAGGCCGAGCGGCAGGAGCAGCTGCAGGGCGGCCACCGAGCGCAGCAGTGGGCTGAGCCAGGGGTCGCTGAGGAGCATCGTGCCGGCCGTCCAGGCCAGAATGGCTCCTCCCAGGTAGGCCAGGACGGGCAGGCGGCGGGTGACGAGGGCGACCAGGGTGCTGCCGAACAGCAGAATCGGCATGCTCAGTCCCAGGCCGAAGAGCAGGAGAAGGACCTGGCCGTGGGAGAGGCCGCCGACAGCCAGGATGTTATCCAGGCTCATCACCGCGTCGGCGGTGATGATGATCCGCACCGCCTCCCCCAGGGTCTCGCCGGCGGCGACCTCGTGAGAGGCGGCGGGCGGGGGCCCCTGCAGGAGTTTCCAGGCGATCCAGATCAGGATCAGGCCGCCGGCGAACTGGAGAAGCGGAATACGCAGGAGCAGACCGGCCAGGGCGGTGAAGAGCATGCGGAGGCCGATGGCGCCCGCCCCTCCGACAAGAATGGCCCGCTGGCGCTGGGCGCCGCTCAACTGTCGGGCGGCCAGGCCGATGACGACGGCGTTATCGCTGCTCAGGACCAGGTCTACGAGGACGATGCCCAGGACCGCCGTGGCCAGGCTCTCGGGGGTGAGGCTTTCTGGCACCGGTGCGCTCCTTCCGGTTGCTGCCCTAAGCCTACAGCCGGCGCCGGGGAGCTGGCAAGGCCGGCCCGGAATTTGTCAGCGACGGTAACCACCGGGTATCATGCCGCGTCAGAGGCGGTAAAGGGTTGCCAGCGATGGTTGGCGCCGAACGGATTCCCATTGAGCGCCTGCGCGAAGATGTCCACCTGCTGGGGACGCTCCTGGGCGACGTCCTGCGCGAGCAGGGGGGTGAGACGCTCTTCGCGTGTGTCGAGCGCATTCGCAAGGAGGCGATCCAGGTCCGTACCCAGCCGCCGCCGGAGGGGCGGGCCCGGCTCACGGCCCTGGTCCGGGCGCTCGATCTGGAGACGGCCTTCCAGGTGGTGCGGGCGTTCACCATCTATTTTCACCTGGTCAACACCGCCGAGGAGAACCACCGGCTGCGCAATCTCCGCCAGCGCGAGACCGAGGAGTACCCGGCCCCACGCTACGAATCGATCGCCGCCTCCATCGCGGCTCTGCGGGCCGAAGGGGTGACTGCCGAGGCGCTACGGGGGCTGCTGCGCCGGTTGCTCATCAAGCCGGTCTTCACCGCTCACCCGACCGAGGCCCGGCGGCGGACGGTCCTGGAGCATCTCCGGCACATCGCCACCACGGTGGCCGCGCTGGATGATCCCCGCCTCACGCCCCGGCAGCGGGCGGCTCTCCAGGACCATCTACGGACCGAGATCACCCTTCTCTGGCAGACCGACGAGGTCCGGCCGGCGCCGCCCTCGCCCATGCACGAGGTCCGCAACGGTCTCTATTACTTCGAAGAGAGCCTCTTCGATGTGGTTCCTCGCCTCTACCGTGATCTCGAAGAGGCGCTGGCCACCTATTACCCCGGCGAGACATTCGAGATCCCGCCCTTCCTGCGGTTCGGCGTCTGGATGGGGGGCGACCGTGATGGCAACCCGGCGGTCACCCACACGGTGACGGCCGAGGCCCTGCGGCTCCAGCGCCAGGTGGTGCTGAACCGTTACCTCCGCGACGTGGCCGAGCTGGCCCGTGACCTCAGCGTCTCACGCCGGCGGGTCGGCGTGAGCCCCGAACTTCTGGCCTCGATCGAGGCCGATGTCGAGCGGCTGGGGGCGGTCGGTCGGACCCTGGTCGCCCGCAACCCTGTCGAGCCCTACCGTCAGAAGCTGGCGCTCATCGGCGAGCGCCTGCGGCGAACGCTGGCCGGTGCGCCGGAGGGCTATGCCGACCCAGCCGAGCTCGTGGCCGATCTCACCACCATGCGCCGGAGCCTGCTCGACCACTGCGGCCGGCGGATCGCCGACGCCGCCCTGGCCGACCTTATCTGGCGGGTCCGGGTGTTCGGCTTTCATCTGGCTGAGATGGACATCCGCCAGCACAGCAGCGTCCATACCCAGGCCCTGACCGAGATCATGGCCCGGATGGGGGTGGTGGCCGACTACGCCTCTCTGCCCGAAGAGGACAGGATCCGTCTGCTGCGGCAGGAGATCCTCAACCCCCGGCCGCTTCTTCCGGCCGAGCCGATCTTCTCCCCGGCGACCAACGAACTCATCGCCACTTTGCGGACGGTGGCCCAGCTACAGCGTGAGGTGGGGCTGGCGGCCTGCCACACCTATATCATCAGCATGACGCGGGCGGCCAGCGACGTCCTGGCGGTCCAGCTCCTGGCCAAAGAGACCGGCCTCCTCCAGGTGCGCCCCGACGGTTCGATGGAGAGCCGTCTGCAGATCGTGCCGCTCTTCGAGGAGATCGCCGAGCTGGAGCAGTGCCCGGCCATTCTGGAGCGGCTGCTGGCCGAGCCGGTCTACCGGGCCAATGTGCGGGCCTGGGGCGACGCCCAGGAGGTGATGCTCGGCTACTCAGACAGCAACAAGGACGGCGGCTATCTGGCGGCCAACTGGGCGCTCTACCGGGCCCAGATCGGATTGAGTGAGGTCTGCCGACGGGCCGGCGTGGACCTCACGCTTTTCCACGGACGTGGCGGGGCCATCGGCCGGGGTGGTGGCCCGACCGAGCGGGCGATCATGGCCCAGCCGCCGGGCAGTCTGGAGGGGCGGCTGAAGTTCACCGAGCAGGGGGAGGTGATCTTCGCCCGCTACGCCAACCCCGGCATCGCCCACCGCCATCTGGAGCAGGTGACCAACGCCGTCCTGCGGGCCAGCCTCAGCCCGACGGTCCGGACGGCCGCAGCGGCCCGTCAGCCGGCCTGGGTGGCGGTGATGACCGATATGGCGGCGGTGGCCCTGCGCGCCTACCGCCAGCTGGTCTACGAGACGCCCGAATTCCTCTCCTATTTCCTCCAGGCCACGCCGATCGCCGAGATCGGCCAGCACCTTATCGCCTCGCGCCCGATCACCCGCGGCCGGCTGGACCGGATCACCGACATCCGGGCCATTCCCTGGGTCTTCGCCTGGACCCAGAGCCGGCACAATCTGCCCGGCTGGTACGGCCTGGGCCGTGCCCTGGCCTGGGCGGCTGAGACGCAACCGGATGGCCTCGAGCTCCTGCGGGAGATGTATCGCTCCTGGCCTTTCTTCCGGTCGATCATCGACAACGCCCAGATCAGCCTCGGCACGGCCGACCTGGAGATCGCCGCCCTCTACGCCGACCTGGTCCAGGACCCGGCGGTGCGGACCCGCATCTTCTCGACCATCGCCGAGGAGTTCCACCGGACCACGCGGATGGTCCTGGCGGTGACCGGTCAGGAGCGGCTTCTGGACCGCTCGCCGATCCTCCAGCGCTCGATCAGCCTGCGCAACCCCTACGTGGACCCGATGAGCCATATCCAGGTCGAACTCCTGCGCCGTCTGCGGACCACCCCGCCGGAGGTGTTCCGGCAACAGCCCGACCTGCGCGAGCGCCTGCTCTTCGTCATCCTGCACACGATCAACGGGATCGCGGCCGGTCTGCAGACGACGGGCTGACAGCCTCGCCGCAGAGCTGGTCGATGGTCTGATCGGCCGGTGGGCGGTAGATAACCGTGAGGCGGCGCTGGAAACGTCGGAGAACGTGCAGCCCGGGCTGCCCCAGGGCCAGGATCAGCACCACATTGCCCAGCGCCCGGCTCCCGTCGAAGACCAGCGAGGTCGCAACATAGAACACAAGGTAGCGCTGGAGGTTTTCTCCCAGGGAGGCGTCGGGAGTCCGGTAGAGCGGGCTCTCCGGCGGACCGCTGAGGAACGGCCAGAACCAGAGGTTCATCAGGAAGCCGAAGGCGAAGCCGGTCAGGGCCCCGTAGAGCGCCAGGCGAAGCCGTTCACCGCGCCGGCCGGGCCAGAGCCGAAGCAGGCGAGCGCCGGCCCCGACCCAGCCGAGGGCAAACATCTGGTAGGGCAACCAGGGACCGACGCCGCCGGTGAGCAGCGCGGAGAGGGCCATGCTCAGGGCGCCGACCAGGAAGCCCAGCCGGGCGCCGAAGACGTAGCCGCTCAGGATCACCAGCAGGAAGACCGGTGTGGCCCCGAGCAGACTGGGGACCAGACGCAGGGCGGCGTTCGCCGTGACCAGTCCGGCGGTTAGAGCCAGGAGCCGCGATCCGGTCAGGCTCTGCTGGGCCGCCCGGAGGGCGCTGAGAAGCGACAGGCCGAGCAGAACGGCGAAAAGCAGTGGCGCATCAGCGCTGTGGCTCAGGGCGCTGGCCTCGACTGGCTCGACCGGCACCAGCAAAGGCGAGAAGAAGGCGACCAGACCCACCAGCGAGGCCGTGACGAGAAGAAGATCGCCGAGACGGTCCCTGGCCGGCGGGTAACCGGCCGCCGGGTGCTGTGGCCGGCGCGCCGGGGGCAGAGCGGTCGTCTGGCGGTCGGGGCGGTGGTTCACGGTGTTCTCTCCTGGGCGTGGCTCAGACAGGCCAGGGCCTCTTCCACCGTCGCCGCCAGGCCGTCGGTGACCTGGGCGATCTGCGGGGCGAACCCCGGTATACGGGCGAGGACCGGGCCCGGTGGACCATCGGCCCGGAGGCGGCCCGCCTCGAGAAAGAGGACGCGGTCGCACCAGCGGGCCACAAATTCGACGTCGTGGGTGGCGACCAGGAGACCGCGCCCGTCGGCCGCCAGGTCGCGGAGGATCTGGCCCAGGGCCTCTTTCTGCTGGGGGTCCAGGCCACGCGTGGGTTCGTCGAGCAGAAGGAGCGCCGGCTCGGTCGCCAGCACGGCCGCCAGCGCCACCCGCTGGCGCTGGCCCACACTGAGATCGCGGGGGTCGGCCTCGGCCAGCGGGCCCAGCGCCAGCCGCTCCAGCCACTCCCGGCCGTCGCCGGGAAGGTTCTGCCAGCGCCGGCTGGCGGCGACCTCCGCCCGGACCGTGGGAGCGAAAAGGAGGGCGGCCGGATTCTGGGGGAGGTAGCCAAGTCGGGGGGTCTGGCCAGAGGCCCAGACGAGGCGGCCCTGGCTCGGCGGGATGAGCCCGGCGATCAGACGCAGCAGGGTGGTCTTGCCAGCCCCGTTGGGGCCGACCAGGGCGGTGACCTGGCCCTGGTAGATCTCGCCCGAGATCTCCCGAAGGACAGGGCGGCCGGCGACCGTCCAGCCCAGACGCTCCAGCCGGACCAGAACGGACCCCGGAGTCGGTCGCCCCGGCGATGGAACTGGTCCGGTCGGGGGCGACCAGTGTGCGCGGGCCTCGGCCGCCGATAGGGGCAGGGGATCCCAGCCCAGCCGCAGGCCCAGTTCGACCACCGGCGGGCGCAGGGGAACGTGCGGGAGGATGGCTCGTGGGGGGCCGGCCAGGGCGGGCTGACCGGGCCGGAGCGCCAGCAGCGTCGTGCAGGCCGGAAGCACGCGTTCGAGCCGGTGCTCGGCCAGGACGATGGTGGTCCCCTCGGCGCGGAGAGCACCGAGCGCGGCCAGAAAATCGGCCGCCGCTGGTGGATCGAGCTGCGAGGTGGGCTCGTCCAGAACCAGGACGCTCGGCTGCAACGCCAGAGCGGCGGCCAGCATCACCCGCTGGCGCTCGCCGCCGGAGAGGGTGGCCAGGCGCCGTCGGCGGAGGTGAGCGATCCCCAGGCGCTCGAGGACCTGGCTGACGCGCTGGGCGATGATGGCAGGCGGGAGGCCGTGGTTCTCCAGGGCGAAGGCTACCTCGCGCTCGACGGTCTCCATCACCTGCTGGGCTTCCGGGTCCTGCAAGACCGTGCCGACGATCCGACTGAGATCGCGGGGACTGCAGGCGACGGTCGGGCGGTGGTCGACACAGACCAGTCCGGTCAGGTAGCCGCCATAGGCGTGGGGGATGAGGCCGTTCAGGCAGCGCAGAAAGGTTGTTTTGCCGGCTCCCGTTGGACCGAGCACCAGCGTGAAGGAGCCAGGGGCGAGGTGAAGATCGGCGATCGCGAGCAAGGGTTCGGGCATCGTTGGGTAGCGAAAGGTCAGCTGATAGCACCGGATCATCGCTCAGGCTCCGGGCCAGCTCGACCGAGAAGGGCGACCAGGGCCGGGCCGGTGTAGAGAAGACTGGCCGGCGGCCAGAATTCCGGCCAGCGAAGGGGCCCGCTGAAGGGATAGGCCAGGCGGTCGGGGTGGGTGAGGCGCACGAGCAGGAAAGCCAGGGCCAGGAGACCGAGTCCGACGACGGCGGCGGTATCGCGGCCGGTCCAGGGCCGGGGACGGTAGCGGGTCCGGGGCTGGCGGTCGCCGGCCAGCCAGAGGCCGCTCAGCGCCAGAGCCAGCCCGGCGCCGAGCAGACTCAGCCCGGCGGCCTGGCTGAGCAATCCGAAGGCCTGGCCGAAGAGGCCGATGAGGAGGCTGATACAGCCGCTTAGCAGGGCCAGGCGGAAGAGGCGGGGAGCACGCGGGTGGCCGGCGGTGAAGCCGCGGACCTCCAGGGCCTCGCTGTACTGGAGCGCCTGCTCAAGGGTGACGGTCAGCAGCGGGACGACGAGCGGGACCAGATCGCCGGGCCGGCGCAGACGGTGGCCACGGAGACGCTGGGCCTCGCGGGTCTCCTGCAGGGACTGGTAGGCGCGCGGGACCAGCGCCAGGCCGATGGCCAGAACCAGGCCGAGATCGCGCAGCGAGGCCGGAACCAGATCCAGCAGGTCCTCGTGGCTCACACTGGCGTTGAAAACCCCAAAAATCACGAGGAGCGTCAAGAGGGTCAGCCCCGCGGTCAGACCGTAGAGTAGGGCCTCGAGGGTGAGGGCACCCCCGATCACCGGCCACGCCTCCGGCAGCCGGAGCAGCACGGTGGTGCCGTAGCGGGCGACCAGGACGTTGTAGAGGGGAGCGACGAGGGCCAGAAGAGTGCCGCTGAGGAGGAACAGGCGCAGGAGCGGCCAGCGGTCGGGACGAGCCCAGCGAACGCCCGCCAGCAGGACGGCCAGGCTCAGGACGATCAGGTACAGCGGGTGGCGGGTGGCGAGGGCCAGCCCCAGGCTGACCAGCAGCCAGAGAGCCCAGACGCGGGCGTCGAGGCCGCTCATCGGCGCTGCCTCCAGGCGATCAGGATGGCGGTGCCGAGGAGACCGACCGTGATGACAAAGACGAGGTAATCGGCCGGAGGACCGGGCGCCGATGTCGGTGTGGGGGACGGGGAGGGTGAAGGCGAAGGAGCGAGCAGGAGCGTCGGCGACGGCGTGGGGACAGCCGGGGGAGCGATCGACGTGAACGTGGGCGAGGGCGGAACGGTGGGCGAGGGGGTGAGAGGCTGAGTGGGTGGTGGAGGAGAGATGGTCGGGGTAGCGGGATCCGGCCCGGGCGGGCGGGTGGGCGTGACGGCTGGCGACCGGAGAGGCGGTGCTGGTGCTGGGGGAGTGGGGAGTGGGAGGCCCAGACGGCGGGCGATGGTGGGCACATCGTCGGCCGGTGGCAGGCTGAGACGGGTTCCACCCCAGGCCCAGAGGTCCACGTCGCCGTCGCGGACGACCCGGCTGCTGGGCCCGAGGTCGCTCCGACGCCAGGTGCCGTCGGGCTGGCGCAGATAGTAGTGCCAGTAGCGGCACTCACCCCCGCCACGGCACTGGCAGAAGCAGTCGTCGCGTGGCGGAAAACAGCCGACGCCTTCAATGGCGCAGACGGCGGCTCCCAGTCCGCCGTACTCCTGGGTCTGGACGTCCAGCCCGCTGCGTCGGAGCAGATCGAGACCGCGGAGGGTAGAGCTGTCCAGCGGCACGACCCGGTAGATGACGCGGCCGTCGCCGGGGGCGACGACCAGCCCGGCGGCCCCGCTGGCCCCGGCCGGAGAGACCGTGACCCAGAAGAGCAGGAGCCAGAGAATCACAGGCCAGCGGAGACCGCGCGAGCGCATCGGCGTCTCTCAGAGACGGGTGGTTGACCGCCGGAAGACCAGACCGCTCAGCACCAGGGCCATCCCGATGAGGACCGGCAGCGCCACCGGGGCGCCGGTCCGGGGCAGGCGGGTGGGGGTAACCGGAGCCGGTGCGGGGGCTGGCCGGACGATGGGCAGCGGCTGGCCGACCAGAGCCGGAACCGCCTGGACCGTGGCCAGGAGGTTATCCTCCGGGACCCCGGCCTTCCAGCGGAAGGCGCCGCTGGGGTTCTGGAGGGCCAGGAGGGCGGTCAGGGGGTTCCCCTGGGGGCGGGCCCAGGCCTCGGGCCGCTGGCCGACGGCCAGGAGGGCCTGGAGGACCAGCGCGGTGGAGTTGGCGTCGGTCTCGGTGCCGAACTGCGCGGGCTTCTGGAAGGGGAAGCCGCCGTCGTCGTTCTGGACGGTGCGGAAGTACTGGAGGGCGCGGTCGATGGCCGGGCGGGCGGCCTCACCGCCGACCCGGGCCAGGGCCTGGACGGCCAGAGCGGTGGTGTTGGTATCGCCGGAGCCGGGCTGCTGGCCGCCATCCCAGGCCCAGGCGCCCTCGGGCAGCTGGGTCCGGAGCAGCCAGGTGACCATGGCTGGGGTTATGGCTGCCCGGTCGGTGGCGGCCAGGGCCAGCAGGGCGTAGGCGTGGTCGATGGCGCTCTGGCCGAGGCGGCCTGATTGCGGGTCGACGAAAGTGCGCAGGTGGGCCACCAGATCGAGACCGGCGAAGCGGCGCGGGTCCTGACCGGTGGCTGTCAGGGCCAGGATCACCTTGGCGGTCAGCCCGGCTGATTTCTCTAGGGCCGGGCGCTGGCGGGTCAGGTAATCGAGGGCCGGCGCCGGTGCGGCCTGCCCGACGGCGCCGAGGGCGAGGAGGGCGTCGGCGGTCGTGCCGGGGGCGCTCTGGGGCTTGCCGAAGCCACCGTCGGCGTTCCGCTGGCTGAGGAGCCAGGTGATCGCTCGATTGGCGGCGGCTGTCGGATCGGTGGCTGCGGGTGGGGCGGCCTGGGCTGGGGTCAGCAGGCCAGCCAGCAGACCCAGAAGCACAAGAAAAGTCACAACCCATGGCCAGCGTCGCATGGCGACTCCTTTCGGGGGATATAGAGCGGTGGGATGGATGCAGGGCTAGAGAACGACGACCCCCTTGCCGAAGCGGCAAGGGGGCGGATCAGGTGGTGGTTGGCATCGCAGTTCCAGCCCCCTTTCGCTCGAAGGTGCGCGGAACCGACAGGGGCAGGCGACCTGGCTTCCGGCCTGATGGGCCGGTCACAGTTGCGGGACAGCGCCGGACTTGCACCGGACTTCGCTTTTAACCCACCCGACCGCGGATGCGGCCCCTGGCGGGCACCCCTGCCGCGGGTCCGAGAAGACCCGTGCCAGTATGTGGTTGTCTGGCGCGGCTATCATAGAGGATGGCGTCGCGGGTGTCAAGCGTGTCGGCGGCGCGGGGTCATAATCTCGACATAAATCAGGGGCCGGTGGTCAGACGGGCTAGACGCTCGAGCGCCGTTAGTGTAGAATGCCGGACGCCAGGGACGCCCCGGATGGAGGAGTACAGGCGATGGGCATGGTGATCGCCATCCTGCGGCTGGTTGTCAAGCGCAGCCTGAACAATATCAATCTGCTGGTGACCACCATCATCGGTCTGGTCGTCACGGTCAGTCTGGTGGCGGCGGTGCCGCTCTACTCGGACGCGATGATCGAGCGGCTGTTGCAGAAACGGTTGCAGCAGCCCTCGCAGCGGCCGCCGGGGGCGGTGCGCATCCGGCATCTGGAGGAGAAGGCGACGCCCAGCACCCTCGATCAGTTCCGCCGTCTGGACGAGTTCGTTCTCAACAACGCCGAATGGATCATGGGGTTGCCCCTGAAGCGGCCCATCCTCCGCTACTTCGCCACCGACACCCATCTTCTGCAAGGGGTCGCCGAGACCGAGAAGGTCAATCCGCTGGCCAGTGAGGCCAAGTACGCCTACATCGCCTTCCAGCAGGGGCTGGAGAGGTACATCAGGATCGTCGAGGGGCAGGGGCTGCCGCCAGGTCCGAGCCCGGACGATGTCGTGCCGGTGATTCTGAGCACGACAGCCTCCGAGGAACTCCACATGTACGTGGGCGAGTCCTATTACTACATTGGCGGCGACCGCTTCAACCCGGCCCGGGTGACGCTGAAGGTGGTGGGCCTCTGGGAGCCGCTCGAGCCCAACTCGGACTACTGGCTTTACCATCCCGATGTCATGTACAACACCCTCTTCACCACCGAAGAGCACCTCTTTCAGAACATTTTGAAGATCATGCCCCAGGCGATTCACGAGTATTCCTGGTACATGATCTTCGACCACAACGCCCTCCATTCGACCAACGTCGACCGTGTCCTGGGTGGTCTGCGCTACCTGGAGACGCGGGTGGCCACGATGATGCCCAATACCAAAGTCGACCTGGCGCCAGGGGATCTGCTGGAAGAGTTCGCTCGCCGGGCCTTTCTGCTGAAACTCCTGCTCTTCGCCCTGAGCATCCCCATGCTGGCGGTCATCCTCTATTACATCATCACCTCGGTCGGCATGGTCATCGATCGCCAGCGCAGCGAGATCGCGGTTTTCAAGAGCCGGGGGATGAGCACCTTCCAGATCATCGGATTGTATCTTCTGGAGGGGGTGCTTATCGGCGGCATCGCTCTGGCTATTGGTCCTCTCATTGGTATCGGCATCGCCCAGTTGATCGGTCAGAGTTACAGTTTTCTGCTCTTCGCTCAGCGGCCGCCGCTCCCGGTGATGTTCTCGACCCAAACGCTCCAGTACGCCGCCCTGGCGGCCGGTCTGGCGGTCCTGGCCATGCTGGTGCCGGCGGTGGGGGCCGCCCGCTACACGATCATCACCTACAAGCAGGAAGTTGCCCGCTCCTATCGGCGACCGCTCTGGCAGCGCTTCTTCGTCGATATTCTGCTGCTGGCGGTGGCGGCCTACGGCTACCGAACGCTTCAGCAGCAGCGCTCGATTCTCAACATCGCCGGCGAGGGGGAGATCGTCGTTGACCCGTTGATGTTGCTGGTGCCCTCGCTCTTCATCTTCGCCCTGGCGTTGCTCTTCCTGCGGCTCTTCCCGTTGCTGACCGCCGGCCTGGCCCGGCTGGGGAGCCTGTTCGGCAACGCGCCGGTCGTGCTGGCCCTGCGCCAGATCGCCCGGATGCCGCTGGCCTACAGCCCGCTGGTGCTCCTCCTGACCCTGACGCTGGCGCTCGGGGCCTTCGCCGCCTCGGCGGCCCACACGATGAACCGCAATTTCACCGAGCGGGTGCTCTACGAGATCCCGGCCGACCTCATTCTGACCGAGGTCTGGGAGTACAACGAGACCGAAAACTACTTCATCGAGCCTCCCTTCAGCGCCCACGAGGTGCCGGGGGTGGTGGCCCTGACCCGGGCCAAGCAGTTCACCGCTCGTCCCAACATCGGGCGGGGACAGCAGCGCGATGTCCAGGTGCTGGGGGTGGACCGGACGACGTTTGCCAACGTGGCCTGGTGGCGTTCCGACTTCGCCCCGCGGCCGCTGGGGGCGCTGATGAACGCTCTGGCCATTGACGAGTCGGCGGCGATCACCACGCCGGCCTTTCTGGCCCGCTACCAGCTCAACATCGGCGATACGGTGCAGCTGGTTTTCGGCAACAAGATCGTGGATTTCCGGATCGTCGAGGTCGCCGACTACTTCCCCACGCTCTATCCGGAGAAGGGCGACTTCTTCGTGGCCAATCTGGACTACCTCTACGACCAGACGGGCCTGCAGCCCTATGATGTCTGGGTCAAGGTCGATCCCAACTATCGGAGCCATGACATCGTCGAGGCGATGGAGAAAAATGGTATTCGGATCGTGCGGATCCGTGACAGCCGGGTGCAGGTCAACGTGGGTCGGCTGGATCCGCAGCGGACCGGCCTCTTCGGCGTCCTTTCTATCGGCTTCATCGTGGCGGCTCTCCTGACTGTCCTGGGCTTCTTCCTCTACGCCTTCCTCTCGTTCCAGAAGCGGATGCTGCAGATGGGCATCCTGCGGGCCATCGGTCTCTCCAGCGCCCAGCTTTTCGTGCTGTTGATGCTGGAGCAGGTCTTTCTCATCGTCCTGGGGATTGCCGCCGGCACGGCCTTCGGGCTCTGGACGAGTTCGCTCTTTATTCCGTTCCTGCAGGTCAGCGCTGATCAGTACGGGACGACGCCGAAGTTCGTGGTCGAGCTGGCCTGGGGCGATGTCCAGCGCATCTATGTGATTATGGGTCTGATGCTGGCGGTCGGCCTGCTCTGCATGATCGTCCTGCTGCGGCGGATGAAGATCTACCAGGCGGTGAAACTGGGCGAGCAGCTCTGAGGACGTGGACCGGCTGCATCGCCGGGCCAGCCGAAGGCCAGAGACCAGCCAGCGGCGGGTCCGGGGCTACCGGGCGGCGCTGGCCGCAGCCGGACTGCCCTTCGACCCGGCGCTGCTCTGCCACGGCGACTGTACCTACGTGAGCGGGCCCGCTGGGCCGAGCATCTTCTCTCGCTGGCCGAGCCACCAACGGCTCTCTTCTGCGCCAACGACCGGATGGCCATCGGAGCACTGCTGGCCGCCCGGCGGCGGGGCCGCCATCTTCCGGCGGATCTGGCGGTCGTCGGCTTCGACGATATCCCTGGGGCCGCGGTTGTCGACCCGCCGCTGACCACCGTCGCCCAGCCGCTGGCGGCGGTGGCCACTCAGGCGGTGGCCTTCATCCTCTCCCGGTTGAGCGGCCAGACTGGTCCCGAGCCCCGGCGGGTGGTCCTGACCCCGACGCTGGTGGTCCGGGCCTCGTGCGGGGCGATCACCGTGCCCCCGGCGGCGTAGTCGGGGCGAGGGCCGCCGGGTTCAGGCCTGCCCCTGCTCCCCGCTTGTACGCCTCGATCATTTGGATGAGTAGGGCGATATCGGCCCGTCCCTCCTCGCCGCTGGTCAGGGGGCGGCGGTTCTCGGTGACGCACTCGTGAAAGTGAATGAGTTCACGCTTGAAGGCCTCCTCATACGAGGCCTCGACCCGGCAGTCGGTGAAGGCGCCGTCGGCCATCTCCTCAACGTGGACCAGCGTCGGCATGTTGCGGATGTAGGGGGAAGGGAAGGAGATGGTGACCACCCGCTGGCGACCGTAGACCCGCAGCACCTCGTCAAAGCGACGCATTTCGGTGCGGCCGGTGGTGAAGGTGCAGAGGAAGTCGCCATAGTCGAGAAGTGAGCTGAAGAAGCGGCCGTCGTCCCAGATGTGGGTGGTGAGAACGCGGCGGGGGCGGCCGACAGCCCCACAGAGGATGGTCACGTCGTGAACCGAGAGCCCCAGCATCAGGCTGTAGGCCTGGCGGACGTGGGGTGGCACCAGGCCGATGGCCTCGGTGATGGCGGCCTGATATTCAGCCTGCTGCTGGGCGATGAGATCGCGGGGCGGATCGTCAAAGCGGTAGACGCGGTGAGCCTCACGGATGAAAAGCGCGTTGGGGCCGATGATGTCGTGGAGTTCAACCAGGCGGATATCGGGAATCTCCTGGATTTTACGCTGCCCGTAGAGATAGCCGGGGTCGTAGCGTTTCATGTAGGCAACCATAAGGATACAGCCGTTGCGGGCGGCTGTTTCGATGAGGGTATCAGCCTCGCGCAGATTGGTGCACATCGGTTTCTCGACCAGGACGTGCTTGCCCTGCTGGAGGGCGGCCAGGGCTGGTTGGAAGTGGTAGGGAGTTAGAACAAAAACGGCATCGAGGTCGGGCTGGGCGACCAGAGCGCGGAAATCGGTGTAGCGATGGTCGACGCCATAGAGGTCGCCGATCCTGGCGACCAGCTGCGGGGAGATATCGCAGATGGCGGCGATCTCGTAGCGCTCCTCCAGTTCGCGCAGGTAGGGCAGGTGCATAATCTGGGCGATCTCGCCCAGACCGATCACCCCGACTCGCAGACGTCGTGTGGGCGACATCAAGCCTCCATCATCGTATCCAGCCCGTCTTTATTTCGTGTCAGGCCTTGAGGCCGGTCAGAGCGATGCCGGCCACAGCCCCGGCGACTGTGGCCGAACAGGTGGTTTTCCCCAAGGCTCGGAGTGCTCTCCTCACAGGGAGTATAGGGAGGACTGACTCGCTTGTCCATTGCGATCGCGGGTACTGTCGGGGGCGCGTGTTTCCTCCGGGCTCGTGATGGCGAGAGGTATTGGTTACCGGGCGAGAGAGCAGGCCGGTGGTTACAGAGTTATAACCGTATAGATATATTCCAGTGCAGAGCAGTAGGTATAGTTTCTAACAAACAGATGGATATTTGTCTGTACGAACAAATAGAAGTCTCGACGAGTATATGTGTGGTTACATAAGTATGGTCATGTAATAACATCTAGCAATATGTCTGTCCTTCTGTTGTTCTGTCATATAATGCAGAAGACATTCTGGACGGTTATACTCCTAGAGGTCTGTGAGGATCGAGGGCTGTCCGGATGATGGACAGGCGGGCCCGCCTCACGTATAATCTCGGGCCGGCGCCCGGACCGCGGTGGGCGGAGAGACGGTTCCCGGAGATCGCCGGTGTCTCGCCGCACGTGCGGTCCGACTACCCCTTACCGAGGAGCTGCGGAGCGTGGGACGGACCATCGCCGTCGCCAACCAGAAAGGTGGGTCAGGGAAGACCACCACCACGCGCTGCCTGGGTTCGGCTCTGGCCGAGCGGGGCCGGCGCGTCCTGATGATCGACCTGGACCCGCAGGCCAGCCTCTCCGAGGGGTGCGGTCTGGCCCTGCACCGTCTGGAACGCACCACCTACCACGTCCTGCTGGGACAGGCCCGTCTGGCCGAGGTCATCGTGCCGGTCGAGGAGCGGCTGGATCTGGCCCCCACCAACATCCACCTGGCCGCCGCCGAACTCCAACTGGTCAATATGAACCGCCGTGAGGACAAGCTCCGGAATGCCCTGCGGCCGGTCAAAGACGCCTACGACTACATCCTGATCGATTGCCCCCCGTCGTTCGGCCTGCTGACGGTCAACGCCCTCTCGGCCGCCGATAGCGTGCTGGTGCCAATGAGCTGCGATTACTACACCATGCTGGGAGTACGTTTGCTTTTGGAGACGGTCCGCGAGATTCAGGAGGAGGTCAATCCGGCGCTGGTGGTCGAGGGCATTCTGGCCACCCGCTACGACGCCCGCACGCTCCACGCCCGGGAGGTCCTGGAGCAGACCCGCCAGGCCCTGGGCGACCGTTTCCGGATCTTCCAGACGGTCATCCGGGAGAGTGTGCGGTTCAAAGAGTGTCCGATTAAAGGCCAGTCGATCCTGACCTACGCGAGCCAGAGTGAGGGGGCGCGCGCCTACCGTGCGCTGGCGGAGGAGATCGACCATGCCTAAGCGTGCCAGTGTCCCAGAGGGTAAGGCTCTGTTCTATCGTCGCGAGGAGCCGGAGCCCGAGCGCTCCGAACGGAGTCCCACCCGTCAGTCGGCTATCTTCCTGGCGGAAGAACACCTGGACTGGCTGGATGACCGCTGCCGCGAGGCCCGACGCAACGGCGGTCGGGCGATCCGCAAGGCGGCGATCATCCGGGCGTTGCTGGAGGTGGCGATGGAGAGCCCCATCGATCTAACGGGCCTGCGCTCGGAAGCCGACCTGATAGAGCGCATCCGCCGGGGTCTCCGGAGCGCCCCTTCCACCCCACCTCCCGCCGGGCGCTGAAAAGACCGGGCCAGCCTGACCATCTCCGGTCCCCGCCCACTGGGCGAGTCGAGCGGCGGGCCGGCTCGGCAGCGCCCCTCCCGCCCGCCCCGTCCGCTGGCCGGTCCGGTGGCCACCGGGCCTCTTCCCCCCTGCTCCCTCCCGGCCGGCACCGGATCCCTGGCCGGACCCTGACCGAAAACCCCCGCCCGTCTCTCTGTATTTACATTTTCAATGTAAATACATCTGTCTCTGTCAGGTGCGATGGAGGTGTTTTGTAGCTTGCACGCTGACACCGATCGGGGGATCTGGGCGACGGAAGGGGAGAGGTGCGGGAGGCGGCGATGGGGCGGCGGTGAGGGGCGCACGTGAGGGGCAGGGGAGGGGATCACGCGGTCAGGGCCGGTGCGAGCAGGGTCTGGGCGAGGGTGAGAGGTGCTCTGAGAGGGCTCTTCTGACAGAGGTGTCAGGGGACAACACCGATGCGGTGACAGGCGGGCGGGCTTGTCCAGTCGTTTGGCAGGCAGACGGGTGGGCATTATTTTACGATAACTTATAGTTAACATAACAATGTGGATATAAACCGGCCGGGATCGCTTTTCTTGGCGAGGGCTGGCGAAGAAGTTTTAACTTGACAGAATATTTCACGGGGGCGAAATCGTGGGCCTCCGGCCACTGGACGTGGGGCTGGCGGTGGTTCCCCGCCGTCGACCGGTGGTGATGATGGTCAGCGACGGTCGGGGACGGCCGGTCCGGTCGGCGGCCGCGCCTGGCTCCGGTGCGCCACCGCTTGTCCGCTGGCGCTGACTCTGCTAAGATCATCCTGGCGATAGGTTGGCGACAGTTAGCGGTTATTGGCGGTTCGTAGCGACAATTAGCGGTCATCGCGGGAGGCGGCCATGGCTGGTCGTGATCTCTGGTGGGCGGCCCGGACCAGTGGGGCGGTTGGGGGGCGTCGTGAGGAGGAGGGATCGGCTGGCGAACTGCTGCGGCCGGCGGAGGCGGCGGCCCGTCTCGGCATGCCCCCCTCGACGCTGCGCCTCTACGCCACCAAATTCGCCGAGTTCCTCTCACCGGCGGCCGCCAGTCCGCCGGTCTCACCGGACGGCCGTCCAGCCCCTCGTCTTTACACCGCGCAGGACCTGGCGCTCCTGGCCCGGGCCAAGGAGCTCCTGGCCCGGGGGCTGACCTACGACCAGGCACGCCAGGCTCTCCGCCAGCTGGCCGGTCTGGAGCCACGCGCGGCCTCGACACCCGTGGCGGCCGACCTGGAGCGCGCCCTGGCCGCCTGGCGCGCCCTGGCCGAGGAGCGGACGGAGGAGGTGCGGCATCTACGGGCCGAACTGCAGACTCTGCGTGAGAGCGAGCGGCTCCTGCGCCAGACCCTGGCCGAACGACTCGCCGTGCTGGAGGCGCGTCTGACGGCTCTGGAGCGCGAGCTGATGACACGTCTGGCGCGCCTCGAACAGCGCCGCGCCGACCGTTCGTTCACAGACTGACGTCGGTCACCATCCGCCTTCCCGGTGAGTATTGCAGAGAATATGCAGAACTCTTACCGGGCGGATGCCGGCGGTGTGCCGGCCAGTATAAGGCGGAGGAGCGGACGCAGGGCCTGGACCGCCCGGGCCCGATGGCTCCAGCGGTTCTTCTCCGACGGTGGGAGTTCGGCCAGGGTGCGGCCCAGATCTGGCAGGAGGAACACCGGATCGTAGCCGAAGCCGTGCGCGCCCCGGGGCTGGTCGGCGATGAGCCCTTCGACCGTGCCGATTCCCAGGTGGCTCTCGCCGTCCGGGGTCGCCAGGGCCAGAACGCAGACGAACCGGGCCCGGCGGTCGGGGTCGCCGGTACAGGCCAGTTCCTGGAGCAGGAGGGCGACCCGCTCGGCGTCGCTCCGTCCCGGCCCTCCGTAGCGGGCGGAATGGACCCCTGGCCGGCCGCCCAGCGCCATCACCTCGAGGCCCGAATCGTCAGCCAGGCACAGGAGACCGCTCTGGCTGGCTCCAGCCCGGGCTTTGGCCAGCGCGTTGTGGGCGTAGGTCGGTCCCGTCTCCTCGACCGCCAGGGCGAGTCCCAGATCGGCTGGCCGAAGCAGTCGCACCGGCAGGTCGGCCAGCAGAGCCGTCAGTTCGGCGATCTTGTGCGGGTTGTTGCTGGCGACCAGTAGTGGGTGACGGGTCATCGCACTCTCCCCCTGGCCACCCCCTGGCCGGGCGGCCGGAGGGCGGCTCTCTCTAAGCAAAAATCTATTGTACTCGATAGCAGGAATATTGACAATAGGCGGCTCAATGCGTACAATTGCCATGAGCGGCAAGGAGGTGGGGGACCATGCCGACCACGGCGCGTGACTACTACGAGATCCTGGGCGTGCCCCGCAACGCCACCGAGAAAGAGATTCGCCAGGCTTACCGCCGTCTGGCCCGTAAGTACCATCCAGACGTCAATCCGGGCGACAAAGAGGCCGAGCAGAAGTTTAAAGAGATCCAAGAGGCCTACGAGGTGCTGAGCGACCCGGAGAAGCGGGCCAAGTACGACCGCTACGGTCACGCCTGGAGGCAGGCGGAGCAGGGCTTCGCCGGTCCCACCCCGGACTTCGAGACGCCGGGTATGGGCTTCGACTTCCGAACGTTCGCCGAGGAGTTCGACCTGGGCAGCCTCTTCGACCGGTTCTTCGGTGGCGGTGGACGTGCTGGCCGCACCACCTGGGCGCCCCCCATTCGGGGGCAGGACATCGAACAGCCGGTCGAGCTCTCGCTGGAAGAGGCCTATCACGGGACCACGCGTCTCATCGAGGTGCCTTCTCCCACCGGCGCCCGTCGGATCGAGGTGCGGATCCCGCCCGGGGTCACCGATGGAACCCGTGTCCGGGTGGCCGGCGAGGGAGGGCCGGGCTTCGCCGGCGGACCGCGCGGCGACCTTTACCTGGTCGTCTCGATCCGGCCCCACCCGCTCTTCGAGCGCAAAGGCGATGACCTCTACACCGAGGTGGCGGTCCCGCTCTACACGGCCATCCTGGGCGGTGAGGTGCCGGTCCAGACGCTGAAGGGCCGGGTGATGCTCAAGATCCCGCCGGAGACCCAAAACGGCCGGGTCTTCCGACTGGCCGGGCTGGGGATGCCGCGTCTCCACGGCAGCGGCCACGGCGATCTCTACGCCAAGGTGCGGGTCGTCCTGCCCACCAACTTGACCGAGCGGGAGCGGGCGCTCTTTGAAGAGCTACGCCGGCTGCGGCCCACGGCCTGAGGAGGAGAGAGTATGCCCGATCACAACGAGGCCTGTTACGCCATCAGCGCGGCCGCCCGTCTGGTCAAGATGCATCCCCAGACCCTGCGCTACTACGAGCGGCTGGGGCTCATCCAGCCCTCGCGCTCGCGCGGGAAGATCCGGCTGTACTCGCCACGCGATATCGAGCGGCTGCTGCAGATCCGCCGTCTGGTCAACGACCTGGGAGTGAACCTGGCTGGGGTCGAGGTGATCCTGCGGCTGACCGACCGGGTGGCTGAACTGGAGCGGGAACTGGTGCGTCAGCGTCAGCTCTTCGAGGCCGAGATCGCCCGCCTGCGCCAGCAGCTCGCTGAACGGCCGGCCGCCCCGGTCGAGGGCGAACCGCTCGACATCGTCGAGGGTGAGGTGCGTGAGCGCCCGCCGGGGGACATGTGATAGAACGAGAGTGAAGTCCGCCGAAGGAGCGGGAGAGGAACGACCATGGCACGCGTGGTGGTGGCGATGAGCGGCGGCGTTGATAGCTCGGTGGCGGCGGCCCTGCTGGTGGCCGCCGGCCACGAGGTTATCGGCGTGACGCTCAATGTCTGGCCCAAACTGGGAGCCGAAGAGGCGGTCGAGCGTCCAGACGCCTGCTGCAGCCTCAACGCCGTCGAGGATGCGCGGCGGGTGGCCGATCACCTGGGGATCCCGCACTACGTGCTGAACTTCCGCGAGGTCTTCGCCGAGCGGGTCATCGCCAACTTCGTGGCCGAGTACCAGCGCGGGCGGACCCCCAACCCCTGCATCCGCTGCAACGAGTACATCAAATTCAGCGCCCTGCTGCACCGGGTGATCGGACTGGACTGCGACTACATCGCCACCGGCCATTACGCCCGCGTGGCCTACGACCCGGCCCGCGACCGCTACGTCCTGCGCCGCGCGGTGGATGCCTGGAAGGACCAGAGTTACGTTCTTTACGTCCTGACCCAGGACCTCCTGGCCCGCACCCTCTTCCCCATCGGCGATTACCCCAAGAGCGCCGTCCGCGATCTGGCCCGGCAGTTCGGCCTGCCGGTGGCCAGCAAGCCCGAGAGTCAGGAGATCTGCTTCATCCCCGACAAGGACTACGGCAGCTTCATCGAACGGTATCTGGCCGAGGGCAGTCGGCCCGGCCCGATCCTCGACCGCGAGGGACGCGCGCTGGGGCAGCACCGGGGCATCATCTACTACACGGTGGGTCAGCGCCGTGGCCTGGGTCTGAGCGGTCCGCGTCCCTACTATGTCATCGCCATCGATCCGGTCCGCAACGCCGTGATCGTCGGCCACGAAGAGGACCTCTACAGCGACGAGCTGCTGGCGGAGGAGGTCAACTGGGTCTCGATCGCCCCTCCCACGGCCCCGATCACGGTCACCGCCAAGATCCGCTACCGCGCGCCCGAGGTCCCGGCCGTCGTCACCCCACGCGCCGATGGCACCGTGCACGTGCGCTTCGCGCGTCCCCAGAAGGCGGTGACGCCAGGGCAGGCGGTCGTCTTCTACCAGGGCGACGAACTGGTCGGTGGAGGGACGATCGCCGTGGCCGCGCATCACCAGTCGCCGGCGACGCCAGCGATGGCCGGCCAGTCGGGGTAAGGAAAGGCGGCCGACGGCCCTCTACCGTAATGGCGCGATCGCCCGCCCGGGCTCGTGGACGGGCTGCGGGTGGGCCGTGCCCGTCTGCCGCCAGGTGGCACCGCAGACGCGGGCGACCTGAGCCGCTGGTGTATTCCGACTCCTGTGGTCTGCCGCCGGTGTGACGGGGGAGACGGTCGGCGGACACTGGTGGTTGCCCGCCCTTGACAGGTCAACCTGGCTGGGTTACTGTGTGCAGCGTGTGAGCAGTCTTCAAGCCTCGACACGGGCAGGTGGATGATGCCCTCTTCCCGTCAGACCCGGACCGAGCAGGGCCAGGAGACGCGCCAGCGCATCCTGCAGGCCGCCCGCGCTCTCTTTGCCGAGCGCGGCTATCACGGCACCACCATTCAGGATATTGCGGCCCAGGCCGGGGTGGCGCTGCGCACCGTCTACTACCATTTTGAGTCCAAGGCGGCCATCGCCGCCGCCCTGGCGGCCATGGTCCGGCCGGAGGTCAACGCGCTGGCCCTGGATCTGCTGCAGACCGCCACGACTCCCGAGGCGACGCTGCAGCAGGTGGTGGCCGCCCTCTTCGCCCGCTACGAGCGTCTGGCGACGGTCCTCTGGCTGGCCTACCGTCTGGAGAGCGAGAGCCCCGAACTGGGCGCGCTGCTCCAGGGACCGCGCGCCTGGCTCTATCAGTTCGCCGAGGACTGGCTGCACGGGCTGCTGCTGACCTATCGCCAGGCGCCCCCTCTGACTCTGTCCGTGGTGGTCGACCTGGTGTACACCGCTCTGAGTTTCGCCACCTGGCGGACACTGACCCAGGAACGTGGTCTCTCCTCGGCCGAGGCCGCCCAGGCAGTCGGGACCTTCGTTATCCGAGGGGTTCTGGGCCGGCCGCTGGAGATGGTCGGCCCGGCCCCGGCATAGCCCTTGCAGAGAGAGGCGGGCGGCGAGCGGAGGTCAAGGGTGCCGATCCTGCGCGAGGTCCTGGCCAGTCTGCCTTTTGCAGTCCGTGTGCATGGACGGGATGATATTCCGGTGACGGGCGTCAGCGCCGACAGCCGGACGCTGACCAGCGGGATGATCTTTGTGGCCGTTCGGGGGCGGCGTGACGATGGCCACCGCTACATCCCCGACGCCCTGGCCCGCGGGGCGCGGGCGATTGTCTCCGACCAGGATCCCCCGATGGCGAGCGCCGTGGCCTGGGTGACCGTGCCCGACAGCCGGGCGGCTCTGGGCTGGCTGGCAGCCTTCTTCGCCGGCTTCCCAACCCGGGGCTGCGGG
Source organism: Chloroflexota bacterium (assembly GCA_034433795.1). Lineage (GTDB taxonomy): Bacteria > Chloroflexota > UBA6077 > FW602-bin22 > DAOUAE01 > DAOUAE01. The sequence goes on from DAOUAE010000065.1 coordinate 107,567, forward strand.
CTGGTCGGGGTCACCGGGACCGATGGCAAGACGACCACCGCGACACTGATCGCCTATCTGTTGCGGGCGAGCGGACAGCCTGTGGGGTTGGTCTCGACGGTGGAGATCTGGCTGGGCGACGAGCGACGCCCAAACGACACGCAGCACACCACCCCGCCGGCGGCGATTCTGCAGGGGCTGCTGGCCGAGATGGTCCAGCGCGGGTGCCGCTGGGCGGTGCTGGAGACCAGTTCCCACGCGCTGGACCAGTGGCGGGTGGCCGGGTGTCTCTTCGACGTCGGGGTCTTTACCAATCTCACCCCCGAGCATCTGGACTACCACGGTGACCTGGAGCGTTACCGCCAGGCCAAGGCCCGTCTCTTCGCGCTCCTGGGCCAGGAGCCCAAGGCCGGGATCACCCCCTTTGGTCTGCTGAACGCTGACGATCCCCACAGCGCAGCCATGGCCGCCGCCTGCCCGGTCACGGTGGTCACCTACGGTCTGGAGCAGCCCGCCCATTACCGCGTGCGTCGCTTCGGCCGGTCGGGTGAGGGGATGCAGGTGCTGTTGGAGACACCCGCCGGGCCGGTCGATCTCTGGTCGCCGCTCCCCGGGCGCTTCAATGTCTACAATGTCGCGGCCGCCGCCGCCGCCGCTCTGCAGCTGGGGGTGGCGCCGATGGTCCTGACGAAAGCCCTGCGGACCTTTACCGGGGTGCCCGGTCGTCTGCAACCGGTGGTCATGGGCCAGCCCTTCCAGGTCTTCGTCGACTTCGCCCATACCCCTAACGCCCTGGGAGCGGTCCTGGCGGCCCTGCGTCCGCGTACCCGGGGGCGTCTGATCGTGGTTTTCGGCCATCCCGGCGGTCGTGATGCCCACAACCGCCCGGTCCTGGGGCGGGTGGCCGCCTCGATGGCCGATCTCCTGATCCTGACCACCGATGACCCCTACGATGAGGATCCTGAGGCGATTCTCGACCAGATCGAGGTCGGAGTCCGGGCCGCCGGGCGGCGGCCGCACCGTGACTTCTGGCGCTTCCCCGACCGGGTCGAGGCCATCCGGGCGGCCCTGCGCCTGGCCCAGCCGGGTGACACGGTCCTGATCGCCGGCCGGGGCCACGAGCGGTTCACAGTGGTCCGGGGGCAGCGGGTGCCTCTGGACGATGTGGCCGTGGTCGAGCAGACCCTCCGCGAGCTGGCGGCCGAATCGGGGCCGGCCGGCGTGGCGGCCAGCGAGAGCTAGGCCGCGGCCAGGGTTACCCCCCGGCGCGGACGGCCATCAGCCCCAGGGTGATAAGGCCCAGTGTTAGACAGTACAGGGCAAAGGGGTAAAGCGAGTACCGGCGGAGGTAGCCGAGGAAAACGGCGATCGTCAGGTAGCCGGCCAGTCCGGCGGCCAGGAATCCGCTGAGAAGCGTCAGATTCAGAGCCGCCGGATCGGTCCGGAGGAGTTTGACGATCTCCAGACCGCCTGCTCCCAGGATCACCGGTGCGGAGAGGAGAAAGCTGAAACGGGCGGCCGCCGGGCGGGAGAGCCCCACCAGCAGGCCGGCGACGATGGTCAATCCCGACCGGGACAGGCCCGGCAGAATAGCGCCGGCCTGGGCCAGGCCGATGAGCAGGGCATCGCGGGCTCGCAGGTGGCTGAGATCTCGGACGGCCGCCGGGGCCAGGGCGGCGGTGGCGGTCGGAGCAACGGTCAGCGCTGCCCGACTGCTTCGCCGCTCGCCGAGGACCAGCGCCAGAGCGGTGAGGGGCAGGGTGAGACCGATCACCAGTGGCCCTTCAAAGAGGCGGGCGACCACTTCTTCAAGCAGGAGACCGGCCAGCCCTGCCGGCATCGTCCCCAGGATGAGCAGCCAGGCCAGCCGTCCCATTGGATCCGGCGGTCCCCCCGGCCGGAGCGTCCGCAGAAAGCCCCGCAGCAGCGGCCCCCATTCCGCGCGAAAGAAGACCAGGACCGCCAGCAGCGTCCCCAGGTGCAGGACCACGTCGAAGGCCAGTCCCGGTGATGGCCAGTCCAGGAGCCACGGCATCAGCACCAGATGGGCGGAACTGCTGATGGGCAGAAATTCGGTCAGCCCCTGAACGATGCCCAGGGGGATCGCCTGCCAGACCGTTATCACGACGCCTCCTTTCCGTAGGCGGCATGGTAGACCAGGGCCCGCCACCTGTCCAGTGGCAAAACTGGCGCCACTGGCGTAGACTCAGAGGTGGGAGGAAGGCATGGTCGATCCGAATACCGGGTTTCGTTCGATCCTGGTCGCCGCCGTCCTTATCGAAGAGGGCGATCGGGTTCTGCTCATTCGCGAAAGCAAGCCGGACTGCGCTGGCAAACTCAACCAGCCGGCCGGACATCTGGAGGTCGGCGAGACCCCCGAGGAGTGCGCCCGCCGCGAGGCCCGGGAGGAGGCCGGCTACGAGGTCGAACTGACCGGGCTCCTTGGGGTCTATCTCTGGCCGCAGACGCCCACCGAGGTGGTGGTGCGGTTCTGCTACCTGGCCCGACCGGTCCGGCCTCTCCCCGGTCCACTGGCCCCCGACTCGGCCGGGACGGTGTGGTTGACGGCCGAGGAGGCGCGTCGGCTGCCGTCCACGGTCTTTCGCTCGCCGCTGACCGTAGCGGCGCTGGCCGACTGGCTGGCGGGACGGCGCTACCCGTTGGCGGTGGTGCATCCTGTGGCCGGGTCGGGCTGGTTTGCGACCGGGGTGGCCCCGGCGCCAGACCGCTCGTCGCGTGCTACAATCTGAGTAGACCCGGTGGGCGAGAAAGCCAGCCTGGCCATGGGCTGGAGAAGGGAGGCGCTCAATGGAGCGGTCAAAAGAGCGGTCGGCAGCCCGTATGGTGACTCAGGGCCTGGTCCTGGCCAGCCTGGCCATCGCGGTCCTGATCATCGCGGTGATGTTCGTCCTGGGGTTCGCCGGCGCGGCCTTCTTCTACGGCGCTCTCCTGGCGGCCGTGCTGGCGGCGGTCGTTCTCTACGCCCTGGTCCTGCTCAGCGGCGGCTGGCGGCGACCGACTGATTAGTCACTCTGCCGCCAGCCGTGATCTCCCCCGGGGGCGGTTACTCGCTCCGGGACAGAATGTCTGGCGACAGGCCGAAGGCGCGAGCAACGGTCTGAGCCATCGGCGGGCTCAGCGGCTGGATGGTGAGCGTGCTGCCATCCGGGGTCTGAAACTTGACGTCCATGCCGGCCGGAAACTGGTCGATGCCTCTGAGATAGCGGACCATCACCAGTGCCTGGCTGCCGTGCACGAACCGCGTCGGACCGAAGACCCCAGGTGGGAGGGCGGTCCGGGTCGCCGGGTCGATGTTATGCGCCAGAGCGATCTGCCGTCCGGGGGCCAGAAGAATGGCCCCCCACATGTCGCCGGCGATGCAGCAGTCGGCCACCGCCACCCCGATCGACATCCCATCGGTGGTGACCAGGTAGAAGAAGCGGTCGCTGGCGCTGGCAAATGAAAGCCTGATGGTCTGCTCGAAAGCAGCAGGGGAGACGCGGCTGGCCGGCTCAGCCTGATTTCCGCTCGTGGCCGCAGCGGCCGGCGGCACCAGCATGAGCAGCAGGCCGAAGAGCACGAACCAGCCCGGCAGAGAGCGTGGGATTATACTCATTATTCTCGTTTCTCCTGAGAGAACTGTGGACGTCCCTCGGGGGCTATCGCCCCTGGTCAGCCGATGGGGTGATGCTCTGCCCTCCTTTCACGACCTGACCAGGCGTCTTCGGGATTGTAGCAGACCATCGGGTAGGTGAAAGTGTCGTAGTTCACAGAGCCCGCTGAGAGCCGGCGCGCTGTCGGGACTGTTCCCGACCGGGTGTCGGGAAAGCCCGGACAACACAAACCGGTTCCTCCCGGACAGACAGGCGGTGTCGAGAGGCCGTATGATCGTCGTGGGTCAGCGCCGATCCAGGGCCCGCCCGCGAGGCGGGCGGAGTGCAGTTTCTTTATTGTCGATGGGGCTTGTCGCCGGCGGGCCGGGTGTGTATAATACCGGCTGAGACTCGCCATCGTCCAGGCACGGGCCTCCAGCGTCGGAGGCCGGTGGGTCGGGTGGTGGTGCCTGGTCGGTGGGTGGTTGTGCGCAGTGACGATGGGGTCCACTGGACGGTCTGCCCAGTGGGCTTTTTCTTTTCGGTGCCTGGCCGCGGGACGGCCCGTCAAACTCCAGGGTGAGGGTGCAGCCGACCGATGGGAGCCGACATGTTGCCAACCACCAGATCGCTCTACGATCCGGCGTTTGAGCACGATGCCTGCGGGGTCGGTTTCGTCGCTGATATCCTGGGGCGCCCCAGCCATCTGATCCTGGCGCGCGCCCTGGAGGCGGTGGTGAACCTCACGCACCGTGGGGCGGTCGCGGCCGACGCGCGGACCGGCGACGGTGCTGGCGTGCTGACCCAGATCCCCCGTCCGCTCTTCGCCCGCGAGCTGGAGCGGCTGGGCTATGCCACGACGGTCCTGGACGATCTGGGGGTGGGGATGATCTTCCTGCCCCAGGATCCGGGGGCCCAGGAGCGCTGCCGCGAGATCGTTCAGGCCGAGGTCCAGCGAGCCGGCCTGATCTTTCTGGGCTGGCGGCCGGTGCCGGTCGATCCGTCGGTGCTGGGCGAGCGGGCGCGGGCCACGCTGCCCGATATCCAGCAGGCCCTGGTCGCCCGACCGCGCGGCCTGAGCGATGAAGCCTACGAGCGCCGACTGTACCTGGTCCGCAAGCGGATCGAGCGGGCGGTGGCGGCCGTGGGCATCCGCGACTGCTACATCCCCTCGTTCTCGCACCGGACCATCGTCTATAAGGGGCTGTTCGTCGCCCCCCAGCTGCGGGGCTTCTACCGCGACCTGGCTGACCCGGCCTTCACCACCGCTCTGGCCGTCTTCCATCAGCGCTACAGCACCAACACCTTCCCGAACTGGTTCCTGGCTCAGCCGTTCCGGCTGCTGGCCCACAACGGCGAGATCAATACCCTCCAGGGCAACCGCAACTGGATGCGGGCCCGCGAGGCGGCCCTGGCCTCGCCGGTCTGGGGCGAGGCCATCGCGGACCTCACGCCCATTGTCTGGGAGGAAGGGTCCGATTCGGCCAGCCTGGATAACGTCCTCGAACTGCTGCGTCTCTCCGGGCGCGACCTGCTCCACGCGATGATGATGCTGGTGCCCGAGGCCTGGGAGCGCATGCCCGATATGGACCCGGAGTGGCGGGCTTTCTACGAGTACCACGCCTGCCTGATGGAGCCGTGGGACGGTCCGGCGGCCCTGGCCTTCAGCGATGGCGTGGTCGTCGGCGCCTGCCTGGACCGCAACGGCCTGCGGCCCTCGCGCTATAAGGTCACCGACGACGGGCTGGTGGTGGTGGCCTCGGAGGTGGGAGTCTTCGACCTGGACGATGCCCACGTGGTCGAGAAGGGCCGACTCGGCCCGGGCCAGATGATCGCGGTGGACACCGCCCGGCGGGTGCTCCTCAAGAACGAGCAGATCAAGCAGATGATCAGCCGCCGGCGCCCCTACGGCCAGTGGGTCCAGCGTCACCTCTTCCGGCTGAGCAGCGTTGTCGGCGGGCCGAATGGCCATCTCCACCCGGATACGCTGCCGCTCTGGCAGCGCCAGCAGGCCTTCGGCTTCACCAACGAGGAACTGCAGCTGGTCGTCAAGACTATGGGCTACGAGGGCAAGGACCCGGTCTGGTCGATGGGCGATGACGCGCCGATCGCGGTCCTCTCCCGTAAGCCCCGGCTGGTCTACCACTTCCTGAAGCAGCGCTTCGCCCAGGTCACCAACCCGCCGATCGATCCACTCCGGGAAGAGATCGTGATGGCGCTCGATGTCTACATCGGCGCCCGGCGGAGCCTGCTGGAGGAGACCGCAGAACACGCCAAACTCGTTCACCTGCCCAGCCCGGTCCTGCGCGACGACGAACTCGAGGCGCTCAAGCACCTGCCCGACCCGGCCTTCCAGGCGGCGGTGCTGCCGGCGGTCTTCGACCGGGCCCTCGGGCCCGAGGGCCTGAAGGCTGGTCTGCAGGCGCTCTGTCAGGCCGCCGAGGCGGCGGTCGATGCGGGGAAGACCATCCTTATTCTGACCGACCGGCCGATCGGGCCGGAGACGGTGGCCATCCCGATGCTGCTGGCGGTCGGGGCGGTGCACCACCATCTCATCCGCGTCGGCAAGCGCATGCGGGCCGATATCGTGGTCGAGACCGGCCAGGCCTGGGAGGTCCATCACTTCGCCACACTCATCGGCTATGGCGCCAGCGCCATCAACCCCTATCTGGCCTACCAGACCGTCGCCGACCTGGTGCTCAACCAGGGGGTGGACGGGCTCCCGCTGGAGAGGGCGCTGGAGAATTACCGCCACGCGGTCGAGGCCGGGCTGCTCAAGATCATGTCGAAAATGGGCATCTCGACCCTAACCTCCTACCGCGGGGCTCAGATCTTCGAGGCCATCGGCCTCGGCCCGGAGGTCATCGAGACCTGCTTTGTCGGCACGCCCTCGCGGGTCGGGGGCATTGGTCTGCGGGAGTTTGGCGAAGACGCCCTGGCTCGCCACCGGCTGGCCTTCGGCCCGGATCCCGAGTCGAAACTGCCCGACTACGGTTTCTACCGCTACCGCCGCGATGGCGAGTACCACGGCTACAATCCGCGGATCGTCCGGCAGCTGCAGAAGGCCGCCCGCAGCGGCAGTTACGAGGAGTACAAACTCTTCGCCCAGATGGTCTACGAGCGCGAGCCGGCCCTCTTCCGCGACCTCCTGCGCTTCCGGCGGGTCCGCGACCCCATCCCGCTCGACGAGGTCGAGCCGATGGAGAAGATCCGCCAGCGCTTCGTCACCCAGGCGATGTCGCTGGGGGCGCTCAGCCCGGAGGCCCACGAGACGATCTCCATCGCCATGAACCGTATCGGCTGCCGCTCGAACACCGGCGAGGGCGGTGAGGATCCCGAGTGGTACAAGCCGCGCCCGAACGGTGATTCGGCCAACAACAAGATCAAGCAGGTGGCCTCGGGCCGCTTCGGGGTAACACCGGAGTACCTGGCCCACGCCGAGGAGATCGAGATCAAAATGGCCCAGGGCTCCAAGCCCGGCGAGGGCGGGCAGCTGCCGGGCCATAAGGTGACCGAACTCATCGCCCGGCTGCGCCACGCGGTGCCGGGGATTCAGCTCATCTCGCCACCGCCGCACCACGATATCTACAGCATCGAGGACCTGGCCCAGCTCATCTACGACCTCAAGCAGGTCAACCCCCGGGCCAGGGTCGGCGTGAAACTGGTGAGCGAGTCCGGCGTTGGCACCATCGCCGCCGGCGTGGCCAAGGCCTACGCCGACTATGTTCTTATCTCCGGTGACTCGGGGGGGACCGGTGCCTCGCCGCTGAGTTCGATCAAGAACGCCGGCTGCCCCTGGGAACTGGGGCTGGCCGAGACCCAGCAGGTGCTGGTCCTCAACGACCTGCGCGGCCGACTGCGAGTCCGGACCGACGGCGGGCTCAAGACCGGCCGGGATGTGGTCTATGCGGCGCTGCTGGGGGCGGAGGAGTTCGGCTTCGGCACGGCGGCGCTGGTCTCCATCGGCTGCGACATGGCCCGTCAGTGCCACCTGAACACCTGTCCGACCGGGATCGCCACCCAGCGACCCGACCTGCGGGCCCGCTACGAGGGCACGCCGGAGATGCTCATCAACTATCTCACCTTCGTGGCGATGGAGGTCCGGGAGATTCTGGCCGACCTGGGCTTCCGCAGCCTGGATGAGATCATCGGCCGGACGGACCTCCTGGAGCCGGTGGAGGCGCCGCCGGGCAGCCGGGCGGCCACCCTGGACCTGCGGCCGCTCCTGGCCGATGTCGACCCCTCCGGTACCCGCCCGCGCCGCTGTGTGCAGGCGCGCAACGACCGGCCGGAGTCGGAAGAAGAGGCCCTCAACCCGCGCATCCTGGCCGACGCCCGGCCAGCGCTGGAGAACGGCACGCCGGTTCGCCTGCGCTACCAGATCCGGAACTGCCACCGGACGGTCGGGGCCACCCTGGCTGGCGAGATCGCCCGTCGCTACGGTCTCACGGGCCTGCCCGATGGCACGATTGAAATCGAGTTCGAGGGCTCGGCCGGGCAGAGCTTCGGCGCCTTCACCATTCGGGGAATGCGTCTCATCCTGACCGGCGAGGCCAACGATTACGTCGGCAAGGGGATGGCTGGCGGTGAGATCATCATCAAGCCGCCGAAGACCGCCCGCTTCGCCAGCCATGAGAACGTGATCGTGGGCAACACGGTCCTCTACGGGGCGACCGGTGGAGCGCTGTTCGTGGCCGGCCGGGCCGGCGAGCGGTTCTGTGTGCGCAACAGCGGTGCCCTGGCGGTCGTCGAAGGGACCGGTGATCACTGCTGCGAGTACATGACCGCCGGGATGACGGTGGTCCTGGGCGAGACCGGGCGGAACTTCGGCGCCGGGATGTCCAACGGCGTCGCCTACGTGCTCGACGAGAAAGGCGTCTTCCCGCGCCGCTACAATCCGGAGATGATCTCTATCGAGCGCCTGAGCGATCCCGAGGATATCGCCCTTCTCAAGAGTGTCATCCAGCGGCACTGGGAGCTGACCGGGAGCGAGCGGGCCCGGACCATCCTGGAGAACTGGGCCCACTACGAGCCGCTCTTCTGGAAGGTGGTGCCGCACCCGCCGGTGACCACCCAGCAGTCGGGCACGGTGATGGTCGTGAGCCACGGCCGCAGCGGCCAGCCGCGCCACTGAACCGCTGGGAACCGAACGATCACGCCCGCGCCTTTCGCCAGGCGCGGGCGTTTTGCCATAAGCCGGAGATGTCGGTTGGCCGACGAGGCGTCGTGGACCGGTCGGGGCGCGCCGGCTCAGCGCCACCAGGAGGAGCGCCAGCCGCTCTCCCGGTAAAGGCTGGTGGACGACCAGCGACTCTCGGCGCCCCAGGTGCTCCAGGACCAGCGGTCGGTCAGGCTCTGACGGCTGCGGCTCTCGCTTCCACTCCAGCCGAAGCTGCCCCAGGTGTTCCAGCCGGTGGTTTCGGGATAGCGCCGGGTCCCGTACCGCCCGGTGTAGGGGTTGTAGTTGCCCCAGTAACTGTAGTTATCGTAGACCGTGTCGTTGGGCCGTGTCCGGTAGTGCGGGGCGACGTAGGTGCCGTCGCGGCGAACGTACCCCTGCACGTAGAGGTCATCCCCCCACCAGGCGCTGGCGGTGGCGGTCAGTCCGATGGTCAGCCCGGTCAGAAGAACCAGCCCCAGGAAAAGACGCCGCATCACTACCTCCTCGCGCATAGCGGTATCGCCGCTCCCCCTGCACGGGCTGCAGGGGACGGATCTCACTGATCACTTCCCCGATCGTCGCCCCAGTGCGACGGGCATCGACGGGGAATGGAGCGGCGTCAGAACATCCCGGCCCGAGCGCTGAGCGCCGCCTGATAGACCGCCCGGTACTCCTGGGCGATGTGATCCCAGGTCCAGCGCTCCAGGACCAGCCGGCGGGCGGTGGCGCCCAGTTGCCGCCGCCGGTCGGGGTCGGCCAGGACCTCCACCAGCGCCCGGGCCAGGGCCGGAGCCTCGCCCTCCGGCACCAGCCGGCCGTTCTCACCATCGTGGACGACGAGCGGGAGCCCGCTCACCCGGCTGGCCACCACCGGCAGCCCGCAGGCCAGTGCTTCCAGAACCACCGTCGGCAGCCCGTCGACGTTGCCAGCCGCATCGTGGACGCTGGGCATGGCCAGGACGTCGGCGGCCTGGAGATAGCGCGGCACCTCTGGCCAGGGCACGGCCCCTCGAAGGAGCAGGCGGTCGTCCACACCGAGACGGGCGGCCAGCCGGACCAGCGCCGACCGCTCCGGGCCCTCGCCCAGGATCAGCAACCTGACGGTGGGCAGAGTGGCGGCCACCAGCGGCAGGGCCGCCACCAGGTGGTGAAAGCCCTTCTTGGGCACCAGCCGGCCGATGGCGATGACGAAGAGAGCCGTGGGCTCCAGACCCAGCGCCGCGCGGAGACGGGCCCGTTCGTCCGGCGAGACCGGGTGGAAGCGCTCGGGGTCGACGCCGTGGGGGATGACCGTCAGGCGCTCCTTCGGGGCCCCGAGGCGGCGGGCCCGATCGGCCAGTTCGGGGCTGCAGGCGATGACTGTCCGGGCCTGTCGGCAGCACCAGCCAGCCAGGGCCCGAAAGAGCGGGTTCCAGCCGGCGACAAAGACGTCTGAGCCGTGCAGGCTGATGACCAGCGGCCGGCCGGTGATCCGGGCGGCCAGAGCCGCCGCCGGACCGTTGGGGAGGACCCAGTGGGCGTGGATGAGATCGAGCGGTTGGGAGCGGTGGAGCCGGAGCAGGGCCCGCAGGGCGGCGGTCAGGTAGAGTGGAATCAGCACATAGGCGCGGGGGTCGAGCTGCTGGTCGCGGTGGAGCGCCCGGGCGTGGCCCATGATCGCCCAGGCCGGAAAGGGGGCGTAGGCGAAGCGGTCACAGCGCACCGGTCCGGGCAGCGGCCGGGCCGCCGGATCGGCGGGGGCGACGACGCTGACGGTCAGCCCCTGCCTGGCCAGGGCCTCGGCCAGCGAGCGGACGAACGGTGCGGCAGTATCGGCCGCGTGCCGTGGGTAGGAAGAGGTCAGCATCGCCAGGTGCACGGCAGAGGTCAGTCCACGAAGCGATACTTGAGGAGGGTGAGGACGGCCGGCAGGCCGTCGAGCCAGCTGATCTTCTTGCCGGCCTCGGCATCACGGGCGGCGTAGGAGATAGGCACCTCGAGGATGCGGTAGCCACGACGCAGGAGTTTGGCGGTGATCTCGGGCTCGACGTCGAAGCGGCGAGCCTGCAAATTGAGCTGGCGCAGGACCTGGGTCGGCATGAGTTTGTAGCAGGTCTCCATATCGGTGAGGCTGGTGCCGTAGAGCAGGTTGGTCAGGAGGGTGAGGAAGCGGTTGCCCAGCCACTGGCTGAAGCGCATTCGTCGGGGGCGCCCCAGGAAGCGCGAGCCGTAGACCACCTGGGCGCGTCCCTGCTGGACCGGGGCCAGGAGACGCGGGTAGTCGGCGGGGTCGTACTCGAGATCGGCGTCCTGAATGATGACCCAGTCGCCGGTGACGTAAGCCAGGGCTGTCTGGATGGCGGCGCCTTTCCCCCGGTTGACCGGGTGGTAGACGACGTGCAGGCCGGGCCAGGCCAGTGTCCGGAGCAGGTCGCGGGTGCCGTCGGTCGAGCAGTCGTCGACGACCACGATCTCGGAGACGACCGGCACCTGGCGGACGCGTTCCAGAACGGTCAGGACGGTTTCAGATTCGTTATAGACCGGGACGATGACCGAAAGGCGCACGACTCTCCCCTGCGCGCTCCGGGCCGGATTATACCCACTCTGGCCCGCGAAGGGAAGGGTCAGGCTCTCTGTCTCTCCATACTCAAGAGGCCAGCGGGAGGTCGTTAGGGACCTGATGCGCCCTTGCCGTCGCCTGGTGGTTCGTGTATATATGCCCTGCGTGCAGGCGGGGGCTGACCGACCATGACGACCGCTCTTCAGCGTATCACCGTCGCTCGCCCGGCCGGGCTGCGGGATCTGCCGGGGCAGGTTCGGCAGTTGCTGGCCTGGCGTGGGCTGCTGCTGGCGCTGGTGGCGCGCGACCTCAAGGCCCGCTATAAGCACTCGGTCATTGGCTTCTTCTGGTCGTTGCTCAATCCTCTTCTGATGATGACGATCTTCACCATCGTCTTCCAGGTCCTCTGGGCCAACAACACCATCCCCCTCTACCCGCTCTTCGTGCTGACCGGGCTCCTGCCCTGGAACTGGTGCGCCGGGGCGATCACGGCCGGTGTCGGCAGCATCGTCCACAACGGCCATCTGATTACCAAGGTGGCCTTCCCTCGCGAGGTGCTGCCGCTGGCTGTGGTGATCGCCCACGGCGTGAACTTTCTCCTGGCTCTGATCCCGCTTTTCGCTCTGCTGGTCCTTTTCGGCGCCCCGTTCACCCCGGCGCTGCTTCTGCTGCCGGGCGTGGTGCTGGTGCAGGGGCTCTTTCTGGGGGGGCTGGTGCTCTTTCTGGCTGCGCTCAACGTTTTCTTCCGGGATACAGCGGTTATCGTCGAGGTGCTGTTGCTCGGCTGGTTCTTTCTGACGCCGGTCTTCTACCGGGTTGAAGATCTGACCCGGACGGCGGCCCGGGTGCTCTACATCGTCAATCCCATGGCCTCGCTCCTGGCCTGCTACCGACAGATCTTCCTGCACGGGGTTGTCCCGGCGCCCGATTTTCTGGCCCGCACTGCGGTCGAGTGCGGGCTGATCTTTCTGGGGGGCTATCTCTTTTTCCTGCGGCTGGCTCCCCGTTTCGCCGAGGAGGTCTGATGCCGGTCGTCGTCTGCGAGCGGGTCAGCAAGCGCTTCTGGCTGGCCCACGACCGTCCGCGCTCGTTCCAGGAGCTGGTCATCGGCTTCTGGCGACGGTCGCGGGGTGGGGAGGACCTCTGGGCCCTGCGGGAGGTCACCTTCAGCGTCGAGGCTGGTGAGGTTTTCGGGGTGATCGGCGCCAACGGCTCGGGCAAGAGCACGCTCCTCAAGATCATCGCCGGCATCCTGGCGCCGACCGCTGGCCAGGTGCTGGTGCGCGGACGGCTGGCGGCCCTCCTGGAACTGGGGGCGGGATTCCATCCCGATCTGACCGGGCGGGAGAACATCTTTCTGAACGGCGCCCTGCTCGGTTTCTCGCGCGCCGAGATCGCCCGCCGGTTCGAGGAGATCGTGGCCTTCGCCGAACTGGAGCGGTTTGTCGACACCCCGCTCAAGCACTATTCATCGGGGATGCAGGTCCGCCTGGGATTCGCCATCGCCGTGAGCAGCGATCCGGAGGTGCTGCTGGCCGACGAGGTCCTGGCGGTGGGGGACGAGCGTTTCCAGCGGAAGTGCCTGGAGCGCATCGCCCACCTGGTCCGCCAGGGCGGAGCGGTGATCCTGGTCTCACACAACCTGGATCTGGTGCGCAGCCTCTGCGGCCGGGCTCTGTGGCTGGAACGAGGGGAGGTACGGGCGCTGGGGGCGGCGGCCGAGGTGGTTGACCAGTACCAGGCGGCGGTCGGTGCCCCGTCCCTGGCCGGGCGCGGATTGGCCAGCGGTATCGGCCAGCGCTGGGGCTCTCGTGAGGTGGAGATCACGCGGGTCGACCTGGTCGACCGCTCCGGCCAGCCCCGCACGGTGTTCTGGACCGGCGAGCCGTTCGCCGTCCGGATCTGGTACCAGGCCCATCGGTCGGTCGCCCGACCGGTCTTCGGGATCGCCATCCACGCCGGCGAGGGGATGGTGCTGACCGGGCCGAACACGCGCCTGGCCAATCGGCCGATCCCGGTGGTGGAAGGGCCTGGTCTGGTGGAGTACCGGGTGGAGGCGCTCAACCTGCTGCGCGGGCTCTACTATCTGACGGTCGCCGTCTACGATGAGTACCTGATCCACGCCTACGACCATCACGACCGCCTGTACGCTTTTCGGGTCGAGCAGCCGCCCGCGATCTCCGACCGGTTTGGCTGCCTCTATTTGCCGGCCGACTGGTCCCATCATCCCGGCCGCCGGCCGGCGGAGGTCCCGGTGCCGCTGCGGGCGGAGACGTAGCCCGCCGACCTGGCGTCACGACGGGAGGGCGTCTCGCGCTGGCGGTGGTACGGCTCCCGGCGCGCGACAGTCGGTGCCGTCGGCCTGGCGTCCGGGGCGGTGGTCGTCGTGCGGATCGGAGGGGCGATGGAGGCTGGTAAGCTGTACGATGCTCACTACTTCCGCCACGGCTGTGGACGCCCCTACCAGCGCGACGCCGAGTGGCTGCAGTTCTTCGACCGCATAGCGGAGCGGATCATCCAGACCATCGCTCCGCGGACGGTCCTGGACGTGGGCTGCGCGATGGGGTTTCTGGTTGAGGCTCTGCGGCGGCGTGGCGTGGAGGCGTACGGTCTGGACATCTCCGAATACGCCATCTCGCAGGTGCACCCGGACATTCGCCCCTACTGTTGGGTGGGCTCGGCCACCGAGCCTTTGCCGCAGCGCTACGATCTCATCGTCTGCCTGGAGGTGCTCGAGCATCTGCCGCCGGCGGAGACAGAACAGGCGGTGGCCAACCTCTGTCACCATACCGACGACCTTCTTTTCTCCTCCACCCCGCTGGACTACCAGGAGCCGACTCATTTCAATGTCCAGCCCCCGGAGTACTGGACGGAGCTTTTCGCCCGCTACGGCTTCATCCGCGACGTCGCCTACGACACCACGTGGTTGACCCCCTGGGCCCGGCGTTTCCGCCGGACGCGAGAGCCGCTGTCCCGCCTGGTGGCGGCCTACGAGGCCCGTCTGTGGCGTCTGGAGGCGGAGAACTGGGCCCTGCGGTCGGCGTTGCTGCAGAATCGTGAGGCCATGGCCCGGCTGGAGGGCGAGAACCAGGCCCTGCAGACCGAGGTGGTGCAGCTCCGGGCGCAGATGCAGGCGTTGAGGCGCTCTCTGACCTGGCGGGCGACCGAGCCGATTCGCCGTGTGTGGGCGGTCGTGCGCCGGCCGGGACAGGGTCGAGGTACCGGGTAAACACTGGGGCGGTGTCTATGGTCTGGCCGACTGTCAGCATCATCATTCCCAATTACAACGGTGCGTCCTATCTGCGCGACTGCCTGGCCTCGCTGCGGGAGTTGGATTATCCCACTGAGCGGTACGAGGTGATCGTAGTCGATAACGCTTCGACCGATGATTCAATCGCGGTGACGCGGCAGGCCTTTCCCGCTGTTCAGGTGGTCGTCCTGCCGTGGAACCAGGGCTTTGCCGCTGCCGCCAACGCCGGTGCTCGGGCGGCCGGTGGCGAGGTGCTGGCGTTTCTCAACAACGATATGCGCGTCGCCCCGGACTGGTTGCGGGCGTTGGTGGCTCCTCTGCAGGCGGAAACTGAGGTCGCCTGCACGGGGGGTCTGATCCTGGACTGGGAGGGGACCCGTGTTGATTTCGCCGGCGGGGTGCTGAACTTTTACGGTCATGGCTTTCAGCCGGCCTACGGCCTGCCCCGTGCGGTGGTCGACCTGCCGAGCGAACCGGTGCCGGTCCTCTTCGCCTGCGGTGGGGCGATGGCGATTCGACGGGCGGTCTTTCAGGAGAGTGGTGGCTTCGATCCCGACTACTTCGCCTACATGGAAGATGTCGACCTGGGCTGGCGGCTCTGGGTGCTGGGCTACCGCGTGCTCTTCGTGCCGGCGGCGGTGGCCTATCATCGCGGTCACGCCACTGGCCGTCGTATCCCCTGGGCGCAGCGCCGCCTGCTCTACGAGCGTAACGCGCTGGCCACGATCATCAAAAACTACGACGAGGTCAATCTGGCGCGCGCCCTGCCGGCGGCCCTGCTGCTTATGGCCCGGCGGGCCTTGGCCCGAGGGCAGATCGACCCGCGTGACTACGCGATCACTGTTCGTGCGGAACGTCCTGATGCTTCGTCGCCGGGCCCGACCGACGCTGGGGCGACGACCGGCGAGCAGAGCGCCTCGCCGGTCGAGAGTGCGGCCGTCCAGACGGTCAGCGCCGATCTCCTCAGCCATCTGGTGGCTATGGGGCTCGTGGCCGAGGAGATCGAGCGGCTGTGGGCGAAGCGCCAGGCGATTCAGCAGCGCCGCCGTCGGCCAGACCGCGAGATCGTGCCCCTTTTCCGAGCGCCCTTTGAGACCAACGACCGCCAGCCGGCGCACCTGCGGTGTCAGATGAGCCTGCAACAGGTGTTTGGAGTGACCGCGATGTTCGCCCCCTTTGTTCGTCCCCGGGTGTTGCTGGTCGTGTGGGATGTGGTCGGTGAGACCATGGCGGGGCCGGCCATCCGCTATTGGGAGATGGCCCGTGTGCTCAGCCGGGAGGTCGCGGTGACGCTGGCCGCCCGAGCGGTGGCCGGGCAGCCGCCGGCGGAGTTTGTGCTGGTGGCCTACGGGGACCAGCCAGAGCGGCTGCGGGCCCTGGTCGAGCAGCACGAGGTGATCGTCACCCAGGGCTTTGTGCTCCATCATTTCCCCTTTGTCGGCGAGAGCGGCCGGGTGCTGGTCGTTGATCTCTACGACCCCTTTACGCTGGAGGGACTGGTCCTGCGCCGTGAGCGGCCGCGCTCTGAACGCTGGCAGGTGCACGACAGCGACCTGGAGATTCTGAACGTCCAGTTGCGGCGGGGCGATTTCTTCCTCTGCGCCAGCGAGCGCCAACGCGACTACTGGTTGGGGATGCTGGCGGCCAATGGGCGACTGAACCCTGACTGCTACGATGCCGACCCGACCTTTCGCTCGCTGATCGATGTGGTGCCCTTTGGTCTGCCGGCCGAGCCGCCCCGCTCCAGCCGGCCGGTGCTCAAGGGCGTGTATCCGGGGATCGCGCCGACCGACCGGGTGATCCTCTGGGGAGGAGGGGTCTGGGAGTGGCTCGACCCGCTCACAGCCATCCGGGCGCTGGCCCTGGTCCGGGCCGAGCATCCCGAGGTAAAGCTTTTCTTCCTGGGCACGCGCAGCCCGAATCCAGACGTTCCGGAGATGCCGATCCTGCAGGCGGCCCGAGCCCTGAGCCGGGAACTCGGTCTCCTGGAGACGGCGGTTTTCTTCAACGAAACCTGGGTGCCTTACCACGAGCGGGCCGGCTACCTCCTGGAGGCCGACATCGGTCTCAGCCTCCACCGGCCTCATCTTGAGGCCCGGTTCGCCTTCCGGACCCGTTTACTCGACTACATCTGGGCGGGCCTGCCGATCATCTGCACGCGGGGCGACGACCTGGCCGAGCAGATCGCCGCCGCCGGCGTGGGGGTCGTGGTGGACCCGGAGTGTCCAGAGCAGGTGGCTGGGGCGATTCGGGCTCTGCTGGCCGAGCCCGACGCGCGGGCGACGCGGGCCGACCGTTTCGCCCGGCTGCGGGCCGATCTCACCTGGGAGCGGGCGGTGGAGCCTCTGCGCCGGTTCTGCCTGAACCCCCGGCCGGCCCCGGACCGGGGTCGGCCGACGGCCTCCACGGCCGACCAGCGTCGCCCGGACCACGGGGAGAAGGGGCCACCCACTCCGCTCTGGCGTCTTCCCCTGAAGGCGGTGGCGACCGTGCGGGCGCAGGGGCTGGCGGGGCTGCTGACCGAGGCCGGGTCGTATCTTCTCTGGCTCGGCCAGCGGGCGCAGACGGTGCCCCCGGGGACGCCGTCGGCCTCTTCCCCTCGTCGCCAGGGCCAGGGTCGGGTATAATGAAGGAAATCAGTTCTGCCGGCGCCCGTCAGATCGGCGGGCGAAGCAGCCGGGAGGAGTCTATGGCCAAGCCCAGGACCATCGGCCAGTTGCGCGCCAGCGGCTATCAGGTCCGGCCGGTCAAGGAGGAGCTGCGCCAGAACCTGATCCGGAAGATCCAGGCCGGGGAGGACCTCTTCCCCGGCATTATCGGCTACGACGAGACGGTCATCCCCCAGATCGAGAACGCCATCCTGGCCGGCCAGGACATCATCCTGCTCGGTGAGCGCGGTCAGGCCAAGACCCGCATCGCCCGCAGCCTGGTCGCGCTCCTCGACGAGGAGGTCCCGGCCATCGCGGGCTGCGAGATCAACGACAACCCCTACGCGCCGATCTGCCAGGCCTGCCGTCAGGCGGTGCAGGCCCGTGGTGACGATGTCGAGATCGTCTGGCTGCCGCGCGACCGTCGCTACGGCGAGAAGCTGGCGACCCCCGACATCACCATCGCCGACCTTATCGGCGAGGTCGACCCTATCAAGGTGGCCGAAGGTCGCTATCTGGCCGACGAGCTGACCATCCACTATGGCCTCATCCCCCGCACCAATCGTGGCATCTTCTGCATCAACGAGCTGCCCGACCTCCAGGAGCGCATCCAGGTCGGGCTGCTTAATATTATGGAAGAGCGCGACGTCCAGATCCGCGGCTACAAGGTCCGCCTGCCGCTCGATATCTACGTGGTCGCCTCGGCCAACCCTGAGGACTACACCAACCGGGGCCGCATCATCACCCCGCTCAAGGACCGCTTCGGCTCCCAGATCCGCACCCACTATCCGCGCACCATCGAGGACGAGATCGCCATTATGGAGCAGGAGCGTACGGTCTTCCCGACCGAGGGCTACGACCTGCGGGTGCCCACTTTTATGAAAGAGATCGTGGCCGAGATCACCCATCTGGCCCGTCGCAGCCCCGATATCAGCCAGCGCTCCGGTGTCAGCGTGCGGGTCTCGATCTGCAACTATGAAAACCTGATCGCCAACGCCTTCAAGCGGGCCCTGCGCTTGCGCGAACGGGTGGTGGTGCCGCGCATCAGCGATCTGATGGCCATCACTGCCTCGACCATCGGCAAGATCGAGCTGGAGACCTTCGGCGATATCCGCGAGGAACGGATCGTCGAGAAACTGGTTCAGGGAGCGGTCCTGAACGTCTTCAACCGGTATTTCCATCTCCACCAGCTGGACGAGGTGGTGGCGGCCTTCGAAGGGGGGCTGCGGGTCGAGGTCTCCGACCAGATGCCGTCGCTGCGCTACGTCCAGCAGGCGGCCGAGATCCCGGGGCTGCGCGAGGCGGTCAGTCGCCTGGGGCTGCCCGGCGACCCGGCCAGTGTGGCCGCAGCGGTCGAGTTCGTGCTGGAAGGACTGCACCTCAACCGCAAGCTGAATAAAGACCGGGCCGACGGGAAGACCCGGTATCGGGGGTGAGCCGATGCGGTACCTCTATTCGCGCTGGGACGGCACCCAGCAGATCCCGGCCCTGGATGCCGAGAGCCTGATGGAGGCCCTGGCCGACGACCTGCTGAGCGATGGCGACGTCTGGCAGGCCCTCCAGCGTCTCCTGCAGTGGGGCTACCAGGGGCCGGACGGGCGCCGGCTGCCCGGTCTGCAGGACCTGCTGGAGCGGCTGCGTCAGGCCAAGCAGGAGCGCCTCTCCCGCTACAACCTGAACTCCATCGTCGACCAGATCCGCGAGAAACTGGACCAGATCGTGGCCACCGAGCGGCGCGGCCTGCGCCAGCGCCTGGAGGAGGCCCGCCAGGCGGCCGCAGCGGCCCGTGAGCGCGGCGAGGAGCCGCCCAACCCGGCCCTGCTCGACATGCTCGAGAAGATGGTCGCCCGCAAGGAGCAGTTCCTCGATAACCTGCCCCACGACCTGGGTGGGGCTATCCGGGCGCTGAGCGATTACGAGTTCATGGACCCGACCGCCCGCCAGCTGTTCCAGGAGCTCCTCCAGATGCTCCAGCAGCAGGTGGCCCAGTCGTACTTCCAGGGCCTCCAGCAGGCTCTCCAGGGACTCACCCCAGACGACCTGCGCCGTCTGCGAGAGATGGTCCAGGACCTCAACCAGCTGCTGCGCGAGCGCCTGCAGGGAGGGCAGCCCGACTTCGACCGCTTTATGGACAAATGGGGTCAGCTCTTCCCCGGTGTCCAGAGCCTCGATGAGCTCCTCGAACAGCTGCAGCAGCGCATGCAGCAGATGCGCGCCCTCCTCGACTCGCTCAGCCCGGAGATGCGGCGCCAGTTGCAGAGTCTCATCGACAATATCCTCCAGGACGACCGCCTGCGCTGGGATCTGGCCGCGCTGGCGGCCACCCTGGAGCAACTGATGCCCAGCCGCAGCGGCCGCCAGCGTTTCCCCTTCTCCGGCGACGAGCCGCTCACCCTGACCGAGGCCCTTGATCTGATGGGCCAGTTGCAGGAGCTGGAGCAACTGGAGCGTCAGATCCGGCGGGCGCGCGATGGCCAGGCCCTGGACCAGGTCGACGCCGCCGAGGTCGAGCGGCTGCTCGGGCCGGAGGCCCGTCAGGCGCTGGAGCAGCTCCAGCAGGTGACGCGTATCCTGGAGGAGGCCGGGTACATCGTCAAGCGCGGGGCCACCTACGAACTGACTCCCCGGGCCATCCGCAAGATCGGCCAGAAGGCCCTGACCGACATCTTCGCCCAGTTGAAGCGCGACCGCTTCGGCAAGCACGTCTCGCCCTTCCGGGGCGGCGGGGGCGACCGGACCGATGAGGTCAAGCCCTACGAGTTCGGCGACCCGTTCCTGCTGGATCTGCGCGAGACGCTGATGAACGCGGTGGTCCGCGAGGGCAAGGGGGTGCCGGTCCATCTCCAGCCAGACGACTTCGCCGTCTACCGCACCGAATACCTCACCCAGTGCGCCACCGTGCTGATGCTCGACATGAGCCGCTCGATGCTGCTGCGCGGCTGCTTCCTGGCCGCCAAGAAAGTGGCGATGGCTCTCAACAGCCTGATCCGCGGCCAGTTTCCCCAGGACACCCTCTACATCCTCGGCTTCTCCGACTACGCCCGCGAGATCAGTCCGGAGATGCTGCCCCGGATCGACTGGAGCGAGTACGTCTACGGCACCAATATGCAGCACGGCTTTATGGTGGCCCGACAACTGCTGGCCCGGCATAAGGGCGGCACGCGTCAGATCATTCTCATTACCGACGGCGAGCCCACCGCTCACCTGGAGAACGGTCGCGTCCACTTCGCCTATCCGCCTACCTACCAGACGATCCGTGAGACTCTCAAAGAAGTCATGCAGTGCACCCGTGAGGGGATCACGATCAATACGTTCATGCTTGAGCGCAGCCGCTACCTGACCGACTTCGTCAACCAGATGACCCGTATCAATAAGGGCCGGGCCTTCTTCACCAGCCCCGACCGCCTGGGCGAGTACATTCTGGTCGATTACGTGGCCAACAAGCGCAAGCGCATCGGCTAAGGCTGATGCCGCTCTCAGAGCGAGAGCGCCCGTGCCCGATGATCGCCGGGGACCTGGCGGGCCGCTCTTTAGGGCCGGTTGTCCCCAGGCAGGGTGACGGCCGGCCGCAACCGGTCCGGGATAGGGTCGCGGCTGCCCCGGAGTGCTGTCGGTCCGAACCGGCTGGCCACGACCGCTGATTACGGAGGGGTTGTCCCGGCGGCGCAGGCCAGCACCGACCCGGTTCGGCAGGTCACCTCGACCGCGTCGCTCCATCCCGTCCCCTGGCGTACCCCCAGCCGCTCCAGCAACGGCCAGCGGTAGAGCCCGATCCGCAGCCGGACCACCGGCGGGAGAGCCTCGCCGGCGGCTATCGGGTGTCGATCCACGACGATCTCGCCGGGCTCCCAGATCGAGGTGGCGTAGAGCCCCTCACCCGGCGGGCCGTCGTGCTGCCCCAGCAGCCGTCCGGCCGTGTCGGTCAGATGGACGAAGACGTGGTAGTCGGCGGTCACCGGGGCCAGCGTCTCCCAGTAGAGCGTGGCCACGAGCCCGCCGGGTGCCGGCTCGACCACCAGGCCACGCAGGCGCAGGCTCTCGGCGAAGACCCCGTCGGTGGTGACCAGCGGGGGAGAGGGCGGCAGGGCGACCGGCGGGGCCGCCACTTTGACCGGCGTGACCACCGTCGCTCCCCCCAGGCTGACGGCCCGACCGTCGGGTGCTCGGAAGGTCAGGGCCAGGTGGTAGCGGCCCGGCAGGGCGTCGGGCGGAACGCTCAGGCTGACGAGGTCGGGCACCAGGTTCGGCGCTGGCCAGCGGTCCGGCGACCAGCGGGCGGCCAGCGGCTCGGCCGTGGTCCGGCTCACCGGCTGCCCCCGGTCGTCACGCAGTTCGACCTCGATGAGCCCGCCTTGGCCACCGGGTGCCCGGACCGCCCAGAGCACCTGGAGCGGGATGACGGTGCCGGGACGGATCGGCCCGGCGGCCACCTCCCAGCCCTGGAGCGCCAGCGCCGGCGGCTGCGGCGGCGCCGGCTGGCCGCCGACGACCTGGACGGTGGTGGCCAGCCGCCAGTCCGGTCCCTCAACCTGCAGACTGAGCCGGCCCGGCGGCAGTGGCCAGGGGCTTATCAGTCCGACCACCGTCCAGCCGGCAGCCAGGCAGTCTGGCAGAGCGAGCGGCCAGTCGGCCGACCGACCATCCCCGGCCAGCAGACGAACGGTGGCGGTCTGGCGGGGGACGCGCTGGCTGGTCGTCGCCGGCCAGGCCAGGAGCCCGAGGAACCGCTCACCGGCCCGAACCTGGCCCGGCACCAGCAGGTGGGGCGGGCGGGCCGGGCCGGGCGGTGGGGGCTCCAGGTGCAGGACCACGGTCTCCCCGATGAGGGTGCGGGGTCGGAGGGCCGGGTAGAGGGGCAGCCGCTGCTGGATCGTCTGCCAGCGTTCAGGGGGGTAGGCGTCCTGGTGGAGGAGGACGGTCTCGACGCCGGTGCACTGGAGCCAGCCCAGGGCCGCCGGCGAGGGGAAGTCGCGCAGGCGACGGATCAGTTCCCAGAAGGCCGGAGGGTAGAAGCCGCTGTAGCCGGCCGGGGTGGGCCGCCAGTGGAAGATCGAGAAGTATTGGTAGCGCCCCTGGCGCTCCAGCTCGGCCGGGGTGGTGAACCAGCGGTCCTCGATGGTCGGCAGTTCGATGATCGGTGTTCGCTCGGGCTGGGTGGCCAGCCAGCGGTAGACTGGCGGGATCCGGTCGGGGGGCGGAACGGGCTGGAGTGGTTGGGGAATGGCGAGGTACTCGACCAGGACGGCCAGCGTCAGCCCCAGGGTCAGGGGCCCGCGCCAGCCGGGCCGGCAGCGTCGGGTCAGGGCCGCCAGCCCCAGAGCGGCCAGAAGTCCCAGACCCAGCATCGCCACCAGCCCGAAGCGCCCGACCACCCGGATGGCCGGGTAGCCGGGGATGAGGTCGTAGAGCAGACGGTAGGGGAGCGGCAGGAGAGGTGGTCCGTCGGGGGTCAGCCGCAGGACCGGTCCCAGCGAGAGGACCAGGCCGGTCAGGGCGATGAGCGCCGCCCCGAGCCGCCGGCGCCAGGGGCCACCCCAGCCGAGGCCGCCGACCGCCAGTCCCAGGGTCAGGAGTCCAGGGAAGAGCGTCTGCTCGGTGGGGAAGGCCGGCAGGAGCCGGCCGGCCAGACTGCCGTAGAGGAGACTGGTCGTCGGGACGACCAGATAGTTCAGGAGGATGGCCGCCCCACCCTGGGCGTCGGCCAGCGTGCGCTCCAGCCCCTGCTGGTAGAGACGAAGGTAGGGCTGGGCCACCAGCCAGAGGAGCAGCCCCACCGGTGGCATGGCCAGCGCGGCCCGCCAGAGACGGTCTGGACGGCGGCCGGCCGGGTGGGTCAGGACCAGCCAGAGGAGGAAGACGCCCAGGAGCGGGACCAGAAAGAGCCCCAGGTAGAATGAGGAGAGCATCGCCAGCGTAAAACTCAGGGCGGCCAGCCCCAGATCGCGCCCACGTCCCTCGTTCCAGAAGCGCCGGACGAAAAGCAGGGTCAGCGGCAGCCACTGGGCCATGAGCACCTGGAGGTGGGTGATCTCGCCCAGGCGGTGGAATCCGAAAGCGTAGACCGCGCCGGCCAGGAGGGCCGGCCCCGGCCAGGGGCCGGCGTGCGGGCGGTCCGGTCCCTGGGCCAGGAGGTCGGTGGCCAGAGCGTAGGCGGCCAGGGCGCTGGCCCAGAAGCTCAGGAGCAGGAGGAGGTTGTAGGTCAGGACCGGCTGACCGGTCAACCAGAGAAGGGGGGCGGCGAAGAGGGCGATTCCCAGCAGGCTCTCCGAGAAGGCCAGGCTCTCGGGCTCGGGGTAAAAGATATTGGCGGCGTAGAGGTGCCACGGGTCGCGGACGGCCTGATGGACGACCCAGGCCAGGATCCAGGTGTTGAGCAGCGGGTCCCCGTGGCTGTGAACGGCGTCGGCCAGGTGCCAGACCAGGGGAAAGGTGGCGAGGAGGCTCCAGAGCAGGTAAAGCAGAGCGGCGATCAGGTGCGGGAGCCAGTTCACGGGCGGACCTCGACCTGAATCGTGATGGGCAGGAGGATCTGGTGGGTGCGGGTGTTCTGGGGACCCTGGGCCGCCAGGCGCTGGCCGGTGGCGGCGTCGTAGAGCCCGACCAGGAGGCGGTACGGACCGGCGGGGAGATCGGCCGGCAGCAGGACCTGGTGGCGGTCGGCCAGTTCGAGTCCCACCGGCCAGTCGCCGGTCGGGTAGGCGCCGTCGGCCGGCATGGCGTCGCCCTGGGCGCGCGTTTGGCCGGCGCTGTCCACGAGGTGGACGAAGACCGTGTAGTCGCGAGGGGGCCGGGCCTCAGCCCGCCAGAAGAGGTCCACGGTCAACCGCTCGCCGGGGCGAGCGGTGGTCGGCGTCACCGTGGCTCCCAGGAGGCGCGGTCCCTCGGGATAGCGCCAGTCGAGTGGGAGGGCGATGGCGGTGCGGTCGAGCGGAGGGCCGATCGTCGGGAGCGTGCCGGCGACGATGAACTCGGCGTCGGGACCGCTCTGGTCGGTCCGGCGGAGGGGGGGGCCTCCCGGCGGGTAGAGGCCCACCACCACCCGGTAGGCCTGGGGGGAGAGGTCGGCCGGCAGGGTCAGGGTGTGGACGTCGCGGATATAGAAGGCGGTCAGCCAGCGGCTGGTCGGAATGCCGCCGGGGTGCTCGTGGTCGGACTGAGCCACGGCCCGGCCGCCTGTTCGCTCCATAATCTTGACATAACTTCGGTAGTTCTGGGTCAGCGGTCGCCGGGCCTGCCAGTAGAGGGTGATGGTGACTGTCTGGCCGGGATGGGCGACGGCGGGTGTCCGGTCGGCGCCGAGGAAGAGCACCGCGCCGGCCAGATCGACGTGGGCTGGCCAGGGCAGGCCGCGGACAGCCTCGGGGGGAGAGGTGTAGCTGAGCCAGTCGGTCCAGCGGTCGAGGGCGGTCTTGCCGAGCCCCAGCGTGGCCAGCGCCAGGAGGAGACCGAGGGTCTGGCGAGGACCGAGGCCCGGGACGGCGGCCATGGTGGGCGGAGAGATACCGGCCGCTGGCCGCCGGCGGTGCCAGAGGAGCCAGCCGAACACGGCCGGGAGGCCCAGGGCCAGGGTGGCCAGCGACCAGGCCTCGGCCAGTTGCTGGAGAGGGGTGCGAATCGGGCGGACGGTGAGGAGGTGGTCGCCGGCCGGCAGGGCGACGGCCAGGAGCCCTGCCGGCCCCCAGGGGAAGGGCTGAAGCGTCTCTCCCTCGCGGGTCACCGCCCAGGTGGGGAAGTAGAACTGGTGGAGGACCAGGGTGGCCGGCGCGGGCAGGCGCACGGCATAGCGCCAGGTCAGGGGGTCGAGGGCGGTCCAGGTCACCTGGCTGCCGGGCGGCAGGTACTCAGTCAGGACGGCGCCGGGCGGCCGGTCGTCAGGGCCGGGGCGCGCCTGCACCCAGATCGGGTAGTACTCGCCGGCGCTGGTGGTGCCGATGGCCCCGACCTCCCGTTCGAACCGGGCGAGGTCGGCTGGTCCCTGGGGCTGGTAGCTCAGAAACGGCCCCCGGGGGTAGAGGTGAGGCAGGCTGGCCCCGATGAGAAGCAGCATCAACCCCCCCAGGAGCCAGGGCCAGTGGCGACCGAGGCCCGCAGGGACGCTCAGCCCGACCATGGCCAGACCGGCCAGCAGGCTGGTGGCCAGGGCGGCTGGTCCCAGCAGGCGCCAGGGGAACTCGGTGAAGGCCAGAAGAGGAACGTGCTGCCAGACCGGCGCCGAGGGTGGCAGCATCAGAAAGACCGCCAGCCCCAGCGTTCCCCAGCCAAAGAGCACGAACGGCCGCAGGATCGGCCGGCTCAGGGCCGCTCCGGCCAGCAGGGCCAGGAGAACGTGGGCGGTCCCCAGGGTGAACGGCCATGGTGGGTTGGCGGCCCGCCGGTCGACCACCGGCGAGGGCTGGAAAAGTTCGGGCAGGCTGACGAAGTGCTCGGCGAAGTGGAAGTAGCCCTGAGTCAAAAGGTGCAGGTGGACCAGATGGCGCTCGCCCAGGGCCGGCAGCCAGAAGAAGGCGGTCAGGCTGGCGCTGAGAGCGGCGGCCAGTCCCAGAGGAAGAAGAGGGCGCCAGGTCCGCTGAGTGCCGACCACCACCAGGCCGTAGAGGGCCAGGAGCGGCAGGGTCAGCAGAGCGCTGATGTTGTGGCTGAGGACGACGGCGCTCACCGCGAGAGTCGTGGCCAGCAGGGTGGCAGGACCTGGAGCCTGAACCAGGGCGTGGGTGGCGGCGAAGGCCAGCGGGGCCAGGGCCAGGGCCAGAAACTGAGGGAGATCCCCCTGGACGTAGGCCTCGCGGAACCGGAAGGGGACGTACAGGTAGGCCAGGGCGGCCAGGAGAGCGGCCGGCGGTGGCAGGAGCCGACGGGCCCAGAGATACATCGCCGGACCGTGCAGGAAAAAGACAGCCAGCAACAGGACCTTGAGGGCGCTGTCGAAATCGAGCCCCAGCTGATGAAGCCCGACCAGGAGGTAGGTGCTCAGCGGGGCGTAGTAATTAAAGAGCGGAAAGCCGAAGCCAAAGGCGAAGTCGGGCGCCCAGCGTGGGTAGAGATGGCCGCTGGCCAGGAGGTGGGAGAGTTCCACCGCCCGGTAAAGGTGGAGAACGAGGTCGGCCATATCGGGCATGCCTGGCTGGAAGAGGGGGCCCAGGGCGAAGAGAGCGCCGGCCGTCAGCACCACCATGGCCCGGAGGTCATCACCACGAGTGGTCCAGACGGCCCGGAGCCTCCGGCTCACCGCCGGCCGTGGGCGATGGGTGGACCAGGCCATCATCGGCGGGGCTCCTTCCCCGGCGCGAAGGGGCCGAGAGCGACCCACTCCCGGCCGTCGGTCAGGCGCAGTCGTTCCAGGCCGGGGTAGGTGTAGAGGCCTGTGCGGACGGTCAGGGGACCGGCGGCGGTGCCTGGCCAGGGGATGGCGAATGGGGTGAGCAGCCGGTCGCCGGGCGCCCAGTCGGCCGGAGCGGCGAGCGGACCATCGGCCTGGGCCAGCCGCTCGCCGGTCGGGCTGACCAGATGATTGAAAACGTGGGGGACGGTGGTCTGCCCGGTCTCCTCAACCTGCCAGTAGAGGTCGAGGTGAAGGGTGTTGTCGGCCAGGCGAGCGCGGTAGCCCAGCAGGCGCAGACCGTTGGTGAAGCGCCCATCGGGCACGGTCTGTTCTCCGGCCGGAGGCGCGGCCGGCAGAACCAGCACCTGGACCGGCCCGCTGGTTGTCGCCGGCCAGGCGGCCGCCGGCTGGGGGGAGCCGTGGGCGGCCAGCCAGGCGGCGGCTGGCGCCTGGGGATCCATGACCAGGTAGACGGCCGGGCCGCTGGCCGGCAGCGGCAGGAGACGGGTGGCGTCGGCCAGGCGGCGGGGGCTGCCAGCCAGGTAGGCCTGGACGCGCCAGGTGTCGTCGCGGGCCAGGGTATAGAGGGGGGATCCCAGAGAAGCGGCCAGGTTCTGGGCAGCCTGCCGGGCCTGGAGATGGATCTGGAGCGGCACTCCGTAGAGGGGAGTGGCGCGACCGTCGGCCAGAGCGGCGAGGAAGCTGACGAAGAGCCCGAGGGCCAGGGCCGTGGCGGTTCCCAGTCCGGCCCAGGCCAGCCAGCCGAGCCGCGTGCGGCTGGCCAGCCAGGTAAGGGCCAGGGCGATGATCAGGAAGGGGGCGGGAAGGAGACTGATAGCGTAGTGCGGCTGGAACGGGAGTGGCAGGAGACTGAGAAAAAGTCCGGGCAGGAGCAACCAACCCAGCAGGAAGGCGGCGCGGGCGGTGCGGACGGTGAGCCATTCGTGGGCCAGGAGGCCGGCTCCCAGGGCCAGAAGGGCCAGGAGCAGTGCCTGAACGAGGCGCCAGGCCCAGACCAGCGGGCCGGCTGGGGAGAGAGAGGCGAGGTCGGCGTAGGGCAGCCCGGTGGCCACCAGCCAGGGACGGAGCAGGGTCAGGGGCTGGAGGGTGAGGTCTGGTGGAGTGGTCAGGGCTGGCGTGGTGGTCTGGGCCAGGGTCCAGAGGTAGGGGAGAAAACCCAGGGCGCTCAGGCCGGCGCCCAGGGTCAGCGGTGCCAGCCAGCGCCGCCGGGGTGGTTGCAGGGCCGGGCCGAGGAGGAAGAGCGGGCCCAGGGCCAGGGCGGTGGGATGCAGCTGAACGGCCAGGGCGAAGAGGCCCAGAGCCGGGAGGAGAGACCAGGGGCGGTTCTGAGCGATCGCCTGCCAGAGGAGCAGCAGGGCGCCGAGAAGGAAGACGGGCAGCGCGTCCTGGGCCCAGATCTTACGGCTGTAGACGATGGCCGTCGGACTGACCGCGTAGAGGGTGGTGGCGACCAGAGCGACGGTCGGATCGGCCAGGCGGCGGGTCAGGGTGGCGGTCAGAGCGACGGCTAGGGTGTTGAGCAGGGCGATGAAAGCGGTGGCCACCAGCGGGTGGCGGTCCAGGAGAAGCGGCAGGGCCAGCAGATAGACAAAGGCCGGAGGGTTAGGCAGGCCAACCGAGGAGGGGATGCCGGTGGTGACCAGGTTGCCGGCCAGGAGGTGAGCCGTTCGTTCCAGCGCCCAGACCTCGTCGGTTTTGAACTCGGCCCGGTCGAGGCCGAGCAGGCGGCCCAGGGCCGCCAGGGCGCAGAGGGTTACCAGGGTCAGGCGGTGGTCGGCGGTTGGGAGCCAGGTGCGGCGCACGGCCTCTCCGGCAAAACAAAGGCCGGCGGAGATCGCCGGCGGAGCGCTGTCAGTATACGCTGTGGGCTCCAGGGCGTCAAGGCGCGGTCACCGTGCCGGGGTATATCCGCAATAGAAGCCGGCTCTGGGTGAGATCAGAAGGGACGCGCTTCTGGCCGTGATCTCGTTTCCCCTATCCGCGTGTCGGGCGCGGACGGAGGAGTGTGCGTGATCTGAGGAACCAGACTGCTCCCAGCGGCAGCGACACGGCGATGGCGTTCTCACAGGGAAGACCACGGTATATGGTAGGCGCATGGTCAAGGTAAATTGGGAGAGGGTGAGCTGTGTACCCTGAGGCCGCACACCTAAACGAAAAAGCCCCGGCGCTGCGCACACAGCCCGGAGCATGGCCAGGCCGAGCGGCCCGACCTGGCGAGAGCATTCTACCCCAACCCCTCTCCCCGGTCAAGCCCCTCTGGCCCGGCTGGTCGCCTCTGTAGCAGGTCTGTAGCAGGAAAGAGCGGGGCGCCAGTCGCCTCCGGTGGCCGGCGACGCCCCGGCCCTCCCCGCATGGCCCGGTCCGTCCAGGCCTGCCTGGAGCGGGAGACGGGACTCGAACCCGCGACAACCTGCTTGGAAGGCAGGCACGCTACCGCTGCGTCACTCCCGCCTAAAGAAAAAGGGTGCCGAAGGGGAGATTTGAACTCCCACGGGCGCACGGCCCACGACGCCCTGAACGTCGCGCGTCTGCCAGTTCCGCCACTTCGGCCCGGGTGGGCGACAGAGGACTCGAACCTCTGGCCTCACGGATGTGAACCGTGCGCTCTCACCAGCTGAGCTAGTCGCCCACGCTCGCATCCTAAATTATAGGGGCCCGCCTCCACTCTGTCAACCCTCTGCGTCTGACTGACCTCTTCCGCATTACCTCGGAGGCGACCCCGGTCCACTGGAGGAGCAGCACCAGCGCGCCTGCTCTCCCGTACCCACCGATCCGGCGTCGGTGCAAAAGCCCCGACCGTTCCCTCCGGTCTGTGGGGCCGACCGCTGACGGCAGGCCCGTCCTGGCCCCGTCCGGAGCCGTCGGCCACGGGTCGGCGACTGATCGGCGGCCCGGCCGCTGCCGCCGGGACGCGTGGACGGTTTCCCGACCACGCCGGGGCTGATCCAGACCGGTGAGGATGCCCCTCCGCCGGGAGCCGGCGTGAGAAGACGTGGCGGGAGCGACCGCTTCTGCTACAATGAGACCGATGGCCCGCGAGATCGAGATCAAGTTCGCAGTAGACGACTTCGGCCCGGTCCGGGCGCGCCTCCAGACCCTGGGAGCCCGCAATGGCCACCGGGTCTTCGAGGATAACCTGGTCTTCGATGACGCCCAGGGCTCCCTCCGCGCCCGTGGCCTACTCCTCCGCCTGCGGCGGGCCGAGCGGATCACGCTCACAGTGAAGGTTCCGCAGCCCGACCCCCGCTTTAAGGTCCGCGAGGAGATCGAGGTCACCCTCGACGACTTCGACCGCGCTCGCCAGCTCCTGGAGACCCTGGGCTTCCGACCGGTCCAGCGCTATCAGAAGGTCCGCGAAACCTGGCGGTTGGGGGCCGTCACCGTCGCCCTCGACGCGCTGCCCTTCGGCCGCTTCGTCGAACTGGAAGGTCCCCCGGCCGCTCTGGAACAGGTCGTCCAGGCTCTCGGCTTCCGTCTGGAGCAGGGCCTCCGCCAGTCTTACCTCGATCTCTACGCCGCTCTCTGCCGGGCCCGGGGTCGCCCGGTCGGCGATATCGTCTTCGACCATCCGCCGACCGACCCCTGATCGCCTGGCCGACCGTGATGCGTCTTGCTCGGGCCAGGGAACCCGGGGGTGACAGCGGCGCTCGCACCGGTCGCGCTCACGGAATCCCGGCCGCGGAGAGTGCCCCAGTGGCCAGACTCTCCTCTTCGGTCGTGAAAACGGGGGCGGGAGGAGGGCCGTCCGGCCGGGCTGGTCGCCGTCGGTATCAGGCTCCCAGAGCCTGGTCGAAGAACTGGCGGATCCGCTGGCTGTAGAGGGCGCGGTCGAGGAAGTAGACGCCACAGTGGCCGGCCGGAGCCACCCAGAGGTCTTTGGGCTGGCCGGCCGCCGCGTAGAGACGGTAGGCGTGGCTGACCGGCACCGTCCGGTCGTAACGGCCGTGGATGAGCAGGATCGGCCGGGGAGCGATCTGACCGATCACAGCCTCGGGGATGACATCACGAAAGCGGAACCCCGCCCGCTGTTTGAGCAACCGGTCGGCCACCGCCAGGATCGGCCCCGGTGGAAGGTGGGTCGCCTGGCGCAGTCGCCAGGCCACCACCTCGCTCTGCCGGGCGAAGGCGCTGTCGGCCACCACCGCCCGGATGCGCGGGTCGTGGGCGGCGGTGAGGATGGCCACCGCCGCTCCCATCGAGAAGCCGATGACGCCCACCCGCCCTCCGGGCACGCGCTGAAGAGCGGTGTCGATCGCCGCGCTGAGGTCGGCCACCTCGG
This sequence comes from Chloroflexota bacterium, assembly GCA_034433795.1. Taxonomy (GTDB): domain Bacteria; phylum Chloroflexota; class UBA6077; order FW602-bin22; family DAOUAE01; genus DAOUAE01. The sequence goes on from DAOUAE010000065.1 coordinate 138,356, forward strand.
CGTAGCCCAGCGTGATGGGGGCCGGGGCGCTCTCGCCATGCCCACGGTGGTCGAAGAGGAGCACGTTGTAGCCGTGCCGCCAGAAGAGAGCGGCGATGCCCAGCAGATCGCTCTTCGAGCCCCGGTAGCCGTGGCAGCCGATGATGATCCGCCGGTCGTCGGGCCGGGGAAACCACCACCCGGCCAGCACCAGCCCGTCGCGGCTGCTGAAGGCCAGTGGCTCATAGGGCAGCCCGACCTCTAAAGGTGTCAGCGGCGAGAGCCCCCGCGGATCGTGGTTCGCCGGTTGGGTCAGCCGCCGGACCAGATAGTAGGCTGCTCCAACGGTGCTGGCGGCCAGACCCAGCGCCGAAACGGCCAGCCGTCGGGCCATGCGGCGCGGGCGGCGCTGCTTACCCACCCGACGCCGGCCGGGAAGCCGTACGCGCAACCCCACACCCATGCTCACCGCTCTCCAGGGCTCGTCCGACCTCTCCTCGGACGGTCAGCACTATGATACCATAGAGGCCGCACACGCGATGCCGACTCTGCCTGCAGGGAGCCACCGATGGATTTGGGACTTACCGGCAAGGTCGCTATCGTCACCGCCGCCAGCCGTGGTCTGGGCCGGGCCGTGGCCTTCGCCCTGGCCCGCGAGGGCGCCGATGTCACCATCGCCGCCCGCGACCCGGCGCGTCTGGAGACCACCGCCCAGGAGATCCGCCAGGCCACCGGCCGGACGGTCCTGGCTGTTCCAGCCGATGTCACCCGGGCCGAGGACATCGACCGCATTATCGCCCAGACGGTCGAGCGCTTCGGCCGCATCAATATCCTGGTCACCAACAGCGGCGGTCCTCCCGCCGGCACCTTCTTCGACTTCGCCGACGCCGACTGGCAACGCGCCTTCGAGCTGCTGGTCCTGAGCGCCGTTCGCCTCATTCGGGGCGTCGTCCCCTATATGCGCCAGCAGGGGGGCGGCCGGATCGTCACCATCACCGCTCTGGCGGCCAAGCAGCCGCTCGATAACCTCATCCTCTCGAACAGTCTGCGGGCCGCCGTGGTCGGGCTGATGAAGTCGCTGGCCAACGAACTGGCCCGTGATAACATCCTGCTCAACAACGTGATGCCGGGGCGGATCTACACCGAGCGGGTCCAGCAGCTCGATGCCATCCGGGCCCAGCGCGAAGGACGCAGTCTCGAGGAGGTGGCCCGGTTGGCCGAGGCCCAGATCCCGTTGGGACGGTCCGGACGGCCAGAGGAGTTCGCCAACGTGGTGGCCTTCCTCTGCTCGGAGGCGGCCAGCTACCTCACCGGGGTCTCGATCCCGGTGGACGGGGGCTGGTACCGTGGCCTCTACTGAGGCCGGCGCGCTCCTGAGCCGACCCACTCGACTGGGCTGCGCGCCCGGTGTGACCCGGCCCGGTGTTCTTATGCCGGCCACCCGCCGTGATGGGCCGGGCGGCCGCCACAGGGATCCCGCCGGGCTGGTCGCCGGCGGTGACCGTTGCGCCGAGGCGCGGCCTCGGCCGGCGTGAACTCTCCGGGCGCGAGAAGGGAAGCCATGGGCGTTGCGGAGACCATCCGTCAGGAGATCCTGACCCGCCAGGAGCGGACGCGCGATCTGGCTGCGGCCCGCCGTCTGGCCGGCCTTATCGTCATCGGCCGCTCGTTCTACGACCGCTGTGGCGACCTGGCCTATCTCACCAACCACTTCCCGCCTTTCCCGACCACCGAGTTCTCGCCGGTCGCCCGTGGACTGGGCCACGCCTGCCTGGTCCTGCCGGTGCGGGGAGCACCCACCCTTATCGCCGACGGCCGGGCGGTCCGACGCGACCTGGTGGTGGTCGACGATGTCCGGGTGACCAACGATCTGGTCGAAGGGCTGGTCCTGGTCCTGCGCGAGAAGGGACTGGAGCGCGGACCGGTCGGGCTGGTCGGGACCGATCTCCTGCCGCTGGCGATGGAGCGGGCGCTGCGCCAGGACCTCCCGGCCCTCGACCTGGTCCCGGCCGACGATCTGGTCCGTCACCAGCGGCTGCTCAAGAGTCCAACCGAGCAGGCGCTGCTGGCCCGGGCGGCCCAGGTGGCGGAGGCCGGGCTGCGGGCGGCGGTGGCGGCGGCCGTCGGCGGGGGCGTGCGGGAGTGCGATATCGCCGCCACGGGCATCGCCGCCGCTCTCCAGGCCGGGGCCGATTTTGTGCGCTATCTGCGCGTCCACTCCGGCCCCTGGTCGGGCACCAGTTCGCGCTGGCCGCCAGCCACCGACCGCCTGGTCCGCGAGCACGACATCGTCACCCTCGATATTATCGGCGCCTGCCAGGGCTACCAGTTCGATGTCCTGCGGACCACCCTCTGCGGCGAGGCGCTGGAGGAGCAGCGGCGGCTGATGGACGCCGCCCTGGCCGCCACCGAGCGAACCGTCGAGGCGGTCCGGCCGGGAGTGCGGGTGGCGGACCTGGTGGCCCTGGCCCACCGCTGCCTGGACGAGCGCGGCTACGGCGCCTACGCCTCGCCGTTCATCGGCCACGGCATCGGTCTGGAGACGGTCGAGGCGCCGCTGCTTCAACCGGGTGTGGAGATGACGCTCCAGCCGGGGATGGTGCTCTGCATCGAGCCCAGCCTCCGTATCCCCAACTGGGGAGGGTGCTGTGTCGAAGAAGAGGTGCTGGTCACCGAGGATGGCTACCGTCCTCTCACCACGTTCCCGGCCCGGTTGTGGTAGCACGGCGCGGCGCCGCCTCCGAGCGGTCGGGGCGATGCTCCCGCCGTCTCGGTGAACCAGCCTCCGGTCTGTGGCTCGCCAGAGGGCCGCGTCACTGGACCGGTCTGCCCTGGGCTTCTCTCAGCGCCGGGTGAAATAGAGGACGAGGGCGACGAAGAGGGCGATGGCTCCCAGCAGGGCCGACTCGTCCCAGCCGGTGGTCTGGGCCAGTTCGTGCAGCGGGACCCGGACGAGGCGCCAGACAAACTCGACCAGGCTGACCAGAAGGTCCCAGACGATCATCGTGCCTGCCCTCACTGTCGGCGGCCCCTCCGGAGACCGGCCTGCGCGGCCGATCTCCGAAGGCGCCACGGCGAGAGCACCGTGGCGCTCCCTTGACCATCTATTGTACCTCAGACCATCAGACGACAGTGGTGGCTGGCGCCGGTAAGTCAGCCTGGTATTTGCGGCGGCCACCCGCAGAGCCAGCAGCCCGTGGGCGAGGCTCCCGGCGAGGCCCACCGACCCGTCCGGTCCCCGCGCTCAGGGCGCGGGGGAGAGCCCGGTCTCCGTGGCCGGTCGGTGTCCGCCGTAGGCGGTGGGAGCGCTCTCAGACGCTGGAGCGGCGGCGCGGCGCGCGCTCCGGGCTGGTGCTCAGGGTCACGTAGATAACGACGGCCTCGACCAGCGCGGCGCCGACGGCCGCCGCCAGGACCGAGGGCACGTCGGGCGTGTTGTGGGCTCCCAGAATGCCGATGATAATGCCGACCAGGGTCGCCCCCACCACGCCGAGGAGCCCCTCACCAATGATGTTGTACCCCTGCTCACCGCAGGCCCGCAGGATCAGATGGGCGATCAGGCCGATCACGAACCCGGTGACAAGCCAGACCAGGACGAGCATCCGACTGCTCCCCTTTTTTCGCCGGCCAGGGTCGGCCGGCTGGAACTCCGGGCTGATTGTAGCCGCTCGGCACGCCGGCGTCAACCGGTCTGAACGGTCGCCCCGCATTCGCGGGCGATGCACTGGTCGAAAGCTGCCAGCAGCCGGGCGAAGAGAGGGCCCGGCTGGCCAGTCCCAACCGGTTGCCCGTCCACCGCGACCACCGGACTCAGTTCGGTGTTGGTGCCGGTCAGGAAGATCTCCTCGGCCTCGTAGAGCCGCTCGGCCGGAAGGGGGTCCTCCCGGACGGCCAGACCGAGGTCCTGGGCGATCTCCAGCACCACCGCGCGGGTGATTCCGGGCAGGATGTAGTTGGTCAAGGGCGGCGTCCAGAGGCGTCCCTGATGGACGATGAAGACGTTGGCGGCCGTGGCCTCCATGACAAAGCCGTCGCGGACGAAGACCGCGTCGTCGGCTCCCCGCCGCTGGGCCCGTTCCCGAGCCAGGGCGTTGGGGAGAAGCATGGTGGTCTTGAGATAACAGCGGGCCCAGCGGTCGTCGCTCACGGTCACCACCCGCAGGGCTGGCCGGGGTCGGACACGCGGCGCCGGCCGGGCGAGAGCGATGACCGTCGGCCGTTCGGTAGCCGGCAGGCCGTGCAGCCGGGGCGCCACTCCCCGCGTGACCTGGAGGTAGACCGTGGCCTCGGTCAGCCCCTGACGGGCGACCATAGTATCCATCACCTGGCGGAGCTCGTCGAGAGGTGGCAGCGGGAGATCGATCCCGGCGGCCGAACGGGCCAGGCGCTCCAGATGCTGGGCCAGGCGAAAGGCCCGGCCGTGGTAGTAGCGCACGACCTCGTAGATGCCGTCGCCGAACTGCAGTGCCCGGTCCTCGACCGGGACCATCGCCTGGTGATAGGGCACGAACTGTCCGTTGACGTAGACCAGCGGCTCGGTCATCGGTGATCCTCCCCCAGCCGGCCGTCACCAGTTCGTAAACGACCCGTCGAGACGGCGCAGATGCGGCAGTTCCCGCATCTGGAAGGGCGAGCGGCGGGCCGCCTCGCGGTCGAACTCGATCCCCAGTCCGGGGCGCTGCGGCGGCAGAAGATAGCCATCCTCCCACTCGACCTGGACCGGCACCACGTCGGTGAGCATGGTGCCGGGCCGGCGCGGCTGCTCCTGGACGCCGAAGTTGCTGCAGGCCAGATTCAGGTGCAGGCAGGCGGCCGTCGAGACCGGACCGAGGGGATTGTGAACCGCCAGTTTGATGTAATGGGTCTCGCACCAGCCGGCGATCTTCTTGGCCTCGGTGATACCGCCGACGATGCAGAGGTCGACGCGGGCGTAATCGATGAGGTCCTCTTCGATAAGCTGGCGGAACTCCCACTTGCTGGAGAACTGCTCGCCGGCGGCCAGAGGGACCTGGGTCTGCTGCCGGAGCAGACGGTAGCTCTGCGGGTTCTCGCAGCGGATCGGATCCTCGATGAAGAAGGGCCGGTACGCGGCGGCGGCCCGGCAGAACTGGATGGCGTCGGCCGGGTCGAGCCGGGTGTGGACGTCGAAGCAGATCTCGATTTCGTCCCCGATCGCCTTGCGGACCGCCTCCAGCTGCCGCAGCCCCTGGCGGATGGCCCAGGCCGGCTCCAGGATCTCCCCCTGCTGGGGCAGGCCCCAGCGGACAAACTTCCAGCCCTCTTCGACCGACTGCCGGCAGCTCTCGACCAGGCTCTCGATGTCGGGACCATGGCCCACGTTGTGAGGGTAGCAGACGACGCGGTCGCGCACCCGGCCGCCCAGAAGTTCGTAGACCGGCACGCCCAGAGCCTTGCCCTTGATGTCCCAGAGGGCGATGTCGATGGCCGAGAGGGCGCTGCTCAGGACGCGCTCGGCGGGGAAGAAGCCGCCCCGGAAGAGCACCTGCCAGAGGTGCTCGATACGGAAGGGGTCCTGGCCGAGCAGCAGCGGCTTGAAGTGCTCGAGGGCGCCCATCACCGCCAGTTCGCGGCCGGTCAGCCCGGCCTCGCCGACTCCCGAGATGCCTTCGTCGGTATCCACGACGACGAAGAGGAAGTTGCGGAAGCCTCCCCAGACGGGGAAGGCCTCGATGTTCCGGATCTTCATCGGGGCTCCTCAGGTGGAAGGTGTCCCTGGCGATTGTAGCATGGTTGGCGATGGGGGAGAAGGGCCCCCGGGGCTCCAGGGAAGCCCTGGAGCCCCGGGGGCTGAGGGGATGCCGGCGGGCGCCGTCTACGGTCGGCGCCGCAGGAAGAGGCCGGCGCTCAGAGCGGCCAGCCCGCCGCTGGTCAGGGCCAGCAGGAGCGAGGCGGTCGGTCCACCGGCCCGTGGCAGGGCGACGCGGGCGGCTACCGGCGTGGGGGTGGCCACGGCCCGGGCGACAACCGGTGTGGGGGTGGCCACGGCGGCTGCCACCACAGCCGGAGGTGTCGGGGTGGCCACGGCCGGCGCCGGCGTCGGTGTTGCGGTCGGCGCGGCCGGAGCGGGGGCCGGCGGCGCCGGCGTTGGGGTGGCGGTCGGGGTCGGCGATGGCGCGGCCGGTGCCGGCGTCGGGGTGGCGGTGGCGCCTGGCGGCGGCGTCAGGGTCGGGGTAGGCGTGGCCGTGGCCCCGGGCGGCGGGGTCGGCGTCGCCGTGGGGGTCGGCGTGGCTGTGACCACGGCCGGCGCGACCACGGTGGCGGTCGGCGTCGGGGTGAAGACCACCTGCCCGCCCGGCGTGGCCGTCGGCGTGGCGGTCGGGGTGCGGGTCGGCGTCGCGGTGGTGGTCGGCGTGCTGGTGGGAGTGGCGGTCGGCCCGACCGGCGTGCGGGTCGGTGTGAGCGTGCTGGTCGGCGTCGGCGTGGGCGCCGGGCAGGTGATCCAGAAGACCTTATCCTTGACGCCGGAGCGGCCCTCCTGGGTCACCTCGACCTTGAAGTGCCGGCGCTCGCCGGTCGGATGCGGGTCAGGGAACGGATTGTAGGTCTTGGTGAAATCGAACCCCTTGCCGTTGACCGCCGGCGTGCCGCTCCAGGTGTCGTTGATGACCACCGTCCCGGCATCGCTGTTGGGCGGCCAGGAGGTCACCTTCAGGGTGCCGCTGCTGGCATCCATGCTGAATCCCTGGACCACCAGGATGCAGACCTCGATCTGCGGTTCGTTGTTGGGGCCGGGCCGGCTGCGCTCCTCGGGACCGACTTTGATCGTTCCCTGGGAGTCGGGCGTGTGCTGCTGGGCCTGGACGGGCACCGAGAGCACGATGGCCATCGTGCCGGTGACCAGCGCCAGCAGGGCGGTGAGCGTGGCCAGGATCATTCGATACGTGCGCATGCGCCTCCTTTCGTCAATGCCCGGTGCGACCGCTCGGGCGGTCTGAGAGGGTCAAGGCAAGCGCTGGTCAGGACGCCTCTGGGAAGAGCGCGGGCCGGCGGGGTGCAGGTCAGTGGGAACGGTGAGGGCCTGGGGGATGGCGGAGGGGGTAGGGGAGTAACGCTATTGGTCACCGGCGGCCCTCGATGGCGGGGCCGCTCCCGAACCTTGGCGGAGTTCTTCCCTGGCCTCCAGCGACCAGATACACGTTGCCACCGGCTGTGCGCGCAACACCCGTGCCACTATCCGGTCGCCGGGTCAGGGATGGCCTAAGTACGGATACTTGTTTTTCTCCGTACTCGTACTCATCGCCGTCGGTGTTCAGAAGGACGTCGGCGGTGTACAATTCGGTGCCAGAGGGAGAGGCCGATGTCGCTCACCGCCGCGCTCAAGGCGTACGCCCGCTCGATTGGGCTGGATGTGGTGCGGATCGCCCGGGCCCGGCCCTGGCCTGAGGTCGAGGCGGTAGTCGTCAGTCGGGTCCGGGCTGGCCTGATGGACGGTCTCCCCTGGTTTACTGAGGAGCGGGTGCGGTTCTCCTGCAACCCCGAGAACCTGCTCCCCGGCGTGCGCTCCATCATCGCGGTGGCTCTCAACTACTACACCCCGGCCAGTCCGCCCCCAGACGACCAGCCCCGGGGCCAGATCGCCCGCTACGCCTGGGGCAGCGATTACCATACTGTGCTCAAGGAGCGGCTGGCGCTCCTCCGCGACTTTTTACTGGCTCGCGCGCCTGGCGCTCGCTGCGTCATCAGCGTGGACACCGGCCGGATCGTCGACCGGGCGGTGGCGGTCCAGGCCGGGCTGGGCTGGTACGGCAAGAACACCTGCGTCCTGGTGCCCGGCTACGGCTCCTGGGTCTTTCTGGGGGAACTGCTGACGACCGTGGACCTCGACCCCGACCCGCCGCTCCGCAAGCACTGCGGCCGCTGCACCGCCTGTCTGCGCGTCTGTCCCACTGGAGCGCTCCTCGGGCCGGGCATTATCGATAACCGCCGCTGCATCGCTTTCCTCACCATCGAGCTGCGCGGGAGCATCCCCCGCGATCTCCGGCCCCTGATCGGCACATGGGTCTTCGGCTGCGACCTCTGCCAGCTGGTCTGCCCGGTCAACCGACAGGCCCGCCCGACCGGTGATCCGCGCCTGCAGCCGGCACCCGACTTCGATCCTTTCCCGCCGCTCCTGCCGCTCCTGCGGCTCACCCCGGAGGAGTTCCGTCAGCGTTTCCGCCACTCGGCCATCAGTCGGGCCAGGCGTCAGGGCCTCCTGCGCAACGTCTGCGTGGCTCTGGGGAACCTGGGCGATCCGCGGGCGGTGCCCGCCCTGGCCACGGTCCTGGCCACCGAGCCCGATCCCGTCATCCGGGAGCACGCCGCCTGGGCCCTGGGGCGGATCGGGGGGCCGGCCGCCCGACGGGCATTGGAGACGGCGGCCGGGCGGGAGACCGACCCGACAGTGCAGCGGGAGATCGCCCTCTCGCTGGCCGATCTGGCCGCCCGTCAGGACCGGCCGGCGGTCTGCCCGGTGCGGCCGGGGATGGCCGGCGTCGGGGATTCACGCGCGGGCGAGACGGTTGCGGAGGCGCTGGGGGTTGCGTCGGGGCCCGTGGTCGGGTAGGATGACAGCGGCCCGGCAGGGCCGGAGGAGGCACGGGATGCCGCTTCTGGGCGCTCATCTTTCCACCGGCCACGGTCTGGCCACGGCCCTCGAGCGGGCGCGGGCCATGGGCGCCGACTGTCTGCAGATCTTCGTCGGCTCGCCCCAGACCTGGGCGGCGCCGTCTTTCGGCCCTGCGGCGCTCGCGGCCTGGTGGGCGACCAGGGCGCTGGTCCCCGGTCCGGTCTTCGTCCACGCTCCCTATCTGGTCAACCTGGGGTCGGATCGGGAGGAGGTTCGCCGGCGATCGGTGCGGGCGCTGGTCGAGCAGTTACACTGGGCGGAGCGCCTGGGCGGTGTCGGAGTCGTCGTCCACCCGGGTGCCGGCGACGGCGATGTGGCCGGTCGGGTCATCGCCGGGCTGCGGGCGGTTCTCGCCCAGTACCCGGGGCCGGCCCGGCTCATCCTGGAGAACGATGCTGGCCAGGGGCGGCGGATCGGGCGGCGTTTCCGCGAACTGGCCGACCTCCTTCACGCGCTGGACGACCCCCGACTGGCGCTCTGCTGGGATACCTGTCACGCCTTCGCCGTCGGCTACGACCTGCGCCGGCCGGAGGGGATCGCGGCGGTGCTTGAGGAGATCGCCGGGACAGTGGGGCTGGAGCGGTTGCTGCTCATCCACGCCAACGACTCCAAGCATCCGCTGGGAGCCAACCGCGACCGTCACGAGAACATCGGCCTGGGCCAGATCGGCGAGGAAGGATTCCGGCTGCTGCTCCAGCAGCCGCAGGTCGCTCACCTGCCGGTGATCCTGGAGGTGCCGGGCCTGGCGGGCGAGGGGCCGGACGTGGCCAATCTGGCGGCCTTGCGGTTCCTGGCCCGGGGTGGGAGCGGCCTCCGGGCCTTTTACCAGGCCTACCTGACCGCACCGGGAGCACGCGATGGCGACGATCCTGCTGCTCGTGCGCAAGGGCTGACTGAGTTGCCAGCGGGTGAGAGAGTTTCTCTCCCAGCGGGGCCTGACCTTTCAGGAACGCGACCTCTTCCGGGAGCCGCTGACTGAGGCCGAGATCCGGGCGCTGCTGGCCGGACGGTCGCCGGCCGATCTCTTCGCCTGGCGCAGCCGGCCGGCCCGTGAGCAGGGCCTGACACCGGAGCGGCTGACGCCGGAGGCGATGGTCCGGCTGATGGCCAGCGACCCCCGATTCATCCGCCGGCCGGTGGTGGTGCTGGACGGCCGGCTGGTCCCCGGGGCGACGCCCCAGACCCTGGCCCGGTTGCTGGCCGAGAGCGGGTCCTCAGAGAGCAGTCAGGCGGTCGGGTAGGTCCGCCACCGACGGCAGCACGAGGTCGGGCTGGGGGCCCAGGGCGAGGTCGGTCGGGCGGAACTTACCGGTCTGGACCAGGGCGGTCCGCAGGCCCAGGCGCTGCGCGGCCTGGATGTCGGTGCGGATATCGTCGCCGACCATGAGCGCCGCCTCTGGGGGGCAGCCGGCGCTGCGCAGCGCCTGTCGGAAGAACGCCGGCGACGGTTTGCCGATGACGGTGGCCCGGCGGCCGCTGGCGTACTCCAGCGCCCGGACGAAGGCGCCGGCGTCGAGGGCGAGCCCGGCTGGCGTCTGCCAGTAGCGGTTGCGGTGCATGGCCACAAAATGGGCTCCCCGTAGCAGGGCTCGAAAAGCGCGGTTGAGGTTCTCGTAGGTGAAATCCTCGGCGGCGTCGCCGATGACCACGCCGGTCGCTTCCTCCGCCGGCGCCAGCAGATCGGCGAACTCGGTCAGGACTTCGCCCCGGGCCAGGATATAGCAGCGGGTCAGGCCCCGCTGCCGGAGGTAGGCGGCGGTGGCCAGGGCGGCGCTGACCAGTTCGTCCGGCTCGGCCGGGATGTCCAGCGCCCGCAGCCGGGCGGCCAGGGTCTGCCGGCTGTCGCGGGTGTTGTTGGTGACAAAGCGGACGACCAGCCCGCGCTCTTTGAGAGCCCGCACCGCCGTGGCCGCGCCGGGCACGGCCTGCCCGGCCACGATCAGGACACCGTCGATGTCGAGGAAAACCGCGCGCAGACCGGACATCGAAAAGTCCCTGTGTCTGGTCTGAGAGAGAGTGTAGAGAGCGGGGACAGCCCGCGTCAAGAACGCTGCTCAAGGAAGGTACGGTGATGTCAGACGTTGAGGTGCTGGTCCAGACACTCGCAACCGACGGGGGAGTCGATCTCCACACGCACACCCGCCACTCCGATGGGGCCTGGTCGCCTGAGGACCTGGTGGCCGATGCCCAGCGGCAGGGCGTGCGGGTGCTGGCGGTGACCGACCACGATACGGTAGCCGGCGTCCGGGCCGCCCAGGCAGCCGGGGCGGCCCACGGCCTGGCGGTCATCGGCGGCGTGGAGGTCACCACGGCTCTGGGCGATCGGGTCTACCATCTCCTGTGCTACGATATCGACCCGGCCGCCCCGGTCTGGGCTGAGGTCCAGGCTCACCGACAGAGGGCCCGCGAGCGCTACTACGGCTGGTTTGTCGAGCGGCTGCGCGAACGCGGCTACGTCGTCAGCCTGGATCTGGCGCGCGACGCCCAGGGCGAGCTGCTGCCCAACCCGGTGCTGGTGGCGCTGGAGCGGGCTGGCTATGCCCCCACCCCGGCAGCGGCCCGTCAGCTCCTGGCCAGCCTCAACCTCGGGAACCCCTTCCATCTTCTGGCGATACCGGTTGAACTCCTGGGGGCCCGGCTGCGGGACCACGATGGCCTCTGCGCGGTGGCCCATCCGGCCCGGCAGGAGCCAGGGGTCTGTCACCGGCTGCGGGAGGAGGATCTGGTGGCGCTCCAGCGATCGGTGCCGCTGGTGGCGCTGGAGGCCTATCACCCCTACCATACGCCGGCCGACATTGCCACCTACACCGCTCTGGCTCAGACGTACAGACTGGCCGTGACCTGCGGCTCCGACGCCCACGGCTGGCATGTTGGTCGTCCCCCCAAGCCCTATCCGGCGCATCTCTGCCGCGCGTTCCTCGAACGGGTGCTCGATCGCTGGCGCACGGGCACGCCGGCTTCGGTGTGAAAGATTTCACAAAGTGCCGAAGGCCGTGAGCGCGCGTATTGACAGGCGGATCCCCACCTCGTGATACTCCCGTCGCACAGACCTGGGCGCGAGGCTGATGGGACCGGTCCGGAGAAAACGCCGGGCCGGGCGGGTCGTCTCCGTCAGGATCGCCGGGAGAGGGGGAACCGATGCTGGGGCCACGCCTGTGGCGGTTGGCACGTCGGGCCGGCGCGCTCCTGCTGCTCGCCGGGCTGCTGGTGGCCGCACTGGCGGTCTGGCGGCCTCAGCCGGCCGCCGTGACAGCGGCGGCCGCCGAGACGGTGGTGCACCCGCACCTGCGGATCGCCATGGTCGCAGGGGGCGCGGCTCGCAGCCGGGCCCTGCGCCGGCTGAGTCTGGACCAGCAGGAATATGTCGATACCATCATCCGGGCCAAACGCGACCTGCGCCCCGACCTCGCGGCCGTCGGAGCGCGGGTGCGGCTGAGCCGCTCACTGCCGGATGGCTCCTGGCTGCACACGGCCTGGCTGCCGGTCGGATCGCTTCCCGGTGTCGCCGGGCAGCCGGGCGTACAGCGGATCGCGCCCTCGGTCCCGCTCAGCCGGGCGCTGGACCTCTCGGTGCCGGCCATCGGCGCCCCGGCGGTCTGGGCCCAGACCGATAGTCAGGGGCGACCGCTGCGGGGGCAGGGGGCTCTGGTGGCGGTGGTGGACAGCGGGCTGGACCTGACCCACCCCGACTTCCGGCGGGCCGATGGCACCACCCGGGTGAAGTATCTCTGGGACCAGACCTGTGGCCAGCCCGGGTTTCCGACCTGCCCGCCTGGCAGTCGTCCGCCGGTGGTCATGGGCCAGTCCCGCTGGGGAGCCGAGTGGACAGAGGCCGATATCAACGCCGGGCGGGCGGTGACGACCGATGAGGACGGCCACGGCACCCACGTGGCCGGGATCGCCGCCGGCAATGGCCGGGCCGGTGGTGGCCAGTATCTCGGCGTGGCCCCGGAGAGCGACCTTCTGGTGGTGAAGTTCGACTTCACCAGCGCCGGGGCCCTGGAGGCCTGGGACTACGTCCTCGACCGGGCGGCCGCGCTGGGACGGCCGGTGGTTATCAATAACAGTTTCGGTAACCACTTCGGCCCCCACGACGGCACCGACGATCTTGAGTGGTATATCGATCTGATGTCGCGCTACCGGTCGGGTCTGGCCTTTGTCGTCTCGGCCGGGAACTCCCAGCAGGACCAGCTGCACGCCGCCGGCGCAGTGAGCCAGGGGCAGACCGTCGCCGTGGGCCTGGAGTTCACCAGCCCCGTCCCCTTCTTCGCGGTGGACCTCTGGTACCGGGGGAGCGACCGGCTGAGCGTCACGCTCGTCAGTCCCGCGGGAGCGCGCTTCGGCCCCTTCGCCTGGCGGAGCGATGGGCAGATCAGCGGGCCGGTGACCTATGGAACGCTTCAGGCCCTGGCCTACAACGGTCCGGCCAGCGCCGCGCCTGGCTTCGATATCTTTCAGCCCTTCGCCAACCCCGACAACCACGCCCTGGTCGAGGTCTTCACCGCCGATGGCCAGCCAACCATCGGCGGGCAGTGGACGCTGGAGATCGTCGGTGTCACGGTAACGGGCGGGTCGGGTCGGTGGGATGCCTGGCTGCCTTTCAACGAACGGATCAACCGGTTCACCAGTTTTGTCAGCACCGCCACGATCAGCCAGCCGGCCACGGCGCGCCAGGCGGTGGCGGTGGGGGCCTGGGTGACACGGCCGCAGGTCGGTGGCGAGGTGGCCGGCGATCTGGCGGCCTTCAGTGCATGGGGACCCACCCGCGACGGCCGTCAGAAGCCCGAGGTGGCGGCGCCCGGCGCCTGGATCGTGGCGCCCCGGTCGGCGGCCAGCCTGTTCACCCCGTGGGATACGGCCGGACGGTACACCGCTCTGCGCGGAACCAGCATGGCGGCGCCGCACGTGACCGGCACCATCGCCCTGCTCTTGCAGCTCAACCCCGCTCTGACCGCCGACCAGGTGCTCCAGATCCTCCGCGAGTCGGCCACCCGCGATTCTTTCACCGGGACCACCCCGAACCCCGGCTGGGGCTCTGGCAAGCTGAGCGCCCAGGCCGCCGTACACCTGGCGCAAACGATGCCCACGCCCACCCCGACCGCGACCCCGCCGGCTATCGCTCCCGATTCCTTTGAGCCGGACAATGGGCCGGCGATGTCGAAGCCGCTGCCGCTGGACGGGACGCTCCAGACGCACAGCCTGACCGCCGGCGATGTCGACTGGGTCTCCTTCTGGCTGAATGCGGGAGACCGGGTCCGGCTCTTCACCGAGAGCCCGCTCTGCGACACCGTCCTGGGTCTCTACGCGCCCGACGGGACGACGCTGCTGGTCGAGAATGACGACCGGGCGCCCGATCGGGTGGACTCGCTGGTCGAATCTACCGTGTCCCAGAGCGGGCTGTACTTCGGCCGGGTGCGTCACTACCACGCCACCAGTGGCACCTGTCCCCAGTACGGCCTGGGCGGGGTGCTGGTCTCCGCAGCGCCCACGCCGACGTCAACTCCGATGCCGACGGCGACCCCGACACCGACGGTCGGCCAGCCGGACGCCTACGAACCCGACGACAGCGCCAGTGCCGCCCGGGCCCTGCCACTCGACGGCCGCCGGCAGGCCCGGACCTTCCACACGCCCGGTGATGAGGATTGGGTTTTCTTCGAGGCCCAGGCCGGCCAGACTGTTGAACTGGCGGTCACCAACCCCGACTGCGACGCTCAGCTGTTCCTCTACGCGGGTGATGCCGCGACGGTTCTGGCTTTCGACGATGACAGCGGCCCGGGCTTCGCTCCGCTGCTGCGCTATGCGTTCAGCCAGACCGGCCGCTACTACGCCCGGCTTCGCCTCTTTCTCAGCGAGACTGGAGGGACGACCGTCCTCTGCGCCTATGGTCTGCTCGGCCTGCTGGTCGCCGAAGGGCAGGCCCCGACCACTCCCGTCGGTTTCGGCGAAGACCGGGTGGGGAGCGGCGAGCGCCTGACACCGGATGGGCGCCCCGACGCTGTCCTCGCAGTTCAGATCCAGCGGCCTGGCGCCCAGACCATCGTTGGGATGCGGGTCGAGCCGCTAGCCGGTGGACGCGGCTGGGACACCATTCCCGGCAACGAGCACTGGGCCATCGGGGTGAGCACCGGTCCCGACCAGCCACTCCTGAACAACCCGGATGGCAGCCTCACACTGCCGATGACCGACAGCCGTTCCCTCCGATTGTACCTGGCGGATGATGGCACGCTCGCCGCCGGCGGCTTCTTCGACCTCGTCATCCTGTTTGCGGACGGGCAGGCGCTGCGGACGACAGTCGATCTGCCGGCCACGACCATCACCCCAACGCCGACACCGACCGTGACGCCTGTGCCGACCGCGACGCCGGTTACCAGTCCGACGCCGGTGGCCACGGCGACCCTGACGCCGACCGGGACGCCGACCGCCACGGCGACGGGGACAGCCACCCCGACACCGACCCTGACGCCGACGCCCATCCC
>DAOUAE010000066.1:0-25875 GCA_034433795.1 Chloroflexota bacterium
TCGGCGGCGTCGGCGAGGTTTTTGGCGTCGTTCTGGGTGGGGCTGGTCAGCCACTGATAGCGGCCAGGCTGCGGCTCGCTCTGGGCCCAGGAGAGGTAGGCTTTGACATAGCCGAAGCCCAGGGCCCGGATGTGGTCGATGTTTCCCAGGTCGGCGAGGTTCACCCCGTAACCGAAGCGGGCCAGGCCCGGACGGACCCAGCGTGCGTCCTCAGGGGGACGGCCCAGGACCAGCGGCAGGTAGACCCGGGAGCGGCTGCTCTGGCCGGCCACCGGGGCGGCGGGGATGAGAAGCAGGAGGAGAAGGACCAGAGCCAGACCGCCGATACCGAGCCACCCGCGCACGTTTCTCCCCCGAGAGCGGTGTGCTGTCTGGGGGAGTTGTAGCAATGAGGCAGCCAGGCGGCAATCCCCC
Organism: Chloroflexota bacterium; assembly: GCA_034433795.1. Taxonomy (GTDB): domain Bacteria; phylum Chloroflexota; class UBA6077; order FW602-bin22; family DAOUAE01; genus DAOUAE01. The sequence goes on from DAOUAE010000066.1 coordinate 415, forward strand.
ACTTGGGGGAGGGCTGTTGGGGGAGGTCTAGCCCTTGACCGAGCCGGCCAGGAGGCCGCGCAGGAAGTAGCGGCCGAGGGCCAGATAGACCAGGAGAGTGGGCAGAGCGGCCAGCAGGGCGCCGGCCATCTGGATGTTCCACTCGGTGATCTGGCTGCCCTGCAGGTTGTAGACCGCCACCATCAGCGGGCGTTTGACCGGACTGCTGGTGATCGTCACCGCGAAGAGGAACTCGTTCCAGATGCTGGTGAACTGCCAGATCGTCACGACCACGAATCCGGGCATCGAGATGGGGAGGATGATGTACCGGTAGATCCCCAGGATGCCGGCGCCATCGATCCGGGCGGCCTCCAGCAGTTCGCCGGGCACGGCGGCGTAGTAGTTCCGGAAGATCAGGGTGGTGATCGGGATCCCGTAGATCACGTGGACCAGAACCAGGCCGGCGATGGAGCCGTAGCCGGGAATGAAGTTCCCCAGCCAGGCCAGGTCCGGTGGCAGGATCTGGACCAGATCCTGGCCCACCTCACCGATGCGCTGCAGCACATAGACCAGCGGGATGAGGATGCTCTGGTAGGGGATAAACATGCCGAAAAGAATCAGCACGAAGAGAACCTCTGACCCCCGGAATCGCCATTTCGCCAGAACATAGCCGTTGATCGAGCCGATAAAGGCGGAGATGATCGTGGCCGGAACGGTCATGGTCACGCTATTCAGAATGTTCGGACGAAGCCGTTCGAAGGCGGTGGCGAAACTCTCCAGCGAAAAATAGGAGGGCGGACTCCACATCCGAGCAAAGCTGACATCGGCGAAACTCTTCAGCGAGGTCACCAGCAGAAGATAGACGGGAAGCAGATAGAAAAGCGCAAAGGCGCTGAGGATGAGGTAGAGGGCGACGCGACTGAGGCGAATTGTGCCTACCATTCCAACTTCCCGCGCAGTGTGCTGATAAGGTAGGGAACGATCACCAGAGAGACGAGAATGAGCATAACAATGGCGATGGCTGCCCCCTGCGCGAAGCGGTTGTCGCGGAAGGTGGTCTCGTACATGAAGATGGCCGGCATGTCGGTGGCCTGGGCCGGGCCGCTCCCGGTCATGATGAACACGAGATCGAAGATTTTCAGCGAGATATGGCCGAGAACGATGGCCGCGCTGATCGTGGTCGGTTTGAGGAGCGGGATAATCACGTCGCGGTACAGCTGAAACTCGCTGGCCCCGTCGACCCGGGCGGCCTCCCGCAGGTCGTCAGGGATCGCCCGCAGGGCGGCCAGGTACATCGCCATACAGAAGCCCGACATCTGCCAGATCGCGGCCAGGATGACCGAGAAGAGGGCCACCGGGATGCCGAACTGAATGGCGCCGACCGGCACTGCCAGCAGCACGGTCGGGTCAGTGAACCACCGGGATTTCAGGAAGTGCAGGCCGAGGAGGCCGAAGAGCTGATTCAGACCCAGGTCGCCGGTCCGTGGGTCACCGGGTGTCAGGAGCCAGCGCCAGACGACGCCCGTCACGACAAAAGAGACGGCCATGGGAAAGAGGTAAACGGTCCGGAAGAACGATTCTCCGCGGACCTTCTGGTCGAGAAGGATGGCCAGCAGCAGGCCGACCAGGAGCGATCCGCCGACGAAGAAGAGGGTGAAGACGAGCGTGTTGCGCAGATCGTTCTGAAAGCGCGGCGTGTTAAAGAGGCGCAGGTAGTTCTCCAGGCCGACGAGCGTATAGTCTGGCGCGACGCCCGTCCAGCGGGAGAGCGAGACCAGCAACGTCCAGCCGATGAACCCGTAGACAAAGATGCCGATAGCCACGACCGAGGGCAGGATCAGGAGAACCGGGAGGAGGCGTTCGCTCTGAAACCAGATTCCGAGAAGGGCTCGCAGGCCGGGCTGGGCCCGCTCTCTGGCCAGCATCGTTTCGTCTCCATGCGGGTGTCCGGGGGGCGCCCCCGGAGGGTCATCAGGCGCTGCCCAGGTCCTTGGCGGCGTCGATCAGGGCCTTCTGGGCCTTGGCCACGTCGCGGTCGGTGACGAAGATGTTCATAATATCGTTCCAGGCGCTGGCCACGGCCTCGGGGGCGGCCGAACCGTGGGCCAGGCTGGGAGTCAGTTCGGCTTTGGCGTAATCCTGAGCCGACCACTGGAGGTAGGTGTCGAAGATCTTGGGGTCACAATCGGTTCGGGCGCAGATCGACCCCTTCTTGGGGTTGAAGGCCTCCTGCCCCTCCTTCGAGCCCACGACCCGCAGCCAGTTGATAGCGTTCTCGCGGTTTTTGGCCCCTTTGGGCAGGCCGAAGGTGTCGATGACGGTCATAAAGGCGCCCTTGGTGTTGGGCGAGGGGGCGTAGAGGAAGTGTTCGCCGGGCTTCCAGCCCTTGGCCAGGAAGAAGCCCTCGGCCCAGTCGCCCATGATCATCATCGCCGCCTTGCCGTCGACCAGGATCTGGGCGGCCCCGGCCCAGTCGAGGGCGGCGTGGTCGGCGTTGACGTAGTCGAGCATGCGCTTCATGGTCTCCAGGGCCTGGGTCACCTTGGGATCGTCGAACTTGGCCTTGCCGGCGAACAGGTCGCGGTACATCTGCGGCCCGACCGTGCCCAGGAGAACGTCCTCGAAGAGGTGGGCGGCCTCCCATTTATCCTTGTCGCCCAGGGCTAGGGCGGGGATGTTCTTGGCCTTGAGTTTCTCGGCCACCTGGAAGAACTCGTCAAACGTCTCGGGCAGCTTGGTCACCCCAACCTGCTCCAGGACTTTCTTGTTGCCCCAGAGGACGTTCCCATGGTGCACGCTAACCGGCACCGAGTAGTACTCGCCTTTGTAGTTCAGGATATCGAGCAGACCTTTGGGGAAGACCTTATCCCAGCCCTCGTCTTTGTAGAGCCAGGAGAGCGGCTCCATCTTGCCGGCCTTGACCCAGGTGTCGTTGAGCTCCATGCCGGCGTGGACCTGGAAGCTGTCCGGGGGGTCGCCACCGAGCATGCGCGTCTTAAGCACCTGCTTGGCGTTGACGCCGGCACCGCCGGCCACCGTGGCGTTGATGATCTCGACGCCCGGGTAGCGCTTGCGATAGATGTCGTAGAGGGCGAAGAGCGCCTCCTGCTCACCGGGGTTGGTCCACCAGCTAAAGATCTCCAGTTTCCCGGTGGCCGCCTTGGCCGGGGTGGTCGGGGTGGGCTGGGCCGGCTTGGCCGGGGCCGGGGTTGGGGTGGCTGTTGGTTGGGCCGGCTTGGCGGCCGGCGCCGGGGTGGGCGTCGGCGCCGGCTGGGCTGGCTTGGGCGCCGGCGTCGGCGTCGGGGTCGGGGTCGGCGCCGCACAGGCTGCGAGCAGGACAGCCGCACCAAACCCGGCGAGGAACCGGCGTCGTCCGAACGAGCGCGCGACCATGGTCTCCTCCTGGAGAGAATCTGGCCATCATAGATCCCAGACAGCCGGTCGACCGCTGTCAAGAGGAGATCGCTCCCGCCCACTGAGTATCTCGGTGGAGGCCGGGCCGCCTGCTCCGGGCGGTGTGACCGACCCGGGCCGCCTGTGCTACACTCCCGGTAGAGGGGGCCGCACGGCCTCCGCGAGTCTTCACCTGGGGGAGGAAGAGAATGGCTGTCGGCGTGATCGGTGTCCACCGCCTCGAAGAGCTCCTGCGCCGGATCGAGGGGCTGGAACTCGACAAGAGCGATGTCCGCCGGGCGATCGACCTCATCGGCAGCAAGCTGCGGGACCTTTTGGTGGTGGCCAACCAGGCCGCCTCGGCCAACGGCCGCGATGTGATCATCAAGTACGACCTCCCGCTGACGCTGGGGCTCCAGCGCTCGCTCCAGGAGTTCCAGGAGATGGAGGAGGAAATCGAACTGCATCCCATCCTGGAGTATCTGGCCACCTATCCACCGCTGGAGCGCGCCCTCTCCGATGAGGTTGAGCAGATGCTGCCCGACCTGGCCGGCGCCCTGCTGGTGGTGCTGGCCCATATCATCCGCCAGGTCGATCCCTACGCTGTCAATCCCTCGACGCTGCATTTTGAGCGGGCGATGCGTATCTTCAATCTCACCCTGTGAGCCCGCTCACAGGGTCGCTGCCGGGTGGAGCCGGGCCTCGGTATAATCTTGGCGGGGCCTCGCCCACCCGGCTCCTGATCGTCGGGATGGACCGATGTCGCGACCGGTCGCCGGCAACCGTTTCCACCGGATAGGGCATCGCCTGCTGCTCGGGCTGGTGCTCGTGGGGGCGGCTGCTCTGCGCCTCTTCAACCTCGACTGGGACGGCGGCCATCTCTACCATCCCGACGAACGGCATATCCTGATGGTCACCGACCGCCTCGCCTGGCCGCCCGATCTGGCCCTCCTCCTGACCCCGGAGAGCCCGCTCAATCCGAAGTCGTTCGCCTATGGGTCGCTCGTCTTCTATCTCCTGCGGGCCGTGACCAGCCTGCTGGGGACCCTTGGTGATCTGGGAGGCCCGCTGGCCGGCCTGCGCGACCTCGACAGCCTGCTGGGGATGCGGCTGGTCGGACGCACCCTCTCGGCCCTCTTCGACACCGGAACGGTCCTCGTTGTGTATCTGCTGGGCCGAACCCTCTACGACCGGTGGGCCGGGCTCCTGGCGGCGGCGCTGGTGGGCCTGGCCACCCTGCATATTCAGCTGGCCCATTTCTACGCCAGCGATACTCCGCTCACCTTTTTCCTCACCACCACGCTGCTCCACTGGGCGCTTTTTCTGCGCACCGGCCGCCGGCGCTGGGCCCTGCTGGCCGGCCTGACCACCGGCCTGGCCCTGGCGACCAAGGTCTCGGCCGCGCCGGTTCTGCTCCTGATGGCGGTCGGGCCGGCGCTGCGGGTGGCGCGGGCGTCGGCCCGTCAGCCCTGGCCGTGGGAGCGGCTGCTGAGCGGGCCGGCGCTCCGGGCGGCGGTGACCACCGGCCTCCCCAGCCTGGCCGTGGCCGCCCTCACCTTCGCGCTCTGCTCGCCCTACGCGCTCATCGACGCGACCACGTTCGTCCAGCACGTGGCCGAGCAGAACGCCATGGCCCGCGGGCTCCTCGATCTCCCCTACACCCGCCAGTATATTAATCGCCCCCACTACCTGTACTTTCTCCAGAACCTTGGCCTCTTCGGCTTCGGCCCCGCCCTGGGGCTGGCGGCACTGGGCGGAAGCCTCTTCGCCCTCCTACGGGGCCTGTGGCGCCGGCGGACCGAGGATCTGTTGCTCCTGGCCTGGGTGGTCCCCTACTTCGCCATCGTCGGGAGTTTCCACGCCAAATTCCTGCGCTACCTCCTGCCGATCACGCCGGTGCTCTGTCTCTTCGCCGCAGTGGGGCTGCTGACCCTGCGCCGCTGGCTGGACCAGCGTCGGGAGCTGGCCTGGCGGGCAGCCGCTGGCTCGTCGCTCCACTGGCTGGCCGGGGTCGACCTCGACGCCGCCGCCCGACGCTGGTTCGAACGCAAGGGGTTGGGCTACTTCGAGCACGTGCCCCTGGCGGCGGTTCGGCCCGACCACCCGCTGGCCGCCGAAACCGGTCGCCGGCGGGCCTGGCCGGGGCGACTGGTGGCCGCAGGGATCGGACTGGTGGTGCTGGGGACGGCCTTCTGGGCCCTGGCCTATGTCCGGGTCTACACCGAGCCCCACACGGCCGACCGGGCCTCGGCCTGGATCTACCAGCACATTCCCGCCGGGGCGGTCCTGGCCACCGAGCACTGGGAGGAGGGCCTGCCAGTCCCCCTGCGTCTGGGCGACCGGCTCTACACCCCGGAGCAGTACCGGCGGCTGACGCTGAACCTCTACGAACCGGACGATGAGCGCAAGTATCGTCACCTTGTCGAGACGCTCCAGCAGGCCGACTATATTCTCTTTTTCAGCAACCGTCTCTATGGCACCATTCCGCGCCTGCCCGACCGTTATCCGCTGACCACCCGCTACTACCAGCTGCTTTTCGGCGAAGAGTTGGGCTTCGAACTGGTGGCGGTCTTCGCCACCTATCCCAACCTCTTCGGCCTCGCCCTGGTGGACGACACGCTGAGCGATCCGGGCCTGCCCACGCCCCGCCTGCTGCGCGACTTCCGGCCGGCGCCGCTCGTGCTCAATCTGGGGCGGGCCGATGAGAGTTTCTCGGTCTACGACCACCCGAAAGTCCTGATCTTTCGCAAGCGGACCACGCTCTCAGAGGCCGACCTCCGGCTCCTGCTCGGTGGCGCCTGGACGGTGGTCGCGCCGGAGTCTGGTCCTCGCTACAAGAGTCTGCTTCTCAGCCCCGACCAGCAGGCCCGGATCCGGGCCGGTGGCACCTACCGCGATCTCTTCGACCCGGACAGCCTGGCCAACCGGGTGCCCCTTCTCGTCTGGGTGGCGGGCCTCGTCGTCTTCGGTCTCATCGGCTGGCCGCTGGCCTTCGGGCTCTTTCCCGCGCTGGCCGACCGGGGTTTCGCCCTGCGCTATGGCCTGGCCATCCTGCTGGTGGCCTGGCTCAACTGGCTGCTGGTGAGCCTGACCCCTCTGCCGGCCTCGCGGGCGGTGGCCGGACTGATGCTGCTGGCGGCGGCCGGCCTGGCGGGTGGGCTGGCCTGGCGACAGTGGCCGGCCCTGCGGGCCTTCTGGGGCGAGCGGTGGCTGTTTCTGCTGGCCGGTGAGGCGGTCTTCTGGGGGGCCTTCTTTCTCTTCCTGGGCATCCGTCTGCTCAACCCCGACCTCTGGCACCCGGCTCGGGGCGGGGAGAAGCCGATGGACCTGGCCTACCTGATGGCGGCGATCAAGAGTGTGACCTACCCGCCCTACGATCCGTGGTTCGCCGGCGGCTATCTCAACTACTACTATTTCGGCCAGATCGTGGTCGGGACGCTTATCAAGCTCAGCGGCATCGTCCCGACCACCGCCTACAACCTGGTGATACCGCTCCTCTTCGCCATGACGGCGGCCGGCGCCTTCTCGGCCGGGCTGAACCTGGCGCTGTCTCTCGGTCGTCCGGCCCGGGGGGCGCCCCCCATCGCCGGGGGGAGCACGGCGGCGGCGCCGGTCACGACCGGGCCGCCTCTCACGCTGGCCGATCCGGCGGTCCGCCGGGCGTTCCTCGCCGGCGGCCTGGCCACCCTCTTCGTCTGCCTCATCGGCAACCTCGGCGGGGCCGGACAGCTCCTGGACGCCGTGGCCCAGCTCGGCGGCTTCAGTGCGGGATCGCCACTCAGCCTGGGCTTCCTCCTGGCCGTGGGACTGGGGCTGGCCCGCCTGCTGGCTGGTCAGACGCTGGTCATTCCGACCGACTGGTACTGGCCCAGCACACGGGTGATCGCAGGGACGATCAACGAGTTCCCCTTCTTCACGTTCCTCTACGCCGACCTGCACGCTCACCTGATCGCGCTGCCCTTCACGCTCCTGGCTCTGGGGGTGGCGCTCGACCGGGTCCTGCGGCCGGTAGAGGGGGCAGGGGACGGGACGCGCCGCGCTCTGGTCCGTCAGGCGCTCGGCGCCCTGCCCCGGCTCCTGGCCGGGGCGCTGGTCATCGGGGCGCTCTTCCCGATGAACTCCTGGGACTTCCCCACCTACTTCGGGCTGGTCGGGCTGGCCCTGCTGGTCGGCTGGCTGGGTCTCCCGGACCGGCGGGTCGGGGCCCTCCTGCGGGCGGGCGTCTTCCTGGCCGGCCTGGGGGCGCTGAGTTACCTCCTCTACCTTCCTTTCCACCGGGCCTACCAGGCCTTCTACACCGGCTTCCAGCCGATCCCGGACGCCTCGCCCCTGGGCGATTATCTGGTCATCCACGGGCCCTTCCTGGCCGTGCTCCTGAGTTTCCTGCTGCTGGCGCCGCTGCCTGACGGGCGTTTCCCGGCTGTCGTGCGGGTCTGCACCCTCTGGGGCCGTCACTGGGATCGGCCCGACCATCTGCTGGCTCTCTGGCGGCGGCTCAGTCCGGCGGCGGGGGAGACGCTCCAGGCACTCCTGGCCGGGGCTCTGGGTCTGGCCGGTCTGGCCGGCGCCCTGGCCGTTCTCGGCAAGCCGCTGGCCGGGCTGCTGCTGGCGCTGGGGCTGGTGGTGGCCGGGCTGTTCTTCCATCCCCAGCAGACGCCGGCCCGGCGGTTCCTGCTGGGGATGGTCGGGACCGGGCTGGCGCTCGGTGTCCTCACCGAACTGGTGGCCCTGGAGGGCGACATCGGCCGGATGAACACCGTGTTCAAGTTCTATCTCCAGGTCTGGGTGCTCTGGGGGATCGCGGCGGCCGTCGCGCTGCCGACAGTGGTGGCCCGACTGCGGGCGCTGCCACTGGGTGGGCTGCGTCGGCTCTGGCTGGGCGGTCTGGCGGTGCTGCTGGTGGCGACGCTGGTCTACCCGGTCGTGGGGACGGCGGCCCGGGTTCGCGACCGCTTCGTGCCGACGCTGCCGCCGACGCTGGACGGCACCGCCTATATGCAGGTCGCGGTCCACACCGAGGGCCCCGAGGGGCGGCCAGGACGCGCATTTCGCCTGGCGAGCGATCTTCAGGCCATCCGCTGGCTGCAGGCCAACGTCGAGGGGACGCCGGTCATCGCCGAAGCGGTCACCCCGCTCTACCGCTGGGGCTCGCGCTACGCGATCTACACCGGGCTGCCGACCATCATCGGCTGGGACTGGCACCAGAAGCAGCAGCGCTGGGGCTACCAGTATCTGGTGGACGAGCGGATCCGCGACGTCCAGCGCCTCTACAACGACCCTGCGCCCGAGGTGGCCTGGCGCATCTTACTGCGCTACGGCGTGGACTATCTCATCGTCGGCGAGCTCGAACGCATTTACTATAGTCCGCAGGGACTGGCCAAGTTCGACCGGATGGTTGGCCCGTACCTGGACATCGTGTATGATCAGGACGGCGTGAAGATCTATCGCGTCAGACGGTCCGGTGGCTGAGTTTCTGCGCTGGTATCTCGCCCTTCAGGTGATCGGCCTGGCGGCCCTGCCGCTGGCCTTTTTCTGCCTGCGGACGCTGCCCGACCGGGGGTTCGCTTTCGCCCGTCCGCTGGGGCTGCTGGTGGTGGGCTATCTCCTCTGGCTGGGGGCGACGCTCGGGTTCTGGGCCAACCGTCCGGTGACGGTCGCGGCGCTCGTCGGGCTGGTCGGGGCGGTCGGGTGGCTGGTCTGGCCGGAGACCGGCTCCCATCTGCGGGCTCTCTGGCGTGAGCAGCGCCGGCTGATCCTGGCGACCGAGGGACTCTTCCTGGGGGCCTTCGCCCTCTGGGCGCTGGTCCGGGCCTACAACCCGGAGATCTTCGCCACCGAAAAGCCGATGGAGTTCGCCTTTCTCAACGCCGTCCTGCGGAGCGAGCGCTTCCCACCGGTGGACCCCTGGCTGGCCGGCCACTCGATCAGTTACTACTACTTCGGCTACGTCCTGGTCGGGCTGCTGGCCAAACTGACCGCGACCCCGGCCGGCGTGGCCTTCAATCTGGCGATCGCCCTTCTCTTCGCCCTGGCGGCCACCGGGGCGTTCGCCCTGGGGGTGGCGGTGCTCTCCACCTGGCCGGGGCTCTCGCGGCGGCTGAGCGGGGTTGGGGGGCTCTTGACCGCCCTCTGTGTCGTCCTGCTCAGCAACCTGGAGCCAGTGGTCGAGGTCGCGAACGCCAACGATCTGCTCAGCCCACCGCTCCGGCAGTTCTTCCAGATCAAAGACCTTCCGCCGGGCTACCGGAGCCCGTTCGGCTTTCCGGTGGAGGCGCTTGACAACTGGTGGTGGTTTCGGGCGGCGCGGGTGGTGATGGACCTCGCGCCCGACGGCCAGGTCCGCGACTACACGATCACCGAGTTCCCCTTTTTCAGCTTCCTGCTGGCCGATCTCCATCCACACCTCCTGGCCCTGCCCTTCGGCCTGCTCGCCCTGGCCCTGGCCTGGCATCTCCTGCTGGCGCCCGACGGGATGCGGGCCGGGGACCTGCTGGGCCGGCCGCCGGCGCTCCTGCTCCTGGGGCTGGTCGTCGGCGGGCTGGGCTTTCTCAACACCTGGGATCTGGTGACCTACCTGGGGCTGCTGGCCGGCGCGCTCCTCGGGCGTGAGGTCCTGGAGCGCGGCCGGCTCGACCGGCTGGCCCTGCGGGAGGCTCTGCGTTTCGCCGGCCTGGTCGGCGGGCTGGCTTTTCTGCTTTACCTGCCCTTCTTCGCCGTCTTCCAGTCGCAGGCCGCCGGGCTGGGGATTGTGCCGATCCGCACCAAGCCCCAGCACTTCCTGCTGGTCTGGGGGCCGTTCCTCGGCGTCCTCGGCCTCTTCCTCTGGCGTCGGCTCCGGCCGGGCGGGGTGGCCCGACGCCACTGGCTGCCGGTGGCCGGGGTGAGCCTGGCTCTCCTCCTCACCAGTCTGCTCGACCTTGAGGCGCTGATCCCCCGGGCGCTCCGGGAGCCGGGGGCGCTCCTGCTCCTGGCCCTGCGCCTGCCGGTGGGCGGGATTCTGCTGCCGGTGGGGCTGGTGGCGTTGGCGCTCCTGCGCCGGCGGGTGCTGGCGGCGCCGGTGCAGACCGCTGTGCCCGTCAGGCCGGTGTCCGGTCGGTCGCTCCGACCGGTGGCCGGGGCCGCGCCGATCCGGGCCGAGGTTTACCTTCTGGGACTGGTCCTGGCCGGGACGCTCCTGCTGCTGGGGACCGAACTGGTCTTCGTCCGCGACCTCTTCGGCAACCGGATGAATACGGTTTTCAAACTCTATTTCCAGACCTGGGTCCTGTGGGGGGTGGCGGCGGGGATCGCGCTGACCGTGCTCATCGCCGAGACGGACCGCCGGCGGTGGACGGCTCGGCTGTCGTTGGGGGCCGTTGGACTGCTCGTCGGCGCCGGGCTCCTCTATGCGCCGCTGGCCACCCTCTCCAAGACCGGCTTCTTCGCCGGCCCACCGACCCTGGACGGCACGGGCTTCTTCGCCCACTGGCGCCCGGAGGAGTTCGCCGCCATCCAGTGGCTGCAGGCGAACGTCGCCGGCACCCCGACGATCGTCGAGGCGACAGGGGGTTCGTACCAGCAGGAGATCGGCCGGATCGCCGAGTTCACCGGCCTGCCCACGTTGCTCGGCTGGGACTTCCACGAGGTCCAGTGGCGCGGCCGCTACGATGAGCCGGCCCGCCGGCGGGGCGATATCGAGGCGATCTATCGCGAGAGCGATCCGGTGCGCGTGGCCGGGCTTCTGGCCCGGTATCAGGTGGCCTATGTCTACGTGGGGCCGACCGAGCGCGCGCTCTACGGCGCGGCGGTGCCGGCGGTGCTCGCCCGCGACCCCACGCTGCTGGCGCCGGTCTATCAGAACGGTCCGGTGACGATCTATCAGGTGACGCCGCGCGCGCTCGCCGTCCGGTAGGGCCGCGCGCTCACGGTTGAGAGAGGCGGAGTTACGATGGCTCGCTCCCGCCGGCACGCTCCCGCCCGTCGGCCGCCACGGTCCGCCCCGGTGGACGGACCGGTGGCCCCGCCGGCGCCGGGGGACGTCCGGGCAGCGGCGCTGCCTCCACCGCGCCTGGAGACGGCGCTATACCTCCTGGCGGGACTGCTGGCCCTGGCCGTGCGCCTCGGCGGCCTGGACCTGGCGCCGCTCGCACCACGGGAGGCCGCCCTGGCGGTGGGCGCCTGGCAGCTCAGCCGGGGTGAGGCCGCCCCGGTGGCGGCGGCTCCGCTGCTCCTGCACCTGAACGCTTTCCTGTTCTTCCTGGTCGGGCCGAGTGATGCGGCCGCCCGGTTGCTGCCGGCCCTGGCCGGGGCGGCCCTCTGCCTGGGGCCGTGGGCCCTGCGCCACCGACTGGGACGGAGCGAGGCCCTGGCCAGCAGCTTCCTGCTGGCCCTCTCGCCGACACTGGTTCAGGTCAGCCGGACAGTCGAGAGCCTGCCGCTGGCGCTGCTGGCCGGGCTGCTCCTGGTCGTCGGGCTCGACGCGACGGTGCGCGCTCAGGGGTGGGGATACGGCCTGACGGCGCTCGCACTGGGGGTGCTCCTGGTGGCCGGGCCGGCCGGCTACTTTGTGCTGGTGCCCATGGGGGTGGCCGCTCTGGGGCTGGCCCTCACCGCGCCGGCCACCCGGCGGACCGTGGTGGCCCTCTGGCGCCAGGCGGCGCCGGCCCGACCAGCCCTTCTCTGGGCTCTGCTCTTCGTGTTCCTGGTGGCGACGCGCGCCTTCACCTACCCCTTTGGCCTCCAGGAGGCCCTCCTGGACCCGCTGGCGCTCTTCGTGGAGGCGTTCGTTCCCCGGACGGCGGGCGCGCCGATCTGGCTGCCGATGCTCACCGTGGCTGTCTACGAGCCGCTGCTGCTTGCGGGGGCCCTGCTGGCGGCCGGGCGGCGCTGGCGCGAATGGCGGGGTCGCTTTTTCCTGATCTGGGCCGGTGTGGCCCTCCTGCTCTGTCTGGCGGAGGCCGAGCGCCGGCCGGCGCTGACGGCGACGATAATCGTTCCCCTGGCGCTTCTGGCTGGCCTGGTGGTCGGGCCGGCGGTCGGCCGTCTCCGCGACGCCCGTCTGCGTCGGGAGTGTGCCCGTCTGCTGCTCTTCGGCGGGCCGCCGCTGGTGCTTCTGGGGATCGTGGCCGGCTACCTTTCGCTGCCCGCCCCGCGACCACGGCCGCCGGACCCGGCGGTGGATCTCATCGCCCCGGCGCTGCTCCCGGCGCTGATCCTGTTCCTCGTCTTCATCGCCGGCCACTGGGCCGACCGGCGGGCGGTCTGGGGGGGGCGGGCGGCCCTGGGGCTGGTCGGCGCGGGCCTGGGGGTGCTCTGGCAGGTCCACAGTCTGAGCCAGCTGGCCTTCGTTCAGGCCCAGACGCCGGTGGAACTCTTCCGGCTGGAGGCCACCGCCAGCGATGTTCGCACCCTGGCCGGCGAGGTCCGTGAGATTCTGGCGGTCCTGGAGAACAACCGGATCCGCGACCGGGAGGTGGTGGTCCAGGGGCCAGGCGCCGTCCTCGTCCAGTGGTACCTCAGCGGGCGGCCGGTGCGCCCGGCGTCGGACGGTGAGGCGCTGGTGGTGGTCCTGCCGGCCGGGGCGCCGGCGCCGGGCGAGGGCTACCTGGGCCAGCGCTATCATCTCTGGCAGGCCTGGCGGCCGCACTGGCCCACGCTCGGCGCCTTCTACCGCTGGCTGGTCTACCGCGAACTGCCGGCCGGCCCGGGAGCCACGCCGGTCGAGCGGACCGACGTGATCGTCTATGTCCGCAGTCTTCTGGAGAGGTAACAGACGATGCAGACCGCCCAGCGTGCTCGCGCACCGTCGCTCCTCGACCGACCGCTGACGGCCGTGCTGCCGCTCTCGCTGGAGGCGCTGGCCTACGGCGGGCTGCTGGTCCTGGGGCTGGCGCTCCGCCTGTGGGATCTGGGACCGCGCATGCTCCATCACGACGAGAGCCTGCACGCGGTCTACTCCTACTATCTCTACAGCGGCCGGGGCTACCGCCACGACCCCATGATGCACGGGCCGTTTCAGTTCCACATGATGGCCCTGCTGTACTTTCTCTTCGGGGTGACCGATGCCACCGCCCGGCTGGGTCACGCCCTCTTCGGGACGGCCCTTATCGCCATGCCGTACTTTCTGCGCCACCACCTGGGACGGGTCGGAGCGCTCCTGGCGGCGGCGATGATCACCGTCTCGCCCACCCTCCTCTATTTCTCGCGCTTCGCCCGCGAGGATATGTTCGTCCTGGGCTGGACGGCCCTCCTCGTGGTGGCCTGTCTGCGCTTTCTCGACGACCCGCAGCCGCGGTACCTGTATCTGGCCGTGGCCGGCCTCGCTTTTGCCTTCTCGACCAAGGAGAACACCTATCTGACGGTGGCCATCCTGGGGGCGTTTCTGCTTCTCGTGCACAGCCGGCTGGAGATCGTCCGCTGGCTCGGTCGGTCTGGTCCGCTGACGCCGGGCAGTCAGCTGCTGCTGGTTCTGGGCACCATCTCGGCCCCGCTGGGAGCGGCGGTCTTCGGCTGGCCCTTCCTGCGGACCGACCCGGCGACAGCCGACCTCGTCTCGGTGGCGGCCTTTCTGGGGCTTCTCGGGGCCGGGGCCTGGCTCGGGCTGCGCTGGCAGCCGCGCCTCTGGGCGACCGGCGCCGTCATCTTCTGGGCGATCTTTGTCACCCTGCACACCACGTTCTTCTCCAACCCGCCCGGCTTTTTCAGCGGCACCATCGGCGGTCTGAAGTACTGGCTGGAGCAGCAGGGGGTGGCCCGGGGCGCCCAGCCCTGGTACTATTACTTCATCCTGCTCCCGCTCTACGAGTTCCTGGCCCTGCCACTGGCGCTGGCCGGCCTGGTCTACTGGTGGCGACGGAGCCACCGGCTCGCTCACTTCCTCATCTTCTGGCTGCTGGGCAGCCTGCTGGCCTACACCTGGGCGGCCGAGAAGATGCCCTGGCTGAGCGTCCACATCACCCTGCCCCTGATCTTGCTGGCGGCCCTGACCCTGGGCCGGCTGATCGAGAGCATCCCCTGGCGCCTGGCCTGGGCGGCCGGGGCTCCGCTCTACGCCCTGGCGGTGGTCCTGACCATCCTGGTCCTCGGAGCGATGCTGGGGACCGGCGACCCCTTCCAGGGGACTCCCCTCCAGCAACAGCAGAAGATCTTCCAGCTGGTCGGACTCGGGCTCATCGGCGCCGGTTTCGCCGGCCTGGCGGTGACCACCGCCCGCCGGCTGGGCTGGCCCCTCAGCCTGAAGCTGCTGCCGCTGACCGCTCTGGCCCTGCTGGTCCCGCTCTGGCTGCGTACAGCCTGGCAGGCCGTCTATTTCCACGGCGATATTCCGGTCGAGATGATCGTCTACACCCAGACCGCGCCCGACGTGGGGCTGGTCATGCGCGAGATCGAGCGGCTGGCCTTCCGCACCGGCGAGGGGCGCGATCTGAAGGTGGCCTACGACAGCGGCGTCTCCTGGCCCTTCGAATGGTACCTGCGCGACTGGCGGGGGCGGGTCTTCTACGGGGCCGGGACACCGCCCCTGGACGCGCCGGTGGTCCTGGCCAGTTTTGAGAACGATGCCGAGGCCCGGGCCCGGGCGGTGCTGGGCGACCGTTACATCAGCCAGCGCTTCCGGCTCCGCTGGTGGTTCCCCGAGGACTATCGCGACCTCACCCCCGGCCGCCTCTGGAAGGCCGTTGCTGACCCGGAGACCCGCTCCCGCCTCTGGCGCTACTTCCTCTACCGCGAGCCGCTCAGTCCCCTGGGCTCGACCGATTTCGTCATGTTCGTTCGCCGCGATCTGGCCGCTGGCCCGTGGGTGGCTCCCCAGGCGGCGCCGGCGGTGGCGGCCGGTCCGGCGCCGACCGTCGCCCTGACCCCGCTGCAGATCATCGGCGGCCAGCGGGGCAGCGCCCCTGGTCAGTTCAACGAACCGAAGGGGGTGGCCGTCGGCCCGGACGGCAGCCTCTACGTGACCGACAGCCGCAACCACCGCGTCCAGAAGTTCGACGCCAGCGGACGTCTGCTGCTGGCCTGGGGCGGCGAGGGCAGTGGCCCCGGCCAGTTCAACGAGCCGTGGGGCATCGCCGTGGACCGCCAGGGCTACGTCTACGTGGCCGATACCTGGAACCACCGGATCCAGAAGTTCGACGCCAGCGGACGCTTTCTGGCCGCCTGGGGGCGCTTCGGTCACGTCACCTCGCCGCAGGACCAGCCCGGCGCCTTCTTCGGCCCGCGGGCCATCGCCATCGCCCCCGACGGCACCCTCTATGTCACCGACGCGGGCAACCATCGTCTCCAGCGTTTCGATGCCGAGGGGAACGTCCTCGGGGTCTACGGCGGACGGGGCACCGCTCCGGGCGCCTTCAGTGAACCGGTCGGCCTGGCCATCGACCGTGCCGGCAACCTCTACGTCGCCGACACCTGGAACCGGCGCATCCAGAAGTTCGACGCCGCCCTCCGGCCCCTCGCTCAGTGGCCGGTGGCCGGCTGGGAGAGCGAGTCGGTGGTCAACAAGCCCTATCTGGCGGTGGATGGGCAGGGACGGCTCTACGCCACCGCGCCCGAGCAGCACCGTGTCATCCGGTTCGGCCCGGCCGGCCAGGTCGAGCTGGTCTGGGGACGCCTGGGGAACGAGCCCACCGCCTTCCGGCTTCCGACCGGTCTGGCCCTGGACGCGCAGGGGAATCTCTACGTGGTCGACAGCGGCAACCACCGGGTGTTGAAGTTCGGACCGCTGCCATGAGAGGCACGCTGGACCTGGCCGCTACTCTCAGCCGGGGGCGCACGCGCCTGACGCTCCTGGCGGTCGGCCTCTGGCTGACGATTAACCTGGTCCTGGTCGGCCTCTTCCTCTGGGCCCGCGACGACTATCTCCTGGTGGAGATCGCCGTCGCCCCGACCGAGGTGCGGGCCACCGTCAACCAGGTGACGTTCGCCGTCGCCCCCGTGACCACCGGCGACGGCCTGGGCCTGTATCTGGCCGGCGCCACCTACCCCCAGCCTCCATCCTGGTTGGCGAGCACACCGCTGGGCCAGCCTCTGCTCTGGCTGTTTGACTGGATCGCCGACCGCAACGCGCCGGCCGGCTGGACCGGGCTGGTGCTCCAGCGGGGCGAGGAGAGCCGGCCGCTCGTGGTGGAGGGGTGGGAGGGGACGGTCTGGCGCCCGCTGGGCCGGCCCTGGCGTCGGGATGGCCCTCTCCTCACGACCGGCACGGCCGGCCTCCTTCTCTATCCCGGTGCCGGGGACGAGTACCGTCTGCGGGCGCTCCTGGTCCGGGGGCAGGGGCCGGCCGGGATCGTGGTGCGGGCGGATGCCCAGGGGAACGGACTGCTGTTCCTGGTGCGGCCGGAGCACCGGGACGCCAGCTGGTGGCTCCTGCAGTCGGGGCGGTGGGTCGGACCGCTGGCCGGGGGCAGTTTCCCCCGGCCCGATGTGGCGTTCGTCAAGGACACGTTGCGCCTGCTGCTGGGCAACTACTTCTACGGCCTGGCTCTGGCGGGGGTGGTGGTGGGCGGGGGACTCCTGGCCGGCGTGGTCGGGCGGGCGCCGGCGGTTGTAGGGGGCAGTCCCCCGGCCAGCGCGCCGGCGCGGCGCCGGCCGCTGGTGCCGGTGGCGGTCGCCGGGATCTTCCTGGTGAGTCTCCTGGCCACCGGCCTCATCGCCCGGCTGATCCTGGAGGGGATTCCCCACGTGCAGGACGACGTCGCCTACCTCTTCCAGGCCAAAACGTTCGCCCTGGGACGCCTCTGGGTGCCGCTCCCGCCGGTGCCAGAGTTCTTTGAGCACGAGTTCATCGTCATGCGCGAGGGGCGCTGGTTCAGCAAATACCCGCCGGGCCACGCCCTCTTTCTCGCCCTGGGGGTGCTGGCCGGCGCTCCCTGGATCGTCAATCCGCTGGCCGGTTCGCTGGCGCTGGTGATGGTCTATCGCCTCGGCCGAACCCTCTACGACCGGGCGACCGGGCTGCTGGCGGCGGCCCTGGGGCTGACCTCTCCCTTCTTCCTTTTCCTCTCGGGCTCGATGATGGCTCATCCGACGACCCTGCTCTGCCTGCTGGTGGCGATCGACGGGCTGGTGCGGGCGGTGCGGTTCCGCAGCCTGACGAGCCTCTGGTGGGCGGGCGCGGCCTGGGGGCTGGCCTTTCTGGTGCGACCCTGGACGGCGCTGGTGGTCATCGCGCCCTTCCTCCTCTGGACCTTCTGGCGGCTGCCGGGAAGCCGGGCGCGGCTGCTCCTGTGGGGCGTGGGAGCGCTGCCCCTCCTGGCCTTCTATCTCTGGTACAACTGGCAGCTGGCCGGCCATCCGCTCCGCAGCACGCTGGAGCTCTGGTGGTCGTTCGACCGGCTGGGCTTTGGTCCGGACCACGGGCCCTGGGGGCATACGCTGGGCAATGCCCTGTACAATATGGGCCGGAACCTGGCCGAGCTCAGCCGGCACCTCTTCGGCTGGCCACCGTTTTTCACCTTCATCTTCGCCCTGGCTCTCTTCGCCAGCGGCCGGGCCCGCGCCGAGGACTGGCTGCTGCTGAGCGGGGTGCTGGCGCTTATCGGCGGGTATCTCCTCTGGTGGGCTGATGGCATTATGTACGGCCCGCGCTTCTACTTCGAGGCGCTGGGCTTCCTCCTGCTGCTGACGGCTCGGGGAGCGGTCGAGCTGACGCGGGCTGGTCCGGCCCTCCTCCAGCGCTGGGGGCTGGAGGCCGGCAGTCTGTGGGCCCGGCGGGTCAGCCGCGCCCTCGTCGGTCTGGTCATGGTCGGGCTGGCGGCCCTGAACCTGGGCCTCTACCTGCCGGAGCAGGTGGCGGCCCACCACGGCTACAACTACGTCAGCCGGCGGGCTCTGGACACGGTCGAGCGGGCCGGTGTCCACCACGCGATCGTGCTGGTCGACCCCGGACCGCCCTACGCCTGGTGGAACTACGGCATGGTCTTCTCGGCCAACTCGCCCCTCCTCGACACCGACGTCATCTACGCCCGCGATCTGGGCGAGGCCGCCCTGCCGCGTCTGCGGCAGGCCTTCCCTGACCGGGCCATCTACCGGCTGCGCGGCGACCAGGTCGTCCCGGTCGACGGCCCCCGGCCTTGACAGTGGGGTGTGTGGCTGCCATACTGCCGGCCGATGCACGGCTCGCTCTCGCTTCCGCCCGCTTCTTCCACTGGACCACCGCCGGCCTTCGCTGAACGACGGGCCCGCTGGCGGACGGTCATCGGCGGCACCCTCGGCCTGCTGCTGGCTCTCGGCGCCCAGGTTTTTCTGGCCGGGTCGGCCCTGCTGGAGGGAGTGCTCCTGGCGCTGATCGCCGGCCTGGTGGTGATCCGCACCCTCCCGGCCAGCGCGACCGTGACCGGGAACGCTGTCGTGGTGGCCCGCCGGCCGGCCTGGTGGTCCCCGCTCCCTCTCGGCGGCCTGGTCGCCGCCCTCGCCTTGAACGGCCTGGCTCTCTGGCTCCTGGCGCGGCCGGCCGACCGCACGCTGGCCCTGGGGCTGTATGCGCTCAGCCTGGGCTGTCTGCTCGGGGCGGGCTGGTGGGCGGACGGCCGCCCGTGGCCGCGTCTGGGGGCCCTGACCCGGGGCGAGTGGCTGGGCCTGGGGGCTCTTCTCGGACTGGCCCTTTTCTTCCGGCTCTACCGCCTGGCCGATGTGCCCTTCGGTCTCTGGTTCGACGAGGCCTTCACCGGTCTGCGGGTGGTGCAGATCATGCGCGATCCCACCTTCCGACCGGTCTACGAGGCGGGGCTGGCCCAGCAGCCGGCGCTGTGGTGGTATCTCCTTGTGCCCTTCGTGGCGATGTTCGGCGAGAACGCGCTGGCCCTGCGGCTGGGAGCGGTGCTGGGCGGGGTTCTGAGTGTCCCGGCCGTTTTCCTGCTGGGCCGGGTCCTCTTCGGCGGACGGGTGGGGCTGCTCGCCGGCTTCGTCATCGCCGTGCTGGCCTGGCACGTGACCTTCAGCCGGATCGCCTTCAACGCCATCTGGTCGGTCACCCTCGACGCCCTGGCGGCCTATCTCTTCGTCCGGGCGCTGCGGCGGCGGGCCTGGAGCGACTACCTCCTGGCCGGGCTGGTGCTCGGGCTGGCCCTGAACATGTACTACACCAGCCGTCTCCTGCCCGTGATTCTGGGGCTCTACAGCCTGCACCGTCTGGCCCGGGAGCGGCTGGCCTTTCTCCGGGCCCAGGCTCCCGGTCTCCTCCTCTGGGGGCTGATGACCCTGCTCACGGTCAGCCCGCTCCTGCAGTACGCCATCCTCTTTCCGCGGGAGTTCACCAGCCGGATGGAGCAGGTGACGATTTTCAAAGAGATCGAGCAGGCAGGGTCGGTTCGACCGTTGCTCGACAACCTGGTCCGGCACCTCCTGATGTTCCACCGCGCCGGCGACCGCAACGGCCGCCACAACCTGCCCGGCGCCCCGCACCTCGACCCGCTCACCGGGGCGCTGGTGCTCCTCGGGCTGGCGCTGGCGCTGGCCCGCTGGCGGCAGCCGGCCTGCGGTCTGGTCCTGGCCTGGGCCGTGCTGATGCTCAGCGGCGGGGTCTTCTCGCTGACCTTCGAGGCTCCCCAGGCGCTGCGGACGATCGACGAGACCGTCGCCGTGGCCCTGCTGGCCGCTCTGCCGCTGGCCCATCTCGGTGAGGCGCTGGCCGGGCTGGGCCGGCCGGTGGGGTGGCTCGGCCGCCTGGCCGGGGCGGGCCTGCGGACCGGTGGTCTGGTCGCGGCCGGCGGGATAGCCGTCGCGGTGGCTTTCGTCGGCCTCTACCATTTCGACCGCTACTTCCGGCGGCAGGCCGGCGACTTCGCCGTCTGGGCGGCCTTCTCCACCGCCGAGACGCTCATCGCCCAGACCGTCAACCGGCTGCCGCCCGAGACCGGGGTCTACCTGGGCGAGCGGTTTCTGGGTGCCCCGACCCTGCGTTTTCTGGCTCCCCGGCTGCACGATGAAGGCCAGCACCGCCGCTTCGACCCGGCGCTCCAGCCCCCCTTCGCCGAGGCCGGGCCGGTCGCGGTCTTCCTCGACGAACACCAGGCTCCGCTGGTCGATCTGCTGCGCCAGGTCTACCCGGGGGCCATGGTCACCGCCCACGCGCCGCCGTTCGGTGGACCGGTGGTTCTCTTCGCGGTGGTCATCCCGGCGGACCAGGTGCGGGCCCTCCAGGGGGTGCGGCTCCAGGTCTGGGCGGGGGCCGCCGAGGGACCGCCACTGCGCACCGAGACCCTGCCGACAGTCGCCACCCCCGGGCCGGCCCCGCCCGGGGTGGTCGAGTGGCAGGGGGTGCTGGTCGCGCCGCACTACGGTCGCTATCTTTTCCGGCTGAATGGAGCCGGGCGGGCCGACCTCTGGCTGGACGGCCAGCCGGTGATCGCCGGGGGCGCTGAGGGGAGTGTGACCCTGGCCCGGGGCCGGCACTCCCTGCGTCTGCGTGTTATGGTCGAGCGGGCTGAGCCGCTCGCGCTCTGGTGGCAGCCGCCGGGCGGCGCCGCACTGGGGCCGGTTCCGCCCACGCTCCTCTTCAGCCCCACCGTCCCGGTCACCGGGCTCCTGGGCCGCTACTACCAGAACCCCGCCTGGGCCGGCGAGCCGGCGCTGGTCCAGATAGACCCGCTTCTGGCCTGGCGGGTTCACCTGCTGCCGCTGCCCCGGCCCTACAGTGTCGAGTGGACCGGCCGGATCACGGTGCCGGTCGCCGGGGTCTACCGCTTCGGGACACGCTCCGTCGACCAGTCCTGGCTCTACATCGATGAGCGTCTGGTGGTGGACAACAGCGGGGCGCCCGACCAGTACCGTGAGGGGGCGCTCGCCCTGACTCCGGGCGAGCACACCATCCGGGTACGCTTTCTCGACCGGACCAGTTTCACGTTCATTCAGGTCTACTGGACCCCGCCCGGTGGTCAGCGTCAGATCCTCCCCAGCGCCGTTCTCCGCCCCGCCGCTCCAGTAGGGACGCCGCCCCCGGTCGCCGCGCCACCCCTCCCGGCCAGCCCGCTACCGGCCGAACGGCGTCTGAGCCTGGGCGGGTTCGGCCAGGGCCCCGGCCAGTTTCACGAACCGCACGATGCGGCGGTGGACAGCCAGGGGAATATCTACGTTGCGGACACCCGGAACCGGCGGGTGCAGAAGTTCGATCCGCAGGGGCGTTTTCTTCTGGCCTGGGGTGGGCCGGGCACAGGCGACGGCCAGTTTGAGGAGCCGTTCGCCATCGTGGTAGAGCCCCAGGATCGCGTGCTCGTTCTCGACCCGCCGACCGGCCGCCTGCAGCGCTTCACCGCCGACGGGCAGTTCCTCGAGACGCTCGGTGGTCCGGGCGCTGGCTTCTACTTCCCCCGCGGGTTGACCCTCCTGCCCGACGGCACCCTGCTCCTGGCCGACACCGGCACCAGCCGGGTGGTGCGGTTGAGCCCACGGGGCGAGGTCCTGGGGGTCATCGGCGAGCGCGGCACGGCCGACCACCAGCTCAGCGAGCCAACCGGCGTGGCGGTGGACGGCCAGGGACGGGTCTACGTGGCCGACCCGACCAACGGCGCGATCGTCGTCTACCGCCTCGACGGCCAGTACCTCGGCCGCTGGCCGATCCCCCGGACCGGCACCTACCATGGCCCGCACCTGGCGGTGGTGGGCGACCGCCTCCTCTGTGCCACCGACCCGGAGAACCACCGCCTGACCTGCTTCGACCTGGCTGGTCGGCCGGTCGGTCAGCTCGAGAGCCCCGGGTCCGGTGCCGCCCCCTTCCGCCGGCCGGTCGGACTGCGGGCCCTGGCCGACGGCTCGCTCCTGGTGGTCGACCCCGAGGACCATCGGGTGCACCGGATCGTCCTCCGACCATGAGAGGGTGGGTGTTTCACCGGGTGATCGGTCGGTCCCGCTGGTCTGGCCACGGGCGCCGGCTGCTCCAGCCGCTGCTGCTGGTCGGGGTCTACACCGGGCTGGCGCTGGGGCTGACCGACCCTCTCTGGCGTCACTTCGACCGGGCGCTGCCCGGCTGCTGCGACGCCACCCAGCAGGCCTGGGCCTACTGGTGGACCCGTTATGCCTTGCTGGAGCTCGGACGCTGGCCCTTTCAGACCAGCTATCTTTTTCATCCGCTGCACCTGGGGCCCGGTGCGCTCCTGACCCTGGTCTCCTACCAGACGCTTCTCAGCCTGCCGTTGCAGGGGCTTTTCGGCCTGACGGTGGCCATCAACAGCCTGATTCTGCTCTCGCTGGTGGCGGCGGCCCTGGCCGCCTATCTGCTTATCCGGGCTGAGACCGGTCACCCGGTGGCCGCCTTCGTTGGGAGTCTGATGTTCGCCTTCGCCCCACCGGTCTTCGCCCGGCTGGCCTATGGCCACTACGCGACCGTCGCGGTCTGGCCGATGCCGCTGGCCCTCTGGCTCTGGCGGGCGGCTCTGCGGCGGCCCACCGTTCGGACCGCCCTGGGGGCCGGAGCGCTCCTCGGCCTGCAGGCCGGGATCAGCCCCTATCAGGGGGGATATCTGCTCCTGGCGATGGGGGTGCTGGGGCTGGCGCCGGTCTGGACGGCGCCCTCACCCTGGGCGGGCGTGAGGCTGTTCGGCCGGCAGGGGCTGTGGGCTGGACTGGCCGCTCTCGTGGTCCTCGCGCCGCTGCTCGGGGGCCTCTGGTCGGACTACCGGGCGGGTAACCTGCCGCCGGTACCCCTTTCTCACGCGGTCAGTTTTGCGCCCGACCTTTTGGCCTACGGGGTGCCGAGCCCGCTCCATCCTCATCTCGGGCGGCTGTTCGCCGATCTCCACCGGCAGATCGGCACCGCCGATCTGGTGCGGGTGGTCTTTCCGGGGTACCTGGCGCTGGGCCTGGGGCTGGCGGGTGTGATCGCCGGGGGCCGGCCGGAGCGGTGGCCCTGGGTTTGGGGGCTGGGGGTGCTCTTCCTGGTCTCGTTGGGGCCGCTGCTGCGCGTCGGCGGCCAGACGGCGTTTTCGCTCAGTGATGTGCAGTTTACGATCCCCCTGCCGTTTCTCCTGCTCAGCCAGGTGCCCCTGCTCGGCCAGGGGCGGGTTACGGCCAACGCCTGCTTTGCCGTCTCGCTCTGCCTGGCGGTCCTGAGCGGCTTTGCTCTCCGTCGTCTTTTCGACCGGGTGGGGCGACCGCTGCTGGTCGGGGCGCTCGGCGGGCTTCTGGCGTTGGGGGTGGTCTACGAGGGGCTGGCCCGGCCGCTCGGGCTGACCGGGCTCACGGTGCCGGCCTTCTACGCGCAGCTGGCCCGGGAGCCGGGGGAGTTCGCCCTGCTGGAGGTGCCGCTCGGCTGGCGTGACGGGCGGCAGGGATATGGCGAAGTGCGGGGCGAGGTTCTATACTATGCCACGGTGCACCACAAGCCGTTGGTCAACGGCTACGTCGCCCGCGCACCGGACTGGGCTTTTGCTTTCTTTCGTTCGCAGGCGGCACTGGCCTTTCTGGTTGACCCGCGTCGGCCGCCGGCGGGGGCGGCCGGCGACCGGGACCAGGTCCGGGAGACGTTGCGGGCTCTGGGAGTCCGCTATGTGGTGGTCCAGGACCATCCGGAGCGCGCGGCGGTTGAAGCCTATCTGGAGCGGGTGGTGGGGCTGAGGCCGGTCTACCGTGATGGTCAGATGACCGCCTACCGTGTGGCCGACGGCCGGGCGCGCCCGAACGGCGAGTAGGGCAGGGGCGATGCGGAGGATTGCGCTGCGCGAGGTGGCGCCAGGGGCGGTCCTGGCGATGCCGGTCTACAACGAACGCGGAGACGTGCTGCTGGCGGCGGGGGTGACCCTGACTCCCCGGTATCTCGCCCTCCTGGAGCAGCGGGGCATTCGCTACGTGCTGGTGAACGACGAAGAGACCGCCGATATCGTGATTCCGGAGTACCTCTCGGCGGCGGTGCGCCAGCGGGCGCTGCAGACGCTGGCGACCCTGTACGACCGGGTGGCGACCGTGACGATGGCCCGGCTTGACCGGACGCCGAATCCGACCAGGCTGTTGACCGACGCCGGGCGGCGGTCGACGCTCAGCGCCGCTCTGCAGGCGGCCCGGATCGCCGATCTGGTGGAGATTATACTCGACGATGCGCTCGGGGCCGATACCCTGGGAGCGATGGTGGCGATCAAGGGGCACGATGAGTACACCTTCGCCCACTCGGTCGAGATGACCGCGCTGGCCGTCCTTCTGGGGCGGCGGGTCGGGCTGTCGATGGCGGACCTGCGGGTGCTGGCGCGCGGCTGTCTGCTGCACGACATCGGCAAAATCTACATCGCGCCGGCGATCCTGAAAAAGCCGGGGGCGTTGACCGACGAGGAATGGGCCCAGGTCCGTCAGCACCCGACCTGGGGCTACGAACTCCTGCGGGCGGCCCAGCCCAACGATGTGGTGGTCAACCACGTGGCCTGGCAGCACCACGAGCGTCAGGACGGGACCGGCTATCCCCGGGGGCTGCGGGGGGCGAACCGCTTCGAGCGCCCCGAGATCGGGCGGATCGGCTATATTCACCCGTTTGCCGAGATCGCGGCGGTCGCCGACGTCTACGACGCGCTGGCGGTCGACCGGCCGTATCGGCCGGCGATGGCGCCCGAGGCGGTGGTGGCGACGCTCCGGCGTCTGGCCGGGTCGCACCTGAACCAGGAGCTGGTGGAGGTGTTCCTGACGATCGTGCCGGAATTTCCGATCGGGACGCCGGTCCGGGTGGTCGAGGGACCGCTGGCGGGGTACAGCGGGGTGGTGGCCCGGCTGGCGCCGACGCCGCCGCACCAGCCGGTGGTGCGGCTCCTGCGGAACGCGCAGGGCCGGCGGATCGTGCCACTGGAGATCGACCTGGCCCAGGAGACGGGCGTGCGGATCGCCACCGACGAGAGCCGTTTGTAGGTGGGTGGGGGGCTTGCGCGTGGGCGGGGGCTTTTGCTATGATTAGCACCGGTGCGGCGGCGCGAGACCGCCGCGCGGTCTGTGCGAGCCGGTGCGGCTCGGCAGATCACGACTGGAGCCCTTGACAAGGGGCGGCGTGGTCTGCTACACTTGAGGCTGTCGCCCCCGGGAAGGGGAAAGCACCTTGACAACAGAAGAGTGGGCGCGAGACGTGCGGGAGCGGTTGTGACCGCAGTGGCGATGGATGGAGAGTTTGATCCTGGCTCAGGACGAACGCTGGCGGCGTGCCTAACACATGCA
>DAOUAE010000067.1:0-50181 GCA_034433795.1 Chloroflexota bacterium
GGGGGGGGGGTGGGGGGGGGGGGGGGGGGGCGGCCTTCGGGGGGGTTGGTCCGGGCTCGCCGGCGAAGAGCCAGGTGTGACCGTAGTAGAGGAGAACGGCCACACCGATGAGGACGACCAGGACGCCCAGGAAGGTGGTCGCCAGGGCGAGGTCGTGGACCGAGGCGGGCGAGCGCTGTGGGCGGGTTGGCCCGTAGTCCATGGCTGCTGTCTCCACCGCCGCACCGTCCAGCGTGCGGCAAGAGCGGTACCAGCGGCGCCCGCCGAGGCCGCGCACCCGGTGCGGAGGGACGGCTCGCATACCCCCCATTCTGTATTAGGGGCCATCTGTCTCAGGGCGTCTGACGCCCTGGTGGCCGAAGCCACTGCTTGCCTAACGCAATTGCACCCACCAGCGTTTGCCTGCGCGGCCGCGTTACCGCGGACCGCCCCGGGGTCTTACTCCCGGCTTTCACCCATCACCTGGCCAGGCGGGGCCTGGCCTTCGGCTGGTCTCCTCTCTGTTGCACTTGGCCTCACGCCACAGTTACCCATGGCGTGGCCTGCCTTCTGGTTTCGGCAGGTTGGTTTACCCGCCGCTGGCCGGCGTGGTCGCCCACGCGGGCGTCGCCGTCTTCGGCCGGCGACGCGCGGCGGAAGGTGTGGGGAAGTTCCTCTGACACCGACGCGCGGTGCCAGCGGCCCCAGGGAGCCGTCACCGCACCGGGTGCGGTCAGACCACTGGGGACAGAAAGGCTCGAGGAGCAGCGCCCTCGAGCCCGTCCGGCGGTCTGGTGCCGAAGGGGAGATTTGAACTCCCACGGGCGCAAGGCCCACGACGCCCTGAACGTCGCGCGTCTGCCAGTTCCGCCACTTCGGCAGCCGGTGGAGATGAGGGGACTCGAACCCCTGACCCCAACACTGCCAGCGTTGTGCTCTCCCAGCTGAGCTACATCCCCACGGCACCCTTTATTATACCGCACCCCACCCCCGACCGGCAAGGTCCGGGAACACCGGGGTATCGCCTGACCATCGGGGCCGGGCCTCTGCCCTCCCGACGAGGCCCGCCTGAACCCGAATGATCTGCGCACCCAGAAATTGCTTCTCCTGCCACAGGCGCCCGCAGGCGGGGCTTCAAGGCGCCCACCGTGACCCGGTCCACCTATTCCGGCCGAAACCCGCCCGCCTCGGTCAGACCGGCCGGGGCGCTGGCCGGCTCAGCCAGCACCACAGGGCCACCAGCCACCCGTACCACGGACGGTCGGAGGACACCACCCGGTCCGAGCGGGCCAGCCGCTCGCGGGCCGCCTCCGCCTGCAGAGCCCGGGCCCGGAAGCGGGCCAGCTGCTCACAGGTATACCAATCGCTCATTGAGCATCTCTCTTTTCTCACTGACCACCCGCCTCCAGACGGATCCCAGCGGCCGGCCCCCCTTCACATGAGGCGGCCCTGACCATATGGTCAGATTCTATCAGATTCTATGAGCGAACGCCCGCTCCTTTTCCCTTGAACAGATGAGTATTCTTCCGCAAAAAGCCGCCGCGCCGGCCCGCCGACTCTCCCTCAGGCCCTCCACGGGGGCGAACGGTCAGGTCCGGCAGACGCTGGTCAGGCCCGGCCGGTTGTCGTCGGCCGTCCGGCACCGGTTCGGAGGCCCGCACCGCGCGGGTGGCCCGGGCCACGGCGTCGCGGTGCCCACCCTCAGCGGATCTCCCCTCTCGTCGGGGGCGGCGGGCTCTGGTATAATAGGGGAGGCGGAACATGCGTTCGGGTAGGGCGCGATGGGTGACCGCCTGGTCTCGCCGACCAGCCGTGACGAGGAAGCGGCGCTGGACGCCAGCCTGCGCCCACGGCGGCTGGACGAGTACATCGGGCAGGACCGGGTTCGTGAGAACCTGAAGATCTTCATCGCCGCCGCCAAGGCGCGGGGTGAGGCGCTGGACCACGTCCTGCTCTACGGCCCGCCGGGCCTGGGCAAGACCACCCTCTCGATGGTCATCGCCAACGAGATGGGCGTGCAGATCAAGATCACCTCCGGTCCCGCCCTGGTCATCCCCGGCGACCTGGCCGCCCTCCTGACCACCCTCCAGCCCGGCGACATCCTCTTTATCGACGAGATCCACCGCCTGAGCCGGGTGGTCGAGGAGACCCTCTACCCGGCCATGGAGGACTTCGCCCTGGATATGGTCCTGGGCAAGGGGATGGCCGCCAAAAGCCTGCGCCTCAAACTGCCCCGCTTCACCCTCATCGGCGCCACCACCCGCCCGGCTCTCCTGAGCTCGCCGCTGCGCGACCGCTTCGGCGCCGTCTACCGCCTCGACTACTACGACCAGGCCGCCCTGGAACAGATCGTCCGCCGCTCAGCCCGGATCCTGGGCGTGGCCATCGACGAGGAGGGCACCGCCGAGATCGCCCGCCGGGCCCGGGGCACCCCCCGCATCGCCAACCGGCTCCTCCGCCGGGTGCGCGACTACGCGCAGGTGCGGGCCGGGGGCATCATCACCGGTCCGGTCGCCCGCGAGGCCCTGACCCTGCTCGACATCGACCCGCTGGGCCTGGACGAGGTCGACCGCAAACTGCTGCGGGCCCTCATCGAGAAGTTCGGCGGCGGGCCGGTCGGGCTGGAGACGCTGGCGGCGGCGATCAGCGAGGAGCCGGACTCGGTGATGGACGTCTACGAGCCCTACCTTCTGCAACTGGGGTTCATCGCCCGCACCCCGCGGGGGCGGGTGGCCACCGCCCTGGCCTACCGGCACCTCGGCCTCCCGCCCCCGGTCCGGGAGACCGCGGCCCAACTGTCGCTCTTCGACGCGACCGATGGCTCCGCCGCGCCCGCCGAGCCGGCTTGAGGCCGCGCTGGACGCCTGCGCGGTCTGGGCCACCCTGGCCATCGCCTATGGCGTCTTCGGCGTCATCCTGGTCCTGCGGCTGCTGCAGGCCGCCCGTCGCCTGGTCCGGGGCCTCCTCACGGGCGCGCTGTCTGACCGCTAGGGCCCGCGGCCTCGTCGCGCAGACAGCTCACCAGCAGGTGCAGCAGGACCAGGTGGGCGTCCTCGATGTGCTGCATGTTCTGGCTGGGCACCACCAGGCAGTAGCGGCAGAGTCGCCGCAGGTCGCCCCCGTCGAATCCGGTCAGACCGACGGTCACCGCGTCGCGGGCGTTGGCCGCCTCGACCGCCCGTCGGACGTTCTCCGAACGGCCGCTGGCGCTGATGGCGATGACCAGATCGCCGGGCTGGACCAGCGTGGCCACGATCTCGGCCAGGGCCTCGGCGTAGGAGCGGTCGTTGGCCCAGGCGGTCAGCAGCGGGATGTTGTCGGTCAGGGCGATGGCCCGCAGACGCGGGCCGCCGGCCGCCCCGGCCGTCTTGGCCAGGTCGCAGACGAAGTGGGCCGCGGTGCTGGCGCTGCCGCCGTTGCCCAGCAGATAGACGGTCCGGCCCTCCGCCCGGGCCTGACGCAGCAGGGCGAGGAGCGTGGCGATCTCGGCCCGGGGCAGGGCCTGGAGAGTGCGGCCGAGGGCGGTCAGATAGGTCTCAATCGGGTCCATCACGCTCTCCGGCCAGGCGGCGCTGGAGCGCCGCGATCGTCGGGAAGTCGGGCTGCAGGTGCCAGTAGACCTGCCAGTAGAGCCGGTAGAGGCTCTCGTAGAGCGCCTGGCGCTCGGGCTGGGGCTGGACCTCGTCGGCTGTCCCGACCAGCGAGGCCCCGGCCTCCAGCGAGGGGAGCCGCTCCAGGGCCCGCAGGGCCAGCAGGGCCGCGCCATAGGCCGAGGCCTCGCTGACCGTCGGCCGGCGGAGCGGCCAGCCCAGGACATCGGCCAGGGTTTGGGTCCACAGGGGAGAGTGGAGAAGGCCCCCGGTCAGCCGGACCTCGACCGGCGGCCCGGCCACGGCGGCCACGGCCTCGGCCACGCTGCGCAGCCGGAAGCAGACCCCCTCGACCATGGCCCGCAGGAGATGGCGCCGGTTGTGCTCGAGGCTGAGACCGACGAACAGACCACGGGCGTCGGCGTTCCAGTAGGGCGAACGCTCGCCGGTCAGAAAGGGCAGACAGAGGAGCCCCCCCGCACCCGGCGGGGCCTCGGCGGCCAGCTGCTCGGCCGCGTCCTCCGTCAACCCCAGGACCTGCTGGGCCAGCCAGCGGTAGGCTAGCCCGGCGTTGTTGATGGCTCCGCCGGCCACCCAGCGTCCCTCGGCCAGATAGTAGCACCAGGTGCGCTGCTCGGGGTCGGTCCGCGGCGCGGGGAGAACCGCCCGCACCGCCCCGCTGGTGCCGACCGTGGCCGTCAGCTGGCCCGGACCGATCCCCCCGGCTCCCAGGCAGGCCAGGGGGCCATCGCCGGCGCCGGGGACCAGCACGACCTCCGGCGACAGCCCCAGCGTCCGGGCCGCCACCGGCCGGAACGGCAGACGAGCGGTCGGGGCGACCGGTTCGCTCAGACGGTCGGGGTCCAGCCCGGCCAGGTCGAGGGCGGCCGGCAGCCAGGTCAGCCGGCGCAGATCGAAGAGGCCGGTGCCCGAGGCCAGCGAGTGATCGATCACCCACCGCCCGGTCCAGTGGTACAGAACGTACTCCTTGAGCGAGACGAAGCGGGCGGCCCGGGCGAAGATCTCGGGAGCCCGCTCCCGGAACCAGCGGGCTTTGGCCAGGGGATAGAGGGGATGAGGAGGACAACCGGTCAGCGGGTAGAGAGCCTGCCAGGAATCGGCGATGGCCCGGGCCTGGGCGGCGGCCCGGCTGTCGGCCCAGGTCAGGGCCCGCCCGAGCGGCCGGCCGGCGGCGTCCACCGCCAGCAGGCTGTGCAGCACCCCGCTCAGGGCCA
Organism: Chloroflexota bacterium; assembly: GCA_034433795.1. GTDB lineage: Bacteria > Chloroflexota > UBA6077 > FW602-bin22 > DAOUAE01 > DAOUAE01. Next base: position 4,805 of record DAOUAE010000067.1, read on the forward strand.
GCGCCCGGACGGCCGCGGGCGGCCGACCGCTCTGGGCCAGGGCCTGGCGAACAGCCTGACTGGCCCCCGCCAGGACCTCATCGGCCTCCTGCTCGGCCCAGTCGGTGCGGGGGGCGAAGAGGTGGTAGGCGGTGCCGGCCTGGGCGAGAATCTGGCCGTCGCTCCCGACCAGCACCGCCCGGGCGCCGCTCGTCCCCAGGTCCACTCCCAGCACGCAGTCGCTTGTCATCGCAGGGGTATTATGCCACAGACCGGCCCGGTCTGTCCGGTCCGCGTCGGCGGCGGCCGGCGCGCTGACAGCAGGGTTGCCAGCGGCCGCCGGCTGTGTCACAATGAGGACGACAGGACAGGAGCTGCGGACGATGCCTGGACCGCGTCGTGCCCGAACCGGGCGGGTCTCGCGGGCCTTCGCCCTCCTCGCCCTGCTGGTCATTCTCTCGCTGCTCTGCGGGCTGGTTGTCGAGGCTATCCGTCTGACCGGCCCGCCCCGCTGAGGCGGGCCGAGATCCTGGAACAGGAGCACGCTGGTGGACCGGATCGGGTTTGGCGTCATCGGCTGCGGAGCCATTGCCAACATCTGGTATCTCCCGCAACTGCAGCGCCTGGCCGACCAGGGGATCGAACTGGTGGCCGTGGCGGACCTTGTGGCCGAGAAGGCCGAGGCGGCCCGGGCCCGCTACGGCGCCCGGCTGGCCACCACCGATTACCGCGAGGTGCTGGAGCGGCCCGACATCCAGGCGGTGGTCATCGCCACCACCATCGCCACCCACGCCCCCATCGCCATTGAGGCCCTGCGGGCCGGCAAGCACGTCCTGCTGCAGAAACCCATCGCCACCAGCCTGGCCGAGGCCGACCAGGTGATCGCCGCCGCCCGGGCCAGCGGCTGTAAACTTCAGGTCGAGCCGGCCCACCGCCTGCACCCGCTGGCCCAGCGGGCCCGCCACCTCATCGCCGAGGGAGCCATCGGCCAGGTCTGCCTGGTCAAGGCCCGCAGCGCCCACGGCGGCCCGCCCGACCGGCCCTGGTTCTACCGCCGTGACCAGGGCGGCAGCGTGGTCTTCGACATGGGCGTCCACGCCCTGCACTGGCTCCTGGCGGTGGCCGGTCCGGCCCGCCGGGTCACCGCCTTCGCCCGCACCAGCGTCCCGGTCCGGACCGTCAACGGCCAGCCGGTCGAGGTGGACATCGAGGACAATGCGGTTCTCCTTCTCGATCTCCAGAACGGGGCGCTGGGGGTGGTGGTCACCAACTACTGCACCCAGGCCCAGCTGGTGCCCCAGGTCGAGATCTACGGCACCGCCGGCACCCTGTACCTCAACGCCCCTCAGGGAGGGCTCCTCCTCTACAGCCAGCGGGCCCAGTACTGCGGCGAATCGGGCTGGCTGGTGGCCACCCGCGAGGTCGGCCACCAGGCCCGCGTGCTCGACGTCGCCGGGCTGCGCGATACCCCGACCATGCGGGCGGTCTCCAGTCTGGAGCACTTCATCGAATGCCTGCGCACCGGCCGTGACCCGGTGCCCAGCGGCGAGGACGCCCGCCACACACTGGAGATCATGGTCCGGGCCCTGACGGCCGCCGAGACCGGTCAGGCCCAGACCCTGACCACCACGACCGCGTGAGGGCCGGCCGATGCCGATCGCCATTCGCATGCCGCAACTGGGCGAGTCGGTGGCCGAGGGCACGGTCAGCCGCTGGCTGAAACGGCCCGGCGAACCGGTCCGCAAGGACGAGCCCCTGGTCGAGATCGTCACCGACAAGGTCACCGCCGAGATCCCGGCCCCGGCCGACGGTGTCCTGGCCGAGATCCTGGTGGCCGAGGGCCAGACGGTGCCGGTGGGGACCGAGATCGCCCGCCTGGCCGAGAGCCAGCCCACGGCCGCCAGCCCGTCTGTGTCCATCCCGACCGCCTCCCCGGCCGGGGGCCCCCGGCCGGGCTTTCTCTCGCCGGCGGTCCGCCGGCTGCTGCGCGAGCACGGCCTCGACCCGCGACAGATCCCGGCCACCGGACAGGGTGGGCGGCTGACCAGAGAGGACGTTCTCCGCTACCTGGCGGCCCAGGCCGCCACCCCGCCGGCGGCTCCGGCGGAGGAAGAGGTCCTGCCGCTCAGCCCCATGCGGCGGGCCATCGCCGCCCATCTGACCCAGGCGGCCCAGACCATCCCCATGGCCTGGCTGATGGTCGAGGCCGACCTCACCGGGCTGGTCCGCTGGCGCGAGCAGGAGAAGGAGGCGTGGGCCCGGCGCTACGGGGTGCCGATCACCTACCTGGCCTTCGTGGCCCGGGCGGCGGTCGAGGCGCTGGGCGAAATCCCCCGGCTGAACGCCGTCTGGGCGGGGGATCGGATCGTGCAGCGACGGGCGGTGCATCTGGGGGTGGCGGTGGCCCTGGACGACGGGCTGGTGGTGCCGGTGATCCGGGCGGCCGACCGGCTGAGCATCGTCGGGCTGGCCCGGGCCATCCACGATCTGGCCGAGCGGGCCCGGACCGGCCGGCTCGGGCCCGAGGACCTGCAGGGAGCCACCTTCACCCTCAACAACACCGGTGCCTTCGGGTCGGTCCTCTCCTGGCCGATCCTGCCGGTGGGGCAGGCAGCCATTATGACGCTGGAGCGGATCACCTGGCGCCCGGTGGTGGTCGAGGGTGATAAAATAGCGATACGGGCGCTCGTCAATCTCTGCCTGACCTTCGACCACCGGGTACTGGACGGCGCGCTGGCCGGGCGGTTCCTGCAGAGCGTCCGGCGGCGCCTGGAGGCGATGGGCCCGCAGACGGCCCTGGACTGAGGAGAACGCCATGCCCAAGACGCACCCCGTGGACCTGGCTGAAGTGGCCAGCCGCCCCAGCTGGCTCAAGGTCCGCTTCGTCGATGGCCCCAACTTCCGCGAACTCAAAGAGATCATGCGGACGCTCGACCTCCACACTGTCTGCGAGGAGGCGCGCTGTCCGAACATCGGCGAGTGCTGGGAACAGCGCACCGCCACCTTCCTCATCCTGGGGCGGGTCTGCACCCGGCGCTGCGCCTACTGCGCCATCGAGACCGGCCGGCCGACCGGGGTGGACTGGGCCGAGCCGGAGCGGGTGGCCCGGGCCGTCCTGCGCATGGGCCTCAAGCACGTGGTCATCACCTCGGTGACCCGCGACGACCTGCCCGACGGCGGGGCGGCCATCTTCGCCGCCACCATCCGCCGCATCCGGCGCTACCTGCCCGACTGCGGCGTCGAGGTCCTCATCCCCGACTTCGCCGGCTCGCGCCCGGCCCTGGAGACGGTCCTGGCCGCCCGCCCGGATATCCTCAACCACAACATCGAGACCGTCCGCCGGCTCCACCCCCGCCTGCGGCCCAGGACCGGCTACGACCGGGCCCTCCAGGTGCTGCGCTGGGCCCGCGAGATCGGCGGCCCGGACCTGGTCACCAAATCGGGGCTGATGGTCGGCCTGGGCGAGACCTGGGAGGAGATTCTCCAGACGATGGACGACCTCCGGGCGGTGGACTGCGACATTCTGACCATCGGCCAGTACCTGCGGCCGACCGGCGAGGCCCGCCACGTGCCCATCGCCCGCTACTACACCCCCGAGGAGTTCCAGCGTCTGAAGGAGCTGGGCGAGGCGCGCGGCTTCAAGCATGTCGAGGCCGGCCCGCTGGTCCGCAGCTCCTACCACGCCCGCCAGCAACTGGCCGGCCTGCGCCCCGGCCCCGGTCCGGCCTGACCCCGGAGAGCGCCGCCGTGACCGCCCGCCCGCTCTGCCAGGTCCGCTGGCTGGGACGCATTGACTACCTGGCCGCCTGGGAGCTCCAGCGCGACCTGGTCCGGGCCCGGCGCCTGGGGCAGTGCCCCGACACCCTGCTGCTCCTCGAGCATCCCCACACCTTCACCCTCGGCCGGGCCGGCCGGCCCGAGCATGTGCTCTGGGACGAGGCCGAGCGGGCCCGGCGCGGGGTAGCACTTTATCTGGTGGATCGCGGGGGCGACGCCACCTACCACGGACCGGGACAGCTGGTCGGCTACCCGATTGTGGACCTGCGGCCCCGGGGACTGGACCTCCACCAGTACCTGCGCGACCTGGAGGAGGTGATCATCCGCACGGTGGCGGCCTACGGCATCCAGGCCGGCCGGCTGCCGGGGGCAGCCGGCGTCTGGGTGGGCTCGGCCAAGATCTGCGCTATCGGGGTGCGGGTGAGCCAGGCGGTGACCTCGCACGGCTTCGCCCTCAACGTCACCACCGACCTCACCTATTTCCAGGGCATCGTCCCCTGCGGCCTGCCCGACAAGGGGGTGACCTCCATCGCCGCTCTGACCGGCCAGCGGCCGGCGCTGACCACGGTGGCGGCCGTCCTCCTCGGCCATTTCGCCACCGTCTTCGGCTACCGCCTGGCCCTCGACCCGGCCCTGAGCCCGGTCGCCGGGCCGCTGGCCGACGTGCTATCATAAAGGCGCGATGCAGACCTCCTTCTGGCCCGCCGAACCGACGCCCACCGTTGACCCCACCGCCCCGCTGGCGGCCCGTCTGCGGCCGCAGACGCTCGACGAGATCGTCGGCCAGGAGCACCTCCTGGGGCCGGGCCGGGCGCTGCGCCAGGCCATCGAGCAGGGCCGCATCGGCTCGCTGGTCCTCTGGGGACCGCCGGGGACCGGTAAGACCAGTCTGGCCCAGGTCATCGTCCGCCGGCTGGGGGCGCGGTCCGTCAGCCTGAGCGCCACCAGCGCCGGGCTGGCCGACCTGCGCCAGGCGCTCGCGGAGGCCCGGCGGCTCCACCGGCAGGGCCAGCGGCTGGTGCTGGTGGTGGACGAGGTCCACCGCTGGTCGCGGGCCCAGCAGGACGCCCTGCTGCCGGCGGTGGAAGAGGGGCTGGTGACCCTCATCGGCCTGACCAGCGAAAACCCCTTCTTCGGCCTCATCCCGGCTCTGCGCTCGCGGCTGCGGGTCTTCCGGCTGGAGCCGCTCAGCCGGGCGGCCCTGGCCCAGGTGCTCGAGCGGGCGCTGCGGACCCCCGAGCGGGGGCTGGGCCACCTGGCGGTGCAGATCGAGCCGGCGGCCCGGGACCTGCTCCTCGACACCGCCGGCGGCGACGCCCGTGTGCTGCTCAACACCCTGGAGGCGGCGGTCACCCTCGGCCAGCAGCCCGACGGCCAGGTGCGGATCGACCGGGCGGTGGTCCAGGAGGCGCTCCAGCGCCGGCCGGTGCGCTACGACCGGGCCGGCGACGACCACTACCAGACGATCTCGGCCTTCATCAAGAGCGTCCGCGGCTCGGACCCCGACGCGGCGGTCTTCTGGCTGGCCAAGATGCTGGCGGCCGGCGAGGACCCGCGCTTCATCGCCCGCCGGCTGGCCATTCTGGCGGCCGAGGACATCGGCCTGGCCGACCCCCAGGCCCTGCTCATCGCCGAGGCGGCCCTGCGGGCGGTCAGCGAGATCGGCATGCCGGAGAGCGGGCTCATCCTGGCTGAGGCGACCCTCTACCTGGCCACCGCCCCCAAGTCCAACCGGGCGGCCCGGGCCCTCTGGGCGGCCCAGCAGGCCATCGAACAGGGCGCCCCGCTGGAGGTGCCCCGGCACCTGCGCCCGGCCTCGTTCCCCGGAGCGGCGGCCCTGGGCTACGGCGCCGGCTACGACTACAGCCACGATTTCGCCGCCGACGACCCCCGGCGCTACCGCCAGCGCTATCTGCCCGCAGGGGTGGACGGACCGTTCTACGAGCCGGGCGACCAGGGCTACGAGGCCACCGTGGCCCGGCGGCTCGACGTCTGGCGGGCGCTGCGGGCGGCGGCCGGCTCCACAGAACCGACCAGTCAGGGAGGCGAGAACGATGGCGCTGATTCCGCTGGCTAAGGCCCAGGTGTTTTTCGACGGCCTGTTCAGCCAGCCCCGGCTCGACCACCCGGAGGGGATCGCCGTCGACCGGGCGGGCAACCTCTGGTGCGGGGGCGAGGAGGGGCAGATCTACCGGCTGGCGGCCGACGGCTCGCGGCTCGAGCTGGTGGCCACGACCGGCGGTTTCACCCTGGGGCTGGCCTTCGACGCCCGTGGCCGCCTCTACACCTGCGACCTGGGCCACGCGGCCGTCTTCCGCTACGACCCGGCGACCGGCCAGCTGGAGCGCTTCGCCACCGGCAGCGAGCGGGCCCGGCTGCGGATCCCCAATTTCCCGGTGGTGGACGAGCGGCGCCGCTGCCTCTACGTCTCCGACAGTTACCGCTTCGGTGAGCCCGGACCGGGGGTCTGGCGCTTCGATCTGGAGACCGGCCAAGGCGACCTCTGGTACGACCGGCCGCTGGTCTTCGCCAACGGCATGGCCCTGGCGCCGGATGGGACGGCCCTCTACGTGGTCGAGAGCTTCGCCCAGCGGGTGGTGCGCCTGCCCATCCTGGCCGACGGCCGTCCCGGCCCGGCCGAGGTCGTGGTCAGCGGGCTGGAGCGGGTGCCCGACGGGCTGGCCTTCGACCAGGCCGGAAACCTCTACGTCTCCTGCTACGAGCCCTCACGGGTCTACCGGGTGAGCCCGGATGGGCGGGTGGAGATTCTCCTCGACGATCCCGAAGCCCACACCCTCTGCCATCCGACCAACCTGGCCTTCCGGGGGCGGGAACTCTTCCTGGCCAATCTGGGCCGCTGGCACATCACCCGGGTCGAGATCGACATCCCCGGTCTGCCGCTCCCGGTCGGGGCCTAAAGGGCCGGCGTGCCCCAGGGGAAGGCGAAGGTCGGCGGGTTGGCGTAGCGCCGCTGGCCGATGACCAGCCGGGCCCCGGCGCCGGGCGCCAGGTGGACGGTCAGGTGGGAGCGGTCCACCGGGATGGTCCGCTCGCCCAGGCGCACGGTGGTGATCTGGTGCTCGGCGTAGGCCCCGCCCTGGACGATCACCTCCCGGCTCTGGAGCGGGTCGAGGTTGACCAGGGTGACGGTCACGCTGTCGGCGGTCAGCCGCTCGACCAGCGCCCCCACGTCCGGGGGCAGACCCGGCCGGCGCCGCACCGGGTCGAAGTAGCGCAGGCGACAGTGCAGGTGATAGCCGGCGCGGCCGGTCGGCAGCCCGCCGAGCATCAGCTGGGTCAGGGTGCCGGTCAGGGCCGGATTGAACTGATTGGGGTCGTCGGAGAGGGTGGTGTCGGGCGTGCGCGGGTCCTGGCGCAGTCCGGCCACCCGGGCCCGGACCTCCTCCAGATCGCGCTGGAGCGCCTCGACCGGGTAGGCCGGGTCCTCGCCGTCCAGGAAGGCGAGCCAGCGCGGCTTCTGCGGCAGCAGGGTCAGGAGGTCGCGGTCGAGCGTCCAGAAGTAGAGTTCGAGGGCACCGGGGTTGAACGGCTCAGGGGTGAAGAGGTACCAGCCCTGGTCGCCATACATATGGGGAGAGAGCTGCCGGCCTTCGACCACCCGGGCCTGGGCGTTGACCCGGTCGAGCATCTCGCGCCAGACCTCGACGTAGGCCATGTCGCCGGTGAGGAGCAGGGCGTTGGCGAAGCCGTAGAAGGCCCGCTGCTGGAAGGCCGGTCGGTGGGCCAGACCCGGTCCGGGGACCGCCGGGACCGAGAAGCCCCAGCCGTAGACGCCACCGTACCAGCGGCCGCCGCAGGCCCCGCCGATGGCGCCGTCGAGGCCGATGTTGGTGGGAATGATCCCGTCGTTGGCCCGGGTGCGCTCGACCCAGGCGTCAACGTACTCCAGCAGCCAGCGCCGGTACTTCTCCGCGCCGGTCAGGGCGTAGGCGTTGAAGGCCAGGGTGGTGGCGCCCAGGTTCAGGGGATGGTCGCCGACGATGTCGGTGTAGTCGCGGAAGTGGGCCAGCATCTCCTGGTAGGAGCGCTCGCCGTGGAGGGGGGTGAAGCGGCCGGCGATCTCGATGGGATCGCCGGCCCAGTCGACCGGCGTGGCCGGGCGCAGGAGCGGCCCCCGGCTGCCGTTGAAGAGGCTGCGGATGAGCCGGCGGTCGGGATCGTAGTTGGGGGCCGCGGGGTCCTCGTTCAGGTAGAAGCCGGCGTAGCGCTGGGTGCGCTGCTGGAAGGCCCGGTCGGTGGGGTCGGCCAGTCCCTCCAGGATGAAGGCCGAGAGGCCCTCGCCGGTGTGGAACCAGTCGAAGCAGACGATGAACTCTTTGTCATACATGCCCTCGCGGGCCAGGGGAACGACCGTGGTCCGGGCCTCGGTGTACTGGCGCAGGTGTCCCTCCCAGCCCCGGCGATAGAGGACGAGGACGCTCTCCGGCGCCCCCAGGGCGTAGAGCAGGGGCCAGTTGAGAAGATTCTCCGCCGCGTCGTCGGGACCGTCGTCGCCTCCCCAGCGGGGGACACACTTGAGGTAGCCGCGCTCGTCGAAGTAGCGGGCGAAGAACTCCTGACAGGCGGCCGCGGCGGCCTGGAGGAGCGCCCGCTCCAGCAGAGCCCAGTAGGGAGGCGCCATCGGCGTGGCAATGGTGAGGACCGTCTCCGGCGTCGTCTGGCGCATCGGCGACCTCCGCCCGATCATTATGGCCGCGGGGCGCAGCCCGGCCTTCAGGATAGCGCAGCTGGCCCGGCGGGAGAAGCCCCCGACGGGCTGGTCCCCGGCTGACTGCCGGCCGGGCGGTAAGAGGGAGCAGCGGGAATCCCCCCTGCTCCCTCCTTCAGCCCGGCGCGGCCGGCGCCGGCGACACTGTCGGTGCGCCAGGGCACCCAGACGATGCGGCCGCTATCGGGGCGAATCTGGCTGCCGGTGGGGGAAAGAGTCTCCCCCACCGGCGACCGCAGCCTCAGCGGTCGGCTCCCAGGCAGGCCAGCCACTCCGCGGGCAGCCCCGGATCGGGCTGGGCCGCCGACCGGGCCAGCACCGCCTGAAGACGCGGATCGGCCAGCGCGTCAACGGCGACGGCCGGGAGGCCGGCCTCGGGCAGCAGCGCCGCCAGCCGGGCCAGGACCGCCGCCACCAGCGGTGGGTGGTCGGTCTGGCGGGCCAGCCGCAGGACCAGTTCCTGAGCCAGCCGGAGCGCCCGGGCGCGGTCGTCATCGGCCAGGGCCAGCTCCACCCGGGCCCAGGTCCAGAGCGCCCACGCCTCTGGTGTGGCCGGCGATTGCTGCTCCAACCAGGCCAGCGCCCGCTGGACCAGCCGCCGGAGATGGCCCCGGCGCGCGGTGCAGCCAGCCCGGGCCAGGGCCACCAGAGCGGCCGCGGTCCGCTCCAGGGCCTGGGCGGCCGCTCCCCAGCTCCCGTCGGCGTTCTGGGTCCGGGCCAGCCACCGCAGCGCCCAGGGCACGGCCGGAACGGCGGCCTCCTCCCTCTGCTCCAATCGCCCCACGCGCTCGTAGCACACCTGATCATAGGTCCTCCGATTCAACCACACGTCCGGGTCTCCGCATCGCGCCGCGTGCAGGGCGTTACCAGCGAACAGGAATCTGATTGCAGACGGGTGCCGAGCCTGGAAATTCGCCGGGAGGAGCTGCGGCACGATGAGCCGGACCGGTGGGGTCGTTGGGTCGGTCGGGTGGGCGCTCCGGTCCACCGCCAGGAGAGCGGTCTGAGCGGTGAGCAGGCCGTAGCGGCAGGCCAGGTCCAGCCCCTCGGCGGTGGCGGCCGGGTCCATCCCCGTGTCATCGGCCGTGAGGGCCTCCAGCCGGGCCCGGGCCCAGAGCCGGGAGAGGGCCGGCTCCTGAACGGGGGTCAGCGGCGCCTCGAGTTCGATGGTCTCCTCACCCCGCCGGCCGCGGATCCGGACCCGCGGTCGCTCGGTCTGGGGCCGCAGGCGGGCGATCAGCGTTATCGGCTGGCCGACGAAAAGGTCGGGCAGCCGGGAGGGGAAGACCTCGACCGCCTCGGCTCCCTCCCAGACGACCTCGAGATCGGTCAGCACCGGGTGGCTCAGCCGGTCCTGGAGGCGAATGATGGCCCCCTCGATGTCCTCCTCCGGCGTCAGGAACTCGACCGTGCCCCGGCCGGCCAGCGCCAGCCGCTCCAGGAGCGCCCGGTCCACCGCCGCCCCGATGCCCAGGGCGAAGAGCCGGCCCGAGCCCAGGCCCTGGCGGACCGCCGCCAGGGTGGCCTCACGCGCGGCGGCGCCCCCGTCGGTCAGCAGAACGATCACCCGGGACCGGTCGGCCGGGACCGGGAGCGCAAGCGCCGCCTCCAGGGCGACCTCCAGGTTGGTGCCGCCCCGGGCCTCCAGCCCCACGATGAAAGCGTCGGCGGCCGCCAGCGTGCTCTCGGTCAGCGGCACCAGGCGCTCGCCGGCCACGGCGAACCACTCGGTCTCGTGGTCGAAGGCCAGGATGGCGAAATGGTCCTCCGGCCCCAGGATCCGCAGGCAGGCCTGAAGGGCGTTTTTGGCCTGCGCCAGCGGGGACCCGCTCATCGAGCCCGACCGGTCGAGGACGAAGATGACCGCCCGTGGCGGCGCCGGCGGGGGTTCGTCGGCCGGGACGGTGGGCGGCTGCAGAGTGACCAGAGCCACCGCGTCGCCTTCCGCCTGACCAGCGGCCGTCACCCGGGGAGCCAGCCAGGCCCCGAGGACCCCATCGGCTGGCGGCCGGACGGTGTAGCGCAGGATGACATCACGGTTCGGTAGCGCCGGCGCCGCCAGCTCGACCTGGAAACGCCGGTCGTCCAGCCGGGTGACCACCAGCGGGTGGGAGGGCGAGGTGATCTCCGCCACCGGGGCTCCGGCGTCGACCGCCACCTGGAGGCGCACCGGTCCGACCGGCGCGTCGGGAGCGGCGTAGGGAATCAGGCTGTTCTCCTGTTCCTGAGGCGTGGCGTTGGCGCTCAGGCTGCGCGGGACGCGACTGAAGGGCAGGCAGAGGGTGTAGGTGCCATCATCGCAGGGCACCGCCTGGAGATACGAGAGGCGGACGACGACCGTCTCGCCCGGCGCGAGATTGGCCAGGTAGAGGGTGTAGAGGTCTTCGGCGGCCTGGGTGACCAGGGTGGCCAGGTGGCCGGTCTGCGCCGCCGTCTGGTACTCGCGCTCGGCCGTCTGGCGCTCGGCGATGACACCCTCAATGCAGCGCTGCCCGACCTGGACCACCAGGCTGGTCAGCCCGCCGGCGTGGGGCAGCGGGAACCGGTAGACCACCTCGGCCGGCGTGGGCAGCGGGTTCTGGAAGTGCTGCTCGAGAGCGATATGGGCGACCCCGGCGATGATCTGGGCGGTGATCCGGATCCGGCGCAGGGGCAGGGTGGTGACCTGGCCGGTCCTCAGCACCTCCAGCCAGCCCAGGGGGAACTGCTCGACGGTTTCCACCGGCAACGCCATCCTCTCCTCCTTAAATAGAAATTGTCACATTGTCACTGAGATCGTTCCGCCGATACAGACCATAAGAGGACAGAAAGAACCGGTCGGCCCGCGAACGGCCGGCGGGCCCCGGACGGGGCGCCGGTTGGGGAAACCGGCCGTCGGGATGGGTGACCGTTTCGGCGCCGGCCGGCGCCGTTATGGTGTCGGGCCCTCAGCCGGGCTTTCACCTCCCTCGTTGATCGCCAGGAGACGGCGAGCGTAGGCGACCAGCCATTCGATGCGGCGCTGACGGTCAGGAGAGAGGGGGAGGCGAACCACCAGTTCGGCGTCGGGGGCGAGCCGGTAGTGGAGACAGGACTGGGGTGCGAGGTCGGTCGGGGCCGTGGCGAAGGCCCGGAGATCGGCCAGCGACATCGCGTGGAAGACCGGGGAGGGCGAGGGCACCGTGGGGGAGCGGTCGGTCGGCGGTGGCGGAGGCTGGTGGATCCAGCGGGCCAGGTCTTCCGCACTGGCCTGGGCGAAGAGGGTGCGGATGGCGTTCAGGCGCCAGCCGGCCGCTTGGAGGGCGCGCAGGGCCCGCAGACGCAGCAGGTGTTGGGGCATGTAGCGGGCCGCCGGGCCGGCGCCGATCGGCGGGGGGAGAAGTCCCTGCTGGACATAAAAATGGATCGTCCGGCGGGGGAGTCCGCTCTCCCGCTCCAGATCGCTGATGGTGTAGAGGGGCTCGGTCGCCGCCATCGGCCGGCTCCTTTCTGAGGAGTCTACCCGAAATATACCACTGTCAATATGACACTGTCAAGACCTGGGCAAAAAAATTTCTGCGGGTGGCTACCAGCGTCGGCGGCGGAAGGCCGGGGCCAGGAGGTAGCCGGCCACGAAGCCGCCGATGTGGGCCCAGTAGGCCACGCCGGCCTGGCCGGGGGGGCCGCCCAGTTCGGCCAGGCCGCTCAGCAGCTGCAGCAGAAACCAGAGGCCGATCAGGAGGTAGGCGGAGATCTCGGTGACGGTGATGAAGGGGAAGAGGAAGACCAGGGTCTTGACCCCGGCCAGCGGGTAGTAGCGCAGGTAGGCGGCCAGGACGCCGGCGATGGCGCCGCTGGCGCCGATGGCCGGGACGGTCGACATCGGGTCGATCAGGATATGGGTGATAGCGGCCGCCACGCCGCAGAGGAGATAGAAAACGAGAAAGCGCAGGTGGCCCATCGCCGCCTCGACGTTATCGCCGAAGACCCAGAGATAAAGCATGTTCGAGGCCAGGTGGAGGAAGCCGCCGTGCAGGAACATCGCGGTGAAGATCGTCAGAAAAAGGGGATGAGGGCTGGGCGGCGGCAGATCGTGGCCGGTGACCAGTTCGCGCGGCACCACCCCGTAGGCCAGGAAGACCTGTTGCAGCTGCCGTGGACTGAGGGAGAGATTGACGAAGAGGAAGACCAGAACGTTGACCGCCAGGATGGTCAGCATCACCAGCGGAAAGAGGCGGGGGGCGCGGGGCCGGTCGGAGATCGGGATCACAGTCCTCTCCTCCGGACGGGGCAACGTCCGCCCGTCCGGTCACTCCAGGTCCAGTTCGTCGACCACGTCGACCACGCCGGGGACCCGACCGGCGACCTCCTGGAGGAGGTCGATATCGTCGAGCAGCCGCACCTGGCCCCGCAGGTGGACGACGCCTCGCCGGACCGTCACCACGATGCGGTCGGCCAGATCGGCGGTGGCGGCGTCGCGACGCAGCGCCTCCCGGACATCCTCGGCCAGTTCGTCGTCACCGCGCTGGAGGACCGCCGGGTGGTCCTCCGCCTCGTGTGGGGGATCGAGGGCCGAGGTGGCCAGGCCGCCCAGAATCTCCAGTCCCTGGTGGCGTTCGCGCGAGGCCGGGCGCACCACCGGGTCCATCGGCGGCAGGTACGGCTCGGCCTCCTCGGCGGCGACGGCGCTATCGGTCGTGCCGACCGTCTGATTCAGGTCGATCTCGGTGCCGGCCACCCGCCGCCCGCCTGGCACCCACTCGACCTCGGCGGTCTCGGTGGGAATCCCGCTGACCGTCTCCGCGGCCCGGGGGTCCAGCGGGCCGACCACCAGGTCGTTCTGAACCGTCCGCACGCCGGGGAGAGCCCGGACCAGCGCCTCCGCCCGCTGCCGCTGGCGGGCCGAGACCACCGTGCCCTGGAGGCGGACGTGGCCCGCGTGCACCCGCACCCGGATAACCGCCGGAAAGATGGTGGCCAGCGCCGCCTCCACCCGCAGGCGCAGGTCCACATCATCGCTGGCGCCCATGCCGGACCTCCTTCTGGCCAGGCCGGCGCTGGGCGCAAACGTCGTGCCACCGTCATCCTACCGGGGACGAGCGGCCGTGTCAACGCCGGGCCGGCACTCCGGGCCCGCCGATCGTTGTCCGGAGGTCAGAGGTTCAGGCGCTCTCCCGACCGTTGCGCCCGGCGGTCTTCAGCCGGGTGATGAACTCCGAGGCCTGGCGCTTGCTGAGTTCGGTCGGCGGGCAGCCGTAGGTGGCCAGGCAGCGCTCCTCGATCTGGGCCTCGCTCAGCGCGTGCAGATCGCGGCCGATGGAGTAGATCGCCCGGAGCTGGGCTGGGGTGGCCGGGCCGCTCGCATCGGCCGGCCGTTCCGTGCGGAGCGGGGTGACCGGGCGTTCGGTCTCCCGGCCGGGCTCGGTGGTCGCGCGGGCGGGGCTGTCGGCCGGTCGGCGCTCCGGGGCCGGCTCCTCCTCCAGGTCGTCCAGTTCCTCCAGGGCCACCACCCCGACGTTGACGGCGTCGCGCAGGGCCCGGGCTTTGGCGCGGGTCTCGGCCATGCGGATGAGGCAGTGGACCATCTGGCGCGAGACGTTGGCCGGCGAGGCGTCGCCGATGCCGGTGAAGACGCCCTTTTCGGTCTCGACCACCGCCTGGCAGATGGCCACGTAGCCATTCTCCTCGGTGGGGATCTGGAGGAGGGTGGTGCGGATGGCCTTGAGCCCCTGGCGGTGGGCCTCATCGAGCAGGCCGGCGTAGAGCACGTACTGACGGTCGCCCCGGGTGATGACAAACTCGCGGTTCACGGTCGCCCCCATAAGAACAAATGTTCGATACCATGATACACCGCCGGGGCGGTTTGTCAAGGGATGATTCTGCACGGCTTGACCGCCTCCGCCGTGGTGCCGGGACAGCGGTGGCAGCGTCGCGCCGGGTGTGCTATCATGTCCGGGTGAAGGGGAGTAGCGGCCGGCAGCCGCCGGTGGGGCGACCGTCAGCACGGGCCAGGGGCCCCGGTCGCCTCAGCGAACTGTCTCGTTCGTCCCGCCAGACCTTCGACCGGTCGACGCGCGCCGGTCGAAGGTCTTTTTTGCTGCCATGGACCATACGGGAGGTCTGGACCGATGCGCACCCTGGGCAGTCTCCTCTGGATCGGACTGGCCGTCGCCCTGACTCTCCCCTGGCTGGGCCTCCGGCTGCAGGGGGCTCACCCCGAACCTCTGCTGATGGCGCTGCTGGCCGGACTGGCTATCGTCGGCGCCGCCTTCCTCCTCTCCTGGGCCTCGGAGGTGGCCCAGCTCGAGGTCTCGCAGGCCCTGGCCGTGGCCGTCCTCTCCCTCATCGCCATCCTGCCCGAGTACTCGGTCGACATCTACTTCGCCTGGCGGGCCGGCCAGGACCCCGCCTACGCCCATTACGCCGTGGCCAATATGACCGGCGCTAACCGGCTGCTCATCGGCCTGGGCTGGAGCGCCATTGTCGTCCTCTTCTGGCTCAAGACCCGTCAGCCGGCCATCTATCTCCACCGCGATGAGGGGATCGAACTCGGCGTCATGGCCCTGGCCACCCTCTACGCCTTCTGGCTGCCACTCAAGGCCCACATTTCGCTCCTGGACGCCGTCGTCCTCATCGCCCTCTTCGCCGTCTACGTGCGGGCCACCGCTCAGCAGCCCCCCGAAGAGCCCGAACTGGTCGGACCAGCCCGGCTGATCGGTGCCCTGTCGCGGACGCCCCGCCGGCTGGTGACGCTGGGGCTCTTCGTCTACGCCGCCGCCGCCATTCTGGCCTCGGCCGAGCCGTTCGCCGAGGGGCTGGTGGCCAGCGGCAAGCATCTGGGCATCGACGAGTTCCTGCTGGTCCAGTGGATCGCGCCCCTGGCCTCGGAGATGCCGGAGTTCGTGGTCATCACCCTCTTCGCCCTGCGCGGACACCCGACGCTGGCCCTGCGGGCGCTGCTCTCCTCCAAGGTCAACCAGTGGACGCTGCTGGTCGGGATGCTGCCTCTGGCCTACACGGTCGGCGGCGGCGGTCTGCACCCGCTGCCGATGGACCACCGTCAGGTGGAGGAGGTCTTCCTGACCGCCGCCCAGTCGCTCTACGGGGTGGTGCTCCTGGCCGGGCGGAGTTTCAGTCTGCCGGCGGCGCTCAGCCTCTTTGGCCTCTTCGGTCTGCAGTTTTTCTGGCCCGACCTGCGGCTGCCCGTGGCCTGGCTCTACCTGGGGCTGGCGCTGGGCCTGCTGGTCATCGACGCCAAACGCCGGAGCGGCCTCCTCAGCCTGCCAGCCTTCCTGCTCAAACCTCCGGTCAATGTGCGCTGAGCCGCGGGGACGAGGCCGTCCATGGACGCTGAAACCGGTGCCGGCACGGTCGACAAAATAGGCGGAGGCGACCTCAATCTCTGGCTGGGATGCTGTGGGTGATGGGGGAGGCGCAGCCGCCCTGGGCGCTGCCGGGGGCGCTTCTCCTGTCGGTTCTGGCGCAGGGGCTCTGGCGGGTCTGGCGGCGGGAGCCGGTCTTCGGGCGGCTGGGGCCGGGCGCCGGCCGGGTCGCCCTGTATATCCTCCTCTGCGGGCTCGGCCGCCTCGCGGGCCGAGCGGGCTAACCCGTGAAAAATCTTCTCCTTGCGGCCTCTTGGCTGTGGTACGATAGAGACACGTGAGGTCTGCTCGCCCGCCGGCGGAGGGAGGAGAGCGCCGCAGAGGGTGCCGCACAGACGGCCGCCAGCGCATCTGCCTACCGGCCTTCCCCTTCGGGGTATTTGCCTTTCACCTTTCTGAGGGAGGTCTCACGATGCCGCCGTACTTGCCGCTCTGCGCGCCGTGCCGACGCATTCCGCGCGGGCTGGCCAGCCTCTTGGTTGCCGTCCTGTTCCTGCTCAGCCCGACGGTGACTTACGCCCAGACCGCCCCGCCGCCTGCGTTTCAGCCCGTCGTGCGCTGGTTCTTCGCCGAGGGCTCGACCCAGCCGCCGTTCGAGACCTGGTTTGTCGTCCTGAACCCCACGAACCAGAGTGCGAACCTTCGCTTCACCTTCCAGCTCCAGGGCGGCGGCACAGTCACCCACGACTTCACCGTCGGCCCCCGGGCGCGCTTCAGCCTCTGGGCGAACCCGATTCTTCCCAACCAGGCGTTCTCAACGCGTCTCGACGCTGACCAGCTGGTCTACGCCGAGCGTTCCATGTACGTCGGCTTCGACGGCACCGTCGTCCCCGGCGTCCCCAGTCCGCACCGCCTCTGGCTGTTCGCCGAAGGCTCGACCCAGCCGCCCTTTCACACCTGGCTGCTTCTCCAGAATCCGAACGACCAGCCGGCGACGGCGACCCTCACCTATCTGCGCGATACGGGGGGACCGGTGACCCAGACGGTGGCGTTGCCGCCCACCGCCCGTGTCAGCATCTTCGTCAACCAGGTGCTGCCCAACGCCGCCTTCTCGACCCGTATTGAGAGCGACCTGCCCATCGTCGCCGAGCGGGCGATGTACCGCTTCCCCGGCAACGCCGCCCTGGCAAAGGCCGGGGTCACCGCCCCGAGCCGAACCTGGTTCTTCGCCGAAGGCCGGACGACAGGACCCTACCTCCCCAGCCCCCGTCCGGGGCCGGTCGATACCTGGCTCCTGCTCCAGAACCCGCACCCGCAGCCGGTCCGGGTGCGGGTGACGGTCTTCTCCGCCGAAGACCGCGCGCCCATGCCGCTCTTTTTCACTCTGCCACCGCAGAGCCGCCGGAGCTTTTTCCTCAATCACCTTATAGGAGACGGATTCGCGTCTTTCGGCATGCGCGTGGAAGCCGAGGCCGAGATCGTCGCCGAGCGGTCCATCTTCTGGGGTCCCGAACCCCGGGGCGCGTACTCCGCGGTGGGGGCTCCGGCCCTCGCCACCACCTGGTATCTCGCTGAGGGGACAGAGCTGCCTTATCAGGGGGCAGAGCTGCCTTTTCCCACGTTCATCCATATCCTGAACCCCAACGACCGGCCGGCCGAGGGGACTATCGACTTTCTGCTGCAAGACGGCCAGGTCATCACGCGTTCTTTCGGCGTGCGCCCTCAGCGGAAGTGGAGCCTCAGCGTGCGCGATTATCTGAGACACGATCTCTACGGCGTTTCGGCCGTCGTCAAAACCTCCGTGCCGACGGTGGTCGAGCGGACGATGTTTATCCGCGACCAGGAGCGCGTCGGGGCGCACAACACGGTCGGCATCCCCCACCCGTGAGCCGGGAGGGACGGCGCAGGATCCCACGCCCATCCCTGGAGGGAGCAGGATGAGGTGTCCACGGCTGCTCTTCGCCGCGTTGCTCGCTCTGCTCGTGGTCTTCCTGCCGGTCGGCCCCGTCGCGGGGGCCCCGCTCGCCACGCACATCCCCTGGGACCCGCGCATCAGCATCGTCTGGCCCCACGATGGGCAGGGGAACCCGACGCCGGTGGAGCGGTCGCGGGCCGTCAACGTCAGCGTCTGGCCGGCCAATCAGGTCAGCTGCACCGAGGACCCGGGGCTCGGCCTCTCGATGGCCAAAAACAACGAGCTGCTCCAGAGTCTGCCGATCCGGGGGCAGCTCATTCTGCGCAGCGTGGCCGGCCGGACCTTCCCGACCTATGAGTTCAACAACATCCCGGCCGACCTCCTGGCCGAGCCGACGGCGCAGTTCCGTTTCGCCGTGGGACTCCTGGGCTCCAATATCTGGGTTCACGCCGCCGACCCGCGGACCTTTCTGCCCCACCCGGTCGTCCCCACCAGCATCGAGCCGCGGGTTGGGAGTATCGACGCCCGCATTCAGATCGTCTGGCCCCACGATGAGCGGGGGAACTTCGCCCCGGTCGAGCGGGCGCCGCTGGTCAACGTCGCCGTTGACCTCTTCGTCCACGGAACGCTGAAATCCGTGCCGCTGGAGTTCCGGCCGGGGCGGATTCAGCTCATCGTCGCCGAGGGGAACGGCCGGCCCGTCTTGACCGACTATCCGGCGGTCAAGACGGGCTACATCGCCAACCGCCAGATGTTTCCGCGCTGGGTCTTCAACGATGTCCCGGTGCGACCGGGCGGGCAGTACCATTTTCTGGTGGCGGTCTTCTTCGGGCGACCGGCGTTTATGAGCCCCTACACCACGGTCTGGACCCACGCCCCCGACGCCCGGACGTTCCTGCCCCAGCCTGAGCTGCCCCCGCCGTGCCTGCCGTAAGAGAAGCCGGCACGGCGAACCCGCGCTTGTTGATCCGGTGGGAAGAGTGCGCCTGACTGCCAGTAAGGGGGCGCGGCTTCAGCGCCAAGAGGCGCCCCGCGGCCGCGCCCTGGCCCGGCGGACGGATCAGCAGGTCTGGATGGTGGGCGACTGACTATCTGTGACCTTGTAGCGGTCGCCGGCGCCCCGCCGGTGGGCGTTGCTGCTGTCACGGTTTATTGACGTCGTGTCCGCTATCCTGTACAATCGCCCTCGACCAGACACACCCCTCCTTCGAGAGGAGCCGTCGACCGTGGCCGCCCGCATGCTCATTCTCACCCGGTCTGCTCAGCGCCGCTGGGCGCTGGGCACCGGCGCCCTCATCGGTCTTCTCGGCGGGCTCCTCGGCCTGGGCGGGGCCGAGTTCCGCCGACCGGTCCTGGTCGGTCTCCTGGGCTATCCCCTCCGCCAGGCCATCCCCCTCAACCTGGCCGTCAGCCTCGTCACCCTCGGCGCCGCCCTGCCGGTCCGCTGGCCCACCCTGGCCCCGGGCCCGGGCCTCCAGACAGCCCTGCTGCTGGGACCGTTCATCGCGGGTGCGCTGGGCGGGGCCTGGCTCGGCCCGGCCCTGGTTCACCGCCTGACCAGCCGGACCCTGACACGGGTGGTCCGCCTCGGCCTGCTGGGCCTGGGGACGTTGCTCATCGCCGAAGGGCTGGCTCCCCCGCGCAGCCTGGGGTTGCTGCCACCGGCCCCGGCTCTGTGGATCCCGGCCGCTCTCCTCGCCGGCCTGGGCATCGGCCTGGTGAGTTCTCTCCTGGGCGTGGCCGGCGGCGAACTCCTCATCCCCACGCTGCTCTTCCTCTTCGGTCTGGACATCAGGGCCGCCGGCACCGCCAGCCTGATCATCGCCCTGCCCACCGTCGGCCTCGGCCTGGTCCGCTACGCCCGCCAGGGCGCCTTCGCCGACCGCCATCCCCTCACGGCCACCGTCCTGCCGATGAGCCTGGGCTCGGTCGCCGGCGCCGCCACGGGCGGGCTCCTGGCCGGGTTCGCCCCGACCGCCGCTCTCAAGATCGCCCTGGGGCTGATTCTGCTGCTCTCAGCCTGGCGTCTGGGCCACCATTCCCGCTCGGGAGGTGTTCGATGATCCGCTGGTCCGCGGCTCTGCTGGCTCTCCTCACCGGCCTGCTCCTCGCCTGCCGCTCGGCCCTGGCCCCGCCGACCGCCCATCCGTCGCCCACGCCGACCACCACGGTGTCGGGCGAGGTGGTGGTCTTCGCCGCGGCCTCGCTGACCGACGCCTTCAAGGAGATCGGCGCCGCCTTCAGCGCCACTCACCCCGGCACCACGGTCACCTTCAACTTCGGCGCCTCGTCGCAGCTGCGGGCCCAGCTGGAGCAGGGGGCGCGGGCCGACGTCTTCGCCTCGGCCGACCAGGCCCAGATGGAGCGGGCGCAGCAGGCCGGCCTGCTGGCCGAGCCGCCCCGCGTCTTCGCCCGCAACCGCCTGGTTATCGCCGTCCCCCGCGACAACCCCGGCGGCGTCCAGACGCTCCGCGACCTGGCCCGACCCGGCCTTCGCCTGGTGACCGCCGCCCCCGAGGTGCCGATTGGGGTCTACACTCAGCAGCTGCTCGACCGGGCGGCTCAGGACCCCGCCTACGGCCCCGACTTCCCCGCCAGGGTCGGCGCCAACATCGTCTCCCGCGAGCCCAACGTCCGCCAGGTGGTGGCCAAGGTGGCTCTCGGCGAGGCCGACGCCGCCATCGTCTACCAGACCGACCTCACCCCCGACCTGGCCGACAAGGTCCGCCCGGTCGCCCTGCCCGAGGCGCTCACCCTCATCGCCACCTACCCGATCGCCCTCCTGCGCCAGGCCCCCAACCCGACGGCCGGGGCAGCCTTCATCGCCTTCGTGCTGGGGCCAGACGGCCAGACCATCCTCCAGCACTGGGGCTTCCTCCCGGCCGGCGACACCCCGACCCGCGCGCTGCGGGGACCACTCCCCCGCCCCGACCGGGGACCGGGAGGGTAACAGTGGCCGACCGGGGACATCTCGTCCCCTCCCGCCCGGCGCGGCCGCGTCCGGCGCCGGCTCTCGCTCCGCCGACCAGCGCCCCCCGGAACCGGTCCCTGGTCACCATCGTCCGGGCCGTCGGGCGCTCCGGCGCGCTGGTCCCGCTTCTCCTGAGCGCCGGGCTCTTCGCCGTCCTGGTCCTGGCGCCGGTGGTGGCCATCGTCGCCCGGGTGCTGCTGACCGGCGACCTGCTGGCGGTCCTGGGGCGACCGGTGGTAATCGCGGCGCTGCGGCTCAGCCTGCTGACGACCACGCTGAGTCTGGGCCTGACGCTTCTGCTGGGCACACCGGTCGCCTACCTCCTGGCCCGGTACCGGTTTCCCGGCCGCACCCTCCTGGACAGCCTCATCGACCTGCCGATCGTCCTGCCGCCGGCGGTGGCCGGGCTCGGCCTGCTGATGGCCTTCGGACGCCGGGGGCTTTTCGGGCCGGCGCTGGAGGCGCTGGGGCTGACGCTCAGTTTCACCACCGCCGCCGTCGTGGTGGCCCAGACCTTCGTGGCGGCGCCGTTCTACGTCCGGGCCGCCCGGGCGGCGTTCCTGGCCGTCGATCAGGAACTGGAACGGGTGGCCCACACGCTGGGCGTCTCGGCCTGGGCGACCTTCTGGCGGGTCACCGTCCCGGTGGCGCTGCCGGGGCTGGTGAGCGGAGCGCTGATGAGCTGGGCCCGGGCGCTGGGCGAGTTCGGCGCGACGATCATGGTCGCCGGCAGCTTCCCCGGCCGGACTCAGACCATGCCGCTGGCGATCTACGCCGCTCTGGAGAGCGATCTTGAGGCCGCCCTGGCCCTGGCCGCGCTCCTGGTCCTGGTCTCGCTGGGCCTGCTGGGCGGACTCCGCCGGGTGACCGGACCGCTGGGAGAAAGGGCCGATGCTTGAGGTCCAGGTCACCAGACACTTCCCTGGCTTCCGGCTGGCGGTGGCCTTCACGACCACCGCCCGTCGCACCGCTCTCCTGGGGCCCTCGGGGGCCGGCAAGAGCCTGACGCTGCGGGTCATCGCCGGCCTGCTGCGGCCTGACCAGGGGCGGATCGTCGTGGAGGGACAGGTCCTCTGCGACACCGCCCAGGGGCTCGACCTGCCGCCCCAGGCCCGGCGGGTCGGCTATGTGCCCCAGCACTACGCCCTCTTCCCGCACCTGGATGTTCTGGGCAACATCGGCTTCGGTCTGCCCGTGCGGTCCCCCGCCGTCCGGCGGCAGATCGCCGACCTGCTGGACCTGCTGGGGCTGGCCGGCCTGGAGCGGCGCTTCCCCCGGCAGCTGTCTGGCGGGCAGCAGCAGCGCGTCGCCCTGGCCCGCGCGCTGGCGCGCCGGCCCCGTCTTCTCCTGCTCGATGAGCCGCTCTCAGCCCTCGACGCCCCGACCCGCCGGGAACTGCGCGAGGCGCTCGGCGATCTGCTCCGGCGTCTGGACCTGCCGACCCTCATTGTCACCCACGACCTGGCCGACGCCCTGGCCCTGGCCGACCACCTGGTCGTCCTCGACGCCGGTCAGGTGCTGCAGAGCGGTCCGGCCCCCGACGTGCTGGCCCACCCGGCCCACGTGCGCGTCGCCCAGATCGTCGGGATCCGGAATCTCCTGCCCGGCTGGGTGGAGGCCCACGACGAGACCGGGACGACCGTGCGGGTCGGCCAGCGCCGGCTCCGGGCCCGACCGCCCACCGGCCAGGCGCCCCCGGTCGGGAGCCCGGTCAGCGTCTGCCTGCGCAGCGACCGGATCCGTCTGCAGCCGGCCGAGACCACGGCGGAGGAGGCCAATACCGCCTTCGGAAGGGTGGTCGACGAACGCTGGGAAGGGACCACGGTCGCCCTGCGCCTCCGGCTGGCCGACGCTCGCCTCCGGCCCGAGGCCGCGTACGATCTGGAGGTCGAGATCCTGGGAGCGACCTACGAGGCCCTTCGCCCGCGCGACCGCGCCCTCTGGGCCGTCCAGATCCCCGCCACAGCCCTGCACCTTCTGCCGGCCGCCGACGCCACGCCCGCCGCCGTCAAAAACGCGTGAGAAAACGCCCGCCGGCCCTGTCCCCGCCTTGTCAGGGCCGCCGCCCGGCCTCTACCATGCCGACGAGCCACGCCCGGCACCCCGCGGGCGCAGCCCACACCGACCAGGACGGGAGGCGGAGGCGGTGTCATCCCATCCACACCCGGCGGAACGGCGCTCCGGCGGCTGGCTGCGCCGCCTGGCCGTCGGCCTGCTGGGGCTGGGCATCACCCTGGCCGGAGCCCTGCTGGGGGCGGCCAGCGGCAGCGAACTGGCCAGCGGGCTGGCCGGCCCACCCCGGCCGACCCTGACCCTGGGCCCTGAACCGTCCCTTCTCGCCCCGGCCACCCCCACGGCGACCCCGACACCGCCGGCCAGCCCGACGCCCACCGTCGTGGCGGCGCCAGTGTCCTCGCCCACGCCGACGCTGGTCCCGACCCCGACGCCCCGCCCCGCCCCCTGGGCCACGCCGCCGGCCCGTCCGGCCACGCCGACCCCCTCCGCGCCGGCCTGGCCGGCCATCAGCCGACCGGCCTACGGGGGCGCGGCCGTCATCCGGGCGGCCCCGACGACTGCGGCCGAGGCGGTGGGTGCCATCCCCCTGGGGGAGACGGTCGAGGTGCTGGGCATTGTCCAGGGCGAGGCCATCGACCCGGCCGAGCCGCGCTGGTTCCGGGTGCGCTACCGGGGAACCGAGGGCTTCGTCTACGGCAAACTCCTCAAGAGCCGCTAGCCCGGTGGCCGGGCGCACGGTTTCCACGAGCAGTCTGATCGGGAGGTGTGGTTGGTGGTGGGGAACAGCGGATGGGACCGACTGAGCCACTGGCTGCAGAGCGGTCGCTGGCCGGTCCGTCGGCGCTGGCTGGCCGGGGCCTTTGCCCTGGGGTTTGCCCTGGCCACGGTCCTGACCGGCTGGGCCGAGACCGGCCCCGGGCCGCGCGGACGGACGGTCGTCCTCGACCCCGGTCACGGGGGCAGCGAGATCGGGGCCAGTTTCGTCCTGGCCGACGGCACTCTCTTACGCGAGAAGGACCTGACCCTGCGGGTGGCCCGGCGGGTGGCCGCGCTCCTCGAGGCTCAGGGCTACCGGGTGGTGCTGACCCGGACCGATGACCGGCCGGTCAACAGCGAGAACCGCGACCTGACCGGCGACGGCTGGGTGGACCTGGCCGACGAGCTGCAGGCCCGCATCGACCTGGCCAACAATCAGAACGCCGCCGTTTTCTTCTCGATCCACTTCAACGGCCACTTCGACCCGACGCTGGCCGGTCCCGAGGTCTACTACTCGCCGACGCATCCGCTGGCGGCGGCCAACCGCCGGCTGGCCCAGATCACCTGGGACACCCTCAGCCGGGCCCTGCAGGCCGCCGGCTACCCCAACAACGGGCGCGGGGTCCTGCCCGATACGGTCACCGGCGGGCCGCTGTATCTGCTGGGGGCACCGGGGCAGCCACCGGTCCGGGCTCTGCGCATGCCGGCGGTGCTGGCCGAGGCCCTCTACCTGACCAACCCCGATGACGCCAGCCGGCTGCGCGACGAGCGCCTGCTGGAGACCATCGCCCGGGCCTACGCCGCCGCCCTCCACCAGTTCCTGAGCACAGCCGCCCCGACGCCCAGCCCCACGCCCGCGCCCAGTCCCACCCCGACCCCCCGGCCGACGCCCACGGGGCTGCTGGGGCTCATCCGGGCCGCCTGGGGCGGGGGCGCCTACGTCCGTCGCGAGCCGACCACCGTCAGCCCGCCGATAACGGCTCTGCCCAACGACAGCTCGGTGGTGGTGGTCCAGACGACCACCGGCGAGGCCCTCGACCCGGCCGAGCCGCGCTGGCTGCAGATCCGGTTCGGCGACCTCACCGGCTACGTCTACCGCAAACTGGTGCGGCTTCTGGGCGAGGGCGAGCCCGCCCGTCCCCAGGTGACGCTCCCGGCCTCCCCAACTCCGACGCCCACGCCGGTTCCGGCCCGGCTGGGCCTGGGGGTCATCACGGTCGACTGGGGCGGCGGCGCTTTTGTCCGGGCCCGGCCGACCACGCAGGCTCCGGTGGTCACCGTCCTGCTGCCGGACACCGTCGTCGAATTGCTCGACCGGGCGACCGGCGAGGCCGTCCTGGGGAACGAAAGCGGCTGGTACCGTGTCCGCTTCGCCGGGCTCGAGGGCTACGTCTACGCTCCCCTTATCCGCCGGCTGGAGTGACGCCCCGTCTCGGGGAACCCTGAGGACCAGGATCGGGAGTTCCCCGATTGTCCGGGCCAGCCCGCCGCCCGTAGATCTCTGGTCGAGGGCGGCGGGCCCATCTGTCGGGAGGAGGGGAGGCCCATGTCACGCAAGGTTCTCGGCGTCTTCGTGGGGGTCCTGGTGGCGATGCTGCTGGCGGCGGTGACGGCGGCCAGCGCCTTCACCGTCAACAGCCTGGTCCGTTACCTGGTCATGCAACAGGAGACGCTCCAGCTCGATCCGGACGTGGTGGTGGTGCCGACCGGGGTTGAGAAGGCCAGCGGCAACCAGACGGCTAACGGAACGGCCGCGCCGGGGGTGGAGGCCACCAACACCCTGCCCCAGATCAACAACCCGATCACCAAGGGCAACTGGGTCTACACCTTCCAGGTCAAAGAGGCGGCGGCCGACTCCTGGCCGGCGGGTCGGCAGTACCGGGTCCTGGTCTACGCCGACAGCAATCTCCTGACCACCCTGTATCTGCAGAACGGCACTGCGGCCAACAACCAGATTGAAGGGGTGACGGTCAAGGTCGACCTGGGCTCGAGCACAACCATTCCGGATAGCATCGCCGTCCACGTGGAGCGGGTCCAGTAGACCGGGCGCGCGGCGGTCAGAAACCCATGAACAAACCATGAAAAATCCGTCGAGGGGCTTGACAGCCGCCGTCTGGGATGGTATAAAGAAAGCGTCCCGAGCGGTTGAGTAGGGTCAACGCCCCGGACCGCCGGACGCCGAACCCCAAGGTGGTGGAAGCCAGGTGCCCCCTGGTGGAAGCCGCCAAAGGGCGGAGGAGACCGACGGCTGAGGCGGGACACCGAAAGGTCGCTCGGGACGTTTTTTCTCCCCGGCCCGGCCCCCCCTTCTCGGCGCCCTGCCTCTGGCGATCCTGCGTATACGGAGTGTGCCCGATGGACCTGAGAGAGCTGTGGAGCCGGCTGGAGGCGACGCCGGCCGCCGCCAGTGTTCGCACCGTCTTCGGCGAGCCGGTCCGGGTGGGCGACCGGGTGATCATCCCGGTGGCCCAGGTATGTGGTGGCGTCGGGCTGGGGTTCGGTCAGCGGCCGGCGGCCGGTGCCGAAGGGGGACCGTCGGCCCAGGGTGGCGGTGGTGGCGGCGGGTTCACCGCCCGTCCGCTGGCGGTGGTGGTGGCCACGCCCGAGCGGGTGGAGGTCCAGCCGGTGCTGGACCTGACCCGGCTGGCGGTGGTGGGGATGCTGCTGCTGGCCTGGAACGTTTTCTGGATCAGTCGGACGGTCCGGGTCCTGGCCACCCGCCGGCCCCCTCCCCGGACCTGACATCGCCGGGCGCCCGCCGGTCTCTGGCGCCGGCTCGCTCTCATCGCCCCAACAAGAATGCGCCATTTCGGAGCACGGTCTGAGGCCCCACCGCGCTGGCGGTCAGCCAGTGTGATAGTCCACGATCTCGAGGAGATTAATCGTCTGGTCCAGCGTCTCCCCTGAGCGGCAGCAGTCGAGCGGATGGATCGCCTGAGCGCCGTTCCGTCGGCACTCCTCGCAGATTTGAAAATAAGGCGCCAGCGATCAGTCAGGCGGGCTGCCCGCAGGCTGCGGAACTCTCCCACCAGAGGGTGTGATCCAGCCAGGTCGTAGGGGTTCTGGCGGAGGCGGCTGATGATCTGGTGAACGCGCCGATGGATATGCGGTGGCTTGCCCCGCCAGTAGCGGTCACTGGGGTCAGCCAGCGCCCGCTGCAGGTCGGGGTCAAGCACTCGAACCGCGTAGGGCATACCGACCGGAGCGGAACCAGGCGCTCTCGGCCACACAGAGGCCGATCGTCTCCAGCAGAGGATCCGATAGGTCGAGGAGCCGGACCGCCTCCTCGTCATCCAGCACCCGTGTCAGATCCACGCCCAGAGGCACCTCGCGGAGGGGAATCGGCTCGCTCCACCCCAATGGCACAACTTCCAGGTCGTAGAAAGCCTGGAGCAGGCTTTCCGTATCCCGGAAACGGGCGAGCCATCGGAGATCCCGGTGCAATGACTCGGCAAAGGGACGATTCTCACCCTGCCACAGTTCCTGCTGGATTATCTCGGCCAGTTCCTGCCCTCGGGGTGTCACCCGCAGCGTCCAGCCCTCACCGCAGGCGATCAGTTCCGCTCCGGCCAGATCCACCTCGGTCTGGTAGAGATCACGGGTGAACGGACCATACCGATATCGGAAGAAACTGTAGGAGAAGCCCTTCCAACGCTGGCGGAACCAGTGATAGGTAGTAAGGAAAGTCGCCTTCTGGAGCCACAGGCGGTCAGGTGGCCGCTCGCCGAGGGCTTCGGCCTCCCGTAAAAGCCAGAGCGTCACCGCTTCGTCAACAAGCACTTCGCGCTGAGTCCGCGGGCGCATGGCAGCCTCCTTTGACAATGCCAGCGTGGTTCCTCAACAACCGCTGCACGAGCCGTACCCTGCCGCCTCACCCACGGCGAGCGCCGTCACGACCACGGCCGGCACCGGCCTCTCTCAGAGCATACGGCCAGCGACCAGGCCTGTCAAGGGGACCGAACCAGGGTCGGGCGAGCGAGCGGTCTCTGGCACGGTTCGTGCACAGCCCCGTGGTTAAATGGGCCGGACGATGGTTGACCACCGCCCGGCTGGAAAGGAGTCTCCCCATGGCCCGTCCACTGGCTGTCAGTCTGCTGGTCGCTCTCCTTCTGGCTCTGCAACCACGCCCGGTCAGCCCGGCCACCTGTCGCTTCGTCCTGGGCTTCCAGACCCTGCACGACCACCTGCCCCAGATCGTCGGCGACTGCCTGGAAGACGAACACCACAACCCGATCACCGGCGATACCATCCAGCGCACCACCCGCGGCCTCCTCGTCTGGCGCAAGGCCGATAACTGGACCGCCTTCACCGATGGCTACCGCACCTGGGTCATGGGACCGGCCGGGCTCCAGGTCCGCCTCAACAGCGAGCGCTTCCGCAGGGAGGCCGACTGCCTGGAGGTCGGCCTGCCCCGCTGCCTCATCCTTGACCCCCGCCTGCGGCCCGCCGCCAGCGCCCTGCAGAGCCAGGCGGAGGGCCGAACGCTCCTCCAGATCGCCGCCCTGGCCGGCGTCCAGATCCAGCGGGGCGCCCTGCCCCCCTCAGCCTGGGGCTTCTACTACGCCCCAACCCGGATCATCGTCCTGAACACCACTCTCGACCAGACCACCCCCCAGGTCCAGGCGGCAGCCCTGGCCCACGAACTCCAGCACGCCGCCGGCCTCTGGCCACGGACCGCGCTCGAGTGCTACGACCTGGAGGCCCGCGCCTTCATCCGCCAGGCCAGCCTCTGGGCCAGCTTCTGGCCCCGGGGACTGCCACCGGCCATCGACCGCTTCCACGCCGAACTCAACGCCATCACCGTTCTGGTGGCCGCCGCCCCGGCCGGCTTCGTCGTCAGCCTGCTCGTCGCCTACCAGCACGAGTGTCTGGGGTCATAGCCCGCCTGGCTGTCTCTTGACAACGGGTCGCTGGCCTGGTAAACTTATTACTGGTCCCGAGCGGTCGGACCGGGCACACGCCCCGGCCGCGCGTCCGGGCCGCCACAGCCAGAGCCGGGCGACCGGCCGAGGCCCAGGGGGTACCGGAGGCCGATGGCCGGCGGCGGTGGGTGCGGCGGACGGTCGCTCGGGACCTTTTTGTGCCCGGCGGCTCACCACCTCTTCTGCCGTCGGGTCCAGACCACCCGCCGGGTCAGGCGTGGTCTTCCCGGACCTGGCGGAGGAGGGCGGCGTCGCGGCGGGCAGCCCGCTCGCGGAAGGCCCGCAGGGCCGGCTGACGGCGCCGGAGCCACCGCGCCAGCCCGGTCCAGACCCGCTCCACCAGCCGGCGCGCCCAGGGCCAGGCGTGGCGATCGGGTCGCCGCTCCAGGGCCGCCGCCAGGTCGGCCACCAGGTGCTCCAGGCAGAGCGCCCCGACCAGCCAGAGGCCGGTGCCCACCAGGAGCGCCTGCAGCCCCAGACGCCGGACCTCCAGCCGCCAGCGTCGGAGAGCCCGCCGCAGGTTCTCCACCCCGTTCCGCCAGCCAGTCGGGCGCGCTGACTGCCGTCCGGTCACCCGCTCTGCCCCATCGCCGACGGCCGCTCAGGCTGCGGGGGCTGGTGGGGCCGGTGGAGCGCCGGTGATGCGTTCCTCACCCTCGGCCAGACCGACGATGAAGTCGTTCAATTTGGTCGAGGCCTGACGCAAAAGGACGGTGAAGATGGCCAGGAAGGCCAGGATGATAAAGGCCAGTCCCAGCAGAACCGAGCCCGGCAGACGCACCCAGGCTCGTTCGGCGGCCTCGACCCGTCGCAAGCCCTCCTCGGCCCGCTCACCGAGATCGGTCACGAAGCGGTCGAGGGTGACAAAGAGCAAGCGGATAAGTTCGGTGAAAATACGGATCGTCAACAGGACCACCAGGGCGATCCGGGTGGCGAGGTCGCCCACCCGTTCGGCCCACGTCATCGGCTGCGGCATGGCTGACCTCCCGCAACGGACACCACGTACCCGTTCCCTGGGGCCGGTGGTCCAGATCCGCGGGTCCGGTCCCGGCTGAGACGACACCCTGGCCGCCGCGCCGGCGGCTGTTCACCCCCTTTCCGCCGGTCCCCGACTCCCGGACCCCACGTCCCAGACCGGCCAGCCCTCTCGCCACAGGTCCGGCAGACCGGCCGGACCGCTCGCTCGCGCCCCGAGACCGTCAGCCACCGGCTCTCCGGAGCAGCCGTCCGGAGAGCCAGCCGCTCATGCGCTCTCTCCCTTTTTCGTAGGGGCAAGCCCCTGGCCGTTCTCCTGCTCCGATTATGCTGCCTGGACCGCCCTCTGTCAAGAGTCTGTCAAAATCTGGCCCGTTCCCCCAGGGCGTACCTAGAGGACCCCGGTAGGCAGAGAAGAGTGAGAATAAGCACTTACCCCCTTGCCAGTTAAGGCCTGGCGGACACATCCTGTGAGTACGGGTGACTGGCCACCTCCAAAGGGCCGGTTCTCTCGAGAAGGAGTGGATGGGTACGGTCCGCCCCCTGCTGAGCCATCTGGTTGTCCTCACTGCGTCACCGGCTCTGGTGATCGGCACCAGTCCCGACCGGCGGCTGGCCATCGTCTGCTGCGAAGAGATCGATGAGGAGACCGACACCTGGGTCCGCTGCCTACGGAGCGAGGCCTCGGACATGATCCTGGTTTTCTACAGCCGCGCTCAGCCCGACCGACCCACGCGGCTGTACGAGGCCGGTGCAACGGAGTGCCTACCGCTTGGCTTCAGCCTGGCTCACCTTATGAGCCGACTGCAGTCCCTCATTCGTCCAGAGACCACGAATGCCCCGGTGCGACTGACTGACTGCGGGCTAATGGTTGGAAGTCGGGTATTCCGGCTCACGCCGGCGGAGTACCGGATTATGCAGGTGCTCTGGGAGGCGGCCGGCCAGATCGTACGCTACGCCCGGCTCGAACAGGCCCTCTATCAGGGATCGGGTCCCTGTGAACGTCAGGCAGTCCGCCAGATTATCTACCGCCTCCGCGGTCGTCTTGGAGCGTTTGGCCGGCTCATTGAAACGGTACCGGGCTTCGGCTACCGCCTGCGGCCCGATCTGGTGGAGGCCGATTTGTTATCGTCCGGTGACGGCCCGGTTATGGCTTCGTGATCGGGGCTCCGGCATCTTATGCAGTGTGAATCACCGCACGAGTCTCCCTGCCCGGCAGCCAGCGGGCTGGTCCGGGACGAGAGGAGGTGCAGAGCGGCCAGGCGAGTCGGTGTGATCCCAGCCCCTGTCTCTCCGGGCCGGACAGGGGCCGTCGGTCTGGCCGGATCGGCTCCACCGGCCGGGCTGAATGTCGAGGACCGGGGAGATCGCTCTGAAGGAGGCGGAGAGTCCTATGGGTCGCGTGTTCTTCGTGCTCACGGTTCTGGCCCTCGTCTTCGCGGTTGCCTACGGCGCCGCCGCCTCGCTTACCGTCGATGGCGGTGTTGTCCAGTCGGGGAGTGACACCACTCTGACCTGTGATGCCGATGGGGTGACAGTGAGCTATGCAGTCACCTGGAACAACACGACCAAACAGTTTGAGATCAGCCAGGTGACCGTCAGCGGCATCGACAACAGCTGCGATGGGAAGACAATCGCCGTTCAGCTGACCAAGTCCGACGGAACGGCGGCCTCCGGGACCTCTCTGAAGACTATGACGATTCCTAGCGATGCTACTCAGACTTCGGTTACGCTCAGCGGCTTCACCTCGCCGGCATCTGAGGTTACCGACGTCCACGTCGCGATCTACTAACCGCTGGCCCGGGCGACGGCCCGGACACCTGAGTGGGCCAGCCACCGGTCAGCCCGGGCCGTCGGCTCGCCTCGGTAACTGGACGGCTCCGCGTAATCCCCTGACATCAGCGGCGAATGGGGAGACCGACGGATGCGAAGATGGATGGTCGGCCTTTTGCTTCTTCTTCTGCCGCTCGCCGCTCTGTGGGCGACAGCCGCCACCCTCACGGTGAACGGCGGCATAGTCCAGGCCGGTGGGACAACAGTCGACCAGTGTGATCCCGATGGCATCACCATCAGTTATACCGTCCAGTTCCTGGCTACCCCCCCGCCCGCCGAGTTTAAGGTGACGACGGTCACGATAAGCGGAATTGATAAGAACTGCAACAAAAGCACCCTGATGTTGCAGCTCACCGGCCCTAATGGGGCTGGCCTTCTGACCTCTCCGATCACCATTCAGGTCGAGAAAAACCAACCCCCCTGTACAGGGGGGCCTCCGAACCCGTTTACCTGTCCCATCACCCTCACGCCCCCCCTGTCGGCGGCTGCTGTGAGCGATGTCCACGTGGTCCTGCAGAAGAAATAAGGGGGATCGCGGAGATCAGCGGCGGTTACGGCCGGAGAACGGCCATGGCTCTCGTCCTGGGGCTTCTGGTCCTGGGCTGGTTTCTCTACCTGCGGCCGGTCTCGCTCGGGGGACCGGCCGGTTATATCTTCGTCTCTGGCCAGAGCATGGAGCCGACGCTCGCCCAGGGAGACCTGGTGGTAGTCTGGCGGCAGGAGACCTACGCGATAGGCGACGTCATTGCCTATCGCGTCCAGGAAGGGACCGTTATCCACCGGATCATTGGAGGGTCAGCCATGGAGGGCTATATCACAAAAGGGGATAATAACCCTGGCCCCGATCTCTGGCGACCGCGCCCTCCGGATATTATCGGGCGGATGGTGCTCCACCTGCGTGGAGCGGCCCGGGTTCTGGCCTGGTGGCGTGAGCCCCCTCAGTTCGCGGCGCTGGCCAGCGGACTGGTGGCGTTCAGTCTTCTCCCCCGCGCTGCCAGTCGGGGACGCCGGCGAAACGGTCAGCCCCCTGGTCGCCCCGAGAGCGGGCCTGCCCTGGCCAGCGGTCTTCTGGGGCTGACCGGATTCCTGGCGGTGATCGGCGGTCTCCTGACCGTCCTGGCCTTTCGCCAACCTTTGATCGAGAGTGTCACTGTCGAGCGCTTCCGCTATGAGCAGAGCGGGACCTTCGCCTACACAGTCCAGGTTCAGCCCTCGGCTCTCTACCCGGAGGGGATCGCCGGTCCGGTCACTCCCCTCACGGTGACCCCCACGCCGACGCCCTCCTCCCGGGCCGGTGGTGACCAGCCCCTGACCGGGCCACCGATCTTTACCCGGCAGCCCCGCCGGTTTGATCTCACTTTTGACTACACCCTGAAGACCACGGTCCCGGCCGAGATCGCCGGCCAGGTCAGCGCCCTGGTTGAGGTCCGGGCCGGACCTCAGGGCTGGAGCCGACCGCTGGAGACCGTGCCGCCGATAGCCTTCTCCAGCCCCCCGGTCAGGCTCTCGGTCCCGGTCGATCTGGCCCGCACCTGGGCCATTATCGAGGCGATCGAGAAAGAAACCGACTACCGTCCCGGCGTCTATGAGGTCCGGATCATCCCGACCGTTCGGGTGAGCGGCCGCCTCGGGCCGGAGGCGCTGGACGACGTCTTTGCACCGGTCTTCACCCTGCGGCTGAGCCGAACACAAATTGTTCCCGACGGCGACCTGGTCCGGGTCCAGCCCCGCGTTATCACGGAGAGCGAGATCCGGTCCGCCAGTTTACGGCTGCCAGGTATCGGCGCCAGCGGGCTTCCGGTCTGGCTGGCCCGTCTGGTCGGGCTGGGTGGAACCGCTCTGGCGACGGTGATAGCCGGCTGGCTGGCCGCAAGACTGTTTCTGGGCCTCGGACAGGATGCGCCCACCTGGATCCGGACCCGGTACGGCTCGCACATCGTCTCGGTCACCGCCACCGATCTGGGCAGCGCTCGGACAGTGAGAGTGGCCACAATCGCCGATCTGGTCCGGGTAGCTGAGCGGCAGGGGCTGGTTGTCCTGCACCAGACGCAGGGTCCGGGAGAGCACCGGTACTTCGTGCCGGTCGATGGTCTGGTTTACGAGTACCGGTGGACAGCCGGCGTTCAGGCTGAGGAGTCGGGGGAAAGAGGCTAAAGGGTGTGGCGCTGGCTGCTGGTAGTGCTGCTGGCCGGGACGCTCCTGGGTGTTCAGTCCGCCTCGGGAGCCCGGCTGCTGGTCGACGCTGGCGTGCTGCAGGTTTTTCACACTCCTGTTGCGCTGGGATCGGTGAACGCCACGGTTGACATCCGCCCGAAGAGTCTGGAAAAGCGCAGCCAGGGTAGCGACATCAGTGTCTATATCGAACTGCCCACGGGGCTGGACGTTCACCGGATCGATCTCAACACGGTGCGCCTGTGCTATCAGGCCCGCTGTGTCCCCGCCCAGCTCAAGCCCAGCACCGTCGGCGACTACGACCGGGATCAGATTCCAGATCGGCTGGTGAAGTTTGACCGCGCCGCCGTTATCGGACTCCTCCGGGATATCCGCCCTCCGGCCACCGTCATCTTCACCGTCACCGGGCTGGTGCGGTCTCCGGACCAGCTCTTTCAGGGGAGCGATGCGGTCAAAATTGTCGATCCCGAGGCGACCCCAACACCCACCCCGACCGTGAGCCCGACCCCGTGGCCCACCCCTCCGCCGAGACGTTCAACGGCCACGGCAACTCCTTGGCCTCGCGCGCCCAGCCCGACGGCCACCACCACGCCTACACCGCTGCCCACTCCGTCTCCACCCCCAGCCTCACCTCCCCCTCTGCCCACACGGCCGCTCTCGCCCACGCCCTCATCGGAGATGACGGCAACGCCGACCCCCTCGCTTCAGCCAACCGCCACCCCTACCCCCACCCCCAGCGCCTCTTCCCCGCCTCAGCCAACGATCACACCTGCTCCTCGTTCAACTCCCTCACCTCACCCAACAGCCACTCCCTCGCCTGGTTCAACACCCCAGCCGACAGCCACCCTTTCTCCAACCCTCTCGCCTCAGCCGACCGCTCCTCTACCCAGCCCAACGCCACCACTCCCGGCCGCGGACGCGACTCCACCGCCCACGGCCAGCCCGACGCCCACCTCACCCCCACCACCGGCTCCATCGCCCTCACCAACTCCCAGCCCACGGTCGCTGACACCAATCCCCCCGGCGACTCCCACCCCTATCCGGCCCTCGGCCTAGAGGGGCATCCGGCTGGACGAAGCGCCGACGAGAACAGAGCCGACCGATGGTCAGACAGACTGGTCGACGGCCAGACAAGCCTGACCGATCCGGACAGACCCCGGACCCTCACCAGGTCCATTCGCCGGCCAGCAGTTTCTGGGTCTCCTCTTTATGGCGGGTCTCGTCGGAGATGATATCCTGCAGGTCGTTGGCCAGCCCGTAGTCGCCGTAGGCCTCGGCCTGCTTCAGCCGCTCGGTGTAGCGCCGGATCGTCTCCTCCTCGGCCTGGAGAATGCGCTCCAGCATCTCGCGCGGGGTCCGGGCCGCCGGCACCGACGCCGGCTCCACCACCGGCTGGCCACCCAGCGCCGCCACCTTCTGGGCCAGGAACTGGGCGTGCCGCAGTTCGTCGGGGATCTCGGCCTCAAAGAACTCGCGCAACTCCTGCCGGTGCACCCCCCGCACGGTGGCCGCGTAGGTGATGTAGGTGATGATCGCCTGGTACTCGTGGGCCAGGTCGGTGTTGAGGCCGGCGATCAACTGCTCGACCGTGACCATACCGACGGACATGGCTCTCCCTCCAGCGCCTGTTCTCACCCCAGTATACCACCCGGCCGGCACCCCCGACCATCGCGCCGGCCCGACCCCCGAACTCCCCCAGGCTGAGCCGCCTCGGGACCTGGCGGCTCTTTACCAGCCGGTGAGAGAACGGCCCGCGCCGTCGGTGTGCCCTCTCCGGCCAGCCGCACCGCGAGACGGTGGGGGACCCTAACCCGCGGCAAGGCGCCCAGAATCTTCGGATGAACGGCCCGCCCGGTGAGCCAGGAGGGCCCGCCCCTGGCTGTACAGCCCCGAGGCCACCAGCCCGGTCACCACCCCGGTGAGCAGCGCCCCCACCACCGACTGGCCCAGCACCACCGCCGCCCCGATGTTGAGCAGAAGCGCCCAGCCCATGGCCACCAGCGGCCGGTATCGCCCCGGTAACCCCGGCCAGACCTGCCGGACCAGCGCCGTCAACCCCACCACCACCGGCGCCCCGGCCAGCCCCACCACCTGCCCCACGGGAATGAAGCCTTCGCCGATCTCGGCACCCATTGTCCACCTCCTGCACACCGGTTACCCACTCATCGCGCCGGCGCCCTGGCGGCCCGCGGGGGGGCTGGCCGGGGAGAGGCCGCCCCCCCGCGGAAAGAGCCCACAGCGCCTACCAGAGACCGATGACCAGCGCCGCCGCCGGGTCGCCCCGTTCGGTGAAGACCACCGCGACCTCCCGCCCCACCACCAGCTCGGCCGCCGGCAACGCCCGGCTCACCGGTACCCCCTGCAGCCAGACCGTCGGACTGCCCACGACCTGCAGGGTGGCCGTGTACCGCTGGGCATCGAACGCCCGCAGAACCGCCCGCCGCACCATCACCCCTCCTCGCCGGTCACCACCGGCCGGCGCAGGTCCAGCCGCTGGACAAAACGCAGCGGCCCCCAGCGCTCGTAGCGCACCGTGATGGCCTCGATCAGAAACGGGGCCTGGCTCAATCCGGCCAGACTGTCGGTGATGGCCACGCTGTCTCCCACCTCCAGCCCGGGGTGCGGCAGGACCTCGACCCAGCCGGCCGGAGGCGCCAGCGACAGCACCTCCCGCGCGGCCCGCTCCTGGACCGCCGTCCCGCTCACCTGCCGGTCGATCGTGGTCTGCGCGATGCGTCGCCCCAGCGCCCGGAGGCTCTCCCAATCGGCCGCATCGGCCAGGCCCGCCGCTCCCCAGACGACGACGTGGGTGGCCCGACCGCCCTGTCGCCGCCAGCGGGCCCGCCGCAACCGGGGCTGGCCGGCCGCCCCGAAGGCCGCCACCGGTCCGGCCTGGAGATCCACGACCCCGGCCTCGACCGCCGCCAGCCCCAGGCCATCGGGCAGGTCGCTCCGGGTGGCGAAGCGCAGCGTCACTCCGGCCGCCTGGCAGAGCCGTCGGGCCAGCCCGGCCCAGTCCTCACCGGGCAGGACCGCCAGGTCCGGGATCACCCGGTCGAGGGCCGGGTGCAGGCGGCCGCTCACCACCTGACCACAGACCCGCCACCAGCAGCGCTGCAACCACTCCCCAGCCGTCAGCCCCGGCACCTGGACGGTGTCGGCCGCCCGGTAGCGCTCCAGCCAGCCCCAGGGACCGGTGCAGCGCAGCCGCAGCACCCGCCCCGGCCGCCCCATCACCGGCTCCCGCTCCACCACCCACCACGGCGGCTGCCAGACGATCACAGTTCCCCCCGGCAGGTGATAGCCCAGCCCCAGACTGACCTGGGCCCCCAGCGGCACCCGCTCGGCGGTCAGCGCCCCATCCCGGTCGTCGAGCCAGAGGTCGAGCCGCTCGGCCCGCTGGCGCGGGAGATGGCTCGCCAGCGCCCAGACCCGCCGGCTCAGCTCGAGCGGCAGCCCGGCCTGGCTGAGCCAGACCCGCCGGGCGCTCAGCCGCAACCAGACCTCGCCCGGCCCGCTCCACCGTATCACCCGCTCGCCGACGGGAGCGGCGTCGGCGAGCGGCACAACCTCGGTCAGCCAGTCGGCCACCGGCGTCACCGCCAGGAACGGCCGGGCCGCCGCTTCAGAGCGTTCGACGAAGCCGTAGAGATACCGGGGGAAGGCCGTGGTCGGCGGTCGGACCTGCAGCCCGCCGAAGATCCGGCCGCTCTCGGGGGCGGCCTGGCGGAGAGACCGGGGCGTCCCCCAGGCGGGCCCCGGCCCGACGGTCTGCAGCACCAGCCGGGCCTCGCCGGCCGGCCCCCGGTCGGCCAGCAGAACCAGCAGCCCGCTCCCCTGGGCGCCGGCGGCCAGACCACTGAGCCCGGCCCGCATTACCCCCTCGGCCACCGGCGCGCCCCAGCCGCCGCCGGTCCAGGCGCAGGCCCAGAGCCCGTCGTCGGGGTCGGCGCCGCCACCATCCAGGCCGATGATCAGGAGGTCGGCGCCCGCCCGGTCGTCGCCGGCCAGTCCGACGACCCGGGCCGGGGCGGCAAAGGAGGCCACCGTCCCGGCCGGGCTCCAGGTCAGGCCATCGGCCGTCTCCTGCCAGCGGATGGTCCGGCCGGCAGCCTCCACCCAGAAGAGACGGGCCCGCCCCTGGTCGCTCCGGCTGGTCAGGAGAAGCGGTCCGGTCGGATCGGCGCTGCCGGCGGGCTGCAGGACCGTCCAGGTGGTCCAGGCGCCGACCGGGGCGGTGAGCGGGTCGCTCAGCCGCTGGGTCGCGATCGCCCCGTCGGCGGTGAGGCGGGCCCGCAGGAGGACGCCGCCGCGCAGCTCGACCGCGTCATGGGGGCCGGTGGGGCCGGGCTCGGCGGCCAGCTGACGCCAGTCCCAGCGCGGGCTCTCGACGCCCAGCGGGCCGAGGCAGACCGCCACCGCCGGGATGACCGCCGGGCGGGTGAGTTCGGCCAGCAGATCAGGCGAGACCGGGCGCATGGCGCTCTCCTTCCGGCGGCCGGGGTGGGCGAACCTGGAGACGAGCCCGCCAGGTCGGCCAAGTGTCACCGGGGCAGCGGGTCGGATTGACCTCACCGTGGCCGACCACCGGGAACCACTGCCCATAGGCGTACTGGAGGTTGGCGATAAGATCGCGGGCCGCCGCCAGGTGCCACTCGCCGGGCGGCGTCTGACGGAAGTCGCCGACCAGGCAGAGGCCGATGGCCCGGCCGTTCAGCCGCTGGGCGTGATAGCGGACCGTGCGCAGGTCGCCGACGTAGCAGACCCGGCCATCGGGATAGACCAGGAAGTGGTAGCCGATCCCGGGCCAGCCATGGGCGGTCTGGTGGTACTGGTGGATGACCGGCGGCTCGACCACCGGGCTGGCCGAGTGGTGGATGACGATAAGGTTAATGGTCTGGTCGGAGCGGAGGGCGTAGCCCGGTGGCCGGTCGGGCAGGGCGGTCCGCCAGTCCTCGACCGGCCGGCGGCCGATGTTGATGGTCTCCATGGCGCTCCTTTCACTCGTCGGCCAGGGGCCAGCCGGTGGCCGGTCCCCCGCCGGGGGTCAGGGTCAGCAGCCGGGTGAGGAAGGCGTTCAGCCGGGCCTCGCCCAGGGCCCGGTAGTCGGCCGGGGCCTGGCCGCCCGGCCCGACCTGGGTGATGGCCAGCGCGGCCCGGTCGAGCAGGGCGTAGGCCCCGGCGCCCAGCAGGAGCAGCTCCTCCAGGGCGGGCGGCAGGTCGCTTCCGGTGGGGGTGAAGCGGTAGCGGCGGGCGTACCAGAGGCGCAGGGTCTCGCCGGGCGCCGGCAGCGGGCCGCGCAGGACCAGGGTCGGGCCCGGCTCCTCCCGGAAAGGCCGGACCGCCGGGGGCCAGGCGTCGGGTGGAGCCTCGACCCGTTCCGCCCAGAGCCAGTCGGCGGCCAGGGAGGCCAGATCGTAGCGCCGCTGGCCGGCCACAGCGCTGAGGTCCAGACTGGCCCAGGCCGGGGCGTAGGCTTCGAGCAGCGTCAGGGCCTGGGTCAGATGGCGGTCGAGAGCGGCGTCGGTCCAGAGGTAGGCCGTCGGGTCCTCATCGCGCAGATCGCGTCGCAGGTCGGTCCGCAGTTGCTCCCAGGAACGCATCGTTCTCCCCTTTCAGCGGTAGAAGAGATTGATCACACCGCCGGCGGCGCCGCTGGCCCCTTTCTCGGCGGTGGCCGGGAAGAGGCAGAGGCCGCTGGCGAAGGGCAGCGGATGGGGCAGCAGGACCTCCAGGTTCGTCGCCCCGGCGACCTGGAGGGTCAGCCAGGGCTCGGTGGTCCCCGGCGTCACCGCCGTCGGGCTGCTGGCGTCGAAGAGCTGCAGGAAGCGGGGGGCGGTATCGGCGTTGTACCACTGGAGGGCGTAGAGTTGCCCGGCCCCGCTCTTCACCGCCTGAGCGGCGGTGGGGGCACTGGCCCAGCGGTAGTTGCTGCGCTGGAGGCCATTGGACTGGTCGGTGGCGGTCAGCACCACCCGCAGGGCGCCGGTGGTCGGGTCGGCCCGCAGGCGGCGGTGGGTGGTGCCGTCGAAGACCAGCGGGAAGGCCGCCACCGCCAGCAGTCCGGCGGGCGGGCCGGGGACGGCGTCGGAGTTGCCGGGGACGGCGCGCAGGCGGTCCCAGCCGCTGTTGTAGCCGTAGAGGTAGCTGCGGGTGATGAGGCCGACGTTGAAGGCGCTGTAGCCGTCGCTGTCGGCGGTG
The DNA here is from genome assembly GCA_034433795.1 of Chloroflexota bacterium. Lineage (GTDB taxonomy): Bacteria > Chloroflexota > UBA6077 > FW602-bin22 > DAOUAE01 > DAOUAE01. The sequence goes on from DAOUAE010000067.1 coordinate 44,331, forward strand.
GTGGCGCCGACCTCGGCGCCGCTGCTGTTGCGCAGCGTCACCAGCAGCTGGCCGTTGACCGCCCGCAGTCGGTCGAAGGCCGCCCCATCGAAGGCCAGGAGCTGCGCGCTGACCAGGAGCGAGCGGCCGGCGTTGAGGTCGTCGGCCGCCAGCGGGCCGACGGTGCCCACGAGGCCGTTGGGGTCGGCCAGGACCACCAGGAGGTTCTGGGCGCTGTCGTAACTGGGCATGGGTTCTCCTTTCGCTGTGGATTCCGGCCCCTGGGGACACCCCGGTGGGAGCGCCCCCAGGGGGCCGGGTGGCGGCTCAGGGCATGATGGCGCCGACGGCCGCCCGGTAGTCGAGCCAGCCGCCGCCGAAGATATGGCGCACCTTCCAGGTCAGGGCGTCGTTGGTGAAGACCGCCCCGGCGGTCGGGCTGTCCTGGACCAGCAGCTCCGGCTCCTGCCGGCCGTTCAGGAAGCCCAGTTCGAGGCCCTCGATCTGGCTGGGGGCGGCCAGCAGGTACCAGTTGTTGCTGTCGGTCCAGTTGGGCACCAGCACCGGCTGGATCTGACCGCGCAGGGGGTTGATGTCGTTGTTGGGGGTGCCGGCCTCACGCTCCGACTCGGTCAGGATCCGGGCGGCGTAGAAGAGGTCGGGGGGCACCAGGAGGTAGCGGCCCAGGACGCCGATCCGTTTGCCGGCCGTGTTGGTGAATTTGAGCATGGTCACCAGGGCGGTCTGGAGGGCGGCCGAGCTGAGGGGGCTGGTCAGTTTATTACCCTGGTGGCCGGCGTCGAAGACCGGGAGCCCATCGGCCATCAGCGGGCCGGCGCCGGCGTTCTGGCTGAAGAGGCCGGCCACGAACTCGTTGACGGTGGCCGCCGCGGCCGCCGCCAGTTTACTCGGCAGGCGGGTGACGGCGCGGGTGTCATCGTTGAGAATCATCTCCAGCGTCACGGTGACGAGGTTGCCGCGCTTGGTGGGGGTGTAGGATTCTTTGCTGTCGCCCCAGGGCAGGTTGGCGTAGGCGCCGTTTTCGGCCACCGGCGCGAGGCTGGCGAAGTCGTTGAGGGTGACACGGTCCTGGCTCTTCATGTCGCTCAGGGCCACCACGACCACCACCGGCTCCCACCATTTGGGCTGGGCCTGGTAGTCGCGGACCAGCCGTTTGGCCATGCTGGCGCCCAGGAGATCGTTGAGGACGGTGGTGGTGACCTCGTTGGCCTCGCGGATAGCGGCGTCGGCGGGCTGATAGCGGCCGGTGAAGTGACGGTCGCCGGTGATGGCGATGTAGGCTTCGCGCAGGCCCGACAGGCGCGGGATCTCGCGCAGGCTGTCGGGCACCGGCAGGTCGAAGAGCCGGTCCAGGGCCACCTGGAGCCGTTCGCGGGCGGTCAGGACCTGCCGGTCGGTCACCGGTGGGCGCGGCTGGCCGGCCCCCTGGATGACGGCCGGCTGGGCCACGGCCGCCAGGACCTGCCGGAGATCGGCGATCTCGCGGTCGAGGTCCTCGGCGGCGAAGAGCCGGCCCTGGAAGCGCTGGCGGAGGAGGGCGGCGGCCGGCTCGGGCAGGCCGGCCTGGGCCAGACGGGCCTCCAGCAGCCAGGCGGCGCGGGCCTGGCGCAGCGCCGTCACCTCGGCCGCCAGATCGGGCGGCGCCGGGGCCGGCGTCGGAACGGTGGGGCTGGGCTGCTCAGACATGGGTGCCTCCTTTTCTTCTGACCGGGCGGAGCCCGGTGTGATCGCCGGGAGAAGGGTCGCGCCCTCGGCCGCCAGGACGGTGCCGCCGGCGGCCGGACGAAAGACGATATCGGCCGAGACCACCTCGTCGATGGCCACGATCTCCCAGCCGTCGGCGGCGGGCTGCCGGCGGACCCGGAGGTCGGCCGAGAGGCCCACCGGCGGGACCGGGCGGCCGGCGGCCCGGTCGGCCAGGATCTGGTCGAGCAGATCGGCCAGCCAGCCGGCGGTGGGGTAGAGGCGGAGCGTTGCTCGCAGGCCGTCGGGGGCGGCGTGCGGCGCCTCGATGACGCCGACCAGATCGCGGACCGAGCGGCCGCCGGGGCGGGTCTGGTCCAGGGCGTCGGGGTGGTCGGCGAAGGCGGCCGCCCCGGCCCAGAGGGGCAGCGAGGCCTGGAGGACCTCGGGCCGGTAGCGGTGGCCGTTCTGCGAGCGGCCGGGGCGGATGAGGAGGACCTGGTAGCGCCGGCCGGGTGGGCCGGGGATGTCGGGGGCGGGACCGGCGATGGCCCCCCAGAGGCGGGTGACGTGGACAGGGGACATGGCGATCTCCTTTCTCAGCGGCTGAGGGTCTGCTGAATGACGGCCTGGGCCTCCGCCGCCGTCAGCCAGCCCTGGGCGGTCGCCTGGGCCAGCGCCGGGACCAGGAGGCTGAGGGCGCGGGCGGTCCGTTCGCTGTCGGGGGCGGCCAGGTCGCCGACGTGGACGGTGACCGGGGTCTGGGGTGGGAAGCCCGCCCGCTGGAGGGCGGTCCGGGCCAGGTCGGCGAACATGGTGCCGACGTACTGCTGGCGGCGGGCCAGCCGGCGCAGGGCTGGCAGGTGCATCTCGGCGGCGGTGGCCCGGTTGGCGCCTTCGGGCTCGCCCAGGTAGTGGAGGGGGAGGCCGGCGCCGGCGGCGATGAGCAGGCGCAGGGCCCGGCCGTCGGCCTCGACGGCCGGGGCGTCAATGGCGGGCTGGATGGCCCGCCAGACCTCGTTTTCGTTGTGGACGATGAGCGAGCCGGGTGGGGGTGGGGCGCTGAGTTCGGTCTGGCGCTGGAGGATGGTGCGGCGGTCGGCGCCTTTGAGTTCGACCTCCCAGAGGAAGGCGCCTTTGTAGCGGTTGATGCGGACGCGGTCGGTCAGCCAGTCGCGGTAGCGGCGCAGCCAGGGGAGAATGGGGGCCAGGTCGCTCTGGCCGCGGACCATGCCCACCAGGCGGTTGATGGCGTAGTGGCGCATCTCGCTGGCCAGCCACCAGCGGTCGGTCTGCTCGGGGCCGTTCTGGTGGAAGCGGCGTTCGTCCTCCAGGTCCTCGGGGCTGGTCTCGACGGTGTCGATGAACTGGGCGGGGATGGGGCGCAGGTAGGTCATGCGGTCGTAGGGGTTGGTATGGAGACTGAGGAAGAGTTCGCCGGCCACGCTGAGTTCGGTCACCAGGCTGAACTGGCGGGCGGGCAGGTCGTTGAGGGGGTGAGTCCAGAAGGACTGGAGGAAGCGGGCGGCGGCCGGGTCGGGCGAGGAGAGGGTCAGGCCGGGGCCGAGGACGAAGTCGGTGAGGAGTTCGACGATGCGGAAGGCCAGGGGGTTGGTCTGGTAGGCCAGGGTGGCCTCGGCGATCTGGCGTTGATGGTCGGCCGGGGCGGGATCGCGGCCGGCGGTGGCGAGGGGGCGCCAGCCCTGGTCCTCGTCGTGGTGGGCCTCGCTCAGGCGGGCGGTCCAGGTGGTGGGGCGGCCGGTGAGCCAGCGGCGGAGGCGGGTGGGCCAGTCCATCGTCGTCTCCTTTCTAGTCGGGCCAGGGGCGGGGAGGCACCACCGCCAGGGTGGGGGCGGGGCCGAGGTCGCCGGCGGCCCGCAGGCAGAGGGCCAGTGAGAGCAGGAAGTCGTCGTGGCCACGGGTGGGGGGGACGCCGAACTGCAGGAGGTGGTGGGGGCCGAGGTGGTACTCGGCCCGTTCGAGTTGTTCCCAGAAGGTGACGGCGGTCTGGCTCCAGGCGCCGAGGGCCGGGCGGGGCTGGGCGGCCGGCGGGCCGGCGGTCTGGCCGGGGCTCTCGCAGTACATGCGCAGGCGGCCGCTGCCGACGGCGGCCAGGAGGGCGTAGCCGAGGGCCGATTTACTCTGGGCGGTGCAGATAAATGGTTCGACGGCCGAGCCCATAGCCAGGCGGAGGAGTTCGGCGACCGTGGCGCCGGGGCCGGTGGCGTCGACCACCACCCGCTGGCAGTGCCAGTGGTCGCGCAGCAGGCCGACCAGGGCGGCGGCCTGCTGGTGGTAGGGGAGGCCGGTCCAGCAGACGTGGGCCACCAGGCGCAGGGTGGGGATCCGCAGGCTTTCCAGGAGGGGAAGGTCCTCGACGGCGGCGATGGTCACCACGGTGGCGTCGCGGTTGGGGGCGGGGGCGTCGGTGAGGGGGCCGCCGGCCAGGTCGACGCCGGCAACGTAGCGTTCGCCGCCGAGGGGGCCGGCCAGGGGTGAATGGGTACCGACCAGGCGGGCCAGGTGATCGGGGGAGAAGAGGCCGCCGGTGGTGCTGACCGGTTCGAGGCAGTACTGGGTGCGGAAGAAGGGGTGGCGTTCGCCGAGGCGGGCGCGTTCGGTTTCGACATAGCGGGCGTAGGCGGGGTTGTGTTCGGCGACCACCCACCAGGGGATATGGAAGTGGCGGGGCTGGCCGTCGCGGCGTTCGAGGGCGCGGTGGTGGTCGGCCAGGGTTTCGAGGAGGGTGTGGCCGGTGGCGGCGGTGCCGTAGTAGACGCGGACGCAGTTGGTGGCGGCGGCCATGGGGGCGAAGTCGCGGTCGTGTTTGTCGGGGGCGATATCCTGGGCCTCATCGAATTCGAGGAGGTGGTGGGCGGTGGCGCCGACGACGTGGGCGGTGGGGGCGGCGGAGAGGAAGAGGCAGCGGGCGCGGCCGAGGCGGAGGCAGTGGCCGGCTTCGCGGCGCCAGCGGCCCTGTGTCCAGGGGTTGTCGAGGCAGTGTTCCAGGCGGCGGAGTGAGGTGAGGAGTTGGGGGCGGAAGGTGGGGGCGGCTTTGACGATCTGGCCGCCGCGGTGCTGGCTGAGGGTCAGGAGGTAGCATTCGAGGTGGGCGGAGAGTTCGTTTTTCCCGGCCTGGCGGCTCATCATAACGGTGAAGGTCTGGCCGGAGCGAGCGGCGATGGCGGCCAGGATAGCGCGGGCTGGGGCCAGCTGATAGGGGCGGAGGGGGCGGCCGATGACGGTGGCGGAGAAGGCGCCGATATCGCGGAGCAGTGTTTTGAGGTCGGTCATGGGGTGCCTCGCAGGAAGGTGCGCCAGACCTCGAGGAGGGCGGTCAGGAGGGCGCCGCCGAGGAGGGCGTTGACCTTGGTTTCGAGGCGGGCGACGGTGCGTTCCAGGTCTTCGACGGCCTGGCGGGTGACGAGTTCGTAGGCCGAGAGGGGGGTAGGGCTGAGGCCGGTGGGTGGTGGCCGGCGGAAGCGGCGGAGGGCCGAGCGCAGGGCCATGGGGGTCTCCTTTCTACTCGCCCAGGCCCAGTTCGGTGGCCACCTCGGTGAGGAGGCGGGCCAGGGCGGATTCGAGGTTCTGGGCGGCCTGACCGCGGACGGCGTGCTGGGTGCGGACCAGGCGGGTCAGGTGGTCGAGGAGGTGGCCGAGGTCGCGGAGGCTGGCGCCGTCGCGGAGGGCGCGTTTGAGGAGGAGGCGGGCGAGGGCCAGTTCCTCCTCGAGGGCGGTGAGGCGGTGGGCGTGGTGGAGGTCGGCCTGGTCGGCCGGGTTGAGGTCGGCGGCGTAGAAGCTGGCCGGGGTCTGGCGCGCGCGGGGGGTGGTCACAGGGCCTCCCTTCAAACATATGTTCTATCTTCTATACTGCCGCTGAGGGGGGTCTGATACAACCGTTTTGGGGGCAATATGGGAAAAAATTTTTGCCGTCGATCCCCGGGGGTCTTGCGGGGGACCGGGGGTCGACGGTATAATAGAGCCAGCGAGCCCCGGTCCGACCGGCCCAAAAGGGGTGGGTCCTAATCGCACCATAGTGGGATTGAAACCCGCCTGATGCATGGCAATGGCAGCGGTGAGGACAGGTCCTAATCGCACCATAGTGGGATTGAAACGACGGTTACTGGACTCATGTAGCCCTTAAAGATGCGAGTCCTAATCGCACCAT
>DAOUAE010000068.1:0-21756 GCA_034433795.1 Chloroflexota bacterium
CCACCATCGGGAGCCGAGCGTATGGTCATCGAGATCGCCCAGTTGGAGACCCAGCCCGAGCAGGCCGCCGCCTTCCGCGCCGCTCTCCAGCAGGCCCGCGCCGTCCTGGAACAGGCCGAGGGGTACCTTGGCAGCACCTTCCTGCAGGGCGTCGAGCGCCCGGAGACGTTCGTGCTGATCATCAAGTGGACCAGCGTGGCCGCTCATATGGAGGGCTTCCGCCAGGGGCCGCTCTTCGCCGAATGGCGCCGTCACTTCGGCCACCTGCTGGCCAGACCTCCGGTCATGTTCCACTACGAGGTGATCGCCGGCGAGGCCTGAAACCGCCGGCGGGCCCTAGCCCTTGATGGCCCCGCCGACCAGGCCCCGGATCACCAGCCGCTGGGCCAGCGTATACATGATGACCGGCGGCAGGGCGGCGATCATCGCCCCGCCCATCATCTGCCCCCAGTAGAAGACATCCTCGCCCAGCATCTGGGTCAGCCCCACCGTCACCGTCCGGGTGGTCAGCGAGTGGGTGAAGACCAGGGCGTAGAGGAACTCGTTCCACGACTGGGTGAAGGCGAAGAGCGCCACCACCGCCACCGCCGGCGCCGACAGCGGCGCCGTGATCCGCACGAGCACCCCCAGCCGGCCGCAGCCATCGATCAGGGCCGCCTCCTCCAGTTCCACCGGAATGTTGCGGAAGTAACTGAAGAGCATCCAGGTGCAGAACGGCACCGTGAACGTCGGGTAGACCAGGATAAGCGCGCCCAGCGTATCGACCAGGTTCAGGCGGGCCACCACCTGAAACAGCGGGATGAAGAGCAGCGAACTGGGCACCAGATAGGTGAAGATGAGCCCCCGGGCGATCACCCCCCGGCCGGCGAAGCGCAGCCGGGCGACCGCGTAGGCCCCGAACGCCCCCAACAGGATCGAAAGGGTCGTCACGGTGGTTGAGACGAGGAGGCTGTTGGTCAGCCAGAGGCCGAACTTGCCGAACAGCAACTCCCGGTAGTGGCCAAAATAGACGGTTCTGGGGATGATGGTGAAATCCTGATAGATCTCTTTGTTGGTTTTGATCGAGGCCAGAATCATCCAGATGAACGGGATGATGGTCCAGAGGACGAAAAAGAGGAGCGCGCCGAAGGTCGCCACCACCCAGCGGCGTCCCGGTCCGCGTCGCTGCCGCGCCCGCCGGCGCACCGTCGCCTCCGCTGTGGCCATCGACCCCCCTTTCCTCGACGCCTCACTCCTGGCGCAGCATGTAGCGGGTGAGCACCAGGACCAGGGCGATATAGGCCGGCATCATCAGCATGGCGATGGCCGCCCCGGCCCCCAGCCGGGTGCCGGGGATGGCGGTCAGGTAGGCGAACATCGGCAGGGTGGTGGTGGCGTAGTTGGGGCCACCGCCGGTCAGGACGAAGATCTGGGTCAGGGCCGCCGAGGTCCAGATGGTGGAGAGGAGGGCGGTCACCAGGATGACGTGTTTGAGCCCCGGCAGGGTGATGTAGCGGAAGCGCTGGAGCGTCCCGGCGCCATCGATCTCGGCCGCCTCGTACAACTCCTGCGGGATGGCCTGCATTCCGGCCAGGAAGTTCATCGTCCAGAACGGGGTCCCCGCCCAGATGGCGACCAGAATGACCGCCGGCAGGGCCAGCCGGGCGTCGTTGAAGAAGTAGATGTAGTCGTCGGCCAGCCGGAACTGGGCGATGAGACCGTTGATCGGGCCGGTGGTATCGAAGAGAAAGCGCCAGACGTAGGCCGAGACCACCGCCGGCACCGCCCAGGGCAGAAACAGCAGCGCCCGGAAGAGGTTGCGGGCCGGAATCTCCTGATTGAGAACACTGGCCATCCCCAGCCCCAGGCAGAACTTGCCGGCCACCGCGCCGCCGGTGTAGACCAGGGTGATGAGCGCCGACCGCCAGAAGAAATTGTTGGGGTTGAAGAGGAAATCGCGGTAGTTGGCCAGCCCGACCCAGGTGCCCTGCTTGCCGATGTAGCGCTCTTCGAAGCTCAGGAGGATGGCGTCACCGACCGGGTAGGCCAGAAGCGCCAGCACCACCAGGACCACCGGCGCCACCAGCACCCAGCCCAGCACCCAGTCGGGGCCGAAGACGCTTCGCAGCCGCCCGGCGACCGTCGGATGGATCGTCTCGGGATACGGGGCCGGCCGCTGTGCCACGCGGTCACCTCCTTCAAGGTCCACCACAACCGCCGCGCCAGACCAACGCCCGCCGCCGCCTCCGGGGCCGCTGGCCCGGCCTCCTGACGCGCGGGCGGGCGCTCACTTCTTGCGGAATTTGTTGTAGACCTCCATCATCTCGCGCTGGGCCCACTCCTGCGCCTCTTCGATCCGCATCCCCTCGTTGATGATCTTGTTCATCATATCCGAGAGGGTGTACTTGGCGTCGGTCACCTCGGTCAGCCAGGGCTGCGTCGCCGCCGGCCAGTTGCGCACCCGCCCGACCTCGGCCAGCCGCTTCATCTCGGCGAACTTCGACTTCTCCCAGAACTCGTTTTTGGTGTGGTCCCGGTAGACCGGGACGAAGCGGCCCTCGACCGCCTTGGAGATCTTCTCCAGCCGGGAGGGGTGCATGAAATACTCCAGCGCCTCCGGGGCGTACTGGGCCAGTTTGGCGCGCTTGAAATAGTTGAAGCCGAGACCACTGGCCTCGACGTAGGCGCCGGTCGGCCCGTTGGGCACGTTGGCCAGGAGCGTTTTCTCGGCCAGCTCTTTATCGTTGACCAGCAGCCAGCCCATGATCGTCGCTGGGTTGATGGCCATCAGCGCCCGGCCCTTCTGGTAGGTCTCGTTGTTCCACGAGGTCACGGTGGCGGCGAAGGTATCGGGTGGAATGAGCTTGGCCTTCCACATCCGGACGATGACCTCGATTCCGGCCTTGTTGGCCGGATTCTTGATGTCCGGCACCCCTTCCTCGTCGTTCAGCCGTCCGCCGTAGCTCCAGAGCACGCTGACGATGTTGTTGACATGGTCGCCTTCGTGGCCCAGGGCGAAGGCGATGAGATAGGTCCGCGGCGGCTGCTGGATCTTGGGACCCAGTTCGATCAGTTCGTCCCAGGATTTGAAGTAACGGCCGCCGGTCACCGGCTTGATCACGTCCTCGCGCCAGTGGACCGGCCAGACGTCGATGGCGTAGGGCACACCGATGATCTTGCCATCCGGCGCCCGGTTGGTGTCGATGGCGCTCTGGAACATCCCCCCGGCCTGGTCCTTGAATCTGGCGACCAGGTCGTCGACCGCCGGCATCTCGCCCTGCGCGTACCAGTAGTCGCGGTAGGCGTTGCAGATCTCGGGGGGCTGGCCGGCCGCCACCGTGGCCGAGATCTTGGCCAGGAAGGCCGGCGCCCCCGGCACCGACTGCCACTCGACCGCGATGCCTCGGGTCTTGCCCCACTCGACGAACGTCTCGCCGATCACCTCGTCGGTGACCTTGTTCCAGTTGGCCGAATACCAGACGTTGAACTTGCCGGGCTTGGTGTCGGGGATCTCGGGGGCCTTGGCCGCCGGGGGAGCGGCCGGCGTCGGGGTTGGCGCCGCCTGGGGCGGGGCGGCCGGGGCGGAGGTTGGCGTGGGCGCTGGCGCGGCCGGCGCCGTGGTCGGGGTGGGCGGAGCCCCCGCGCAGGCGCTGACGAGCGCGAGCACGGCCAGGCCGCCCAGCGCCACACCGTCGCGCAGCAAGCGACGCCGAGACCATCGTCCAGACGGGCTCATCCTGCTCCTCCTCACGGAAACTACCATGGAAGGTACGGTGAGCCGATCAGGCTGTCAATAGAACATGTGTTCACTCTCTTGCCTTCTTCGGTCCGGCGACGCGGATGGCGCGCAGTCTGAGAGGCGAGGCTCCGACCGACAGATTTCCGGCCGGCGGCCGGAGCGACCGCCGATGGGGGCCGGGACATCCCGGCGTGTCCAGACCGCCGGGGGGCCGAGGCGGCTCGGTGGCGGCACACCGCCGGCGCACCGACCCCGCGGATCGGGCGGCGGCAATCAGCCGTTATGATGGTCTTTTTTCTGCTTGTCTGTTTTGAGCGCGCACCGGCCTTGACTACCGGGCGAGGCGTTCGCTATAATTTCAGGGCGGTTCGCCGAGGTAGCTCAGTTGGTAGAGCACGGCACTGAAAATGCCGGTGTCGCCGGTTCGATTCCGGCCCTCGGCACCCGGTACAGTGTCTCCGGCGGCTGGCCCCAGGGAGGCTTCCCTGGGGTTTTTTGTTTTCCGATCGTCCGGCCCCGCCGGGGCGAGCCCACAGACCACGGCGGGGGCCATGTCCGTCGCGCACAGAAACAGGGGAACAGTCAGCGGCTGGTCCGCCGGCGGGCGACCGCCCCGGCGGCCGGGAGCGCCGAACCGCCCGGGCGTGGAGGCCGGCGCGGGTTCCGGCCAGGCGGTCAGGAATCGTAGAAGGTGATGAAGGCCCGCTGGCCCGGACCGGTCTCCTCGGGGGCCCGGCTGAGGACGCTCACCCGCGCCGCCACCGCGCGGGCCAGGTCCCGGAAGGCGGCGGCCTGGGGCGAATCGGGCTGGCCGACCACCACCGGCAGGCCGGCGTCGCCCCCGGCCCGGATGGCCGGGTCGAGCGGCAGCTCACCCAGGAAGGGGATGTTCAGGTGCTCAGCCACCTCCCGGGCTCCGCCCCGGGCGAAGATCTCGGTCCGCTCGCCACAGTGCGGGCAGACGAAGTAGCTCATGTTCTCGACGATCCCCAGGATCGGGACCTCCAGCCGCTGGAACATGCTCACCGCCTTGGTGGCGTCGAGCAGCGAGACCTCCGGCGGCTGGGTCACGATGAGGGCGCCGGTCAGCGGGATGGCCTGGGCCAGGCTCAGGGCGGCGTCGCCGGTGCCGGGCGGCAGGTCGACGACGAGGTAGTCCAGCTCGCCCCACTGGACCACCGAGAGGAGTTCCTGGACCATCTTGCCGACCATCGGCCCGCGCCAGATGAGGGCCTGGCGGCTCTGGACGAAGAACCCGGCCGACATATAGCGGACGCCGTGGCTGACCGCCGGGAGGATCGTGGTGCCCTCCTGCCGGGGCGGCGTCTCCACCCCCATCATCAGCGGGACGTTGGGGCCGTGGACATCGGCGTCGAGCAACCCCGCCCGCGCGCCCAGCTGGGCCAGGGCGACCGCCAGGTTCACCGCCACCGTGGTCTTGCCCACCCCACCCTTGCCGGCCCCGACGGCGATGACATGGCGCACCCCGGGGAGGGTGGCCATGGGGCGCCGGGCCGCCGGGACGTTGGCGGTCATCCGCACCTCCACCGACTCCACCCCCGGGATGGCCGCCACCACCTGCCGCGCCATCGTCTCAAACTGGGCCTTGACCGGACAGGCCGGCGTGGTCAGTTCGAAGGTGAAACTGACCCGTCCCCCCTCGATGGTGAGATCTTTGATCATCCCCAGCGAGACCACATCCCGCCGCAGGTCGGGGTCGATGATCTGCCGCAGGGCCGCCAGCACCTGCTCTTCCGTGACCGCCGGCCGCTCCTTTTTTGAGAACATGCTTTCCTCCCCACGGGGCCGCCTCTCCCCGGCCGGTCTGCACCGTGATTCTACCACCCCACGATCCCCATTCGCAAGGGTGACCTTTCTTATGTCGCCCGCGCGGGCGCGACGGTGGGCCTTGCCCGGCGTCACCGGCTGGCCTATACTTGCCCCGTGGAACCGGATCCGCGACCGTGTCGGCGCCGGTGGACCGGCGGCCGGGAACGCACGGCCCGAGCGCCCCGTCACGGGAAGGAGCGAGCCGCCGTGCACACCACCCTCCCCGAGGGAGCCCTCGTCCATCTCCGGACCAGCGCCCCGGCGGTCCGGGTCGGGGTCGACCTGGTCGAGGTCGACCGCCTCCGCCGGGCCTGGACCCGCCACGGCCAGCGCTTCCTCGACCGCCTCTTCACCCCGGCCGAACAGGCCTACTGCCGGCGGCGCTGGCCCAGCCTGGCCGCCCGGTTTGCGGCCAAGGAGGCGGTGGCCAAGGCCCTGGGAACCGGCCTGCGCGGCATCGGCTGGCACGAGATCGAGGTGCTCTCCGACCGCGGACGGCCGGTCGTCCGCCTGACCGGGCGGGCCCGGGACCGGGCCCAGGCGCTGGGGCTGGTGCACTTCGCCCTGAGCCTCTCCCACACCGCCCAGCTGGCCGTCGCCTTCGTCGTCGCCACCGGCCCCGGGCCGGCGCGCGCCTGTCCAGCCGAGGAGCAGACGGGATGAAGGTTGTGACCACCGCTCAGATGCGCGACCTCGAGGCCGCCACCGCCCAGCGGGGGCTGCCGCCGCCGGCCCTGATGGAGAACGCCGGGCGGGCGGTGGCCGAGGCCATCGCCCGCCACTACCGGATGGTCGGGGCGCACATCGTGGTGCTGGTCGGCCCCGGCAACAACGGCGGCGACGGGCTGGTGGCCGCCCGCCACCTCCACGACCAGGGCGCCCGCGTCACCGTCTACCTCGGCCAGCGCGCCGTCCAGCCGGACGCCAAGCTCGATCTCCTGGCCGAGCGGGGCGTTCCCCTCTGGCGGGCTGAGGACGACCCCGACGGCCACCAGCTGCGCGCGCTGGTGGCTCAGGCCGATATCATCGTCGACGCCCTCCTCGGCACCGGCATCAGCCGCCCGATCACCGGGACGCTCCAGCGGGTGCTGGAGAGCCTGCGGGCCGCCCGCCGGGCCGAGGTCCGCCTGGTGGCCGTCGACCTGCCGACCGGGCTCAACAGCGACACCGGTCAGGTGGACCCGCTGACCCCGCGGGCCGATCTCACGGTGACGCTGGGCTTCCCCAAACGCGGGCTTTTCGAGCCGCCGGGGATCGATTATGTCGGCCAGCTGGTGGTGGCCGACATCGGTATCCCCTACAGTCTGGCCGCCGAGATGCCGGTCGACCTGATGACCCCCGCCCTGGCCCGCGCCCTCCTGCCGCCCCGGCCGCCCAGCGGCCACAAGGGGACGTTCGGCCGGGTGCTGGTGGTCGGGGGCTCGACCCACTACACCGGCGCGCCCCAGCTGGCCGCCCGCGGCGCCCTGCGGGTGGGCGCCGGGCTGGTGACCCTGGCCCTGCCCCGCAGTCTCTCGCCAGCGGCCGCCCTGGTCGAGGCCACCCATCTGCCGCTCCCCGAGGCCGCGCCGGGCACGCTGGGCCCGACGGCCGCCGAGGCCCTGGTCGAGGCGGCCCGCGACTACACGGTGATGGTGCTGGGCCCGGGACTGGGGCGGGCGCTCCCGACCAGCGCCTTCATCGCCCACCTCCTCGAGGGCGCCGCCCACCTGCCGTCCCGCTGGGTCATCGACGCCGACGCCCTGAACATCCTGGCCGAGATCCCGGAGTGGTGGCGGCGCCTGTCGGTCCAGGCTGTGCTCACCCCCCACCCCGGCGAGATGCGCCGGCTGCTGGGCGAGCGTCCCGGCCCCCGCCTGGCCATCGCTCAGGAGGCAGCCGCCACCTGGAGCCAGGTGGTGGTGCTCAAAGGCGCCGGCACGGTCACCGCTCACCCCGGCGGCCAGGCCACCATCAACCCCACCGCCAATCCGGTCCTGGCCACCGCCGGGACCGGCGACGTGCTGGCCGGGGCCATCGGTGGGCTCCTGGCCCAGGGGCTGACCCCCTACGACGCCGCCCGGCTGGGGGTGTACCTCCACGCCCAGGCGGGCGATCGCGCCAGCCAGAGCGCCGGCCCGGCCGGCGTCCTGGCCAGCGAGATCGCCGACCACCTCCCGACCGTCCTGGCGCGGCTGCGCGCCCCAACGCTCGACCAGCCCTAGGCCGGCCGCACGGTCAGGAGATTGATCACCTGCCGGACCCCCGGCACCGCCCGGGCGTCCTCCTCGGCGTGCTCGCGGGCGTGCTCCGAGTCGACGGTGCCGCGGAGCGTCACCACCCCGTCGCGGACCTCGACCTGGATGCCCAGCGAGGAGACCACCCCGTCGTAGAAGAGGGCGGTCTCCACATCCCGCCGGATGTCCTCGTCCGACCGCGCCGGCACCGTGCCGGGCAACCGGCCCACCCCGACGGCGAAGACCCGCGGGGTGACCTCGCGCTCCGGATACGGGTAGCGTGTCGCCATCGCCTCACCTCCTCCCCCGGTCGCACCGGGATCCCTCCCGGCCGGCAAAGCCTGTGCCGGCCGCCCTTGCCGTCCGAGCAGCCGGTATGCTAAAATTTTTCTCCGGGACTGATCGACAGGATCAGTCCTTTGTCGTGTTTGGAGACCTCGGTGCTGCTCAGCGGCCTGCTTCCCCTCGTGGACGAATGGCCGGGCTTCGCCCGGCTGACCCAGAGGCTGGCCACCGCCGGCCAGGCCAGCCTGCGGCTGGTCGAGGGGGCCAAGCCGGCCCTGATCGCCGCCCTGGCCCGCCGCCAGAGCGGGCCGGTCGTCGTGGTCACCGCCACCGCCCAGCACGCCCAGAAACTGAGCGAGCACCTTCAGGCCTGGCTGCCGGAGACCATCCCCGGCTGGCTCTTCGCCGAGCCCGACGCCCTCTTCTACGAGCAGCTCCCCTGGGACCCGGTGACGGTGGCCCAAAGGCTGCGGGTTCTGGCCGGCCTGAGCGGCCGGTCCCCGACCCCGCCGCCGGTGGTGGTGGCCTCGGCCCGCACCCTGCTCCAGCGCCTGATGACGCCGGCCGAGTTCCAGGCCGCCACCCTGACCCTCCGGCCGGGCCAGCGGCTGGCCCTCAGCACCCTTCTGGCCCACCTGGTCCAGACCGGCTACCAGCCGGTCCCGCTGGTTGAGGAGCCCGGCCAGTTCAGCCACCGGGGCGGCATCGTCGACCTCTTTCCGCCGACCGCCGACCGCCCCTGCCGGCTGGAGTTCTTCGGCGACGAGATCGACACCCTGCGGGAGTTCGACCCGGCGACCCAGCGCTCGGTCGGCCAGATCGGCCAGGTCGTCATCCCCCCGGCGCACGAGATCCTGCCCGGCCCGCTGGCCGATCCTCCGGCGCTGGACCGCCTCCGGCCCGAGGTGGCCCGCCAGTGGCAGCGCGACCTGGCGTGGCTCCAGGCCGGTCAGGGCTTCCCGGGACTCGAGTTCTACGCTCCCTACCGGGGCCAGGGGGCGCTCCTGGACTACCTGCCGCCCGGGACGCTGCTCGTCCTCGACGAGCCCCCGCAGATTCTGGCGGCCCTGGAAGAAACCGTCCGCCAGGCCGAGGCGCTGCGCGCCCAGCTGACCGAAAAGGGCTATCTGCCGGCCGCGTACCCCACGGCCTACTGGCCCGTCGAGCCGGTCCTCGCGGCCCTCAGCGCCCACCGGCCGCAGGTCCGCCTGAGCTGGCAGGGGGAGGCGGCGCCGGGGGAGGCCGCCCCCGACGATATCGCCATCGTCCCGCCCTACGGGGGACGCCTGCGGGCGGTGCTCGACGACTGCCGGGCTCACCAGCAGGCCCGGGCCCGGGTGGTGCTGGTCAGCCAGCAGGACCAGCGGCTGGCCGAACTCCTGACCGGCCACGACCTTGTGCCGACCAGTCTGACGGCCATCGTCGCGCCACCGCCGCCGGGGTCGCTCGCCCTGGTCCATGGCTCGCTGGCCGCCGGCTTTCGTCTGCGCCTGGCCTCGGGGGACCTGGTGCTTCTGACCGACGCCGAGATCTTCGGCTGGGTCAAGCCCCGGCGGGTGGTGCGGGCCCGGACGGCCCCGCGCGAGACCTTCCTGAGCGATCTCAGCCCCGGCGACTACGTCGTCCATGTCGAGCACGGGGTGGGCCGCTACCGGGGGCTGGTCCGGCTCAGCCAGGACGGGGTCGAGCGCGAGTACCTGGAGCTGGAGTACGCCGCTGGCGACCGTCTGTACGTGCCGGTGGATCAGGCCGACCGGGTCAGCCGCTATCTCGGGCTGGGCGACCAGCCGCCGACCCTCCACCGGCTGGGCACCGGCGACTGGGCCCGCACCCGCGCGCGCGTCCGGGCGGCGGTCCGGGAGCTGGCCCGCGACCTCCTCGCCCTCTACGCCGCCCGGGCGGTGACGCCCGGCTTCGCCTTCAGTCCGGACACCCCCTGGCAGAAGGAACTGGAGGCCGCGTTCCCCTACACCGAGACGCCCGACCAGATCGAGGCCATCCAGGCGGTCAAGGCCGATATGGAGCGGCCCCGGCCGATGGACCGGCTCCTCTGCGGCGACGTCGGCTACGGCAAGACCGAGGTGGCCCTGCGGGCCGCCTTCAAGGCGGTTATGGACGGCAAGCAGGTGGCGGTGCTGGTGCCGACCACTGTTCTGGCCCAGCAGCACTACCAGACCTTCCGCGAGCGACTCCAGGCCTTCCCGGTCCGGGTGGAGATGCTCTCGCGCTTCCGCAGCGAGCGCGAGCAGAAGGAGATCATCGCCGGCCTCAAGACCGGGGCGGTGGACATCGTCATCGGCACCCACCGTCTGCTGCAGAAGGACGTGGCCTTCAAGGACCTGGGGCTGGTCATCATCGACGAGGAGCAGCGCTTCGGGGTGGCCCACAAAGAGCACCTGAAGCAGCTGCGCCGCGAGGTGGACGTGCTCACCCTGACCGCCACCCCGATCCCGCGCACCCTCTATATGGCCCTGGTCAACCTGCGCGATCTGAGCACCATGGAGACACCCCCCGAGGACCGGCTGCCCATCCGGACCTACGTTCTGCCCTACGACGAGGGGGTCATCCGCGAGGCCATCCTGCGCGAACTGGAGCGCGGCGGCCAGGTTTTCTTCGTCCACAACCGGGTGCAGACGATCTACCAGACTGCCGCCCGCCTGCAGCAGCTGGTGCCCGAGGCCAGCATCGTGGTCGGCCACGGGCAGATGCCGGAGGAGGCCCTCGAGCAGGTCATGCTCGATTTCGCCGCCGGGCGCTACGATGTTCTGGTCTGCACGACGATCATCGAGTCGGGGCTGGACATTCCCAACGCCAACACGATCATTGTCGACCGGGCCGACACCTTCGGCCTGGCGCAACTTTACCAGCTGCGGGGGCGGGTGGGCCGGGGAGCCCAGCGGGCCTACGCCTATTTCCTCTATCCGCCCGGACGGGTGCTCAGCGAGGTGGCCGAGAAGCGGCTGCGGACCATCGCCGAGGCCACCGAACTGGGGGCCGGCTTCCGCATCGCCATGAAGGACCTGGAGATCCGGGGGGCCGGGAATCTTTTGGGCCCCGAGCAGCACGGCCACGTGGCGGCGGTGGGCTTCCACCTGTACTGCCAGCTCCTGGCCGAGGCGGTCCGCGAACTGCAGGGGCAGGCGCCCCCGCCCCAGCCACCGGCCCTGACGATCGACGTGCCGCTGCCGGCCTATCTCCCGGCCGACTACATCCCCGGCGAGGCGGCCCGACTGGCGATCTACCAGCGGCTGGCCAAAGCCATCAGCCCGGAGGAGGTCGGGGCCCTTCTTCTGGAGATGCGCGACCGCTTCGGCCCGCCGCCAGAGCCGGTGCTCAACCTGGTCTTCCTGGTCCAGGTGAAACTGCTGGCGGCCGCCGGCGGGGTGGCCGCCATCACCAGCGACGAGAGCCGGACGCTCCTCCGGCTGCACCGCGAGGAGCCGGCCCGTCTGGCCCAGATCGCCCGGCGCTACGGCCCCGGCGTCCAGGCCGGGCGGAGCGTGCTCTGGCTGGACCGGGATCGGCTGGGGCCGGCCTGGGTCACGGTTCTGGAAGAGATCTGCGCGCTGCTGGCCGGCGTGTGCCAGCAAAAGGAGGTGGGCTGACGATGGTCGACGAGGTGGTGCGCGAACTGGCGGCCAAGATCCGCGACGTCCCGGACTTTCCCCGCAAGGGGATCCTCTTCAAGGATATCACCACGCTGCTCAAAGACCCCCAGGCCTTCCGGACGGCCATCGACCGCATGACGGCGCCGTTCCGGGACCAGCCGGTCGACGTGGTGGCCGGGATCGAGTCGCGGGGCTTCATCTTCGCCACCCCGATGGCCTACCAGCTCGGGGCGGCCTTCGTGCCGATCCGCAAGGCCGGGCGGCTGCCGGCCGAGACGCTGCGGGTCGAGTACGAACTGGAGTACGGCACCAGCGTCCTGGAGATCCACCGCGACGCTATCACCCCCGGCCAGCGGGTGCTCCTGGTCGACGACCTGCTGGCCACGGCCGGGACGGTCCGGGCGGCCATCGATCTCATCGAACGACTGGGCGGCCAGCTCCTCGGGCTCTGCTTCCTCATCGAACTGACCTTCCTGCGGGGCCGGGAGCGGCTGAGCGAGTACCCGCTGGTCAGCATCATCCAGTACTAGAACGTTCGGACCTCGCCCAGCGTCAGGCGCTCGAGGAACTCGGCGAGCGTGTCCAGCCGCTCCTCGACCAGGGCCCGGGCGGGGGCGACGAGATCGGCCAGGGCGGCGCCGGGGGCCGGACGGACCTGAACCTGGACCAGGCGGGGCTCGTCCACCGGGTCGCCGATCAGGCTGCAGAGCCAGACGTAGGCCTCGGCCACCCCCGGCACCCGCTCGCAGAGGGCCCGGGCCAGATCGAAGGCCAGGGCGTTGTAGATCTTGCCGACGTGGCTGATGGCGTTTTTGCCCGGCGCCGCCTCGGCCGAGGCCGGCCGGGTGACGGCGATGAGCCCGTTGGCCCGGTTGCCCCGCCCCACCTGGCCGTCGTCGCCCTCCTCGGCCGAGGTCCCGGTGACGGTGAGGTACATGCCGGCCAGTCCCGTCCCGGGCTGGTCGAGGGCGTTCAGGACCAGGGCGATCTCCGGCAGCTGCCCGGCCTGGCTTTCGGCGAAGGTCAGGAGATCGCGGGCGATCTCGGCCTTGCGCTCGAAATACTGCTTCTCGGAGAGGATGAAGCGGTCGACGAAGGCCATGGCCACCGTCAGGGTGAGGCGGTGCTCCTGCCGGACGGCCATGATCTTCACATCCTCGCCGCTCTCGGGGAAGCGCTGCTTGAAGGCGGGGCTGTTGATGTAGGCTTCGAGGGCCAGCACCAGCCGCTCGGTGTCGGTCGGCGGGTAGTAGCCGACCGCCGCCGAGGTGTCGTTGGCCCGGGGCAGGGCGTCGCCGACCACCAGCGTCAGCTGGGGCGAGCCGCTGCCGAACTGACAGCGGAGACGGGCGTCGCGGGCCGGGTCCAGGAACCGGAAGTGCGTCCGGAACCAGCGGGCCGCCGCCTCGGTGACGATCTCCTCGACCGGAACGGTGATCCCGTCCAGCTGCCGGGTGGCCCGTCCGCCGAGGATGAGCTCCAGCGGCACGACCACCCGCCCCCCACCCAGCCGGACCTCGCTCTGCCCGGCGATGAGCAGGCCCTTATCGACGTTGAAGTGGACGATGCGGCCGAAGTGGGCCCGGTAGGCCCGGGCCAGAGCGACGGCCGCCTCCTCGGCCACCGCGTCGCAGATGGTGTCGGGATGGCCCAGCCCCTTGCGCTCGACGATCTCCAGGGGCTGGGCGCTCAGCGGCGGGTCAAGCAGCGGGGCGATCCGGATGATCCGCGGCATCCCACAATCCCTCCCGCCAGCGTCCTGGCCAGCGCACCCTGTGTGCCAGCGACCGGCTCCGCCCTAAGACTACCAGTGTTCCCCCGGCCCCGTCCAGCCGCCTCTGGACAGGCCAGCCGCCATGGCCCATTATAGGGATCGACAAAGGGGAGCCAGGCGTCCGATGACCCAGCCCGCCCTGCCGCACCTCATCGAACGGGCCCTCCGGCTGCTGGCCGAGCGGGGCCAGCCGGTCAGCACGGCCGACCTCGCCCGCCACCTCTTCGGGGCGGTCAGCGGCCCCTGGGAGCGGCTGCTGCCGACGGTCCTGACCGACCCGCGGCTGCAGCGCCTGCCCGACGGCCGCTGGACGCTGGCCGAAGCCGTCGCCCCGCCGGCCCGCTGGGTGGCCCTGGCCCTGGCCACCAGCGGGCCCAAGCCCGAGCGGCACCACATCGTGGGGATCGCCGCCCTCCGCGGGCGGGGGACGACGGTCGAGGCCCGCTTCGCCCACCTCGTCCGGCCGCCCCGACCGGTCCGCCTGCCGGCCTACCTGGCCCGTCAGGGGATCACGCCCACGGCCCTGGCCACCGCGCCCACCTTCGCCGAGATTGCCCCGGCGCTGGTGGACTTCCTCGGCGAGGCCCTGCTCGTCGGGCTGGACATCGGGCTGCAGGTGGCCTTCCTCCAGGCCGAACTGCGCCGGGCGGGCCGGCCGCCCTTGACCAACCCGCTGGCCGACCTGGCCGCCCTCGTGCCACCGGCCAGCGGCAAGCCGCGCCTGGCCCAGCTGACCGCTCTCGCCGGGGTCGCCCCGCCGGCCGACGAGACGCTGAGCGCCCAGGCCGAGGCCATCGCCCGCCTCCTGCAGCGGCATCCGCCGACGCAGCCCGTGGGCTCGGCCCTCCAGGCCACCCGCCGGCGGCCGCTCCTCCACCCGGCTCTGGCCCGCGAGATCCCCCCGGGCCCCGGCCTCTACGTGTTCACCGACGCGGCCGGCACGGTCCTCTACATCGGCCAGTCGCGGAATCTGCGCCAGCGGGTCCTGAGTTACCTGACCCGGAACCTGGCCATCGCCCGCCGTCTTCACGGGCTGGCCGACCGGGTGGCCGACATCCAGGTCGAGTCGACCAGCTGCGCCCTGGAGGCGGCCCTGCGGGAGGCGGCGGCCATCGCCACCCTCCAGCCGCCGTTCAACACCGTGCGCCGGCCGACGCCGCCGACCGCCGACCTGGCCCTGCGTCTGACCCGTCGGGGCCAGCCCCGGCTGGTGGTCCAGCGGGCGCCGGCCCCCGGGACCGTCCTGGCCGGGCCGCTGCCGGTCCCGGTGGCGCGGCACCTGGCCCAGCGGCTGACCCAGGCCGACCAGGCGGCCCTGGCCGCGACCGGTCTGGCCCGGCTGACCACCCCCGAGGCCGGACGAGCGCTGCTTCTGGAGCTGGCCGGTGACCTCCCGGTGGCCGGCCCGGTGCCGCTGGCCGCCCTGACCGGGCTCCTCCTGCTGGTGCGCGAGGGGCGGACGACCGCCGCCCTGCTCCTCGACTGGCAGGGCCTCTGGGGCGGGACCCCGGTGCGCTCCCCGGACCAGGCGGCCACGGCGCTGGCCCGTCTCGGCCCGCCCGCTCTCACCCCGGCCGCCCGGGCCGCCCAGTTCAGCCGCCTCTACCGCTGGCTCAGCCAGACCGAGAGACCGCGCTGGGCGGCTGTCGGCCCGCTCCCGGCGCCGGTCGAGCGGCTGGCTCAGGCGCTCCGGCGGCTGCTGGACTGAGTCGCTACGCCCGCCCGGCCGGCCACTCGGCCACGCCGCACTCCGGGCACTGAATATTTATTAATGAAGCGCAGCCAGTCCACCACCTCAGCGGCGGGCGGCAGAGCGTGGTCCGGTCCGGCCAGCGCCCGGGCGTAGAGGGTGCCGAACCGGTCGGCGACGAAGAGGGCGGCCACCGGCTGGCCGGCCGGGTCCACCGCGCCCCAGCGCCGAAAAACCCGCCCGTCCGGGTCGAAGAGGACCGTACCGGCCGCACCGACCACGGTCTGAAGCGGGGCGGCTGTGGCGGGCTGGCCGTGGACGACCACTACCAGTTCGGCCTCCTCGGCGGCGATCTGGGGAGCCAGCGCGGCCAGAGCAGTCAGGTAGGCCCGGCAGGCCGGGCAGTCGCCGCGCTCCGCACCATAGAGGACCAGCGCCCGGCGCCGGTGCCGGCGGGGATAGCGGTGGACCTGCCCCTGGGCGTCGGGCAGCTCGAAGAGAGGCAGCGTCACCAGCAGCTCCAGCAGCGGCTCGCTCGTCTGCCAGCGTCCAGTCGGGATCGTGGTCGCCGTTTTCTCCATCGGGCACCTCCTGAGGCTGCGCCGGGTCCTCAGCGCTCGCCGGCGGTGGGCAGCCCGGCCGCGACCCAGGCGTGAAAGCCGCCGTCCAGGATGGCCACCTGCCGGAGCCCGCGCGCCCGCAGGAACCGGGCCGCCTCCTCGACCTGGTCGCTCTCGGCGCCGGTGGCGTAGAGCACGATCGTTTTATCGGCCGGCAATTCGCCGAAGCGGGTGGTCAGTTCGCCCCACGGCATCGGTCGGGCGCCGCGGATGTGGCTATCGTCGTAGCGCTCGCGGTCGCGCAGGTCCACCAGGATCGCCTGACCGGTCTGGAGCAGCGGCCAGACCTCGGTCGGGCGGAGACGCGGGATGGCCTCGGTCATCGTCGTCCTCGTCCCCGGCGACCCACCGGTCGGCGTCGTCCAGGGCCTGTTCGCCCGGTGGCCGGCGGCGGCGCCGGTTGCTTTCCTCTTCTCTGTCATGCTACTGTGGAGAGGCCGGGCCGCGCCACCGGTGCTGGCCCGAGCAGTGGAGGCGTCGTGACCGATCGGGTGGTTCTCCTCACGGTTTTCCTGAGCCTGCGGCTGGGGGCGGTTCTGCTCTTCCGGCCGGGGGGCTTTCTCTTCGACCTGGCGGCCGACCGGCTCTTTTACCTGCAGATCGCCGATCTGGCGCTCGAGGGGCGGTATCCGTTTCTGCACTACTGGCTGGAGTACCCGCCGCTCTTCCCCTGGCTGGTGGTCGGGCTGGACTGGCTGGCCCGGCATCTCCCCCCGACCGACGACCGGCTGCTGGCCCTCCATCTCCTGCTGGGACTGGTGCTGACCGGGGCCGACCTGGTCTCGCTGCTGGCGCTCATGGCGCTGGCCCGGCGGCTGGAGGGGCCGGCGGCCGCCTGGCGGGTGGGCTGGCTCTACACGGCGCTGCCGCTGCCGACGCTGGTGCTGCTCACCTGGTTCGACCCGCTGCCGCTCAGCGCGCTCCTGGTGGGGCTCTACGGGCTGGTGGCCGGTCGGCCGGTCCTGGCGGGGCTGGCCACCGGTCTGGGGGTGATGCTCAAGGTCTTTCCCGGACTGCTTCTCCCCGTGGCCCTGCGCCAGGGCCGGGCGGGGCTTCGGGCGGTTCTCCTGGCCGCCCTCACGGTGGGGCTGCTCAGTCTGCCGTTCGCGCTGGTGGCGCCTCAGTATCTGTGGGGGTTCGTCCTGGCGACGCTGCGGCGCTCGTCGTGGGAGACGGTCTGGGCGCTGCTCGATGGCTACTACAGTTTCGGGGTGCTGGCGCCGCTGACCGAGCGGACGACCCTGGCCAGCACCGCCTACCAGGCCCATCCGGCGGTGGTGCCCTGGCCGCTGAGCACGGGCCTGCTCCTGGTCCTGCTGGGGGGATTGTGGCTGCTCCGGCTGGGCTGGACCGAGCCGCGGGGGCTGGTGGCCGGGGTGGGCGCCAGCGTCGGGGTGCTCCTGGCCCTGAGCAAAGGCTACAGCCCGCAATTTCTGCTCTATCTCCTGCCCTTCCCGCTGCTCCTCTTCCCGGCCCGACGGGCGGTTCTGTATCTCACCGCCCTGACCGTCCTCAACGTCCTGGAGTACCCGGTGGCGCTCAACATCCTCCAGGAGCCGGCGCTGGTGGCGTTCACCGTCCTGGGCCGGACGGTGCTCTTGCTGGCCTGTGCGCTGGAGTGCCTGGCCCAGACCGGGCCGGTCTGGGCCGAGCGGCTGGGAGGTATGGCCGCCCGACTGGTCCCGTCGCTGGTCGTCGGGCTGGGGCTCCTGGCCCTGGTGGGGCTGCCGCTGACGCTCGGCCAGGCCGCGGCCCGTCCGCGCAGCCCCGACGAGGTCCGGCTGGCCGAGCGGTTGCGGATTCTGGGCGAGCCGGGGCAGGGGGTCATCACCACGACGGTCGCCTACCGCCGGCTGCGGGGGGTGCTCCCGGCCGACGTTTTCGTCATCGGCGACTTTCGGCGCACGCATCCGGTCGAGCGGCAAGCCGAGCTGCAGCGGTACCTCAGCGGGCGACCGCGGGCCTGGGTGGTGCTGGAGGGGAACTGGCCGGTGCCGGGGTTGCACGAGGAGCTGTTGCGGTACGGGGCGCCGACCTGGGAGGAGTGGGTGGGGCCATATCTACTTGCGGCCTTCGTCCCGCCCCAGCCGGAGGGGGTGATGACGCCGTATCCGGCGGCCTGGGCCCACGGGCTGACGCTGCGGGGCTACCTGCTTTCGCGGTCGGCTCTGGCTCCGGGGCAGGCGCTGCATCTGCGGCTCTTCTGGCAGGCCGAGGGGCCGCTGCCGGCCGACTACAGTCTCTTTGTGCACCTGGTGGAGAGCCGCAGCGGGCGGATCGTCAGTCAGCGTGACCGGCCGGCGCTGGCCGGGGGGCTGGTTTCCAGCCGCTGGCCGGCCGGGGCTTTTCAGGAGGCGGTCGATCTCGTGCTGCCGCCCGACGCGCCGGCGGGGGCCTATTATCTGGCGGTGGGGCTCTACCGACCGCAGGTCGCCCCGCCCCACGACCGGCTGCCGCTCCTTGGCGGTCCTGAGGGGCGCGATCACAGCCTTCTCATCCGCGGGCTGGTGGTGCGGTGAGCAGCTGAACCAGCCCCCCATTATGCGCCCCTCACCGAGGCCGGCCGCGCCTTTCATCGTCCATCGGTCAAGATTGTCGCAGAGATTACACGAAGCGACCGCGCCCTATCGATTTAGTCGATCATGCCCCCTTGAAAGCGCCAGCTGTCACTCCTTCGATCAGCTGACGTGAGAAGAAAAGAAAGACCGCAATAATTGGCAGTGTGGCCAGGAAAGAGCCGGCCAGAAGCATACCGTACTCATAATTATATGGCCCGAGTAGTGAGCCCAGGCCGACATTGAGCACGAACATGCTGGGGCGTGTGGCCACAATGAGGGGCCAGAAAAAGTCGTTCCAAGCGCCGGTGAAGGTAAGGATTCCCAGGACCGCCAGGCCGGGCCGAACGAGCGGGAGAACCAGTTGCCAGTAAATCTGAAACTCCCCCGCCCCATCGATACGAGCGGCATCGAGCAATTCGGAGGGAACGCTCAGCGTGTACTGGCGCATGAGGAAAACACCGAAGGCGCCCACCGCGTGCGGGAGGATGAGCGCCCAGTAGGTATTAAACCAGCCGAGCCAGACCATCAACGCGAACTGGGGAACCAGGAGAATCTGATAAGGTAACATCATTGTAATCAACATGATAATGAAGAGCGTATTTTTCCAGGGGAAGGTGTATTTCGCGAAGGCAAAACCGGCAAGCGAGGAGACAAAGAGCGCAAGAGCCGTCCGCGCAATCGTGGTTACCGCCGTGTTAAGGTACCAGCGACCGTAGGGGAAGTTGCCAAGAAGGTGCTCGAAGTTGGTAAGAATCGGCTCACGGGGCCAGAGAGTGATTGGATAGCCAAAGATCTCGCTATTACTCTTAAAACTAGCAGAGAGCATATAGAGGTAGGGGATAGCGGTGGCCGCGACGGCGGCCAGCAGCACAGCATTAATAACCGCCGCTCCCCCCAAGAACCGGAGACGCGACCAGGCAATAGCGCGAACAGCCGGTCGAGAAATTGTCTCCTGCATTGGGCCACCTCCACTAATCACCAGTTGTCCGGAAACCGCCAAAGAGTAGCAGATTCAGCAAAGAGAGCACCAGAATAATCACCACCATCGAGTAGCCGATAGCATTGGCGTAACCAAACTGCAGAAAACTGAACCCCTGATTGTAAAGATAAAGTGTAATAGTCAGCGAACTATCGGCGGGTCCACCACCGGTTAAGAGGAATGGTTGAGCAAACAGATGATAAGAGCCATTGATCGCCTGAATAATGACAAAAAGTGTCACCGGTTTCAGAAGAGGGAGCGTAATATAGCGAAAACTGGCCAGAGCCCCGGCGCCATCGACCCTGGCGGCTTCATACAACTCCCGCGAGATACCGTTCAGGCCAGCCAGCCAGTACAGGGTATTAATGCCGATCCAGTTCCAAATACCCATTAAGATAAAGGCTGGCATCACCCATTCGCGCGTCGTAAGCCAGCCAATAGGAGGGATACCAAAGTTGCCAAGAAAGGCGTTGAGCAGACCATACCGCTGGTCAAGAACCAGCGAAAACATTAAGGCGATAACAACAGAAGAGGTAATTGTTGGCAAGAAAAGAGCAAGTTTAAAGAAATCCTTCCAACGAACATAGCGAGAGTTAATAGCCAAGGCCACGAGCAAGGCCAGTGGTGAGATAATAAAGATACTACCGGCGGCATAGTACGTCGTGTTAATGACCGCCTTGATATAGCGAGGATCACCGAACAAACGAGCGTAATTCCCCAGACCATAGAAAGTTTTTTCGCCAAGGCCGGCACCTTTGTAGAAGCTCAGGCGAAAAGATTCGAGAATCGGCCAGGCCGTGAAAACGAGAAAGAAAAGAAAGAAAGGCGCAATAAAAAGATAAGGCGCCACCTTCACACGATTGCGCTCCCACCAGCTGGGGCGCGTCAGAACAGTGGCTTGCATGCGGGCCTCCTTTCTCGCTCCTTCGGGCTTCAGGCGATCTGAGCCCTGATCACGCGCATGGCCTCTTCGTAGGCCGCGTCGAGAGCTTGCTTCGCCGGGACGCGCCCTTGCATCGCCGGGGTAATGCCCACCCGGACCGTGGCGTCGGTCACCTCGGCCCAGAAGGGCGAGTTATACCATTTGGGAATCTCGGGGGAGACCTCGCGGATCACCTCCCCAACCCGCTGGTTGTTGAAGAAATCAATCGGCTCAGTCAGCCGCGGATCGCTCCAGGCCGGTTTCAGAGTGGGCCAGACGTTACGCTTCTCGAAGTCGAAAAGAACGGCCTCCGGCGTCATATGTTCCCAAACTACGAATGCAACCGCCGCATCACGGTAGAAAGAATCGCGCACCACACAGACCCCGGTTCCACCCCAGGTTGCTGTGCGCGAACCATCAGGTTCCCAGCGAGGGAAAGGCTGAAGCATCCACTTCCCTTTCGTTTGCGCGACAGCCTGGCGCATAAACCCGCTGAAGCGCCACGAAGGGCCAAGCTGTGTGGCGATCTTGCCGGCTGCTAACGCAGTGTTATAGGCCGGGCCGATGGGAGTAATAATTGCCCATTTGTCTTCGTAAACCGCCCGCTGATGGTAATCAAGAGTGCGCACTCCCTTTTCGTTATTAATAATCGGCCAACCTTCGCTATTAAAGAACCCTCCACCTTGCTGGAGAGTCATCATCCACCAGATACCCCAGCTCTGATCCGGGAAATCGGCCAACGCAACCTCTCCCCGCGACGCTTCCTTTAGGCGCTTGCCAACCTCGGCAAACTCCTGCCAGGTCTGAATGGGGGTTTTGATCCCGTACTGATCAAAGATATCCCAGCGGTAGGCCAGAAGACAGGTATTAAGCTCGTTACCCAGACCGTAAATGACACCTTTCCAACTCCAGGGGTCGGTAGCGGAGGCAGTGTAGAGCTTATCAGTTCCCCCCATAGCCTGGACCGCGTCGTTCAGAGGAACAAAGTTCGTACGGCCCTTGAGAAACTTGGAGAACTGGCTGATCTCCACATCGGCAATATCAGGACCACCAGCGCCAGCTTCGGCGGCGATCAGGAGTTTATCATGCATCTGCCCATAAGGCAGGACAATCCAGTCAATTTCCAGCTTGGGATTGACGCGTTGCTTGTAGAGTTCGTGGGCCTTTTTCTGCCACCAGATACGCGTTTCACTGAAGGCCCAGAACTCGAGGCGCACACGGTCGTCACGCGTCGGGGGAGCAGGGGTGCAGGCTTGAGACGGGAGAGCCCAGAGCAAGGCGCCCGTGGCCAGCCCACCCCTGAGGAGAGCCCGGCGACTAAGCAGCATCGGTCTACCCTCCGTAAGAGCCTCTCGCCAACATTAGCCAACCGACCAGAGGGCCGTCGGTTCCAGTATATGACCAGGCATCAGACCTGTCAATTCTTTGACACACGAGGCACTGTCACACGGACGGTGGGCGAGTTTGGGGAAAGGGCTCTCCTGCGCCTCTCGGCTGTTTCTTCGGGGCCCTTCTCCTCACGCCACCTGGAGGTGAGAGAGGAGCAGGGCCGCCTC
>DAOUAE010000069.1:0-7583 GCA_034433795.1 Chloroflexota bacterium
GTTCCGCGGTGTCTTCGCGATCCCCGTGACCCCGTTCGACCGCCACGGCGCGGTGGATGAGGCCGCGCTGCGCCGGGTGGTCGCGTTCACCCTGGCCTGCGGGGCCCACGGCCTGGTGGCCCCGGTCAACGCCAGCGAGTTCTCCAGCCTCTCCGACGCCGAACGCCAGCGGGTGGCCGAGATCGTCGTCGCAGAGGCCGCCGGCCGGGTGCCGGTGGTCATCGGCGTCAGCGGGGTCAGCACCGAGGTGGCGGTCCAGTTCGCCCGCCACGCCCGGGCCATCGGGGCCGACGCCATCATCGCCCTGCCCCCCTACGTCCGCCGGGCCAGCCCGGAGGAGATATCCGCCTACTACGCCGCCCTGGATCGGGCCTTCGCCGGCCCCATTTTCATCCAGAACTGCCTGCCCCCGGTCGGCACTCCCCTCTCGGCGGATCTTCTGGCCCGACTGGTCCGCGACCTCGACCACGTGCAATACATCAAAGAGGAGACCCTGCCCCCCGGCCAGATGATCACCCGCGTCCGGGAACTGGCCGGCCCCGCCCTCCAGGGCGTGATGGGCGGGCTGGCCGGCAAGTTCCTGCTGGACGAGTACCGCCGGGGCGCCTGCGGCACGATGCCGGCCTGCGAGGTGGTCGATATCCACGTCCAGATCTGGGAGGCCCTGGAGGCCGGCGACTGGACCCGCGCCCGGGCCCTCCACACCCGCCTCCTGCCGCTCCTGGTCTTCGAATCGAATTTCGGGGTCGCCGCCTACAAAGAGGTCCTGCGCCGCCGGGGCGTCCTGGAGTGCACCTACGTCCGGGCCCCCGGCACCCCACGCCTGGACGCCTACGACCAGGCCGAACTCCAGGCCATCCTCGAAGACCTCGCCCCCCTCTTCCGCCAGCCCGCCCCACACCCGGCCTGACCCGACCGATGCCCGCCGGAAGGAGGCCACCGATGCGCATCCGGGCCGTCAAGACCATCGTCGTCGGCAACCCCTGGAAGAACTGGGTCTTCGTCAAGGTCGAGACCGATGAGGGCCTGGTCGGCTGGTCCGAGGCCACGATGGGGCTGAACACCCGCCCGGTCGAGGCGGCCCTCCACGAACTGGCCCCCCTGTACCTGGGCGCCGACCCGCGGCAGATCAACGCCCTCTGGGACCGGCTCCACAAAGGCCTTTATCTACCGACCCACGCCGTGGCCCTCACCGCCATGACCGCCCTGGAGATCGCCTGCTGGGACCTCCTGGGCCAGGCCCTGGGCGTCCCGGTCCACCAGCTGCTGGGCGGCGCGGTCCGCCACCGCGTCCGGGCCTACGCCAACGGCTGGTACCAGGGCCCGCGCGACCCGGCCTTCTTCGCCGAGCGCGCCCAGCAGGTGGTGGCCATGGGCTACACCGCCCTGAAGTTCGACCCCTTCGGCGCCGCCTACCGCTTCCTGGACCCGGAGGAGGAGAAGCGCGCGCTGGCCCTGGTCCGGGCCGTCCGCCAGGCGGTCGGCGACCAGGTGGACCTCATCATCGAGGGCCACGACCGCTTCAGCCTCTCGACCGCCATCCGCCTGGGCCGGGCCCTGGCCGAGTTCCGTCCGCTCTGGTTCGAGACGCCGGTAATGTCCACCGATATCGCCGCCACCGCCGAGGTCGCCCGCCAGATCCCGGTGCCGGTGGCCAGCGGGGAGCGCTTCACCACCCTGCGCGAGTTCCGCGACCTCCTGGCCACCGGCGTCATCGACATCATCCAGCCGGAGACCCTCCACGTCGGCGGCTTCTCGGGGATGCAGAAGATCGCCGGGCTGGCCGCCGCCTACGAGGCCTTCCTGGCCCCGCACAACGCCCAGAGCCCGCTCACCACGGTCATCAACGCCCACCTGGGCGCCGCCCTCCCCAATGTCCTCATCCAGGAGTGCTTCGACGACTTCCTGGTCCCCTGGGCCCGCGAGGTGGTCCAGGGCAGCGTCACCATCCGCGACGGCTACCTCGTGGTGCCCGATCGCCCCGGCCTGGGCGCCACCATCAATGAGGACCTGGCCGCCCGGTACCCCTATCACGAGCGCAATTTCCTGCGCCTCTTCGAGCCCGGCTGGGAACGACGGACCGGGCAGCGCTGACCGGACGGGGCGTCCCCGATCCCCCCAACTCCCTATCACGGTTAGGTACTTACCCCCTATCATCCCCATAGGGGCTGGCGCAACCCTTGCAGCGAGCGCCTACTGGAACGCTTCACGCCGGCGCCGGTCCGGGCGCCGGTTTGGGGTGGGGAGGAGGTCGTCCGATGGAGATTCCCGCCACCACGCACCCTCTCGTCCAGCGCACCCGTCCGCCGCTGCGCCTGGCGGAGACCCACGCCCAGGTCCTCCAGCAGGCCATCGGTTTGAGTGGCGCCCCCTCGGCGCTGGCGCTCGTCCGCCTCAGCCGCCTGGTCCGCCGTCAGGCGGCCACGGCCGCCCTGCACGGCTCGAGCCTGCGCACGCTCTTCCGTCAGCTCCGGCAGCTCTTCACCACCGCGCTGGGCGGCCCGAATGGCGACCAGCCGGCCGCGGGGCCGGCCGTGGTGGCCCTGCGGGTGGCCGAAGCGGCGGTGAACGGCTATCTCCAGGCCGGCGGCAGCCAGACCGCTCCGGTCCGCGAGCACGCGCTCCAGGTGCTCGAAGAGGAGCGCCAGCGGCTGGCCCGCGAACTCCACGATGAGATCGGCCAGATCCTGACCGCCGCGCTCTTCCAGATCGACACCACCCTGGCCGACCATCCCGACGCCCCCACCGGCCTGCGCCGCGCCCTCCACGAGGTGCGGCAGCTGCTGGTCGGCGTGAGCCGCGACCTGCACCGGCTGGTCTACGACCTGCGGCCGCCGCTCCTGCACGCCCTCGGCCTGGTGCCGACTCTTGAGGCCTACCTGCGCCGCTTCGGCGAGCACTACCGCCTGACCACCGAACTGGTCGCCCCGCCCGACTGCCGTCTGCCCGAGGCGGTCGAGACGGCCCTTTTCCGCATCGCCCAGGAGGCCCTCACCAATATCGCCCGCCACGCCGCCGCTCACACGGTGCGGATCGAACTCCAGGTGACCCCACGACGGGTGGTCCTGACCATCCAGGACGATGGCCAGGGGTTCAACCCCCGCACACTGGCCCGGACCCCCGGCCGCGCTCTGGGCCTGCTGGGAATGCGGGAGCGCGCCCGCCAGCTCGGCGGCACCCTCAGCATCTGCTCCGCCCCCGGCGCCGGCACCACGGTCCGCGTCAGCCTGCCCCGGTCCGGACGCCGGTCCACACTCGCGCCGAAAGGAGACCGCTGATGCCGATCCGCGTTGTCCTGGTCGACGACCACACCATCGTCCGCCAGGGCGTCAAGGCCCTGCTGGCCCGCGAACCCGATATCCAGGTGGTCGACGAAGCCGCCGACGGCCCCACGGCCATCGCGGTGGTCCGGGCCGAGCGCCCCGACGTGGTGGTCCTGGATGTCCAGCTCCCGGGCCTGTCCGGCCCCCAGGTCGCCAGCGCCATCCGCGCCGCCTGGTCCCGGACGGCCATCCTGGTGCTGACCATGCACGACCACCCGGACTATGTCCTGGCGATGCTCCAGGCCGGCGCCCGGGGCTATCTCCTCAAAGAGTCGGCCAGCACCGATCTGGCGGCGGCCATCCGGGCGGTCCACCGGGGCCAGGCCATCCTGCACCCCGCCGTGGCCCGCTACGTGGTCACTCAGGTCCAGGAGACCTTCGACCACGTCACCGGCCACCCGCTGCTGACGCCCCGCGAGCGCGACCTCCTGCGGCTCATCGCCCTCGGCCTGACCAACCGCGAGATCGCCGCCCACCTGGGGGTCAGTCGTAAGACTATCGAAAACTACTGCGCCCGCCTGCTCCAGAAGCTGGGAGCCCGCAACCGGGTCGAGGCCCTGCGCACCGCCCTCCAGAGTGGACTTCTGACCGCCGAGACGCTGGCTGACGACCTAGCGCCGCTCTACGGCCACGGGCACCGGCCGGGAGTCGCCCTGGCCGACGCCGGCCAGGGCGAGGAGTAGGAGGGCGCTCAGCCCCAGCCAGGCCCCTTTGACCACCACCAGGCCCGAGAGGCCCAGGCCGAGCAGCCCGCTCACCACCCCCAGGAGCCGCGTCCCCGGCAGGGCGTCGGCCAGCCGGAAGGCCAGCCAGACGTACCAGCCGGCCAGGCTGAACGGCAGGAGCACCTCGGTCGGCACAACCAGCGGGGCCTCGCCCACCAGACCGGCCGGGAGCGTCACCCCCCCGGCCGGCCAGCGCAGGACCGGGAGATACCGCCCGAGGTCCCCCAGGCCAGCGCTGGCCAGCGCCTCGCCGAGCGGCCCGCTCACCCAGGCCAGCCCCAGGGCAAAGCAGGGCAGGCTGGCCAGCTCCAGGGCCGCCTGCCGCCCCAGCGCCAGCGCTCGCTGGAGCGCCCCGGGCCGGGCCGGAGCCGGCCGGGCGGCGGCTGTCCGGGCCGCCCGCTCCCGCTCCAGCGCCGCCGCATGGGCCTGGCGCAGCCGGGCCAGCTCGAGGTCGGCCCGGGCCTGGGCGTTATCCGGGTTGAGGCGCAGCAACTCCTCCAGGCAGGTGATGACCTCCTCCACCGTCAGCGCTGTCCGCGCCCGCCAGTACCAGGCCAGTTCGCTCCGCGGATTCTGGGCGCAGGCCAGGACGAAGGCCCGGTGGGCGGCCTCCTCGCGGCCGGCCTTGAGCGCCTGGAGCCCCTCCAGCACCAGATCGTCGCCGGCCGCCAGCGCCGCCTGCTCGACCAGCGGCGACAGCCCCCCGCACCGCCGGCAGTGGGGCTGGCCGGCCGGGTTGGTGACCAGACAGGTCGGGCACTCCCAGCGGCTGGCCACGCCCGTCGCCGCCCGGGCGGCCTTCGCCCGCCGGCCCCGGCCTCCACTTCCCGACGTCCGCCGCCCGGTCGAACCCGTCCGCACACTGCGCTCCTGTGTCTCCACGCCTTCGGCCTCCCCAGAAGAGTCCACCCCGGCCAGGGCCAGCGCCGGCCGCCGGCGCTCCCGGACCTGCGCCCACCAGACCGCCAGCTGCCGGGCCAGCGTCGGCCGGATCCGCGTCGTCCACTGCCGCCAGAGCCAGTCGGCGCTGACCCGCAGCCCCAGCCGCAGATAGGGCGCGACCTCGACCCAGGCCGAACGAACGATCTGGATCCCCAGGATCACCGCCGCCACCGCCGCCCGGAACCAGCTGGCCCGCTGGGTGGCGTGCTCCAGCAGATCGAACTGCTCACGCACCCCATCCCGGAAACGCTGCCAGGCGCCCCGCACGCCACCGGCCGGCGCCGTCGGCGCCACCATCAGCCAGGGACAGCGGGGATGGTTCGGGGTCAGGCAGAACCGCTGCTGGTGCAGCAGATCGATCCGCTGCCGCTGCATCCAGAGATAGCACCGGTGCTCGGCCGACGGTCCCTCCAGCCGATGGAAGGGGTCGGCCACCAGCCCCAGATACGGACAGATCCTGGCCTCGCTGATCGACGGCGGCGAGACCCGTGCGCGCATAACCGTCCCTCCTCTGACCACACCGCATGCCCATGAGACCGTCAAGAGCCGCGGCCTAGCCCCCGCCACGGTAGGCCGCGAAGAACTCCATAATCCGCAGCGCGGCCGGCCCCAGGATGACGATGAGGAGAGCCGGGAAGACAAGGAAGATCAGCGGAAAGAGCATTTTGACTGGCAGTTTGGCCGCCTGTTCCTCGGCCCGCTGACGCCGGCGGACCCGCATAGCGTCGGCCTGGACCCGCAGGACCTGGGCGATGCTCACCCCCAGCTGGTCGGCCTGGAGAATGGCGGCGATGAAGGCCTGCAGATCAGCCGAGCCGACCCGCCGGCTCAGATCGCGCAGGGCCTCCCGGCGGGTCTTGCCCAGCGCGATCTCGCGCAGCGTGCGTTCAAACTCCTCGCCCAGCGGCCCTCGAAAGCGCTGGGTGACCGTGGCCAGGGCCGCCTCCAGCGCGTGCCCGGCCTCGATGCACACGACGATGAGGTCAAGGGCATCGGGCAGAGCCCGCTCGATGGCCTGCGTGCGCTGGCGGATGCGGCGACGCAGCCAGCCCTCCGGCAGCCACCAGCCGACGGCCAGCGCCCCCAGCGCCAGCAGCACCGTCCGCAGGTCCAGCGGCCCGCGCAGCAGGCTCAGCCCCCCGATCAGCAGGAAGAGCCCGACCGCCCCGACCGCCTTGAGCGCCAGAAACGTGCTGACGTCGAGCCCGGCCGGGTGCCCGGCCTGAGCCAGCCGCTGGCGCAGGTCGCTCTCGACCAGCCGGGGCGAGAAGCGCCGAACCAGCCGGGCGATCTGTTCGACCAGCGGCAGAAGCAGGCGCTGGGCCAGCGGCGCCGACAGATCGCGGGCCGGCATGGTGTAGCCGTAGGCCCGCAGCCGGGCCTGGATCACGTCCTCCGCTGGCGCCATCAGCGCCAGGGCCAGAAAGACCAGCGTCCCGAAGACAACCACCGGCAGGAGCAGCGCCAGCATCACGCCTCCTTAGATGTCAATCCGCGCCAGCCGGCGCATCACCAGAAACCCCGTCACCTGAAACACGAACCCGACTCCCAGGATGATCCGACCGATCGGGTGCTCGATGAACGGCCGGTGGTAGCCGGGGCTCATGATCGAGAGAATCAGCAGCATCCCGAGCGGCAGGAGCCCCACGATCAGGGCCGAGAACCGCTGCTGGGCGGTGCGAACCTGGACCTCGCGCAGCAGCCGGGCCCGCTCGCGAAGGGTGTGGGCCACCCGCTCCAGCACCTCGGCCAGATTCCCACCGGTCTGGCGCTGAATCTGAATGGCCGTCACCACCATGTACAGGTCGTAACTGGGAACCCGCCTGGCCAGATTGGCCAGAGCGTCGTCCAGCGTGGCCCCGACGCTGACCTCGGCCACCACCTGGGCGAACTCCTCGCTGATCGGGGGTGGCAGCTCATGGGCCACCAGGTCGATGGCCTGCAGCGCACTGGCGCCGGACTTCAGTGAGTTGGCCATCATGCTGAGCGCGTCCACCAGCTGATCCCCGATGCGCTGGAGCCGCTGCTGCTGACGCCGCCGGATGAACAGCTTCGGCAGCCAGAAGCCGAGGAGCCCGCCGGCGAGCACGATGAAGATCGGCAGGTCCAGGACGACGCCGAGCAGCACCATCCCCACCGCCGCAAACCAGCGGAGAAGCAGGTACTCGCCCACCCGCAGAGGAACGGCCGCCGCCGCCAGCTCGGCTGCCCAGCGCTCGGCCAGCCGGCTTCCGCTCAGAAGATCCTGCAGCAGCGGGATGGTGCTGAGCCGCCGCTGGCGCAGGATCGCCGCCTCGGACGACACCGTCCGGACCGGCGCCTCCTCCAGCCCGTAGCCGGCCAGCCGCTGCCGAACCGGGTCCGGGCTGGGGGCCAGCGCCCCGATGACCAGCAGCGCCCCGGCCATGACCGCCAGGAACGCCACAACCGGTAGAACCAGCGTCACCGTCTCCATGCCACACCATCCCCTCGCGGCGGGGCGAAGATCTCGGGGGGGAGGTTGAGGCCGTGCTGGAGGAACTTCTCGGCACAGCGCGGCCGCAAGCCGGTGGGGAGCAGCCGGCCCACCACCCGTCCCTGCCCATCCAGGCCC
>DAOUAE010000070.1:0-39450 GCA_034433795.1 Chloroflexota bacterium
GTCCGGCCGATGTCGGCCGGTGAGGGGATAGATAAGAGAGGATTCTGGTTGGATAGTGCACCATATATTGGTATGACAGCCAAGAGCGGAAGATTCCCGAGAAATTTATGGCCGGATTAAAAAAGGAATTCCTGGCCTGAAAGAACGGCCTAGCCGGTGCGGGCGTAGTGCTGGCCGCCCAGGTGGCGGACCAGCCCCTTGAGCTCGAGGGTGGTGAGCAGCGCGCCCACCTCGGCCGCCGACCGGCCGCTGGCCCGCACGATCTCGTCGATGTGCAGCGGCTCCGCTCCCAGGAGCGCCAGCAGCCGTCCCTCGGCCTCGTCTGGGGGGAGCAGCGCCCGCAGGGCCAGCTGCTCGCCCACCGGCCCCATGTTCAGCGCCTCCAGGATGTCCTGAGCGCTCTGGACCAGCGTCGCCCCCTGCTGGATCAGCCGGTGGGTGCCCTGGCTTTTGGGCGAGAAGATCGAGCCCGGCACCGCGAAGACCTCACGCCCCTGCTCAGCCGCGCAGGTGGCGCTGATCAGCGCCCCCGAGCGTTCGCCGGCCTCGACCACCAGCACGCCCCGGCTCAGCCCGCTGATGATGCGGTTGCGGGCCGGGAAGTTCCCGGCCTCGGGACTGGCCCCCAGCGGCAGCTCGGAGAGGAGCGCCCCGTGCTCCACGATGCGGGCGGCCAGCCGCCGGTGCTCGGGCGGATAGACCTGGTCGATGCCGCAGCCGAGAACAGCCAGCGTTCGCCCGCCAGCCTGCAGGGCCGCCTGGTGGGCTTCGGCGTCGATCCCCCGGGCCAGCCCGCTGACGATGGTCAATCCGTGCCCCACCAGCGCCGTCACCAGGCGCTGGGTCACCTGCCGGCCGTAGGCCGTGGGATGACGGGTGCCGACCACCGCCAGCGCCCAGTCGTCGGCCGGCTGGAGCGCTCCTTTGATGAAAAGCAGGGCCGGCGCCCCCGGCACCGCCCGCAACCGCTCGGGGTACTGGGGATCAAGACAGGTGAGGACCTGAACGCCCAGAGCCGCCACCGCCTCGCACAGCGCCGCCGGCTCCAGGCGGGGCCGGTGGGCCAGCACCGCCTCGACCGCCCGGGGGTCCAGCCCGGCGGCGGCCAGCGCGGAGGGAGAGGCCCGCCAGGCCAGCGAGAGATCGCCAAAGTGTTCGGCCAGACGTCGGAGCTTCACCGGACCGACGCCGGGGATGCGGTGCAAGGCCAGCCAGTAGGCCAGGTCGGTCCGGGCGGCCTCCACGCTCAGAGCCACCCGATCATCTTCAGACTCAGCGCCAGGAGGAACCCGAGCAGGAAGGCCACCGTCAGCGCGGCGAGTATGCGGACGAAGAAGCGCCAGCCGTAGCGGCGTTCCAGGCGCGCCAGCCGGGCCTCCAGGGTCTGGAGGCGGGCCTGGGTCGTCTGGAGGTCGGCCTGCAGAGCCTGGAGCGCTGGCAGCAGGGTCTCCAGGCCGGCCGGCGCCTCCTCACCGGCGACCAGCGCCGGGGTGCGCTGGGCCAGCCGCTGCATGACGTTCTCCAGCACCCGGTCGGTCAGGTAGCGGACCAGTTGGGCCCGGGCCAGCGGCAGAACCATCAGGCCAGCTCCGGTTGCTCGAGCTGGAAGGCGTCGTGCAGGGCCTGGACCGCCTCCTGCACCCGCGCCTCGTCGATGATGCAGGTGATGCGGATCTCCGAGGTGGTGATCATCTCGATATTGATATTGCGGTCGGCCAGGGCCTTGAACATGCGGGCGGCGTAGCCGGGGCTGTGCTGCATGCCGGTGCCGACGATCGAGACCTTGGCCCAGCCGTTCGAGGCCACCACGTCGCGGGCCCCGATCTGGCGGGCCACCGGCTCGACCAGTCGCAGGGCCTTGCTGAGATCGCCCCGGGCCACCGTGAACGAGAGGTCGGTCAGCCCGTGCAGGCTGGCGTTCTGAACGATGACGTCGACGTTGACCCCGTGCTCGGCCAGCGGGGCGAACAGCGCCGCGGCGATGCCCGGCCGGTCCGGCACCCCAACAATGGTGATCTTGGCGACGTTGGTATCGTGGGCGATCCCCCGCACCTTGTTGCGAATCTCCACCGCGACCCCCTTGTGGATCAGCGTGCCGGGGTTGTCGTTGAAACTGGAGCGGACCACGATCGGCATGTTGTAGACCGCGCCCAGTTCGACCGCCCGCGGGTGCATCACGCGGGCCCCCTGCTGGGCCAGTTCCAGCATCTCCTCGTAATCGATCTCCGCGAGCTTGCGGGCCCGGGGCACCAGTCGCGGGTCGGCGGTGAAGACGCCGTCCACGTCGGTGTAGATCTCGCAGCGGTCGGCGCGGAGAATAACCGCCAGGGCCACCGCCGTGGTATCCGACCCCCCGCGCCCCAGGGTCGTGATGTCGAACTCCTCGGTCATGCCCTGGAAGCCGGCCACAATGACAATGCGCCCCCGGTCCAGTTCGCGGACGATGCGCTCCGGCTCGATGCGGATGATCTGGGCCCGCCCATAGGCCGGCTCGGTCAGAATCCCGGCCTGGGGACCGGTCAGAGCCACCGCCTCGTAGCCCTTGGCCCGGAGCGCCATGGCCATCAGCGTGCAGGAGACGATCTCGCCGGTCGAGAGCAGGAGATCGAGTTCCCGCTCGCTGGGCTCGTCGGTCACCTGAT
This sequence comes from Chloroflexota bacterium, assembly GCA_034433795.1. Lineage (GTDB taxonomy): Bacteria > Chloroflexota > UBA6077 > FW602-bin22 > DAOUAE01 > DAOUAE01. The sequence goes on from DAOUAE010000070.1 coordinate 2,643, forward strand.
GGGCCAGGGCGATGAGTTCGTCGGTGGTGTCCCCCATGGCCGAGACGACCACCACCACCCGGTGGCCGGCCTCTTTGGTGCGAATGATGCGGTCGGCCACCGCCTTGATCCGCTCGGCGGTGGCCACCGAGGTCCCACCGTACTTCTGGACGATCAGCGCCACCCGTGCCTCCTGCCATCCCGCCCGCAGCCCCACCCGCGGGCCACACCGTCCAGACATTTTACCATATTGAGTCGCCCGGTGTGGCCGGTCGCGCGGTGTTTTGTCAAAAAAAGGCGCGCGGGAGCGGGACCGCCCGGCGGTCTCAACCGCAGCGCCGGGTCCCGAAGGTGAGCGTATCGGTGGCCGTCTCCCCCTGGGCGTTCGTCGCCTGAAGACCGACGGTGACCAGGGCCTCGTCCGGATAGACCCGGAGCGCCAGCGGCAGCCGACGGGCCGGGGTATCAAAGAGGCCATCGCCGTTGAGGTCCCACTGGCGGCCCACGACCGGGTGGCTGCTGGTGGCCACCGCCCGGAAGACGACCAGCACCAGGTCGCCCCCCAGGCAGACCTGATTCTGCACCGTGGCCGTCACCGTCAGGGTCTGGGGCTGGACCGCCGCCACCGGCGCTGCCGCTGTGCCCAGGAGAAGCGCCCCCAGCAGCCCGAACCAGAGTCGTCCGCCCATTGTCGCCTCCTGTGTCGAAAATCCGACCGGGACCGTCGGGTCTCTGGGTACCACAGCGGTCCGGGGCGGGCTGTGATCGGCGTCACACAGCGGCCGACGGCGGAGCCATGGGCTGTCGGAGAGAACGGCGGTGCTCAGACGGGGGGCGCCTCAGACCCGGACCACCGGCAGGGTGCGCAGGGCGTGGGGGATGACCACCACCCGGGCCCGGTGGCCCACCCGCTCGGCCGCCAGTGCCAGCGCCTCCTCCATGGTCGCGGCCGGCACCAGCTTGAGGTCGCGGACGACCTGGGGATCGGCCGCCCCCACGATGATGACCGTCCACTCCTCCAGCACCCGGGCCAGCATGTAGGCGCGCTGGCCGCCCGGCGGGTAGCCGTGCTGGCGGGCGGCAGCCACCAGGGCCGCCGGGCTGGCGTAGGCGCGCATGAGATCCCGGAAGCGCTGCTCCCCCACGCCCTGGCCGGCCCCCTCCGGGGCCTCGGCCGGAATGATCACCACGCCGCCGGGGCGGACCACCGGCACCGGGGCGAAGTACAGATAGGTGGCCGCCCGCGAGGCCTGGTAGAGATTGCTGTCCTTGGGGTAGCCTACCCCGGCGATGGCGATGTCGGCCTGGCCGGCCAGCGGCACGGTGTAGAGGCGGGCGGCCGTCTCGACCAGCCGGGCGAACGTCTCGCGCGGCGCCCCGGCCATGACCGCCGTGACGGCGTCGTCCTCGTTCAGGACGACGTTGATAATGAAGCGCAGGCCGGCCCGTTCGGCGATCTCGGTCACCGCCTGGTGGAAGGGGTTGCCCTCCAGCACCGCCAGGCGCACCCGCGGGTGGTCGAGCATGGCCGGGCCGTGGGTGGCGGCGATGGTGGCCTCGCTGCCGGCGCCGATGGCCACCGTCTTGCGGCCGCCGCTCCAGCCGGCGTACTGGTGGGGCTCGACCACGCCGGTGGCCACCACCAGGTCGGCCTCGGCCACCAGCCGGCTGACCACCGCCGGGACGCCGTTACTGGTCGTCCCCAGGTCCACCAGCCAGGCCGGGTCCTGGGGGCGGGGGTCGACGACGCGCACCTGATCCACCACCGTCCCGAGCATGGCCCGCTTCTCCTCAGGGGTGCTGGGCCGGTGCAGACCGATGCCGATGACCACCGTGACGTCGGCCGGCCGCACGCCGGCCGCCTGGAGCTCTTCCAGGAGCGCCGGGACCAGGACGTCGTCCGGACAGAGCCGGGTGCTGTCGGTGACGACGATGGTCACCCGCTGGCCGGGGCGGGCCAGGTCGCGCAGACGGGGACCCGCCACCGGCTGGGCCAGGGCCTGGCGGACGGCCGCCGCCAGGTCAGCCAGGGCCGGCGCCGAGGGGGTGGTGAGCACCTCCCCCTCCATCCCTGGGGGGAGGGTGAAGCGCAGTGTCCGGCGCCCGTAGGGCACCTGGTACTCACGGGTGGTCGTGGCCATGGGTTTTCCTCCCGATGGTCAGCCGCTGAGCGTTCCCCAGAGGACGCGCTGGCCGGTGGGGCCGGGGCTGCCACCGGCCGGTTCGACCGTCACCCCCACCGCCTGGTACTGGCCCAGCGGCTCGGGCGCCTGGACCAGCACCCAGGCCCGGCCCTGGGCGTCCACCCGGAAGAGGCCGCCGCTTATCCGCTGACCGTCGCGGATGAGCCAGAGCTGGTAGACCCGATCGGCCGGCGGGGCGGGAAGGTCGGCCACCACCAGGAGCGCCTGACGGTGGTCGGGCACCAGGTAGAGGCGCCCCCGGGCTCCCGCGGCCGGCTCGGTCCCCCGCAGTTCGCGAACGGTCATGGTGGGCCGGGTCATCAGGTCCAGCGCGGCCTCCGCGGCCCGCAGCCGTCCCTCCAGGCCCCGGACCTGGAGGGACAGGAGGATGTTGCCGGCCAGGAGCAGTCCGAGGGCCAGGCCGGCGGCGACGGCGGCCAGCCGGGGCCAGAGGGCCTCCCGCGGGGCGGCCGGCGCCGGGGGCGGGGCCGTCACCCGGCGCAGGAGGGCCGCCCGCAGGCCTGGCGGCGCGGCCGGGGCCGGCGCCGCCAGGAGCAGCGCCGTGGCGACCTGGCGGTAGGTCTGGAGTTCGGCCCGACAGGCCGGGCAGTCCTGCAGATGGGCCTGGCAGAGGCGCTCTTCCTCGGGGTCGAGCGCCCCCAGGCTGTAGGCGGGGAGCAGAGCGCGCACCGTCTCGTGGGGTGTCTCGTGCTCAGTCATCGGTCTCGACCATTCCGCGCGCCGCCAGGAGCGACCGGAGCCTCTGCATGCCCAGCCGCAGCCGGGTCTTGACCGTGCCCAGGGGTTCACCCAGGAGAGCGGCGATCTCCCGCTGGGTCAGCCCGCCGAAGTAGGCCAGTTCGATGACCTGCCGCTGGACCGGGGCCAGTTCGGCCAGGGCCTGGCGGACGGCCTGCCGTCGCTCCTGGAGCCAGGCCAGTTCGGCCAGCGCCGTCTCGGCGTCGGTCGGGCCATCTGACTGGGCCAGGGCGAGCACGGCCTGGCCCTGACGTCGGCGGGCCCGGACCAGGTCGATGGCCCGGTGGTGGGTCAGGCTCAGCAGCCAGGTGGCCACCGTGCCGCGCAGCGGGTCGTAGTGGTCTGGCCGTTGCCAGAGGCGGAGAAAGACCTCCTGGACGACCTCGGCGGCGGCCTCCGGGTCGCGGAGGATCCGCAGGGCCAGACCATAGGCGGCGCAGCCATAGCGGTCGTAGAGGCGGGCCAGGGCCTCGGGGTCGCGCTGGCGCACCCGCCACAGCAGGTCCAGGTCCTCGGTCTGCGATACCACCCGGTCGTTCATCGCTCCTGACAGCGGTCCTTCCACTATACGCCGCCGGTCCGCCCGCGGATCTCCAGAGCAGCCCGCCGGGCAGAACTCTACCACAGCCCCTGCCCCCCGGCAAGGCCAGGGAGATCTCTGCCTCTTGCCTGAGCGGCCGGCGCGGTATACAATGGTGCAGGCAAGCCATAGACGGGTGGGCTGGGTGGCACGGTCACGGCTTCCGCGCTGGACACTGTCTAGCTGGCCTCTACTCTTTTACTCTGGAGGTTTTTGTGGTGAGCCCGCTGAATCTGGAAGTGCTTAACACCCTACTTAAAAATGCGGATCTTGGCCAGAATGTACAGCGCCCGCTGGAAACGCTTCTTCTTTCGATTGAACGCGCCTGGCTCGAGAGCGAAGACGATGTTAGAAGACTGTTCAACCAAAGGATGGGGTCAAGCCTGGCGAGTGCCCCGATTAACCTGATCCCGTCACAGTATTCGGCCCAATGTCAGCCTGTTCTTGTCGTTTTATCAATAGGCCAGGAATTCAGCACCAGACTCCGCGAGGCTATCGACCATTGCATTCGCTGTGATCGAAAAACGCGCGTCGTCATCGTCGCCACCGATCGGTGGGACGATGCACTTTTCGAGCGAGAGAAACGCTCAACCTTTGAGACCCTGTACCAGACACACGGCACCCGACTGGCCATCTTCCTCAAGACCGGATCACGTTTCACCCTCATCCCTGTGGTCGCATGATTGTAAGGCTGTCCCCCTGTCTTTCGCGGTGGCCGTGCGGGAGGCGGTGCGAGCCCGGAGGAGAAAGGGATGAAGGCGGCTCGGAACAGCCAGAGGAGGTCGGATGCGCCTGAAGATCCTGCTGCGCTTCCCACAACCGGAGATATTGCCCTGGGGCTATCCCGCGTGGTTACGGGGCCTGGCGTATACCGCGATGCAGCGCGGGCTGCCCCAGGTCGCCCGCCGGCTCCACGAGGAGGGCTGGATGGACCCGGAGGGGCGGCGGTATAAGCCTTTGACCTACTCGTGGTTGCAGGGCCTGGAGCCGGATGGAGGCGGGCTATGGGTCCGGGGGACGGTGGTCTGGTGGGTCTCCTCCCCTCTCGAGGCCGTGGTGGAAGCTCTGGCCCTGGGGTTGTTGCTGGAGCCCGAGGTGCGGCTGGGGCCGCATCCGGTGCTCGTGGAGCGCGTGGAGGCGGCCCCGGCGCCCGTGCTGGCGGGCCCGGTGACCTTCGTCACCCTGTCGCCCATCACGGTCTCCACCGGCGAACGGCGGGCGGACAGGCGGCTGGTGAAGCGGTATCTTTCGCCGGAGGAGCCGGCCTTCGCCCAGGCCCTGGTTGAGAACCTGCGGCGGAAGGCGGCGGCCTTCTACGGGCAGGAGGTGAAGGGGGGCCTGGCGATCCAGGCGCATCCGCCCTATCGCTCCAAGCTCGTGCGGGTCCATGACACAGACATTCGGGGCTGGATGCTGCGCCTGACTATAGATGGCGACCCGAGGCTTCTGCGCCTGGGCTACGAGGCCGGCTTCGGCGAACACACCGCCAGCGGATTCGGGATGGTGGCATTAGCCCCGGGAGGCCGGTCGGAGGGTACCCCCGCCGCCGCACCCGGGCGATCCGGGTCTTCGCCTAGATAAGGGTAAGTCCGTTCAGGAGGCATGAGTTAGATTCCAGGAGTCTGGGGAGATAAGTTAGATGTCCAGCCATGGCGTTATGGAGGAAATGCTCATTTACCTGCGTCGGATTGCCGAGGCCCTTGAGCGAATCGAGGCGCGTCTCCAGCCGGCTTCATCTCCTTCTCTGGCGGAAGTATCCAGCGCCATTGAGGAGCTCAGCACGGTTCAGGTGACTGAGGTCGAGCAGGAACAGACAGGGACGCCTCAGGCCGCGACGGCTTCCGATATGCTGATTCGGTGGCTGCAAGGTCGGAACATAACAGTGCGCAGCTACCGGGTCCTCCCCTCTCAGGAGGAATCGCTGGATTGGTTTGCGCGGTTCCTGGGAGAACGTTTCGATAACCTGCGACCCTTCTATGAGGAATGGAAAAAGGCTATCAACCGGCGGTGGCAGTGGTTCAAGATCCATATGAAGGATTTTCCTCCAGCCCAGATCAGCGATATCGTGCAATTCGCTTATCGGCTTCATGAATACGCCATACTGGAGAGCTTCGTTTATTCGAAGAGCTCGCGCGCGCTCTCAGCGAGTGTCGTGATGCTGCCTGATATCATCAATATTGACTGATAAATGCTCAATTATGTCTAGAGAAAAACGAACAGATGGCTGGAGGTCGAAGACTATTCGTCTATGGCTTCAATCTCGTGTATGGAGAATAAGTCTTCCAAGGAGGCATGAGGAATGGACGATTACGTACTGATGGCAGGGGATGTCGATGCCATTCGGGAATATGTGTTCGAAACCTCATCCCTGCCTCAGATCCGTGGGGGGAGTGAGCTGCTTCAGAGATGCGAGGGAGAAATTCGCCGGAAAGAGGGTTCCATGTACAAAGTCCTCTACTGTGCGGGCGGGAGCTTCCTGCTTCAGGTACCATCCGAGCAGGCTGAGGCGATCCGCCGGGAGATCGAAGAGATCTATCGCAAGGAGACTCTTGTTGCCACCGTGACCGTTGTCTATGAGCAAAACAGACCCCCATCGGGAGACCCTCAGCCGGAGGGCTCCTGGGCGAGGCGGATCCAGAGCGCAGCGGGAGATGTTCCGCTCGATGGCGGCTTCGCTCAGCGTCTGCTTTTCCTGAACGCCCGCGTTCGGGAGGCCAAACTGGGCAAGACCGCGGCGCCCTTCTACGAGGCCATGCCCTTCGGCAAGCGCTGTGAGCGCTGCGGCAAACGCATGGCCGGTGAGCGCGAAGGGATAGAGAATGGGAAGGCCCTGTGCGTCGTCTGCAAACTTCGGGATGAGAAAGGGCGAAGGAAGAGCAAGGGAGAAATTCGCGGAAAATTCAATGAGGAATTCTGGGCTCAATATGGGAAGAGCCGAAAAGGCGAGCAACCTGAGGATCTGGATCATCTGATAGCCAGTGCCCGCCGCAAGTATCTGGCTTTTTTCTACGCGGACGGCAATGATATCGGTGGCCTGCTCCAGAAGATCCGGAGCCCGGAGCAATACATGCAGGTTTCCGAGGCTCTCGAGCAGGGGACAAAGCAGGCTCTCTTTGACAGCCTGGAAGCCGTTTGTGGTCTGGCTCTGGAGCGTGACGCTGAGGAAGGTTGGTGGCCCTTCGACATTGTGAACATCGGCGGGGATGATGTCACTGTCCTCATCCAAGCCGGGTATGCGTGGGATATCGCCGTAGAGTTTCTGGGACGCTTCGAAAGCGAGGTCAGACGCCGTCTCCCAAAGAACCTGGCCTGGAAGCCCACAGCCTCCTGTGGCATCGCCATCGCCGACGTGAAATATCCCATCCGTTACCTGGAACGCTTGGCCACTGATCTGCTGAAGAAGACCAAGAAACGTGCGAAAGAGAACGCGGATAATCCGAAGAGCGTGATCGATTTCCTCTGGCTTCCATCTCCCGTGGCCAGCGACAGAGTCGAGCCGTTGATGGAAGTCTACCGGTCGAGGGAATGGACCGAACTGATTGCCCGTCCCTACACGCTGGAAGAAGCCCGGGAAATCCGGGACCTGATCTCACAAATCTGTCGGTGGCCTCGAACTACCCGTCACCGCTGGACAGAGGCCCTGGAGAAGGGCGTTCTTCAGTCTCTGAACTTCATCCAGTACGATCTCGCGCGGGAGCGAGGAGGCGCGGAGAAGATCGAGACGCTGGAGCAATTGGGGGATCTACTGAGCAAGCGTGGGGGGAAATCTATCGCGGGCCTTCCCATCTGGCACCGAATCCCCAAAGATCAAGAGCCCATCTGGCGTACGCCGCTCCTCGATGTCCTGGAGCTGGCCGAGTTGCACGCCATGCGGCCGGACGTGGAAGAGGAGGAAGAACGGGCATGAACGAGCTGGACCTCAGTCTGACCATCGCGCTGGACACCGCCTTCCATACCACCGGCAACCTCCGCCGCCTGGGAGTGGATAAGGCTCTAGCCCGGACCGCAGAGGGAGTGCCGGTTCTTCCGGCCACCACCCTTAAGGGCTTCCTGCGGGAGAAGGCGGAGGTTCTCTTGCGCACCTGGGAACATCCGGTGTGCCTCGGACCCGAGCCAGATCAGATGTGCAGGGGCCCGGATCTCTGCCTGATCTGCCGGGTGTTCGGCAATCCTCGACAGCCCTCTCCGCTTCGTTTCAGCGACGGCCGTCTGATCAGCGCGGAGGAAACCCTCGTGGTGCGGGCGGGCGTGGCCATCAGCCGTCACCGAAGGGCGGCCTTCCCCCAGCGGTTGTTCTCTGTGGAGACTGCCCCGTCGCTTCCCACCCGATGGCATGCCCGATGTTATGGCTATTTCCCTAGCCCGGACGCCGCCTGGGAAGCGGCCGCGCTGATTGCCCTGGCGGCCCGCTGGGGGATCGCTATCGGGGGCGGCAGGACCCGCGGGCTGGGCTGGATCCGGAAGATCGAGATGGAGACCCGAATCGACGGTGAGCCCCTTCCGGAGACAGCGCTGGTGGGGATCTGGCGGGCCTGGTGGGAGGGAGCCCATGTGGCTCAAGATTAAACCGCAGGAGCCCCTGCTCCTGGGCGACATCCGGCCGGATGCCCAGTTTCTGCCATGCCGGATATATATCCCCGGCCGCATCCTGCGAGGGGCATGGGCGGAATGGCTGCTGCGTCAGGGCGCGTCGTCTGAAACCATCCTCCAGCAGGTCGCCCGGCTGCGCATCGGGAACTTCTTCCCCGCTGCCGAAGATCCGGGGTTGTGCTATGCACTTCCCCTGCCCGTGAGCGCCGTGGAATGCAAGCGTGAGGGCGGATTCGCCACCGAGCCCCACCGGGACCGCAGGGGGCACGGCATCGTGGACACTCTCCTCCCCTATCTGGCCTATCGCCTGCTGGAACGACAGGAAGCCCGCTTCCCTGTTCCCTTCTCGGTCCGCTGCGTGCAATGCGGAGATCGCATGGAGCCGGTTAGCAGTTTTTATGCCGTCTATGACGTGCGTGGGGAAAAGCGCCATGCGATGTTCCGCCCCCGCTTTCACGTTCAGACCAAAGTCGCCCTCAGCCGTCATCGCCGGGCGGCCACGGAGAGCATGCTGTATACCCCCTCGGCTCTCGGCCCATATACGCCTGGCCCTATGGGGAACGGCCGGAGCTGGCTGGTGTTCGTGGGGCGGATCCTCCCCGTCCGCGACGGGGACGGAGAGGCCGTGGCGCTCTTCCGCGAGGCCCTGTCCCGCATGGCCGTCGGTGCCATGCACACCCGGGGCTATGGCCGGGTCTCGGTAGAAGATGCGGAGGGACGTCTGCCCCCGCTCGACCAGCGCTTGAGGGCCTTCAACGAGACCCTGAGGCGCGTGTGGGTGGACATCCGCTCTCTGGCCCTGAGTCCGGAGGCCGTGCCTCGCGGGCCGGAAGGGATTTATTTCTCCGTCGATCTGCTGGCCCCCGGGATCTTCCGGGATCCAGATGGCATTCCTGCGCTGACACCGGTGCTGACGCTTGGGGGCCGGACGCTGGAGCCCATCCTCTGGATGACCCGCCCGGACATCGCCAGCGGCTGGTCCACCGCCTGGGGCCTGCCCAAGCCAGCCCAGCTGGCCGCCCGCATGGGCAGCGTCTATGTTTACCGGTGGGATGGCCCGCAGGACGGCCTTCTGGCAGCGCTGGAAGCTCTGGAGCGGGAGGGGATCGGCGAGCGCCGCGATGAGGGGTTCGGCGAGTGTCTGGTCTGCCACCCATTCCATCTGGAGGTGGAGGAGAGGTGAGCCGGTTTACCGATGATCCGAAGCGGAACGCCCAGATCTTGCGAGCGCTCAGGGAGAAAGAAGAGGATCTGGTGCGCAAAGCGGAGAGGCTAGCCCGAAGCCTCGCTGGAGATGGGAAACGGCCGCGCGACAAAGAGCGCCAGCTGCGCAACATTCAGGAGGTTGCCGAACAGAGCGCCTCCTGGGCGGAGATAGAGCTATTCATCCGGTATCAGGCCGCGCGCAAAGAGATCTCCGTGGTATGGGCGGATGAGGCGATTCAAGAGCTTAAAGGTTTGGAAGAGATCGCTGGGAGCATCGTGAGCACCGCAGATGAACCGTTGATTCGGAGAGTTCATCTGGAGATGGTCCGCCGCGTCCTGGGTTATACCGTGCGCTGGCATGTGTGGCACGTAGAAGGAGAGCCGCATCTACAGCAGGCGAAACAGGGAGGTGCTGGATGAGCGGGTTCGCCGAGTTCCGGAACCGCACATGGATTCGCGCCACGCTGGAGATGCAGACGGCCCTGGCGGTTGGCAGCCGTCTCTCGCTGGATCCCATAGGGACCGATATGCCAGTCATCAAAGACCCCGAAGACCGGCCGTTCATTCCGGGCTCCTCGCTCAAAGGCGTGGTGCGCTTTCAGGTTGAGCGCGTTCTGCGGGCATTGAATCGAAAGCCTCACCTATGGGCATGCGATCCCTTTGATGACCCTTGTATTCCGGCAACTCGGGGGGATGTGAAACATAGCGAACAGAAGTCGAAAGAAGATCTCTGGAAAGACGCAATGAAGGAAAAGAAAGAAGTCCTGAAGAAGAACACGCAGCACGTGCACAGCACCGATGAGATCTTCACGGAGTCTCTGATACGCTACAGCTGCACTGCTTGCCGCCTTTTTGGCTCCCCCTGGCTGGCCGGGCGGGTGGCCTTCAAGGACGCCTATCTGGCGAACGGGGCAGATCTGCCCGTCATGACCCAGATCCGTGATGGCGTGGGCATCGATCGGGATCTGGGAGCCGCCCGCTCGGGCGTCAAATACGACTTTGAGACTGTGGTCCCTGGCGCCCGGTTCAGCATCGAACTTGTGGCCGAGAACCTGGAGGACTGGGAGCTGGGGTTCCTTCTCGCTGTGCTTCGGCCGTGGAAAGAAGGCGCCATCGCCATCGGTGGTAAATCCACCCGGGGGCCCGGCTGGGGCGTGCTGAAAGAGGTTCGAATCTATCAGGTGGAGCGGAATAACCTTCTGGATTACCTGACCACCGGTCAGAGGGTCAGCCGCGAGGAAAACGAACTGGTCGAAGCGTTCCAGCGCCAGCGGCAGGCGTGGGAGGAGGGTGGCCATGCATAAGACCCGCTACAACGCGCTGCGTCTGAAACTGCGCCTGAGTCCAAAAGGGCCCCTGCTTATCAAGGCAGGCGGTATCTCGGCCAACCCGTCTCTGCCCGACATGCAGTTCGTCCGCACCTTCCACCCAGAGAAAGGGGAGACGGTTTACATCCCCGGCTCTTCGCTCAAAGGCGTGGTGCGCGGGTTTGTGGAGAAGGCGCTGCGGACTCTTGATGTCTCAAATCAGCCGGGTCCGTCTCCAATCAAACAATGGAAGTGGGCGTGTGCGACTTTCGAGGCCAAACAGGAGGAAGGTCATGACAAGTGGAACTGCCCCCAATTCCTGAACGAATTGACGCCTAAGAATGGGGAGCTCTTCAGCTATGAGATTTACGCCAACTCCTGCGGCGCCTGCCGCATCTTCGGTCACACCCGTTTGAGAGGACGCGCCGCTTTTATGGACCTTCTCCCGGTGACCGGCATCAAAACCGAAATCCGCTACGGAGTGGCCATCTCGCGCCTTAGCCATGCGGTGGGGGCCGGTCCCTTTGAGATGGAAATCGCCGTGGCGGGTGCTTTCGAGGGTCAGCTCGTGCTGGAGAACTTCGAGCTCTGGCAGCTGGGACTCCTTGTCCTGGCCCTCGAGAGCATGAACCAGGGGCTGGTCAAGATGGGGTTCGGCAAGAACCGGGGCTTTGGCGAGGTGCAGGCGGAGGTCGTGGAGGCTGTGCTGGATGAGCTGATCTCCGGCGCTCAGGATACAGTCTGGCGGGGCCTGGGAGCCTTCACCAGCGACCAGGAGGTCCAGAGCTACCGTCTGTGCGAGCCCCACCGGATCGAAGGGATGCCCGCGCCAGGGCGCTCGGAGGTCGTGGGGTTCTATGCCCGCCGGGTGTATGGCCCGGAGACATGGCGTCAGGCCGCCCGCCGCATTATGGACCAGGCCCTGACCGTCGCGTAGGAGATAGCCATGGGGGAGAGGGAGAAAGGCTATGTCTATGCCCTGAAGGGTTCCCCAGAGGCCCTGACAGACCGGGCGGCTGCGCTCGGCGAACCCCTCGTCCACTGGACCGTCGATGGGGCCCGCTTCCTGATGGGTGCCGGGGTCCCTGCGGACTGGAAGGAGCAGGGGGCCCTGTTCGGCCCCCAGGGCGAGCTGCGCTGGTGGCGGGAGGGCGAACAGCACCGGGCCCTCCTGCTCACCGATCACCCCATCGAGGGCCTTCGCCCGGTGGCCGGGGAATGGACCGTCGATCTCCAGGAAGTGGACCTGCAGGATCTTGCCGAGCCGCGGGTGAAGCCGAACTTCGAGCGCTATCCTCATGGTTTAACGAAAGGCCGTTTGGAAATCCGGGTTTACTATCGGGACGGCACGCCCGTTTTCATCAGCCCGCGCCGGCTCAAAGAATGAGGAGGGATAACAATGCCCGATCGCGCGCAAGCCGAACCCAAGCCCTTCTTCTGGATCCGTCTCGAGGGCCGACCTCAGAAGAAGGTGCCGCCTGGCCATGAGCGGTTTCGGGATCTGAGCGGGTGGATGGGGCTGGAGATCGAAGTGGTCTCGGACTACCTCTATGTGGGCAGTGGACAGCTGGAGTTGCGCTCGATTCAGGGGCGTGAGCAGGCCTGTTACGCCTTCGCCCGCCGGAATGGTGCCATGATCATTCCCGGCACCAGCATCAAGGGTGCCATCCGAAGTGTCGTGGAGGCGATTTCGAACTCGTGCGTGCGGATCGCGGCCAGGGAGGAACAGGTGCCCAGCAGTGCTCATAAAGGGTGTGAGTATAAAGAGGCTCAGGAGACCCTCTGTCCGGCGTGCCGGCTCTTCGGCACCACGGGATACCGGGGCCGGGTGCATTTCGCCGACGCCGTGCCTGTCGGCGAGGTGCGGACCGAGATCATTAAGATCGCGGATCTCTGGCCGCCTCAACAGATCAAAGGCCGCAAGTTCTATCAGAGCAAGGCGTTCCAGAAGCTGGATCTGAAGCCCGCCAAGAATCACCGCTTCCTTGAAGCGGTGCCGAAGGGCGCCCGCTTTCAGACCACCCTTTTCTTTGAAAACCTCCAGGAGGAAGAGCTGGGACTGCTCGCGCGCGCTTTGGGTCTGGACCAGCATCCCGAGGATCCCCAGAGGGTGGTCTTCGCTTTCCCGGTGAAACTGGGAGGGGCCAAGCCGCGCTGCCTGGGCGGGGTGCGGCTCACGCCGAAGCGCATCCGCCTGTTGGAAGGGGGCCCCGGGCTCTTATCCGCGCTGCTGGCGGGCGAAGGCTCCAGCGGGGTGAAGCCGCTTCTGGTGCGGTTTCTCGCCCATAGGGAATCGCTAGACTCGGAAGCGTGGAAGCGCTTCCGCCAGGAGGCTAGGGCGAAGAACGAATCCTGCCCGCGGGAGGTGTATTGATGACCCGGGAGGAGCAGATCGCCCTGGCCCAGCGCATCGCCCAGGCGCTGCCCGAGGTCACCCGCAACGAGTGGATGCGCTGGCTGCAAATGGCAGAGAGCTATGGCCTGGAGAAAGCGATCCAGTATGCCGAGCGCGTGGCGCGAGACATTACCGTCCGACCGGCTATTCAGCGATCCAATCGCCTGATTGCCAAGATCATGAGAGACTACAAACACGTGTTCAGGAATGTGCCGCCAGATGAGCAGAGGTGGATTTTAGGATGGGTATCGTGGTGGCTATCAATAAACTACTCGGGCGTGTAAAATTTCATTTTTCAAAGCCCATCTTTGTATTCGACTCTTCCGTCATAATAGATGCTTTGCGGGAACCTAGTTATAAACAAAGTGGAGTGCTCGTTGATGATGTTGAGGAAGAAGCGCCACGCACGCGGTATGAGATAGCGCGTGACGCGCTTGCTCATGCCACGAGGGTAGGAAAGTTAGTCATAACAGATGTAACGATCATGGAATTACACATGCCTGAAGAGAAGAAGGTAGAGGAAAAATGTAAAGCCAAATGCCCACAGTGTGACTATGAGTTTCATACAGTAATCTGCCCGCTGTGTGGCCATAAATTTAATCACACCCGCAAACTGACGCAATCTAGAGATAGGAGTGATGATAGTATTAGAAGAGACCTGAATCGTCTAGAGAAAATGGTGCATGCGTATAGCGGAGAGGTCGTGTGTATACCAAAGGAGGCGCACAAGATAGCGACATACTACATCCTTAGAGAATTTCGTTCTGAATTAGGACATTCCATCCCAGATGCGCTTATTATCTCGTACGGGATTATCATGAAAGCCTATGTTATTACGCGAGACGACCATCAGATTAGTGTTGCTAGGAAAATTCGTAAGCGGAACAGGTTTTGTTCCTTTGATGTTATCTCACCCGTAGATCTTATAAAAAGGTTCTGAAGATGGCAGAGAGATTATTAATTGCCACTTTGGGCACCTCGCCCGCTGTAATCACGGAGGCAGTGGATTTGCTGGCCGAGCAGGGAGACCGGCCGGACGGCGTCCTCCTGTTCTATACGGAGGATCCGGATGTGAAGAAGAGCCTCGAGCTGCTCTCCAGGCACCTCCCACAGCATTGCCGCATCAGCTGGATTGTACCGATCTCTGTGGGCTCCCACAGAGAATCGACTCCGCCGAGGCCGCCGTCGAGTTTATGCAGGTTGCCTGCGCCCATCTTCGGGCTTATCGCGACGGGCATCGGCTTTTCGCCAATATCGCCGGAGGCCGAAAGGCTATGTCGGCGCTGCTGGCCCTGGCGGTGCAATTCTACGGCGCCGAACGGTTGTTCCATATCTGGATTCCGCCATGGCTGGAGAACGAGGGGGAGATCACCGCGCTCCGGAATCTGCCGGAGTCGGCGATCACGGAGCGCCTTCACCCTCCTCTGGATCGACCTCCCACCGAGCGCCCCCAGCTGGTGGATCTCCCGTTCATCTCTCTTCCCCATGCTGCCGGACATCCGGGACGCGCTGGAGGGGAAGGCTCTCGCCACCAGGGAGGTCAAACAGTTCCTGGTCCGCGCCGGATTGCTGAGTCCGGAGGGAACGCCGACGTCCCTCGGCCAGAGGGTCGCCACCATCTTAAACGAAGTGGAGGCTCTGCCTCCTGCCCGGCAGCAAGAACTCCACACATATTTCACAACCAAGACCGGCTCGAGCGCTTTGCGTGGGAACTTATCGGGTACGCCCCCTTCGTTGTTGAGGTGCGCGGAGAGGAATGGCGCCAGGGCCAGCCCGGCGTTCAATCTCAGCCCCCGAATGATCTGAGCGTGGGGATCCGGTTGCGCACAGATACCCTTTTCCGCTTCCGGCTGATCACCACTGCCAGAACGCCGGGTGAACTGGAAGCAGCCCGCCGGCACGTGGAACGGTATATCCGTCGCCGGGGAGGATAAGCCCATGGGCGTCTACCACCTGATGGGCCTGGGGCGTTCCCCGGGCACGGTGATCGGACCGCTGACGTATCTGGCCCACCGCTATCGGCGGTGGAATCCTGCGGACCAGGCCTTCTTCGCCGGGTCCGGCGAGGCCGCCCTGCGCGCACGAAGGGACAGGGTGGGCGACGTCCAGGCCCTCGTCCTCTTCACCACCCGCGAGATCCTTGCGGGCACAGTCCCCTCCTTCGACTACCTGGACAACTCGCCCGGCCGCGTCGCCGGGGCCTCCCTCCGGAAGGGCGGGCCAATGAAGGAGGTGCTGCGCGAGTGCCTCTCCCGCGAATGGCCGGCCATCTGCGGCGGACGTCCCGAGGGCGTGGTGTTCTGGTGCGAGGTGGACCGTCGGGATATCCGCACGACCTATGCTCGCGTGGCGCAGGTGGTGGCTGCCCTGGCCGGAGTCGGTGGCCAGGGGAAGGAGATATGGATCAACCTGACCAGCGGCAACAACGTCATGAACTTCGCCCTGGAGCTCGCCGCCGTCCTCTCCGGGGACGTGGCCCGCCTCTACTACGTCCAGGCCGCCGATGAGCGGGCCGAGAAATGCCTCCGCTTCACCGCCGAGGACGGCTACTGGGTCGAGCTGCCGATCATGCCCCTGGCCCTGGGACGGCTCCGCCGGGCTATCCTCCAGACCCTGATCGACCACGGCCCCCTTTCCCAGGAGGAGCTGTATGAGCGCCTGCGATGCGACTACTGGAACCTGAGCCGGGGCCTGGATTCGGTGGAAACCCTGCGGCAGGAGCACCTGGCCCCACTGTGGAAAGGGCGGATCATTCAGGAAACCGATGAAGGCTACATCCCGGGGCCCCAGTGGACGCTGATCCGGCCCTACCTGCAAACCATCGAGGAGGCGCGAAACCGGGGGCGGACCATCGAGCAGCTGTGTGAGGAGGAAGATTAGATTGAGCAGGAGATCATTCGTTTTTAGCAGGGAAGGGCCAGAAACTGGCGCTGTGCGGGGACGTCTCTCCGGTTTGAACCGGAGGGGATCCAGACCCACTCCGGGGGCTATCCGGAGCGGCCCCGATTGGGATCCCGAATGCAGGATCCGGATTGGCCCTGACCGGAACGGGGCGGAATCCAGCCGCGAAGGAGCGCCATGTCGACACCCGTGACCTGGAGTCTGTCGATCCGTCACGATCCCTGGCTGGACAACGGCCTGGAGGTTCTGGCTGGAATAGCGGAGGCCATCGCCCACCAGCACCCGCAGGTCCTGGCGGTCCGCCTGGAGCCGGACGGGCTGCAGCTGCAGATCCTGCAGCCCCAGCGTTTCGCCCGGCTCCTCACTCAGCAGATCGCCCATCAGGTCGAGAGCGCTTACTATATGCCGGAGCCTGGCCGGAAAGTGCTGAAGCCCTTCGTGGGGTTCAACCAGCAACCCCCCAAACAACATCCCGAACTCTACCGGGGTCACGAGACGCTGGAGTCCTTCGTCGAAGAGCTGCTCGCCGGGATCCGGCACCCCTCCCTCCGGCAGGCCCGGCTCACCTGTCCCTTCTGCGGGGCGCCCGCGACCACCAAGCGCACGCTCTCCCTGTATCCCTTCGTCACCAAGTCCAAAGCCCTGGGCGGACAGGCGACCTGGGCTGGGGATGGCTTTCGCGGCCTCAGCGAATACGGGCCCATCTGCCGGGTATGCGCCTTCCTGGGCATGGCAGCCTGGTCCGACACTGCCCTTCTCTACCGCTGTGATATCGGTGGCCCGCAGAGAAAGAAAAAGAAAGAGGGAACGGCCCTCTTCGCCATCCCGTGGCCGCAACCTCTCGACCTGCGCCGCCTCCACGAACAGAAGCAACGCTACCGCGCAGCCCTCAACCCGGCGTACCGCCGCAGCAACGTCCGGGTCATCACGCACTGGGGCGGGCAGGACCGGGAGGACTGGCCCCCACAGGCCTGGACGATGCTCCTCGCCTTCTACGAGGCCGCCCTCAGTCGGGTCCTGGCGGAGATTCAGGAGGCCGGTGAAAGCGCCTGGTTCGAGCCCGCCGCCCTGCGCCGGGTCATCCCCGACGGGTGGATTCTGCTCCACATCCCCCAGGGCCGGATGAAGGACATCACTGCAACCGACTGGTTCGTGGACGAGATCACCCTGCGGATCCTGCGTTCGCTGATTGAGGAAAACATCCTCCCGTATCAGGGCGTCCTCACCGGGATGTGGCTGACCCTGGAGGGGACGGCCCGCTGACCCGGAGGATACCGCCGCCTGGCGGGAGGAGCGGGCCGCAGCCTTTCTGCAGAACGATTACGGCCGCTTCGCCGAAGGTTTCGGTGTGCGACGGCGCCGGATGCTGGGATTCTATGGGGAGGCCGTTCAGAGCCTCCACCGCTGGATCCAACTCTGGTTGAAGGAGCGAGGGACCATGAGCGAACAGGAGCTGGAGCTGGTCCGACGGGCAGGACGCACCATCGGGCGGATCGCGGGGACGCAGCGCCGGGCCACCCTTCTTTACGACCTGGAGCGGGCCCGCACGCCCTCGGATCTGTTGAAGGTGCTGGGCGAGACGGTGCACCGCCTGATCGGGATGGAGGCTCAGGAGATGCGGGATCAATACCTCTCCCTGGAAGCGCTCGATCGGCTCACCGCTCTGATCCACGCGCAGGCCGCCGACGCTCAGCGCTTCGCCGATATGAAGCACACCCTCTTCATCTACGCCGGGCTGGAATACGCGGGGGCTGTTCGCGGTCAGGCTGCCGAAGCCGCCCCTCGCTGACCGGGATCACCGGTGGATTCCCCACCACTTTTAAGGCAAGGAGGACGCGATGGAGCCGAAGGCGATCTCTATAGTGTGGCTGTCCCGGACCGGGCTGACCAATTTAAACGCCGGGGAAGGCGGGAGCAACCTGGTGGATCTCAAGAAATACCGGTGGGCTGGCCGGGAATACCCGTATGTCAGCGGCCAGGCCATGCGTTTCTATCTAAAAGAGGCCATCCGCCGGGAAGTGCGCCCGGAGGAGGCGTGCGTGGCCGACGAGCAGGGTGAGACCTGTGGCCGTATCGCCGAGTGCGTGCTCTGCGACCTCTTCGGCTTCATGACCACGCTTCCCGACGTGGGGGCCGCCGTCCGGGTCTCACCGGTGAAGGTCTCTCCGGCAATGGGCCTCGTCCCCCTGGAGGAGACCATGAGCGTGGACTTCCTGACCCGCCGTCACCGCGGCGCAGTTCAGGAGGAGGCGGGGACCATCCGGGGAGATATTGTGAACGTGGAGCTCGCCGTCAACATCTATAAAGTCGGTCTCGCCGTTGACCTGCGCCGGGTGGGCCAGGAGGAGGAGCTGGTGGAGATCGAGAAGGGCCGTGGGAAGAAGGCCCAGACCATCCGGGGCGTGGCCCTCAAAGAGTATATCGACGAGACGGAGCGCCGGCGCCGCGTCAGGCTGCTGCTCAATGCCGTAGAAGACTTCAGCGACTATTCCAAGCAGGCCCGTCTGCTCACCGATTTCACGCCCGATCTGATCCTCGTCGCCTTGCAGAGCAATTACTCCCATCGCCTGCAGAAGGCCCTGGAGCTCCGGTGGGATGGCACAGCGACCCTGGATGCGGCGCGGCTGGATCAGGTGATACAGGAGCTGCGCCTCGACCTGGCGACTTTCGATGGACGCCCGGCGCTCGCCGCCGGGATGCTCGACGGGATCATCGCCAACGCCGGCGAAGTCCGGGAGGTTCTGGCCCGCCATGGCATCGACGTGACCACGCCCCGGGAGGCCATCGAGCGGGTGAAAGCCTGGCTGGAAGTGTGAGCGATGGCCTGGATCGGGATGACCGTGGACCTGGAGTGCCCTTATTTCGCCTGCTTCCGGCAGGTGGCCGCCACCAGCGTGGTGCTCACCTATCCGGTGCCCCCCTTCACGACCCTCCTCGGGATGCTGCTGAACGCCATGGGGGTCCACCATGCCTTTTACGAAGAGGAGCGCAACCGTCTGCAGCAGGCCCTGCGCTTCAACCTGCGCCCGCTGACGCCGGTGGAACGGCCCCAGCGGGAGCTGGCGAAGCTCCTCAAGCTGGTGGGGGAAGGCCGCAAGGAGGGGAAACGACCAGTCGATTTCCCCTCCTCCCCGGTTCGCAAATCCTTCCTGGTCCGGCCCGCCTACCGGCTTTATCTGGCCTCGGAATCCCAGGAGACTATCCAGCCCCTGCGGGACGCCCTGGAACGGCCGGCCCGCCCGCTCTCCCTGGGCGGCTCAGATAATATGGTGATCCCGACTCTGCGCTGGATGGGGGAGGTGCGCTGGGCGGAGAGCGCGGAGACCTGGGGGCTGATCCCGGGCATCCATGAGGGCTGCGAGCTGATCCGATTGCCTGTCGCCTTCCAGGCCGGGCGCGACCTCGCACCCCCGCCCCTGCTCGCCCTGCCCCGCCGCTTCCCCTTCCGTCTGCCCCGTTCCGAGCGCCTGGCTTTCTTCGACACCGAGGGGGTCTGGCTCCTCCCCACCGCGGGGTGATCACCCCGCTCTCCAGGCCTGGAGGATTGGGAGAGCATCCGCCGTGTGGGCCAAGCGGGATGGCGATCGCTGGCAAACTCTTTACGGACACACCCGGGACGTTATGGCGGTGGCGGAGGCCCTCACCCGACGGCCGGGCTTTCAGGCCTTTTGCCGACGACACCGGCTGGATCCTGCGCTTTTCCGCCAGGTGCTCGGGCTGGTCGTTCTCTTTCACGACGCTGGGAAAGGCACACAGCCCTTCCAGGAGGCCCTGGAGGCCGGCCGGACCGCATGGGATTTCCCCCACGCGCTGGCGGCTCTGCCCCTTATGAACACCGCCTGGCAGGCGGGCCGTTTCCCCACCCTCCCCGCCCATCCTCCGGTGCTGGAGCTGCTGGCCGTCGTGGCCCATCATACCCAATTGCATCGGGATCTCTATCAGAATCTTCCGAATCCGCACCGATGGCTGGATTTCCTGCCTGAGCTCTACGAGATCCTGCGCCAGCTCTACGAGGAAACCGCCTCTCTCTGGGGCTGGGAGATCCCTTTCCCCGATCTGCCCCTCCAGAAGCTGGCCAGGCATTGCCTGGGGGAGATCTCCGTCGGGCTGCTGCGCGTCCGGGAGGCCCTCACCCAGCGGGTGGCCCGCATGCCCTTGGAGGAGAAGGCGCGCCTCCGCGCCCTCTACACCGCCCTCCTGGCCTACCTGAAAGCGGCGGATCAGACCGCCAGCCGGATCTTCAGCGAGCGGGCCGGGCCGGGGGCCAACGGCCCGCTGCTTCCCTTCCCCCTTTCCAGCTCCGCCGCCGAGGCGATCTTCCCGGACTGGCCTTCGGAGGCGGAGGATCGCCTGCGGAAGGCGCTGCCTTTCGGCGCGGACTGGTTCGACTACCAGCGGGAGCTGCGCCGCGCGGGCTTCGCCTGGGGGCTGGTGCGGGCCCCGTGCGGGCGGGGGAAAACCGAGGCCGCCCTCCTGTGGTTTCTGGGGCGCCGCGAGGCCGAAGGGCTGGACCGGCTGATCTGGACATTGCCGACCCAGGTCACGTCGAACGCGATGCGCGAGCGGCTGGCCGGCCTCTTCGGTGAGGAACGCGTGGGCCTCTATCATGGACGCTCCAGCCTGGAGCATCGCGAACAGATACGGGCGCGCCTTCGGGAGCGCGAAGGATCTGTTCCCCTGGATCCGGACCCGGCGCTGGAGCTGGAGTGGGCCCGAGAAGCCAACTTCTGGAGCGAGGTCCTGGCCCGCCCGCTGGTGGTCACCACCGCGGATCACCTGCTTTACACGTTCGTGCACGGCTTCCCTCAGGCCGATTTCGCCCTCGGGATGCTCCAGGGCGCGGCGGTGATCTTCGATGAGGTGCACGTGTACGACGACCAGATGCAGGCTGAGGTGCGGGAAGCCACTGCGCTGCTGCGCGCCATGGGGATCCCGCACCTGGTGATGAGTGGCACGCTCCCGGACCCCCTCATCCAGGCCTGCCGCTGGGAGGAGTACCCGCTGATCGAGGATGCACCGGGAATGGCGCGCCGCCCTTTTCGGGTGCTTAAACGCGAGCGGCCGATGATCCAGACGGCACATTCGCCGCCAGCGGTCGACCCGGATATCGTCGCCAGGGTGGTTGAGGGGTATCGAAACGGTTTGGTCCAGTTCCTCGTCGTCAACACGGTGCGCAAGGCTCAGGACCTCTACCGGCAACTGCGGCCTTTCCTGCCGCCAGAAGATCGCCTGTGCCTGCACAGCCGGTTCGCCTACGCTCACCGCCGGGCGAAAGAGCGCCGGATCAGCGAACGCCTGAAGGGCCGGCGTGAGCCCTTTGTCTTGGTGGCCACTCAGGTCGTCGAGGTCAGCCTGGACATCAGCGCCGATCGGCTGTTCGCGGAGATCGCGCCGCTGGATGCCCTGGCGCAACGAGGTGGGCGGGTCAATCGGGGCGGTGGAGCGCCAGATGGGCTCATGATCGTTTGCCCGGTCGATGACCCACGCCCCTATGATCCCGAACGGCTGTCCCGCAGCTGGGAACATCTGGGCGAGGGACCGATCTCTTACGGTGATCTTCACGGGTGGACGAACCAGGTTTACGCCGATCTGGAAGGCGGGATGGCCCGGCTACCGGAACTGTTTGCGGAGTGCACCCTCTTCGGACCGGATCCCGCGGAGATCCGCTTCGATGAGGATCATGGACGATGCTATCAGCCCCGCCGCATCGAGCAGCCGACTATCGATGTGATTCCCCACGACATCTGGACACACCTGGATCCGGGCGCTTCGCCCCTGGAGTTCCTCACTCCTGTTCCTCTCTGGTGGCTGGCCCACAGCCAGCGACGCGGACTCAACTGGTTCTATGTAGCGGAACGTCCCCCTTCCCGTCGAGGCTGGTTGATTTGCCGACGGCCCTATAGCGAGGAGATCGGCTTTGAGGAAATAGACGTGGAGGCGGAAAGGGAGGTGTAATCCTCGATTGAGGAACATCTGTCAACTGCCTCGACGAAGAGGTCTTTCGCCGGGATGGCGTGCGCAGTCGACGTGGCGGCGTCCAGGAGAGAACAGACCGGTAAAGAAAGATTTAAGCTGATGGACCGGCGATCTACGGCCACCTTCGAGAGCGTGGAGACCCTCAGGCCGCGGGTCTCCGGTGAGGCGGCCGGATTCAGGGCGAGAAAGCCCAAAGATTGGGTGCATTCCCCCTGGCCCCTCGTTTGCAGATCGCTTCCCTATCGGCTACAATTTGCCCGAGGAGCCGGTGCGCCGGGCGTGCGGAGAGGAGGAGGCCATGGCGCTGTCGGTTGAGACGCTGGAGGCCCTGAAACGGCGGCTCGAAGAGGAGCGCGAACGCCTGCAGCGCGAGATCGTGCTCCTGCACCAGCAGACGTTCGAAGAGGGCGGACGCCCCTTCCCCGGGTCGGAACTGGACACCTACGGCAACCACCTGGCGGACCAGGCCACCGAGACGTTCGAAGAGGAGAAGACGGTGGCCCTGGAGGCCCATCTGCGCGGGCTGCTGGCCGCGGTCGAGCGCGCGCTGGAGCGCATGGCCGAGGGCACCTACGGGCGCTGCCAGGAGTGCGGCCAGCCCATCGACCCCGAGCGCCTGGAGGCCCTGCCCTGGGCGGACCTCTGCTTCGCCTGCAAGGCCCGTCAGGAGCGCCGCCAGCCGTAGGAGGGAGAGGAGGGTGCGACTCTTTCACCGACGGCGCGAGGCGCTTCTCTTCCTGGGCACCGCCCTCCTGGTCTACCTGGCCGACCAGGCGACCAAGCGGTGGGTCGCGGCCACCCTGGGAGCCACGGGCGGCCGGGCGACGGTGCCGGTCGTGGGAGACTGGCTGCGCCTGAGCTATGTCACCAACACCGGGGCGGCCTTCGGCCTCTTCCCGGACCAGGCCCTGTTTTTCAGCCTGGTGGCCATCGTGGCCGTGCCGCTTCTCGTCTATCTCAACCGCTACGTTCCGCCGGGGCAGTGGCTGGCCCGGCTGAGCCTGGGGCTGCTCCTGGGAGGCACGCTGGGCAACCTGACCGACCGTCTGCGGCTGGGCTACGTCGTGGACTTCATCGATGCGGGCATCCACCACCTGCGCTGGCCGGCTTTCAACCTGGCCGACAGCGCCTTCGTCATCGGGGTGGCGCTGCTGGCCTGGCGGATCCTGCGGACGCCGGAGTTCGATGAAGGACGACGCGATCGCCGCTCCCCAGCGTAGGGTGCTGCGGGTGCCGGCCCTGCTGGCCGGCCAGCGCCTGGACGTGGCCCTGGCCCACGCCTTCCCCGACCTCTCGCGGTCGTTTCTCCAGAAACTCATCGCCGAGGGCCGGGTGCGGGTGGATGGCCGGCCGGCCAAGGCCGGTCAGCGGGTCCGGGTCGGGAGCGAGGTGGTGGTCGAGATCCCGCCGCCCGAGCCGACCGAACTGGTGCCCGAGCCGATCCCGCTGACCGTGGTCTACGAGGACGAGGACCTGCTGGTGGTGGACAAGCCGGCCGGGATGGTCGTCCACCCGGCGCCGGGCCATCCGCGGGGCACGCTGGTCAACGCGATCTTAGCCCGCCATCCCGAGATCCATATCGGCGGCACGGTCCGGCCCGGCATCGTCCACCGGCTGGACCGCGACACCTCGGGGCTCATTCTGGTGGCCAAGAACGAACGGGCCCTGGTCAATCTCCAGGCCCAGCTCAAGAACCGCCAGATCGAAAAGGAGTACATCGCGCTGGTCCACGGCCGGCTGCCGCAGAAGGAGGGGGTCATCGAGGCCCCGATCGGCCGTGACCCGCGCGACCGGACGAAGATGGCGGTGGTGCCGGGCGGCCGGCCGGCCGTGACCCGCTACCGGGTGCTGGAGGAGCTGCCCACCTTCACCCTGGTGGCGGCCTACCCGGTGACCGGCCGGACCCACCAGATCCGGGTCCACTTCGCCTGGATCGGCCACCCGGTCGTCGGCGACCAGGTCTACGGGCGCGACCGCACCGGGCTGCGGCGGCAGTTCCTGCACGCCGCCCGCCTGAAGTTCCGTCACCCGCGGACCGGCGAGTGGATCGAGGTCCGGTCGCCGCTGCCGGCCGAACTCCAGGGGTTTCTGAACAACCGGCGACGCGAGGCCCAGCGGGCCGCCCGTCTGGCGGCGGCCGCGAGCGGGGAGCCGACGCCGGCTTCCCCGGCCTCGTCCGCCACGGGAGAGCGCGCATGAGTGTCCGTGTCCGTTTCGCGCCCAGTCCGACCGGGGCGCCGCATGTCGGCAACATCCGCACCGCTCTTTTCAACTGGCTCTTCGCCCGCAACCAGGGAGGGGTCTTCGTCCTGCGGATCGAGGACACCGACCGCGAGCGGATCGTCCCCGGGGCGCTGGAGGCGATCTACGAGGCGCTGCGCTGGCTGGGGCTGGACTGGGATGAGGGGCCGGAGAAGGGCGGCCCCTACGGCCCGTACATCCAGTCGCAGCGGCTGCACCTCTACCGGCCGCTGGCCGAGCGGCTGGTGGCCGAGGGCAAGGCCTACCGCTGCTACTGCTCGCGCGAGCGGCTGGAGGCGCTGCGGGCCGAGCAGATCGCCCACAAGCAGCCGCCCGGCTACGACCGGCGCTGCCGCTGGCTGAGTCCGGCCGAGCGGGCGGCGCTGGAGGCCCAGGGGACGCCGTTTGTCATCCGCTTCGCCGTCCCGCTGGAGGGCGCCACGACGTTCCACGACCTCTTCCGGGGGCCGATCACCTTCGAGAACAGCGTCCTGCAGGACCATGTGCTCATCAAATCCGATGGCTGGCCCACCTATCACTTCGCCAACGTGGTCGACGACCACCTGATGGCGATCACCCACGTCCTGCGGGCCGAGGAGTGGATCTCGAGCACGCCGCTCCATGTTCTGCTGTACCGGGCCTTCGGCTGGGAGCCGCCGGCGTTCGGTCACCTCTCGCTCATCTTCGGCAAGGACCGCAAGAAGCTGAGCAAGCGGCACGGGGCGACCGAGATCCTGACCTTCAAGAAACTGGGCTATCTGCCGGAGGCGCTGTTCAATTTTCTGGCCCTGCTGGGCTGGTCGATGCCCGGCAAGGGCGAGACCGAGATCTACAGCCGCGAGGAGATCATCCGGAACTTCACCCTCGACCGCATCACGGTCAGCCCGGCCATCTTCGATTACGAGAAGCTCGACTGGATGAACGGCTACTACATCCGCCAGTTGAGCGTCCCCGACCTCACCGAGCGCCTCATCCCCTTCCTGCAGGAGGCGGGACTGCTGCCGCCGGGACCGGTGGCCCCGGAGACGCGGGCCTACCTCGAGCAGATCGTGCCGCTCATCCAGGAGCGGCTCAAGCGACTGGGCGAGGCGCCGGAGCTGGTGGACTTCTTCTTCCGCGAGCCCCAGGACTACCCGCCGACCCTGCTCGTCGTCAAGGGCACGACCCCGGCGATGGTGCGGACCGCCCTGGAGCGGACGCGGGCGGTGCTGGAGCGCACGGACTTCACCGTCGAGGGGCTGGAGACGGCCCTGCGGGCGCTGGCCCCCGAGCTCGGACTGACCACCAGCCAGCTCTTCGGCATCATCCGGGTGGCGGTGACCGGGCGGACGGTGGCCCCGCCGCTCTTCCAGACGATGGCGGTTCTGGGGCGCGAGCGGACGCTGGCCCGGCTGGAGCGGGCGCGTCAGCTCCTGGCCGCGCTGACCGAACCCGCCCCGCCGGCGGCCGAGGTCCGTCCGTCGGAGTGATGGCGGACACGGGCCCGGCACGGGCCCTGCCAGGAGACCTTCGTGACCGGAGGAGCCGGTCGTGAAGGGAGTCGGGGCATGGGGCGGCCGTCGGCGCGCGAGGCGGCGGTGCACGGCGAGGCCCTGCGCGTGCTGAACGCCGCCGGGATCCCCTACGTGGTCGGCGGGGCGGCGGCCGTCCACTTCTACACCGGTCTGCGGCGGGCGACCAAGGACCTGGACCTCTTCCTCCTGCCGGCGGTGGCCCGTCCGGCCCTGGCGGCGCTGGCCGCCCACGGCTACACCACCTGGGTCGAGGCGCCGCACTGGCTGGGCAAGGCGGCGGCGGGAGAGTACTGGCTGGACCTCATCTGGGGGTTTCCCAACTGGCTGGCGCCGGTCGACGACCTCTGGCTCCGGCGAGCGGTGCCGGGGACGCTTTTGGGGTGGCCGGTGCGCTTCGCCCCGCCGGAGGAGCTCATCTGGATGAAGGCCTATCTCCAGCACCGCGAGCGCTACGACGGGGCCGATATCGCCCATCTCCTGCGGGCCTGTGGCGCCCGCCTCGACTGGCGGCACCTGCGCGGACGCTTCGCCGAGCACGGCCTGCTGCTTTTACAGCAGCTTCTGCTCTTCGTCTTCATCTATCCGGGCGAGCGGGGGATCATACCGGCGGACCTCTGGGCTGATCTCCTGGGGCTTCTGGCCCGGCCGCCGGCCGGGCCGGCGGTCTGCCAGGGGACGCTGCTCGACCGGTTCCAGTACCTCGTCGATATTCTGGTCTGGGGCGACCGGGACGCGCGCGAGACGTACGCCCGGCGGCAGGGGGTCGCGCCGGCGCTGGTGGCGGCCGACCGTGCGGCTGCCGCCCGCCTGGTGCGGCGGGGGCTGGTTCGGCCGGCACCGGGCGGGCTGGTCTGTGCGGATAATCCGGACGCCCCGCCGCCCTGAGCGAACGGCGGGGCGTGGGCGATCAGGCCTTCACCTGGACCTGGATCTTGCGGCCGGGGACGGCCGCGGCCTTGGGCAGGCGCAGGGTCAGGACGCCGTACTCGTAGGTGGCCTGGGCGCGGTTGACGTCGACCGGCGTGGGGAGCGTGATCTCGCGGTAGAAGCGGCCGATCCAGCCCTCGCGCCGGATGTATCGTTCGGTCTTGACCTCAGCCGTTTCCTTGCGCTCGCCCCGGATGATGAGGGTGTTGTTGTCGGTGACCTGGACCTCGATGTCCTCGGGGCGGACGCCGGGGACCTGGGCCCGGACGACGATCTCATTATCGGTCTCGTACATATCGATGGGCGGGGCCCAGCCCTCGGCCGGCGCGGGGCCGAACATCTCGCCCATCATCTCGGTCATCAGGCGGTCGAGCCGTCGCTGGATCTGGAGCAGTTCCCGGAAGGGGTCCCAACGCGCCAGTGCCATTGCAACCCTCCTTTGGGTGGACTTCTTCGGGGCGCCCCTCACTTCCATTATGCAAACCGGCCGAGCGCTCGTCAAGGGGCATCTCGCGGGCCCCGGGCGCATGCTGTGCGTTCGTTGGGGCGCACGGGGCGGAGGGTTGGAGCCCGAACCGTGGCGGCCGTCCGGGTCGGCAGTCCCCCAAAAAGTCCTGGCTCCGGGTCTGGCCAGCGTCACCCGCTCGGTCAGCCGAGACACCGTAACCTCGATACGATTGCGCCGCTGGGCTATTGATCTCAGGGCCACCTCAGGCAGACATCGTCGCTCACTCCGGCCCGGCCTCAGGACCGCCTGTCTTCCCTGCTGTTGCCAATGCTCAATCCAACACCGGCTTCGCCATCCCCGGTCCGGCAGCAGTCCACGAACGGTCGCCCCTTCCCGCACACCCGTGGCGACGACTGCCGGTACACTCCCCAGATCCGGAGAAGCCGGCGGCCGAGCGCGGGGCGCAGCGCCAATCTGACTCCAGAAAGCCCTCCCGGGGAGGCGGCATTCCCGCCAAACCCGGGCCAAAGGTCATCGGTCCCCACGCCCGAGTCGGGCGCGGGGACCAGCAGGGCCTCGCTGCGTAGGAGAACGCCAGCATCGGCACGGCCAATGCGGCCCAGGCCGGGCGCCCAGGGCCAGGGAGGCCAGGGGTCGCTCCAGGATAAGCCGGTGCTGCCGGGGACGGTGGATCCGCGCCCAGGGACGGTGGTAGACTCTAAGCCGGAGGAGGCCGATGCCGAAAGAGATTCTCTTCTTAGCCGAGGAGTCGGCCGAGGGCGGCTACGAGGCCTACGCCCCGGGTTATTCCATCTATACCCAGGCCGAAACCCTTGAAGAGCTCAAACAGATGGTTTTAGATGCCGTTCGCTGCCACTTTGACGAGGCGGTGCTGCCCCGGCTTATTCGACTGCACCTGGTCCGAGAGGAGGTCATCGCCGTTTGAGGCTCCCCAGGGACGTGAGCGGGGAGGGTCTGGCCCGGCTTTTGGAGCGATTCGGCTACCGGGTGACTCGCCAGACCGGAAGTCAGCCTCAGCTGACCAGGTATGGGAATGGTGAGCACCACATCACCATCCCCAGACACGGCGCCCTTAAGGTCGGCACCTTAAGCGCAATCCTTTAAAGATATAGCCGACCAGCTCAAGATGACCAAAGAGGAGCTTGTTCGGGCCCTCTGGGGCTAGAGAGATTGTCGGTAGTGACGTTGGAGAGTATTAACACGGGGCTTATATCGGGGTGCGGAGGTGGCGATGGAGCGATCTGCACTGGCTGTGTCCCGTCAAGGGGTGTAAAAACGGCTTCCCTTCGGGTTCTCTGGCTCAGACCGCTGCTGCGGCCAGGACGCGCACGGCGCCGCTCCCTGCCGCATCACGGCCTGTGATTTGCCATCGACGCCTGGCGGATGTGGCGCCATTGCCCCAGCCCCTCGCCCGGCGGTGCCG
This sequence comes from Chloroflexota bacterium, assembly GCA_034433795.1. Classification (GTDB taxonomy): domain Bacteria; phylum Chloroflexota; class UBA6077; order FW602-bin22; family DAOUAE01; genus DAOUAE01. Next base: position 31,093 of record DAOUAE010000070.1, read on the forward strand.
CCAGCAGGCGCCGCACTGCCGCCACGGTCGGGAAGAGGCCCACCACGGCGCACCGCCGCGCCCGCTCCCGCTTCGGCCGCTCCCGGACGTTCGTCGTGTGGCTCCCGCGCCCGTGCTCCGGCGGGAAGTCTATGGCGGCCAAGACCTCCTCTGTCGCCTCCCGCCGCCGGCGCGCCACCTGGGGGAACCGCCGCCCCCAGGGACCGGGCGCGCGTAGGCACTCGCGCCCGCAGGGTCCGCAGGCCGTGCCCCCGGCAGCGCGGCTCCGTCGCCCCCCAGCCCCTCTGCGATCGCCCACCGCCCGCCGCAGGAATTCCCCCCAGAACGCGGCCGTCTCGGCCGCGCCCCCGTCGAATCCCGGACCGCCCGGTCCCCTGTCCCCCGCGCCCCCCCGGCGAGCACGGCTGCTCTGGTCACCACCCGCCCGTTCTGCCGCCCCGTCACCGCCTGCCCAGCGCGCCCCGCGGAGGGATCCTCCCCGCCCGTGACCGGTTCCGCAAGCGCTCCGTGGGCTCGTCCCGCGCAGCCCAGAGGCGGGAGACCGCGCTCGTGCGCAGGCCCGCGATCCCCGGCGCCTGGACCAGCGCGTCCACCTTTCGAGTGCTCCCCCCGTGCCCGGCGGCCTCCGGCACCACGGCCAGCAAGGCCCGCTCCGCGCGCCGCGGCTCTCGCAGGCGGGGGACGTCGCGGCCCCGGCGCAGCGTGGGGATCGGCTGCGCGCTGGGACACACGTGTGTCCAGCGCCGCGAGCAGTCTCCGGTGCGGTCCGGCCGGCGGGTCGTGAAGCGTTCGGGGCGCTGGGCGCCGATCACCGCGCTGGCCGCCCAAGCGATGCGCGGCGGCGCTGGCTGGCGCCGCCCTTCCCGCAGGGCAGCGAGCCCCGGGTCGTCCGGCCACGTGCGCAGGAGCGCAAGGAGTGCCGGCCTACGATCAGCGGTCAGCGGCCTCCTTTCGTCCGGGAGTCGTCCCCCCCGAAGGGGAGCAGCCGTGGTCAAGGCCTGCCAGCCCTGGCCCCTCGGGGCCAGGGAAGTTTACACCACCATCCGGGACTCTAGTCCGTGTGGAATCCCCGGCGGCGCATCAGGCGGAAACTGACCCAGTCCACCAGGCTGATCCCGCGACGGCCCGCGGCCGGCAGAGCGACCACCCCTTCCGGGTGCGGCGTTGTTTCGACCCCGTCAACCTGCAGGGCCGGCAGGGCGTCGTCGCAGAAAACGGTCACCGCCGCCAGACCGATGCGGCGCTGAAGCAGGGCCACAGAGTTGCTGGTGTGAAGGGGGGTGTTTTTGTCGAGCAACTGGATCCAGGCCTCCCGGGCGGCCGGGTGAAAGCGGTCATCGGCGCTCCGCACCGCCAGGGGTCGACGAAGACGGTCAGCGTGGCCGCTCGCCGGCGGTTTCCGCCAGGCACGCGTCGTGGCGGGCGGCAAGGTCGGTCAGGCCGGTGCGGCATCGTCCGGCGGCCGCTCTGGCCCGCTGGCGGCGCTCCTCCAGAGCGATCGCCGTCTCCAGCAGGGGGGGTGATCGCCCGTCGGATCGGGGCGGCCCGCGAGGGATCATGACTTCTTCGTGAGGACGGTCCCGGCCAGTTCTAGTGTAGGCGGAGCGCCTGGCCGGCACGCGTCTTCGCCGACGAGGAGCCTCTCGTGGGGGTATAATTCGCGTGAGAGGTGCCGGCGGGTCCGCCGGGAAGGGAGGCCGCATGCGCAACGCCGAGGTCGCGCAACTGCTCAACGAGATCGCCGATCTCCTGGAGCTGAAGGGCGACGACCCCTACCGGATCGCCGCCTACCGTGAGGCCGCCCGGCAGATCGAAAACCTGACCGAGGACATCGTCGAGGTCTGGCGGGCCGGTCGCCTGGACGAGATCCCGCGGGTGGGCCCCTCCATCGCCGCCAAGATCGCCGAGTACCTGGAGACCGGCCGGCTGCGCTATCTGGAGGAGCTGCGCCAGCAGGTGGCGCCGGGCCTGGTGGAGCTCATGCAGGTGCCCGGGGTGGGCCCCCGGCGGGCTCGCCTCTTCTACGAGAAACTGGGCATCACCTCGATCCGGCAGCTGGAGGAGGCAGCCCACCAGCACAAACTCTGCCAGCTGCCGGGCGTCCGCGAGAAGACCGAGGAGAACATCCGGCGCGAGCTGGAGCGGCTCCAGGCCCGGACCCGCCGGCTGCCGCTGGGGGTGGCCCTGCCGGTGGCCGAGCGGGTGATTGCCCTCCTCAAGGACCACCCGGCGGTCCGGCGCATCGACGCCGCCGGCAGCCTGCGCCGGATGCGCGAGACCATCGGCGACATCGATATCCTGGTGGCCAGCGACCGGCCGCTGGAGGTCATCGACGCCTTCACCCACCTGCCCATTGTCCGCGAGGTCCTGGCCAAGGGGCCGGCCAAGGCCAGTGTGCTCATCGAGGGCAACTTCCAGGTGGACCTGCGGGTCATCGACCCGGCCAGTTATGGCGCGGCCCTCCAGTACTTCACTGGCTCCAAAGAGCACAACATCGCCCTGCGCGAGCTGGCCATCCGGCGGGGCTGGAAGCTCAACGAGTACGGGCTCTTCGACGAGGCCACTGGCCGGCGGCTGGCCGGCGAGACCGAGGAGGAGATCTACCGGATGCTCGGGCTGGTCTGGATCCCGCCCGAGCTCCGGGAGAACCGGGGCGAGATCGAGGCGGCCATGCGGGGAGAGCTGCCGGTGCTGGTCGAGCTCCGCGATATCCAGGGGGATCTCCATCTCCACGCCAACTGGAGCGACGGCACGGCGACGCTCGAGGCGATGGCCGAGGCGGCCCGGGCCCGGGGCTACGCCTACATCGCCGTCACCGACCACTCAGCCACCCTGGGCGTGGCCGGGGGGCTGTCGGTCGAGAGCCTCCGCGAGCAGTGGGCCGAGATCGACCGGCTGAACGAGCGGCTCCGGCCCTTCCGCATTCTCAAAGGCGCCGAGGTCGACATCCTGGCCGATGGCAGCCTGGGCTACCCCGACGAGGTCCTGGCCCAGCTGGAGTACGTGGCCGTCTCGGTCCACAGCGGCTTCCACCAGTCGCGCGAGCGCATGACCCAGCGCATCCTGCGGGCGCTGGAGAACCCCTACGTCCACACCCTGAACCACCCGACCGGGCGGCTGCTGGGCAAGCGCGAGCCCTACGAGGTGGACCTGGAGGCGGTGCTGCAGGCGGCGGCGGCCCGGGGCATCTGTGTCGAGATCGACGGGGCGCCCGACCGGCTGGACCTGGACGACCTCTGGGCCCGACGGGCGAAGGAGATGGGGTGTCTGCTGGTGGTGGACAGCGACGCCCACAGCGTCCCGGCCCTGGAGGGGGTGCGCTACGGGGTGGCGGTGGCCCGGCGGGGCTGGCTGGAGAAGAAGGACATCCTGAACACGCGGCCGCTCGCCGAGCTCCTGGCCTGGCTGCAGCGGCGGCGGGCGCTGGCCCGGCCGGGCGGGCGCTGAGAGGAGGGGGTACCGTGCAGTGGCGCGTCATCGCCGAGACCATGGCCCGGCTGGAGGCGACCACCCGCCGGCTGGAGCAGCAGGCTATCTTAGGGGCGCTCTTCCGGCAGGTGCCGCCCGACCAGATCGACCGGGTGATCTATCTCTGTCAGGGGCAGCTGGCGCCGCCGTGGGTCAATATCGAGTTCGGGCTCAGCGAGCGGCTGCTGCCGCGGGCCATCGCCCAGGCGGCCGGGGTGCCGGAGGCGCAGGTGGTCGCCCTCTACAAGCAGCAGGGCGACCTGGGGCTGGTGGCCGAGGAGGTCCTGCGCGGGCCGGGGGCCGGGCTGACCCTGGCCGAGGTCTACGCCCGGCTGCAGGAGATCGCCGCCGCCCGCGGGGCCGGGGCCATCAGCCGCAAGGTCAGCCTCCTGGCCGATCTGTTGAGCCGGCTGAGCGGGCTGGAGGCCAGGTACGTCGTGCGGATCGTCCAGGGGCGGCTGCGTCTGGGGGTGGGCGACGCCACGATCATGGACGCGCTGGCCGAGGCCTTCGGCGGCAAAGAGGCCCGGCCGGTCATCGAGCGGGCCTACACCCTGCGGGCCGACCTGGGGCTGGTGGGCCGGCTGCTGGCCACCCAGGGGGTGGAGGCGGTGCGCCAGATCGGGCCGGAGCCGGGGACGCCGGTTCTCCCGGCGCTGGCCGAGCGGCTGCCCTCGGCCGAGGAGATCATCCGCAAGGTCGGGACGGTGGCGGCCGAGCCCAAGTACGATGGGCTCCGGCTGCAGGTGCACCGCGACGGCGAGCGCATCTGGCTCTTCAGCCGGCGGCTGGAGGACCTCTCCGAGACCTTCCCCGAGATCGTGCGGGCGGTGCGGCGGCAGGTGCGGGCCCGGCGGGCGATCTTCGACGGCGAGGCCCTGGCCTACAACCCCGAGACCGGCGAGTTCTTCCCCTTCCAGATCACCGTGACCCGGCGGCGGAAGTACCGCATCCAGGAGATGGAGGAGCGCTATCCCCTGCGCCTCTTCGCCTTCGACCTCCTGCTGGCCGACGGCACCGACTACACCCCCCGGCCCTTCCGCGAGCGGCGGGCGGCGCTGGAGGCGCTCATCGCCCGCGACCCCGACGACACCATCCAGGTGACCGAGCAGATTGTCACCGCCGACCCGCGCGCGCTGGAGCGGTTCTTCCTGGCGATGGTCGAGCGGGGGCTGGAGGGGATCGTGGCCAAGCGGCCGGACGCGCCCTATCACGCCGGGGCGCGCAACTTCAACTGGATTAAACTCAAGCGCAGCTACACCGGTCGGTTGAGCGAGACGGTGGACGTGGTGATCGTGGGGTATCTTCTGGGCCGGGGCAAGCGGGCCCAGTTGGGGATCGGTTCGCTCATCGGGGCGGTCTACGACCCCGAGAACAACCGGTTCCGGACGGTGGCCAAGATCGGCTCGGGGTTGAGCGAGGAGGAGTGGCGCGAACTCAGGCGGCTGCTCGACGAGATTCGGGTGCCGGTCAAGCCGCCCTATGTGGACGCCCAGATCGCGGCCGACGTGTGGGTCGAGCCGCGGTACGTGGTCGAGGTGCTGGCCGATGAGATAACCCGGAGCCCGCTGCACACCTGTGGGAAACGGAATGAGGAGCCGGGGTACTCGTTGCGCTTCCCGCGGGTGGTGCGGATCCGGTTCGACCGGCGGCCGGAGGACGCCACCACCGAGGCCGAGATCCTGCGCCTCTACGAACAGCAGCAGACGGTGCCCGAGCGCGCCTGAGGCCCCGTGTCCCACCGTTCTCCCCTCTCGCCTCTTCGCCTGCCCTGGGCGGGCGACCGCGCCGGCATTGGCTGCGCTGGCAGCCCCGGGCGCCCACCGCCGTGTCGCTTCAGCTCACGCCTGCGGGTGGGCCTCCACCGATTTTGTATCCTTCTCGATACGCCACTCGTAATAGATGGCGCTCGCCGATGACTCTTTGAGCGCCGAATTGCCCGCCCGCTTGGGGCAAGACTGCTTCGGGCGAGAGAAGGGTCTCTTCCACTTGTTCTCGGGTAACTTCAAACCCGTGACGCCTTCATAGTTCAAGTTTTTGTTGTGCGCGGTAAGTATAGCGGATTTTCCTTCGAGACCTGCGCGCGCGTCGTCCTGGTCCTCGCGTCCGTTTTCTCCCTTGCCATGCACGTATACATCGTGACGATGGTGCCGGCGGTTCCCGTCCGCGTTGGCAGGGCTTTCCGGTTTTCTGCGCTCAGGGCGTTCGCGGGCTGAAGGTGTTTGCGAAGGTGACACCAGGCGGCAGAGCGTGTTTCCCTGACCGCCCGCCCCTGACCCAGGGGCGGGCACGGCCGCCCCTTCTCCAGAGTCTCCTGGCCGCCCACGTATGGCCGCTCTCAGCGGTCGGGCCTTTCTGCGCGACGCAGGGCCCGGGGCCGCTGTCGACCTTGTCGCCGCCGGAGACCTTTTGGCCGTGGCTCTGGAGGGATCAACCGGGATAAGGGGTCTTTTCGCTTTTTGCCCGGCGTGCCGCCAGCATCTGCTGGCGGGCCCGGGCCAGCCCGTCGGTCAGGGCTTCCTGGAGCCGCGCCCGGGCTTCGGGGTCGTCCGGATGCCGGGCGGCCGCCGCCACTTCTGGGACACGGTCGAGCCACCCTCCCGGTCGGGGCGTCCGTCCCCGGCGGTAGGCGTGCAGCTGCCTCCAGATCGAGGAGACGGGGTAGCCACAGCGTCCTGCCAGGAGATTGGCCAGTGCCCAGAGGGTGAGTCCACTGGCCGCCCGCACCTGATCCAGCCAGGCGGCCATCGGCTCCGGCGCTCTGAGATCATCGGATCTTTCGCGCACCGTGCGCCTCGCCTCGCTGGGCTCCGTCGCCCCAGGGGTGGTTGGATTCGGCAAGCCTGCCGGGGCGAGGTCTCGCGTTGCCGTCGGAACCTGCTGGCTCTCCGCCTGGCGCGCAGGCGGTCTCCGGCGGCGTGCCGCTCGTCGGCCAGGCCGCGTCTGCCCTATGGCCCTCCGCTGGCCCGCAGCACAATGGGTACAAAGACCCGCTGCCGCGCGACGGCCGTCGGCATCGCCGCCAGGGTGAAGGACGACAGGTGCCCGATCTCGGCGCTGGCCTCCCCGGCCTGGACGTCGACCTGGGTCGGCAGCGGCTGCCAGGTCGTCCCATCCGGAGAGAACAGGATCTGCACAAATCGCGGGTCGAGCCCCCGGCTCTGCAGATCGCTGGGCGTGAAGCGGATCCGCAGCCGCAGCGGCTGGCGCGGCTGCACGATAGGCGTGCCATCGGCCCGCAGCAGGCTCACCTCGATGGCCAGGACCGGCCGCAGGTTCGGCACACTGACCGCCGTCGGGGTGGGGGTGGCGGCAAAGCGCACCTGGACGCCCTCCTGGGCCACCGCCGGCGGAACCTCGACCAGGGCCGAGCGGTCGGGGGCGGGCACGGGCACCGGCGTGGGCGTTGCCTGGGGCGCGGGCGTGGGCACCGGCACCTGCATCGTGGCCGCCAGCGGCGGCAGCACCAGATAGACCGGGCTGGGTCCCACCGTGATCTGCGTGGTCGGCCCGGCCACCGGTGTCCCCAGCGCATTCAGCACCTGCTGGGCGGGTTCCGGCAGCGTGTACGAAACCTGGAAATTCGCGGTCGGATCGGTCGGATTGGGCACCGCCAGCGGCCGGGTGGTCCAGACGTTCGGATTGGTCCACAGCACCCACAGCCGCTGGCGCGGGCTGTTGTCGGGCTTGGGGGCCTCGGTGAACTCGTAGCCCTCGACATACCCCTGGATCGGTGGCAGCGTTGCGTCCCCGGGCACCAGGATCGTGGGCGGTGGCAGGCGGTCGTAGGCGTCGAGCGGCCGGATCTGGCGCAGGGTCCGGGTGCGCTGGAGAAAGTGGCGGAGGGCGAAGTAGGCCGGCTTGGGCGTCATGGTGGCGTCCAGCAGCCCGTGTCCCTCGCAGCTGGTCAGGTCCGGCGGATTGGCCTCGGCGCAGGTATGCCCCGCCGGCTGTGGATAGTCGCGCAGCCAGAACCAGATGAGGGCCAGCAGGTTGAAGGCCCGGGCCCGGGCGGCCACCTGGACGGCGTACTCCGCCTGCCAGAGAGGGTCGCCGTTCTGGCCGCGGGGGCCGCTCCAGGCCCCGCACTCGGTGCAGAGGAGCGGTTTTGTCCCCACGCCGTACTGGGCCAGCACCCGCCGCAGGGCCGCCATCTTGGCGGCGATGTCCGGCGGGTCGGTCACATCCCGTGGGTTGTCCCAGACCGGCCGGAAGCTGGGGTAGTAGTGGAAGGCCAGCACGTCGAAATAGGGGCCACCGCCGTTGGCCAGCACATCGCGCAGGAAGTGGCGGTTGAAGTGGCAGACCGGCGGCGTCCGCACCGGACAGCCCGGGTCCACCCCCACCAGGTCCGAGAACTTCTCGTGGGCCAGTCCCCCGAAGACGATCTGGGCCTGCGGGTCGAGGGCTTTGACCGCGGGCGTGAGCGCTTGGAGCAGGGCGGCGTAGGCCGCCGGGTCCCGGCCCCAGCAGCCGCCCAGAAAAGCGTAATACGTGCCGTCCTCATTGTCCGGCTCGTTGTAGATCTCCCAGTATTTCACGTTGTAGGGGGGGCCGCTGTAGCGCTGGACCAGGACCCGCAGGGTCTCGACCAGGGCCGCCCGTCCCTCGGCCGTCAGCGGCGCGCAGCCCGGCTGGCCCGGGGGCACCGCCCAGGAGGGGGCGTCGCGGATCGTCAGGATCACCCGCAGCCCCAGTTGCCCGGCCAGGGTCAGCCCGGCGTCGAGGGCCGCCAGATTGCGATTGCCTGGCGTGGGCTCGATGCTCGCCCAGTAGACCGGCACCCGCGCCCAGCCCAGACCGATCTCGGTGAAGGCCGCGAGCCCGTGTTCTGGGCTGAGGCCCTGGACGTCGGCCCCGAAGCGGTCGTCGAGTGGTGTCTGCGCCCCG
>DAOUAE010000071.1:0-6320 GCA_034433795.1 Chloroflexota bacterium
GCCCCTTGAGCGACAGCACCTTGGTGATGGCCGCCGTCAGGGTCGTTTTGCCATGGTCGATGTGCCCAATCGTCCCCACGTTGACGTGCGGCTTCACCCGCTCAAACCGCTTCTTGGCCATCGGGTCCGTCTTCCTCCCCACCGGGTGGCCGTGCACGGCCACCGGCCTTTTCTCGTGTGCGGCCCACGTGTCACGGTCAAAGAAAATGTCCCCGACCTGCCTGGGCCAGACGCGGCGGGGACATGGGGAGCCCACGACCGGGATTGAACCGGTGACCTCGCCCTTACCAAGGGCGTGCTCTACCAACTGAGCTACGTGGGCAACCGGTGGAGGGGGCAGGATTCGAACCTGCGTAGCCCTTCCGGGCGACGGTTTTACAGACCGTTGCCATTAACCACTCGGCCACCCCTCCAGGGCCAGAGCCGCTGGGGAGATTCGAACTCCCGACAGCCGCATTACAAGTGCGGTGCTCTTCCAGCTGAGCTACAGCGGCAGACGATGGCCATGCCCGTGCCAAATTATACCGGTTTTTCTGACGACGATCAAGGGCCGGTCCTCGTCCCGGCCTCTGAGACCGGCAAGCAGCCGGGGCGGTGAACGCTCCCGATGAACCCCTTCGGTCGGCAGAGCCTGAGGGACCGTCCGGCCGCTCCCCGCCCTGGCCGGCGTCGCCGCTCACCGGAGAACGATCCAGGCGGGCTAGGCGGGCGGGGTCAGCCGGAAACTGCGTCCCCGACCCTGGACCAGTTCGCCCAGAGAGGCCACGGCCTGGCCCAGAAGAGCCTCGGCGCTGGCGGCGTCCGGCCCGTAGGCCACCACGTCCACCGGCAGACCGTCGCCCCCTGCCAGGGCGACGTAGGCCTTCAGATACGTGTCGGGGTACTGCCGCATCACCGCCTCCAGCAGCGGCGAGACCTCCGACTCCACCATGCCGACGAGGACACGGCAGGCCCGGCTGGTGCGCGGACTGCGCTGGGCCAGCAGCGGCCGCAGGTGCGTCTCGTAGAGGGCCTGGACCTCACGCGGGGGACCCGGCAGGAGATAGAACATCGCGCGGCCGACGGGCAGCGCGATAAGCGGCGCCCAACCAACCGGGTTAGGGTAGACGGTCGCTCCCACCGGGACGGTGGCCATCTTCCGCAGGCCTGGCGAGACCTGACTCTCATCGGTCAGCTGGCGGCGTCGCATAAAATCGGCGATGGTCGCGGCGTCGACCGTCACCTCGACCCCCGCCAGGTGGGCCACGCACTCGACCGTACGGTCGTCTGGGGTGGGCCCCAGCCCGCCGGTGGTGAGGACGATCTCGGTCCCCCGGCGGAGAGCCTCGCCGAAGGCCTCGGTGATGGTCACGGGGTCGTCGGGCAGGCAGGTGATCCGGCGTGGAGGGAGCCCCAGCCGGGCCAGCTGGTCGGCCAGCCAGAACGAGTTGGTGTCAGCGATACGGCCGATGACGAGTTCGGTGCCGATGGCGAAGATCTCGACACCGGGCACCGGAGTGCGGTGGGTCTGCTCCATCAGCGCTCTCCGTCGTTTGGGCGTCTCAGTACGCCGGTCTCCCGTCGAGAGTATAGTGACCAGACGGCCTGCCGATCAAGAGCCCCTTGCGCGACCGGGCCAGACGGCGTAGGATCGGCCGGCGCTGAGCTGCGGGCTGGAGGAGAGCGTGCGGACCGTCACCGTGGCCGTGATAGGGGCCGGCCGGATCGGGGCCTACCACGCCGAGACGCTGGCCGGGCGCCTGCCCGGCGTCCGTCTGCAGGCGGTGGCCGATCCGAACGAAGAGGCTGCCAGACGATTGCTGGCCAGGCTAGACCGCGAGGACGTTCGGTACGTGCGGGACTACCAGGAGTTGCTGACCGACCCGGACCTCGAGGCCGTTGTCGTCGCCACGCCGGGTCCGACCCACCCGGAGGTGATCATCGCGGCGGCCGAGGCCGGCAAGCACGTCTTCTGTGAGAAGCCGCTGGCCTACACCCTAGAGGAGGCCGACCGGGCGCTGGCGGCGGTGGCGCGGGCCGGCGTGCTTCTGCAGATCGGCTTCCAGCGGCGGTTCGACGCCGGGTTTCAGCGGGCCCGGGCGCTGGTGGCCGAGGGGGCCCTGGGGACGGTGTATCTCGTGCGCTCACTGACCCGCGACCCGGCTCTGACCGCCCCGGCGAGCATTCCGCCGGGGGCCATCTTCCGGGAGACCCTGATCCACGATTTTGACGTGCTGCGCTGGCTGGCCGGGAGCGAGGTGGTCGAGGTCTACGCTCTGGCCGACGCGCTCATCGCCCCGGAGTACCGGGCGCGGGGGCTGTGGGACACGGCGGTGGTCAGTTTGCGTTTCGCCAGCGGCGCCTTTGGACAGGCGGACGCCAGTTTTCAGGCGGTCTACGGTTACGATGTGCGGGCCGAGGTTTTTGGCTCGCGGGGGATGGTCACGGTCGAGCCGGGGGAGGCCGAGCCGGCCCGGCACTACACGCCCCAGGGCGTGGTCCAGCGGCGGGTTCACTGGTACCTGGAGATGTTCGGCCCGGCTTACGCCGCCGAACTGGCCCATTTTGTCGCCTGCGTCCGTCACCGGCAGCCGCCGGCCGTGACCGGCCAGGACGGTCGAGCCAGCCTGGCCATCGCCCTGGCGGCGATGGAATCGGCCCAGACCGGCCAGCCCGTGCGGCTGAGTGAATAGGAACTACTTGCCACTTCCGGCCAGCATGCCCGCGATAAACCAGCGTTGGAAGGCTAGAAAGAGCAAGACCGGCGGCAGCATAGCCAAAGCAGCCGTCGCATTGAGGCCAGCGTAGTCTGTACCCCAAGAGACAATAAAACCAAGGATCGCTGCTGGAACAACCTGGAGATGAGGAGAGGTAGTAAAAGCGAAGGCAAAGAGATAATTGTTCCACGAATTGATAAGAACGAAGATGGCTACCGCAATGAGCCCTGGAGCTGAGAGGGGCACAGCGATGCGAAGTAATGTTCCAAGGCGACTGCAGCCATCGATAAACGCTGCCTCCTCGATCTCCGCCGGTATAGCGAGAAGGAATCCCCTAAGCATCCAAATAGCGAAAGGCAGGTTAAAAACAGAGTTGGCAAGTATGACCGCCAAAAGTGTATTGTAAAGACCTATAGCTCGAATATATACAATCATCGGCACGAGAACCGCAACTGGTGGTAAAAGCGGCAGAATAAGGATAATAAAGCTATATCTCTTCCCAGGGAAGTTGAAGCGTGCCAGGGAGTAACCGGCAAGAAGCGCCGCCGGGAGTGTGAGAGATACTGCGCCTAGCGCCACGATGCTGCTATTGAGCAAGTTGATACCAAATCTTCCCTCCTTAAAAATATACTGGTAACTTTTCAAAGTAATCGGTGAGGGAATAAGACGAAGGTCATAAGATTCGGCGACTGACGTTCGGAGCCCCCAAAGAATGGGGAGAACAACCGTCAACGTGATCATTGTCAGACCAGCAAAGATCAGGATACGCCGCATTTTCATTTGCTCTCCCCCTGACCAAGCACGCGCAGATAAAGGGCCATGAAAATAATACTGACGGCAATAAGAATTGTCCCAATACTTGAAGCAAGACCAACATTGAAGTACAGGAAGGCCTCTTTGAAGAGACGCACTCCTGTGACCTCGGTACTATAGCCAGGTCCCCCACCCGTCAATGCATAGGCTCCTTCCGCATCCTGGAGAGTATAAATCGTAATCGTGAGCATCGCCGAAAAAAGAGCAGTTGTGGTCAAAGGCAGCGTGATATGGCGGAACTGCTGCCAGGCGTTGGCACCATCGACCATCGCTGCTTCGTAAAGTTCAGCCGGGATAGCGGTTATCGCTGCAGCGATAAGGAGCATTTCGAGAGGAAAAGAGCGCCATGCACTGTGAACAATCAACATGAGCATAGACATAGTCGGGTCTATCATAAGATAGATATCTCTGCCAGTGATTTGCTTGATAAGCAAAGTGATCGGACCGTTAGTCGGGTCAGCCATTGTTCTGAAGAGAATAGCGCTAACAACCGGAGCGATAACCCAAGGAAACATAAATAATGACCGAAAGAATCCAGCCAGACGGACATTACTACTCACCAATACCGCCGCAAAGTAAGCAAATGGAAGAGATAACACAAGAACACCGATAATATAAGCGAGAGTGCTTGTTATATTCTGGTAGAATCGCTCTTCAGAAAAAAGCAAGAAATAATTCGCTAGCCCGACAAATTCTGCACGCAGACTGACGTCTGTCCGGTGTAACCCAAACCAGAGTAGAGAGATCAACGGCCAGAGAAGAAACGTCAGGAGGAGAACGGCTGAGGGCAAGAGCAGAAGATATGGGAGAAAGTAGCGCTGCAGGGATCGACGAAAAGTGAGGCCAGCGTGAGCGACAAGCCTCTCGGGCTGAGGTGCATGTGGTGGAACCATAGTTCCATCCTCACAGCAGAGGCTCGGGCTGAGCAGCGGCGATCCGACCGCCACTCAGCCCGAGGTTCGGGTGATGATACGCTAGGCTGTCCGGGCTCACCGACCGGCGAACTTCGCGTTCCACTCCGTCTCAAACTTCTTCAGGATCTCGGCCACGTTGCCCCGCTTGGTGATGACCTCTTGAACTGCGGCCGCCACCGTATCAGCGAGTTCCGGATAGTAAGCCGTGGGAGGCATTGGACGACCGTTCTTAGCCGCCTGGAGCCAGATCTGGTAGAACGGCGTCTTGAACTCCGGCTTCTCCCACATGCTCAGCCGGGCCGGCAGACCCGCATCCGGGTAGTCAATCAACATGTCTGGCTTAAGAAGGAATTCGATCAACCGCATGGCCAGTTCGGGGTTCGGACTGAGCTTGTGAATGGAGAGAAGCCAAGCGTTCGTAAACTGGGCACGAGGTTTGGTCGGCACCAGCATGACACCAGCGGTTGTTGGCTCACATGTCGGTTTTGGTGGAAAGCAGTCTTTGAACCAGCCTTTCTCCTGCACCGCCCCGATCCAGTAACTGCCAAACCCCCAGGAGGCAGCGACTTTTCCGTTAAGGAAGTCGCCCAGACCACGGTCGTCGTAGGTGCCAGTGATGGCGAACTCTGGCGTGATCTTCTCTTTGAAGATCCAGTCGACGATCGTCTGAACCGCCATCACTCCGGGCTCACTGGCGAACGAAGCCTTCTTCGTAGCGGGGTCCCAGATATCCCCACCGTAATGCCAGACCAGGGGGGCGACGTACAATTCGATAGTGGCCCGCGAGTTGCCCAGGAACATCCCCATACCCCACACGCCATTCCGTGTGGTGGCCTTGGCCGCCTGGACCGCCTCTTCCAGAGTTGTAGGTGGTTTATCCGGGTCCAGGCCCGCCGCTTTATAAAGATCACGGCGATAGACGTTTGTTCGGGTGTGAACGCCCGTCGGAACCCCGATCTGCTGTCCTCCGACATTCCCGGCCTTCCAGCCTGGGCTCCAGTCAAGATCCTTGCGCTCAGCTTCCGGCCATTTCTGGATAAACGGCGTCATGTCCAGAAGATCGCCGACTTCGGCGTGTTTGGCCATCAACTGCGGTGAAGTCAAAAAGACATCGTGAGGAACCTTGGCCTGGTAATCGAGGATCGCCCGCTGGTCAATCTGATCCCATTTGAACTCTTCGAGTTCAACTTTGACCCCAGGGTTGGCCTCCTCAAAGGCCTTCCGTGCCTTCTCAATCCAGCGCAGGTTGAGACTGCGGTTAGGCTCCGGGATAAGCGTGTAAAACTGGGCGAGTTTGACCACAGCCGGCGCCTTGGCTGCCGGTGCCGGCGTCGCTGTCGGCGTGGCTGCTGGCGCCGGAGTCGGCGTCACTGCCGGCTTTGGCGTCGGGGCAGGCTGAGCCGGTGCGGGAGTGGGCGACGGAGCCGGAGCCGGGGTCGGTGTTGGAGCCGCGCCCGGCGCGCAGGCCGCCAGTGGCCCGACCAGCAGGAAAGTCATAGCACTCCCGAGAAACCGCCGTCTGCTTATCTGACTCATGACTGCCCTCCTTTTCTCGTGTTCTACACGAGACAGACGCACGAACAGACAGGGCCTTTCCCGCCCACTACGCTCACGAACTATGATAGGGATATGAGAGAGGACCGTCAAGATCAGACTCTCCAGCGCCCCTTGTGCCAGTGAGAACAGCCGCCGTATAATCGCTCTGACTGGCAGCACAGGCATGTTCGTCGCCTGACCTCATTCTGGAGAGCACGGTGCGCGACCCACGCGTCGACCAGCTGGCCCAGATTCTGGTCCACTATTCCACAGCCCTGCAACCGGGCGACCGGGTGCTGATCACCGGGACCGACCTGGCCAAACCGCTCTTACTGAGCCTCTATCGCACCGCCCTGGCCGC
>DAOUAE010000072.1:0-29124 GCA_034433795.1 Chloroflexota bacterium
CGCGGCAAGGGAAGCCGGTCGGTGTGGACCTGGGACTTGGGGCGTTCCTGGTGCTGTCGGACGGAACACGGGTGGACGCGCCCCAGCCGCTCCGGAGGGCGCTGCGGCTTTTGCGCCGCCGGTCAAAGCACCTTTCCCGGAAGCGAAAGGGGTCGCGGAATGCGGCCAGAGCCGCCCTGCGGCTGGCCCGGCTGCACCGCCAGGTGCGGAACATCCGCCGGGACTTTCTGCATAAGGTCACCACGGGGCTGGCGAAAACCAAGGAGGGAGCGCAAGGTTTCGATGGGCAGTCGCTCACGGTCATCGTGGTGGAGGACCTGGGGGTGCGGGGGATGATGCGGAACGGGCACCTTTCCCGGTCGGTGGCCGATGCGGGCTGGGGCCTTTTCCGGCGGCTGCTGGCGTACACGTGCTGCTGGGAGGGGGCCCGGCTGATTGTGGCGCCGCGGGATTTCCCCTCGACCCGGCGGTGCTCGGCGTGCGGGTGGGTGGGGCCGCGGCTTCCGCTGTCCTGCCGGGTCTTTCGGTGCGCGGCGTGCGGGCTGATGCTGGACCGGGAACTGAATGCGGCGCGGAATCTGGAACACTACGGGCTGGCCGTCCTGAGCGGCCCTACCGGGAGTTCCTCGGGAAGTCACGCCTGTGGAGATTCCTCTGGCGGCGGAACGGGCGACGGCTACGCCCGGTCTACGAGTCATGAGTCGTTGAAGCAGGAAGTGGCCGGTCATCTCTGACACCCGTCCGGGTGTCAGAGATGACGATGTGTCACGGAACGGTTTGAGGTGGCCAGGATAAGGCCCAGGGTGCGGGCCTGGGCCCCCTGGAGCAGATCCGGCAGGGGCAGCCGCCGGCCCCGGGCCGAAAGGTCGGCGTAGGTCTCGCCGGCCAGGGCGGCCGCCCCGAACTCAAGGGGCGCAAAATCGAAGGCTTTCAGGTCCTCGCGCCGCCGGTCCCGCAGCCCCGGCGCTGTCCCGGCCAGCACCTCTGCCACCGTCACCGGCGAGAGGACCAGCCGGGCACCGGCTGCGGCCCGGGCCGCAAGCCAGCGCGTGACGGCGGGATGCCCCCGGAGCCAGTCAATGATAACGGTGCTGTCCAGAAGGTAGCCGTTCATCGGGGCCGCTCCCACGTGGACCGGAAGGCCCGCACCCAGGCGTCGGCCGCCTCCGGCGAGCCCCAGTAAGCGGCCTCTTCCGGCGAAAGGCTGGCCGCCCCCGCGGCGATGGTCCGCAGGAGCCGACGCCGGCGCAGGTACTCCTTAAGAGCCCCGGCAACGACCGCGCTGCGGGAGCGGCCCTCAGCCGCCTCCCGGTCCAGGGCCTCCAGAAGCGCCGGGTCCAGCCGCACATGCACCAGCACGCCCTTCAATGTATCACCTCCTTGGAGCATCTAGTTGTATCATAGCGTGTATCAGCGCCAGGGTGCGAGGTCCGATCCAGGCGGTTGGGGGGGCACTCGTAGACGGTGGGGATCTCGTCGGTGCGGGCATCGGCGGCTGGGGTCCAGACCGTCCTTTCGGCGATAATGACCGCCTGGATGTCCCGAAGGCCCGGGTGGGTAGCGGTGCTCCTGACTACAGTTTCCTTCCCATCGTGTTCGTGGTCTGCTGGCGTGGGCGGTGAGGCCGAGGGCGCGCGCCACCGGTGGGGGTGACCGGGCCAAGCTCCGGGCGGCGCCGCTGCTCGACCCGGCGGGCAACCTCCTTCGTCCCCCCTTTCGGCGCGCTGTGGCCCAGCGCCATGCGCTGGACTCCCTCCGGGGGCTGCGGGCCGAGGACGCGGGCGACCGCCACCCCCGCGGCCTCCAGCGGGTGCGCGACCGCTCCGCCGGGGAGGCCGACGCCGCGCGCGATGACCTCCGCCGGTGGATCGTCCGCGCGCTGGGCGACCCGGCCGGGGTGCTGGTCATCGACGAGACCAGCTTTCCCAAACAGGGACGGCATTCGGTCGGCGTGGCCCGCCAGTCCTGCGGGACGTTGGGCACGATCGCCACTTGCCCGGTGGGGGTCTTCCGCGGCTCTGCCAGTCCCGCGGGCCACGCGCGGAGCGACCGGGCGCTCTGCGCGCCCCAGGTGAGGTTCGCCGACCCTGACCGGTGTCGGACGGTGGGCATCCCCACCACGGTCGGCTTCCGCCCCAAGCCACACCTGGCTCTCGACCTGATGGAACGGGCGCTGGAGGCTGGCGTGCCGGCCCGCTGGGTGGTCGCCGATGAAGTCTATGGGAGCGACGGGACGCTGCGGCGGGCGCTGGCGGAGCGGGGGCAAGTGTCCGTCCTGGCGGTCCACCGCACCGAGACGACGACGCGGTGGCCCCCAGGCGGGCTGCCGCGCCAGGTGGCGGTCGCAGCCCTCGCCCCAGCGGTTCCCCCGGACGGCGGGCCGCGGCGCAGCGGCGACGGTGCCCAGGGGCCCCGGGGGTACGACTGGGTGCTCGTCCCCCTGCGGCCGGCGCTGCGGGCTGGGTGCACGCCGGGCTTTTGCGGCGGCCTCCCGAGCGGACCGACGAGCTGGCCTCCTTCCTCGTCTCCGCGCCGCGGGAGGAGGTCGTCCGTGCGGCAGGAACGCGCGGGACGATCGCGGAGGTGTTCCCGCGCGCCAAGGGGCAGGTGGGGCTGGACCACGACGCGGTCCGCAGTTGGCACGGCTGGTACCGGCCTATCACCCGCGCCCTGCTGGCGCTGGCGGCCTTGGCGATTGGGGCCGCCAAAAGGGGGGAACCACCTGTCCTCAGCACATCCCCCTCACCGTCCCGGAAATCCGTCGGCTCCTCGTCCGGCTTCTCTGGACGGCGACGCGGGCGCCCGAGAGCATCCTCGCCTGGTCCCGCTGGCGTCGGCGCCATCAGAAAATCGCCCAGGCGTGTCATCGCCGGCGCCGCCTGAGACGTAAAGGGGAACTGTAATACTACTTGAACCGAGAGAACCAGGCAACTTGTCAAGGCTCTGGCGAAAACCTGTGCGCTCCTGTTTCTGGCCCTCGGATTTTCGAGGGCACTTCCTCTTGGAGCGTCGGTGCCCCCTGTTAAACCCAGACCCTTACCCAAGATTCCTTATGCTACCGACCTTCGCCGGCCATGGCGCGATTGAAACTCACGTTGGGGTCGTCTTCGCTCAGAGGGCAATATCCCAGTTCTCGGTCTCCCGGCGCTCCCGACGGCGGCAGTAGAAGGTGTGCGTGTACGTGCGCAAGGTCGCGGTCACGGTCTCCTGCCGGCGGCGTTCGACGAAGGTTCGGGGGCGGACGATGGCCGCGTCGGCGATGAGGGTGTAGGTGATTGCGCGTATCAGTTGCCGCGGGGTTTCCAGCTGGAGGATCAGGTTGCTCCACCCCTTGCGCGCCTTGTCGTCCAGAAGGTCCAGGTAGGCCTGTTTCCAGTCCACCAGCGCCAGGCTTTCGTCTGGTATGCGCCGCTCAGCGCCGGTTTGCACGGTGGCGGTCTGCAGGCCTCGGGCCGTGCTCTCCAGCGCCTGCACCCGGACCGAGAGGTCCACGCGGACCGTGATGGCTTCCTCCCTTTCCAGCGCAAACCAGGCATGCTCGTGGAACGCTTTCTTCTCTGGCACACGCGGCACCACCAGGGGCCTTTTGAGGGCCGGTTCGTTGATCCGGATGAAAAGCGCTAACTCGATGACCGGCTCGGTCTCCACCCCCTCGCGCTCCGGGTACTCGCGGAACTGGGCCATGTAGGTGGCCCGCACGGCGAAGATGTTGAGCGTTTCCCGGAGCTTGATGTGTTGGGGATGCTCGCCCGGGAGCGCCGCGCGGCGCTTGAGGCTCAGGTCTTTGCCCTTCAGGCGCACACCGCGGCCGAACAGCGGGATGATCTGGGAGCCCTCCTGCTTGCCGATGTCCAAAAGCCCCATGGCGGACACGCGCCAGGAGTTCCACCCCTGATCGTCATCTCCGGCGCTTGTTCTTCGGCCAGTTTCTTGAAGGCCGCGGTATCCCCAATGTCGGTGAGGCCGAAGTACTCGGCCGCGCCGGCGGCCTTGAGCCCACGCTCGCCCTGGCTGCCGCGGATATCGGCCAGAGGCCGCCGCCCGATGGCACATGGAAGACGCGTTGGAGGCTGTTGGTGGACAGCGTCTGGGCGTCCAGGCCGCGTTCTTTCCGGGACGGAAGGCGTCTCAGGAACACGTCCGACCCATTGGGCGCTCGCCGACAAAAGCGTTCAATGCGGCCAGCAACTGGGCCGGGCGATGAAACAGGCGGTCGAGCACGATCGCCGTGTACGGGGCGGCCAGGTGCTGAAAAATAGCGAAGGCGAAAGGGCTCCGGCCGGGTGGTGATTCAGGCGCTCCAGGTGCATGCGGATGTTTTCCTCGTAGCGGGCCAGGTCCTCTTCGGGGATGCGCACGGTGCTCCCGCGGGCCCGCAGGTGGTGGGAGAGGTGGCTGCGCCTCCGACGGGCGCAGCCCTCGGCCACGTCTTTGCAGTCTTCCAGCAGGGCCTTGGTGCTCTCGCAGCCGACGAGGCTGTTCAGCCAGGCCGGGAGGACCAGGCGGTGTTCCCGTTTGGTGTATTCCTGGAGGCCGTTCCGGTTCGTCCGGGATGAGGCGGTGCGGTTTCGGCGGGGCATCAGGGCTCCTCCGGAGGAACCAGGGGTTCAAGCAGTTGGATCAAGACAGGGACATCTTCCTGCACGATTTGCCATATGCGCACCAGATCAAGGTGAAAGTAGTCGTGTGCTATGCGATGGCGGAGCGCGACGATATCCTGCCACGGGATTTCGGGGTGGGCCGCTTTCATCGTCTCGGAGATCTTGCGCGCCGCCTCGCCGATGTTTTCCAGCGCCTTGGCAATGGCGTGCTGGTGCAGAGAACTCCGCTGAAACGCCTCCCAGGTTAGCCCCTCGCTGAACGATCGGGCTTCTCGCGCGGCGATCAGCATGTCCAGCAGGTATGCCTCATCGCGCCACATACACACGCTCCAGATGGCTCAGAATGTGCTTCCGGCGAATATAGTTCTTGCTTTGCTCCACCAGTCGCCGTTCCACCAGATCCACCTTGCGCCCGAAAATGGCTTCCAGTTCGCGAATCATCTGGAGCCAATCCCGGAACGACCAGGTTGCGCCAGGCTCAAAGACCACCAGCACATCCACATCGCTGCCCGGGCGGAAATCTTCGCGCAGGGCGGAGCCGAAAATGGAGAGTTCCTGGATGCGCCAGCGCCGGCAAAATGCTTCCAGGGCTTCCCGGGAAAAGTCAATCCGCAGCGGCATCGTTACCCCTCCCGTCCAAACAGCCGCGCTTTGAAGAGGCCATCCAGCGAGCGCGCCGGGGATGGTGGAATCCCTGACCTGGGGACGTCAACGACCGTCGGCTAAAGCCGACGGCTTGCCGTGGCGCCATGGAGGGAGCCATGCCACCCGACAAGAGAGAGCGCAAGGTGGTAATTGGCAGTCGCTCTAGGCCGGTTGACGGCGGCCCTGGCGGCGATGTTTATATCGCTGCCACGCGGTCGGCGTGGTCGGAGAAGCCACACGACCGGCAGACAAATTCCGACTGAGATTTCCTGTTGCGCTTGTCGATATGTCCGCAGACCGGGCACGTTCGCGAGGTGTTCTGCGGGTCGACAAAGACCACAGGCACGCCCGCACGGGCGGCTTTGTACTGGAGAAAGGACTGCAGCTGCGCGTAGGGCCACGCATGGTGGAGAAATCTCCGTGCCCGGGAAACCGTTGTCCTGCCGCGCATGCCTTTCAGATTCTCCAGAGCAATCCCTTTGGGCTTTCTCCACCAGTCGCTTGGCGATGGTGTGATTGGTGGTGCGGGCGAAGTTCCGCTCTTTGCGGGCCAGCTTCCGCAGATGCCGCCGGGCGGACTGAGTACCCCGCTTCTGGAGGCGTCTCCGGAGCCGGGCAGAGCGCAGACGGGCCCGCGTGAGGACTTCGCCGGAGAAGCGCTCGCCCGTGCTGTCCGTGGCCAGGTTGGCCTGGCCGAGGTCCACGCCGAGAACGCCTTCGGGCTCTCTGGCTTCGGGGTCGTCCACCGCGCAGACCACCGCCAGGAAGAACTTTCCCCGGCGCGTGAAGAGCCAGGAGGTGAGCTCTCTGACCGGATGCCGGAGAAGGCGGAGCTGGGGCTCTCCGGCGGCGAACGGTATCGCGAGGCGTCCTTTGAGGGTGGAGAGGGACGCCAGGCGCTTCTCCACCTTCAGACGGAGGACGCGGCCGTCGTCGCGTACGGCGCCCACCTCCCGGAAGGTGCGCACGGCTTTTCGTTCCCCCTTCGCTCTGTAGGCGTCCACCACCTTGCTGATCACGTGGACGGCAAGCTGGGCGGGGAGGCCAAAGCGCGCCCGTATCTCCCGGTAGACCAGGGTGTGGAGGGTCTTCCGGCCAAAGGCCCGCTGTTCGAAGGCCACTTGAGAGGCATAATTGCAGGCCGAGTTTACGGCCCGGATGGTGTCCAGGAGAGCGTGCGTTTGTGTCTCGTCCGGGAGGAGCCGGATCACCGCCGTCAGTCGCATGCTGCTCAACCTGTTGAAAGTCTACCACACGAGAAAGGAGGTGTCGAGGGCGCATTCCTCTGTCGGCTGAAGCCGACAGTCTCCTGCGCCCGTTTTCTAAGAGTCGCCGGCCGCGCTCCTGGCGGCCGAACCACCACAGAGAGAGGACTGAGGAGGATGATGGGAGAGGAACTGGTCATCCGGATTCACCCCGACGGGACGGTGGAGGCGGAGGTGGAGGGGGCCTGCGGGCCCGGCTGCGCCGGGCTCCTGGAGCCCTTTGACCGGGCGCTGGGCGCCGTGCGGGAACGGCGCCGCAAGCCGGAATATTACCGGCAGGGCGTCCGTCCCCGGCTGCGAGAGGGGGGACGATGATTCTCCTTCTCCGGCCGGACGGGCGGGTGGAGGCCATCGCCCACCCGGAGGCGGACCGGGCGCTCGAGGCCGCCCTGGGGACGGTGGTGGCGGCCCGGCGGACGGGGTGGGTGGAGCCGGCGGGGTGGTCCCGCGGGGTCTTTCGCCTGCTGCGGGGGCGTCTTGTGGGCCGGTGGGCGTGGGCCCGGGCGCTCTCCCGCCGGCTGCCGGGGCCCTGGCAGGTGCGCCTGACCGACGGGCGCCTCCTCGGCCCGTTCCCCTCCCGTGCGGAGGCCGTCGCGGCCGAGGAAGAGGCCGGTCTGCTGCCGGCGCTTCTTCCGGGCGGGCCGCCGGCCCCGCCTGCCTGGTATATTTTCCCCGTCACGGAGGGAGACGATGGACCGGCCCACCGATGCGTTTGAGCAGCTGCTCCGGCTGCTGCGTGAGGAGCCGGAGAAACGGCAGGCGGTGCTTCAGGCCCTTTTCCCGGAGGCCGGGGTGCTCCAGGGGCTGCTGGCCCTGGCGGGGCTGCCGACCGAGGTGCGCGGGCTGACCCGGGAGGTCCGGGCGCTGGGGGAGCGGGTGGACCGGCTGGAGGCGGCGGTGACCGGGCTGGCCGAGGCCCAGGCCCGGACGGAGGAGCGCGTCGGCCGGCTGGAGGACGCCGTGGTCCGGCTGGCCGAGGCCCAGGCCCGCACGGAAGAAACGGTCGCCCGCCTGGCCGAACGGATGACCCAGGCCGAGGAGCGGCTGGCCCGCCTGGAAGAGGCGGTGACCCACCTGGCCGAGCGGATGGCTCAGGCCGAGGAACGCCTGAGCCGTCTGGAGGCGGCGGTCGTCCACCTGACCGAGCGCATGGCTCAGGCCGAAGAGCGGTTGGCCCGGCTGGAAGAGACGGTCGCCCGGCTGGCAGACGCCCAGGCCCGCACCGAGGCGGAGGTCGCCCGGCTGGTCGAAGCCCAGGCCGAGATGGCCCGGCGGCTCGGCGCCCTGGAGCAGGCCTTCCAGCTCCATCGGCGGTCGATGGAGGACTTTGTCCGCCGGACCGGCCCGCTGGTCGAAGCCAATCTGGGCCGGGTGCTGGAGAGGATTCTCCGGGCACGCGGCTGGCGGCTGCGCACCGCGCCGGCTCCCCTGGATCTGGGCGATTTTGAAGTGGACCTGGTCGCCCAGGCCGCGACGGCGGCCGGCCAGACCGTCTGGGTGCTGGGGGAAGTGCGGGGCCGGGTCCGGGCGGCCGACATCCAGGAGGTCGCCCGGAAATTCCGGGCGCCGGAGACCTGGCAGCGGCTGGCCCAGGTAGGCATCACCCGACCGGCGCTCATTTATCTGGGAGGGCTGGCCGTGTCCCTGGGCACGGAGGCGACGGCCGAGCGGGCCGGGCTGGGGCTTTTCGACCCGCGGGGCGAGCGTGTTCCGGCCGCGGCCTGGCCGCCGGAGCCGGGGGAGCCAATGGGGTGAGCCGGTCGTTCCGGGTGGGGGCGTCTCCGTGGGCGGTGGGCGAGGGCCCGGGCGCTCCCCATCCCAGTCCTGGCCGGAGGTTCTTCGGCGTCCGCCGCGGAGCCGAGGACTCAGATGGAAGAGGCACGCCTGGTCAACTATCGTCGGCTTTAGCCGATGGTAGTTGACCTTTCCAGGGAATCAGACCCCGCATCCGTGCGCAGCGCCCCCGCTGAGTTCCCGGCTTTAGCACCTTTTTGTCCAAGACCCTATCCGTGGCGTAAGCAGGCCCAGCTGCAATCCCGTCGATAACCCGCAGCTTTAACCCTGGATAGGCTCGGACTTCTGGTCCGAGCCGGTTGTGGCCCCGGACTCGCCGAATCTCAGCCCCGCGTTGATATTTCAGATTCTGAGTCAGGCCCCGCTGGGCCCCCAGGTTGTGTCCCGAATCCCGCAGGGGACAGCATCACTCGGAAGCAGAGGCTCAGGCCGCCCTTGTATATTCGTGCGGAGCGCGGTACCGTGAGGGCACGCGTCCGGTGGGTGGCAGGGCACGGGCTCCGTGCCCCCCTTCGGCTTGACCGACGCAAAAAGACGCCCGCGCCGGCCTTCCGGCGGCGAACGGTCGATGGCCGAACGGCGGCGCCGACGAGACGCGTCGAGCGCCCATGGACACGGCGCCTGCCCCCGGACGGTCTGGGGCCTGCACGCCCCCAACGCCAACCCAGACTCGAGCGGTCGGAGGTCGTCCGGAGGTTGGATCCCCAGGTGAAGCTCGTCGTCGGCAGCGACGTGGCCAGGGCCAGCCACACGGTCTGTGCCCTGGAGGCCCCCGCGGGCACGGTCCGCCAGCGGCCCCGGTCGATCGCCGCCACCGCCGCGGGCTACGCTGACCTCTGCCAGCGGCTCGCCCAGTGGGGTGGTCCCGAAGCGGTCCTCGGCGGACGCGACGCCACGGGCTCGCTCGGGGAGCCGCTCCACGACGCGTTAACCCACGCCGGTTACCAGGTGCTCGTCCTCCACCCCTGTCAGACCTCCGCCTGGGCGGCACGTCGGGGCCTGCGGGCCCAGACCGAGGGGCTCGACGCCCAGACCCTCGCCCGCGGGCTCCTCGCCGGCTACGCCCGGGCCAGCACCTTACCGACCGAGACCGTTCAAGCCCGGCGCGCGCTGACCCGCGCCCGCCGCGACCGCGTCCAGGCGCGCACCGTTGCCCGCCAGCGACTGCTCGACGAACGGGTGGTCGTCTTCCCAGAACTCCCCCGTCACCTTCCCGAGCAGACCGACCGGGCCACCCCGGCGGTCCTGCCCCTCCGCGGTGCCGACGGATCGGCCCGGGCCCTGGCCGAGGCCCGGTGGTCTCCACCTTCGCCCGCCCCGTGCGCGACCTCCAGCGCCACAGCGACGATCGCGAGCAGGCCATCGCTGCCGTGCTGCACGACGACGAGGCCGGCAAATGACTCCCGGGGATCCCCGGGAGCGGCCCGACCCACGCGGCGACGATCCGCGCCGAACTGGGCGATGTCGCCCGCTTCGGTCGGGTCGACCAGGTCGTGGCTTATGCTGGCTTGGACCCCCGAGCGCGCCAGAGCGGCGCCGTCGTCGGCCAGCGCACGCTCTCCCAGCGCGGGCCCGGCGCCCTGCGCCACGCGCGCCGCGAGGGACAGCGCGTGGCCGCGCGGTATCGGCCCGAGTGGCGCGAGCGCTCCCAGACGCTCCGGGCCAGGGGCCAGAGCCAGAAGGAGGCCCTCCCGATCCTCTCGCGGGCCCTGCTCACGGTGGTCTACCACCTCCTCATCAGCGGCGACTCCTCCGACGCCGACAAGATCAAGCCGCGGGCCGTCGGTGCGGCTGTTGGGGCTTGACACCGGATATGAACTCTTTTGGCCGGCACGACGGTGGCCTCCCGGAAGGCCCTCTCCCCCTGCAGCTTCCCCTCCGCGTCCAGGGTGGAAAGGAAAGCCTGGAAGACCTTCTCCCACACCCCGTGCTCCGGCCCCTCCGTGAGCCGCCGGTGGCAGCGGGTCGTGCGGCCGTCTGCCCGGGGAAGGTCCGGCCACCGGGCGCCGGTCGTGCGCACCCACAGAATGCCTTCCAGGGTTTGTCGGTCATTGGCCCGTCGCCTTCCCCGGGGCTTCGGGGGTGGGAGCAGGGGGCGCTGCGGGTCCCTGCTCATCGGTCAGCATCCTCTCCACGGCTGAGACCTCTCACCCGGTGTCTCAGCCCCAGTTTGGGACAGGGGCTTATCACCTGTCCACATTTCGGGATGAACTCCAGTCAAACATCCGGCAGGAAGATGACCCGGTCCTTCAAAGCGTCGTCCTCGGGATAGGCCTCCAGGAGCGCGCTCAGATGCCTGACCAGCTCGCCGATGTCTCCGGGTGCAACCGTTCGGAAGTGTACGAGGACAATGCCCATGTGATTTTTTCCCGCTTCAGCCCACTGCCGAGAAAGCGGGATGAAATCCCGAAGATTGTACGTGACGAGGACCCGCCCCTGACGTACTGCAGCCTCGAGCTGCTCGGAGTCCTCAAGACCCCAGGCCCAGCGATTCTCGGGTTCCTGGACGGCCTGGACATCATGCCCCACCATCCGCACCGAACTACCGTGAGAGCGGCCGCAGGTATGGGTACAGCCGCTCCCACTCCTCACGCGGCCGCTCATTTTCCGCGATCAGCGCCTCAATCTCCTCCGGGTATGAGCGGTAGTACCGGACGGCAGCCTCGACCTGACGCGGCGTGAGGTGGGACAGCACGCTGCGCGTGCTGTCCACGTCTTCCCCACAGGCACGGTATACAGCAATGACCTCCCACACATCCAGGCCGGTTCCCTCAATCCGGGCCCGCCTGTCCCCCGGAGGACCGGCAAAAGATATACCCGGATGACTGCGCATCCTGGCAGCCTCTTCTGCCAGCTCGCTCACGATGCTCCCCATAGGACGCGCGGTGCGGCGTGAGAGCTCCTTGACGAATTCGTAAGTCTCCTTCTTCAAGCGCACACTCAGCGGTACCGACTTGGGCATTGGAGTCGCCCCCTTCCCTGCCCGGTAACGTTCGATTACATTGTAATCCATAAAACAACGAGGTGCTGTCCCCCCTCCGCGGCCGGGAACCCCAGCCCTCTCGCCCGTCGGACGAACGTCAGGCTTCTGGCCTAATCGCACCGTAATGGGATTGAAACAATTGTCTCAAACATGCGGCACACAAACGCAGAATCAGGTCCTAATCGCACCACATTTGGATTGAAACGGACGCTTTTCAGATAGAGCGTGTTGCCCCCGCACCAGTCCTGATGATCGTGGTAGTACTAGTACTCGTTTCCGGTGCGAAATGGCGGGATTGGGGGTGGTTGTATCATGGTACGGGAGTCCGACGGGAGGAAACTGGCCATGCTGTGTGACCGCCACAAACCGATGGATCTTTTCACCCTGGTTCCGAAGCTCGATCTGGAGATGGATCCAATTCTCACCGAGCTGGATCGTCTCCTCGACGATGATGTCGTGTTCCCCACGGTGAAGGCGGACCTTGCCCGCCGATACCCCCCAGACGCGCACGCACGGTCGGCATTCCACGCCGGTCGAGGTGATCCTGCGGATGATCGCCGTCAAGCGGTTGTCTCGCTGGAGCGACGCCGAGACCGCGCATTGTGTCGCCGATAGCCTGGTCTTGCGCCCGTTCTGTCGGGTCTCTCTCGAAGCCGTCCCCGATGACACCCCGCTGATCCGTTGGGCGAACCTGATCGGTCCCCCGACGCGCGCCCAGGGCAATGATCGGGTCGTCGAACTGGCGCGGGCATTGAAGGTCACCCGGGGGCGCAAACTCCGGACGGATACGACGGTGGGGGAGACGACCATTCACCACCCGACGGACAGTCGCATTCTGGGCGACGGGGTGCGCGTCTTGAGTCGCCTGCTCCGTCGGGCGAAGGACATCGTGACGGATGGGAGAGACCTGCCCAGGACGGTGTTTCGGAGTCACACCCGGAGCGTGCGGCGGCTCGCCCAGGAGATCCCTCGGGTGGCCCGCCGCCAAGGGGAAGAAGCGGCCGAAAGTCTCCCGCGCGCCGATGCCACGCTCATCGGGATCGCCGAAGCGCGCAAAGCCCCAGCCGAGCACGTGCGAGACTCTCTCGCTGAGCGAGCGGATCCTCAGGCACAGCGTCTGGTCCAGCAGTTCGCTCCCTTTCTGCCTCTGGTTGACCAGGCGATCGCGCCAGCAACCCGGCGGGTGATCTGTGGGCGAGGTCGTCCCCGCCACGGAGAAACTCCTCAGCCTCTTCGCGCCGCATACTCAGATCATCGTCCGGCACAAACCCGGTAAGACCAGTGAGTTTGGCCGCAAGGTCCTCCTCGACGAGGTCGAGGGAGGCATTATCAGTCGCTATGAGATTCTCGCAGACGGCGGTGGCCAGGACGCGCCCTATCTGCGGGCCAGTCTGGAAGGACATCGAAAGCGGTTCGGGCGGGCGCCGCATCTGCTGGCGGGCGATCGGGGCGTTGCCTCACCGACCAATGAGAAGCTGGCCCGGGCGTTTGGCGTCAAACGGGTCATCTTACCCCGGTCAGGAACGCTCTCGGAAGAACGCCGGAAACTTGAACGCGCCCGGTGGTTTCGTCGGGGCTTGCGGTTTCGCGCGGGGATCGAAGGGCGGATCAGCGTGCTGAAGCGATGCCAGGGGCTGGATGTTTGTCTCACTCACGGGGAAGAGGGCTTTGGGCGCTGGGTCGGCTGGGGCATCGTGACGGCGCACCTGGCCAGGAGCGCCGAGACGCGGGTGGGACGGGCGGCCAAGGCGACCACGGCGGCATGAGACACCCCCGCGCCGAAGGGAACCCTCGCAAGCGTCCAGCCCCTGGCTTGGGGTGAAATGGCTCAAAGCCCTTGAAACCACGGTGTTTTCGGCGATTTCGCACCGGAAACTAAGTTCCTGTGTGGTATACTCACGCCATGAGTGCGCCGATATTTATCCGACTGACCCCTGAAGAGGATGCCAGACTACTGGAACTGGAGAAAAGCCCCCTGGTCCATCCCAAGGTTAGGCTGCGGGCCCTCGAAATCAGGTTATCTGCCCAGGGCTGGAGCGCCCCGAAAATCGCCGGCTTCGTCGGCAGGGACCGGACGACGGTCCTGCTCGCTTTAAGGCGCTGGCTTGGGCGCAAGTTTGAGGGTCTGGCCGACGGCAAGGCGCCGGGGGCAGCCCCAAAAATCACCCCCGCGGTAGAAGCGTATCTTCGGGAGCTTTTAGCCCAGGACCGGACCTGGACTGCCCGGCAACTTGGTGAAGCGGTTTTCGAAAAGCTTGGCGTCAGGGTTGACCGTTCGACAAGTGCCCGGCAGAGAAAGCAGCTCGGTTACGTTTACAAACGGACAAGATCTGTGCCTATCGGTAAGCCTGCGCCGGAGGAAGTTGAGACGTTCCGGACCGAAGAGATTCGGGTAAAAAGGGGGCGGCCGAAGGCTTGAACAGGGGAATCTCCCTGGATGAGAGCGGCTTTGGGCTTTCCCTGCCGCCGGCTTACCGCTGGACAGCCAGGGGAAAATCCCGTGTCAGGTGTGTACCCAGGGCCTGGGGCAAGTCCGGTCGGGTCAACGTTATTGGGCATCTGGAATGGGAGCCTGACGGCAACCACCGGGTCAGATGCGGTGTCCTTGAGGGTCAATGCCGGACTGAGCAGGTGCTGGACTATCTTGAAGGTCTGGCCCAGCAGGCGAAGTGCGGCGGCACGCCGGTGGTATTGTTCCTGGACAATGCGCCGTTTCACCGGTCCGGCAGGCTTAGAGCCCGGACAGCTGAGTGGGCACGGAGGGGCCTGGTCTTAAGATACCTGCCCCGATACAGTCCGCATCTGAATCCGATGGAGGGTGTCTGGCGGCGGATAAAAGGGTTCTTGATGCCCCGAAGGTTTTACCCGACGGTTGCCGAGCTCAAAGCAGCCGTCGGTGAAGTCGTGCAGCTACTTGAAGGGACTGAGTTTAAAACTCAATGCGCAGGAACTTAGTATTAGTGTGGATCCGCTCCTCCTTCCTGCACGGCGCATCAAGGAGCGCTGCGGCCTCCACCGCAACACCCTCTACGCGTGGGGAAGGGATCCTTCACCCCGTCCGCACCTCCGGAGGGCGCAGGCGGTACCGGAGGGACGAGGTGGAAAGACTTCTCTCCCTGGGCCTCCAACTCTCTCAGACGGAGCCCAGGCCCCGGACCGTCCTCTACGCCCGTGTGAGCACGCGGAAGCAGGAGGCCTTCCTCAAGGCCCAGGTAGCCCGCCTGGAGGCCTTTTCCTGGGAGCGGGGCGGGTCCTACGAGACGGTGGCCGAGGTGGCGGGCGGGGGTCAACGAGAACCGGCAGGGCCTCCTCAAGATCCTGAACCGGGCCAACAGGGGGGAGCTGGACCAGGTGGTGGTGGAGTACGAGACCGCCTGGCCCGCTTCGGGCTCGGCTACATCCGCCTCTTCCCGGAAGCCTTCGGCGTCAGCTACCACCAGCGAAAGCGGGCGACTTGCCCTCGCCCGAAGGGTAGGCACCTTCCTTCCGTTCCTCGGGCTTGAGTACCCAGAGACCTCTCTCCCCTCAAGCCCGCCCTCCTCACCGGGTCGTGGGAGCGGTGGAAGAGAGGCCCGGGTCTTCCCCCTGGTGGAGGGCCGGCGTGCGCTCATGCGCGCTTTTCCTGACCAGGTGGAAGAGAGGAGCCGGCTCCTCTCGACGGGTCTCCGGCGCGAAAGGCGCGCCGATCGGGAGTGCGGAAAGACCGGAGGACCGGGCGTGGGCCAGTCGCCGGCCGGGGACAGGGTCCCGGCCGGAAGCGGGGCGAACCCGCGCCGCAAAAAGACGGGGCACCGGGATCCCGGTGCCCCGCGTCTTCTCGCCCGGCCCGACCGTCAGGCCGTGCTCTCGCGCTGGGCGACCGCCACCTCGGGCGTGGCGGCCTTCTCCGCCGGGCTGGCCGGGAGAACCACCCAGCCGGCGATGAGCCCGAGAAACGAGACCAGTGCGGCGATAAGCAGCGCGTCCATCAACCTCTCCCCTCCGTCATTTGCGGTCTGGCTGGCGATGGGCGGGGGAGAACCCCCCGCCCGGTTGGTCTCTCAGTACTGGTAGGCCGGCTCGCCGTGCTGCGAGACATCCAGCCCCAGCCGCTCCTCTTCCTCCGGCACCCGCAGCCCGACCAGCGCGTCCACCACCTTCAGGATGACGAAAGTCATCACCGCGACGAACACCCAGGTCGCCACCACCGCCACCGCCTGGATCCCTAACTGGGCCGGGTTGCCGAAGAGCAGGCCATCGGCTCCCGCCTCGTTGACCGCCTTGGTGGCGAAGAGCCCGGTGGCCAGGGCGCCCCAGGTCCCGCCGATGCCGTGCACGCCGAACACGTCCAGCGCGTCGTCGATCTGGTAGCGGTTCTTGAGCAGCTGGACGGCGGCGTAGCAGAAGACGCCGGCGCCCAGCCCGATGAGGATGGCCGCCCGCACGTCCACGAAGCCGGAGGCCGGCGTGATGGCCACCAGCCCGGCCACCGCCCCCGCCGCTCCCCCGACCGCGCTGGGCCGCCCGGTGTGGGCCCAGCTCACGGTGATCCAGGTCAGGGCGGCCATGGCCGCCGCCGTGTTGGTGACGACGAAGGCGTTGACCGCCAGCGGCCCTGCCGCCAGCGCGCTCCCGGCGTTGAAGCCGAACCAGCCGAACCAGAGGAGCGCCGCCCCCAGCACGGTCATCGGCGCATCATGCGGCACCATGTGCTCGTGCCCCCAGCCGATGCGCCGGCCGATGACCAGGGCCGCCACCAGGGCCGAGACACCGGAGCTGATGTGCACGACCGTGCCGCCGGCGAAGTCGAGCGCCCCCAGACTCCGCAGCCAGCCTCCCATGCCCCAGACCCAGTGGGCCAGCGGGTCGTAGACGAAGGTGGCCCAGAGCAGGCTGAAGAGGACAAAGGCCTTGAAGCGCTTGCGCTCAGCGAAGGCCCCGGTGATGAGCGCCGGGGTGATGATGGCGAACATCATCTGGAAGGCCATAAAAAGCTGATGCGGGATGGTGGGGGCGTAGTCTTTGTTGGGCTCCGCCCCGACACCTGTCAGCCCGATCCACTCCAGTCCACCGATGATCCCGCCCTTGTCGGGGCCGAAGGCCAGGCTGTAGCCCCAGAGGACCCACTGGACGCTGATGAGCGCCAGGATGAAGAAACTGTGCATGATGGTGGCCAGGACGTTCTTGCGCCGGACCAGCCCCCCGTAGAAGAACCCCAGCCCCGGTGTCATCAGCATAACCAGGGCGGTGGCGACCAGAACCCAGGCCGTATCCCCGGTGTTGATCTCTGCTGGCATCTTCTCTCCTACCCTGCCGCCAGGATCGGCAGCCGGTGCTCCGGCTCTCCCTCTCCCCACCGAACCGGTCGCCCGGGCCTCTCCCGTCCGGTGTCGCGCCCCGGCGGCCGCCCGGTCCCACGGGTCCAGGCCGGGACCGCCGCCGGTGTCAGAGGGAGGACCGGTCAAGGTGGTCGCGGCCGACCACCCCTGGCCGCGCTGCCACCCTCACTATACCCCCGGGCCAGACTCCCGGCCACGGATGCGGGGCACGAAACTCATCCCCGCCGGTTTGGGCGGACAGTCCAAACCGGCCGCCGCTTTGGGTACGACGCCCAAACGCCACCCTGGCACGTTCCCTGCCCGGACCGGCCGGGGAGAGCACCATGCCCCCGACCGCGATCGTCCACCTCGTCGGCACCGGCGACCCGGCCCGCTGCGCGGTCACCCACTACACCCACCACCTGGTGGCGGCCCTCCGGGCGCTGGGCCTGCCGGCCACGATCCAGACCCTCCCTCCCGACCGGCGCTGGGACCTGGCCGGCGTCCTCCGGCTGGCCCTCGCCCTCCGCCGGGCTGCCGTCGTCCACCTCCAGTGGGCGCCCCTCTCGTTCGGCACCGCCCGGGCCCCGGCCCTCCTGCCGCTCCTGCTGCCGGGGCGCTTTTATGTCACACTGCACGAATACGGCGGCGAGTGGGTGCCACCGGGCCTCTCGCTCGGCCTCTGGCGCCGTCTGGCCGGCTGGGGCGAGCGCCGCGCCCTCTGGGAGCGCGACACCCTCACCCTGGCCACCGCCGCCCGACGGGTGGTGGTGACCAACGACCACCATCGCCAGGTCCTCCTCCGGCGCGTCCCCGGCCTGGCCGCCCGGACGGTGCTCATCCCCATCGGCCCCAACATCCGGCCGCTGGCCACCGCGGCCGCGGCGGCCGCCCGGCGGGCCCCTTTTGGCGGCCGGCCGCTCCTCGTCTTCTTCGGCTTCGTCCACCCGGTCAAGGGACTCGAGGACCTGCTCCAGGCTCTGGCCCGGCTGCCCGCCGGCCGGCGGCCAGCCCTGGCGGTGGTCGGCGGCTTTGAGACGGCCGCCCTGGCCGGGCCGGCGGCGGCCGCCTACCGGGCGGCGCTCCAGCGGCAGGTTCGGGATCTGGGGCTGCAGGCCGACGTCGTCTTCACCGGGCACCAGCCCGAGGCCGTGGTCTCCGCCTACCTCCGGGCAGCCGATCTCGTCGTCCTGCCCTTCCGGGGCGGGGCCAGCACCAAAAACGGGGCTCTCCTGGCCGCCTGGGCCCACGGCGCGCCGGTGCTGACCACCGCGGCCACCCCCGTGGACCCCCTCCTTCGGCACGGCGAGACCGTCTTTCTGGTTCCGCCGCGCGACCCGGTGGCTCTGGCCCTGGCCATCGACCAGCTCCTGGCCAACCCGCGGCTCCGGGCCCATCTGGGCGCCGGCGGCCGGGAGACGGCCGGCCGCTTCGCCTGGGAGGCCATCGCCCGGGCCCACCGGGCGCTCTACGCCATTGGTTAAATATGGCCCAGCGGCAGCGGCTGGGGCCGCAGGTCCAGGCGGGCGATGTCCGGCTCGGCGAAGGTCCGGAGCAGCCAGTCGCCCAGGACGCGCAGCCGGGTGCCGGTCCCCAGCAGCCGACCCAGGTAGTACAGGCGCCAGAGGAGCCAGGCTGGTAGGCCCGTCAGAACGAGGTTCCCCACCTTGGCCACGGCGTCGCGCTCGCCCAGCGAGAGCATATCGCCCAGGTAGCGGTAGGTGAAGGGCGCGGGCTCGCGCCCGGCCAGACGGTCGGCCAGGATGCGGGCCACCGCCTCGGCCTGCTGGATCGCCACCTTGGCGTCGGGGGGAAGCGGCCGGCCGGTGGTCGGGTCGGTGTACTGGGCGCAATCGCCGATGGCGTAGACGCCGGGGTGCTCGACCAGTTCCAGGAACTCGTCGACGACCACCGTGCCACCGCGGCCGTGGGGCACCGGCAGGCCGGCCACCAGCGGATGAGCCCGGATGCCGGCGCACCAGATGACCGTCCGCCCGCGGAGACGCTCGCCGGTGTGGGTCTCGATGCCCTCGGGGCTGACGCGGGCGACACTGGTCTCGGTGCGGATCTCGACCCGTTTGCGGCGCAGGACGGCGGTGGCGGCCGCCCCAAGGCGCGGGTCCAGCGTGGGCACCAGCCGCGCCTGGGCCTCGACCAGAACGATCCGCACCTCGTCGAAACTCAGGTCGGGGTAGAGGCCGATCAGGCTGTGGTGGATGAAGTCGTGCAGCGCCGCCGCCAGTTCGACGCCGGTCGGACCCCCGCCGCAGATGATGAAGGTCAGGAGCTCCCGCCGGCGGTCGGGGTCCGGCTCGGCGGTGGCCTGCTCCAGGGCGTCGATGACCCGGTTGCGGACGCTGACGGCGTCGCCCACCTCCTTGAACGGGAGACTGTAGCGCTCAGCCTCGGGCACGCCGAAGAAGTTAACGACCGATCCCAGAGCCAGGACCAGGTAGTCGAAGGGGATGGTGCCGACGGTGGTGTGGACCAGACGGTTCTCCAGGTCGAGGCCGGTGACCTCGGCCTGGCGGAAACGGAAGCGCGGGCGCCGCAGGAGCGAGCGCACCGGGAAGCAGACGTGCCGCGGCTCGACCAGCCCCCCGGCCACCATCGTCAGCATCGGCGTGAACAGATGGTAGTTGTGCTGGTCGATGAGGGTGATGTCCACGGTGGGGTCGCCCTGGAGACGGCGGCTCAGGTGGAGGGCGGTGAAGAGGCCACCGAAGCCGGCCCCCAGGATCACCACCCGCTGGCGGGTCCGTCCCACGGCGGCGGCCAGTCGGGCCATCTCCCGACGCGCCCGCCAGCCGCGCCAGAACCGCCAGCCGAGATAGCCGCCGGCGGCCGCCAGGACCACCAGCCGGGGTGAGAGTCGCAACCGGTTCATCGCTCTCCTCCACGGGTGCGGGATCGACCGGTCGCACCGCTTGCAAGGGCCGGACCAGCCGGGATCGCCCCGAGACGGCGGCGGGCGCGATGGCGCTCTGGCCCTCCCCGCCGCCTCTGCGGGCGACACTGCGCGGGATTCAACCGCCGGGCTCTGAGCCGGCTGGGTTGCAGCGTGCAGATGGCGTCAACCCGGCCCTCATCCGGCGCGGGCGGCTCGCTGCCTTTCGGGCCGGGGGACAGGGTCAACGGGGAAGCTGTCGCCCCAACGAGGCGCGGACCAGTCTGGCGACGACCGCGCCTCATCCCGCCGGGGCTCGTCCTGGGGATCGCGTCTCTCACCGCACCGTTCGGCCGATCAACCGCCGGTAGGCGTCGTAGGCCGGCTTCGGCTGGCCCCGGGCGTCCAGGAGGCCGTGGGCGCGGGCCTGAACGTCCCGGGGGAAGGTCGGCGGATAATCAAAGAGCTGAAACCAGAAGACCCTGGTCGCTCCCAGTTCGTGCAGCGCGAAGGGCAGCATCTCCTCCAGCCATCGCGCCTGGCCTTCCGGCCCCTGATAGCGGGGGTCTTTTTGCCGGGACGGCTCGCTGGAGTACCCGATTTCGGTGATCCAGAGCGGTTTGTCCGCTGCCCCGTACCGGGCCAGCACCTGTCGCAGCGCCGTGAACTTCCGCTGGGCGATCTCCTTCGGAAAGTAGCAGTGCACGTTCATGATGTCGAAGGAGCGGGCGGCCGGATGGACCGGGTCGCCCAGGATGGTCGGGAGAAACGTCTGGGGCTCCTCGCTCATGGCCAGCCCGCCGAGGAGGACCTGGGCCTGCGGGTCGGCGCGCTTGATCGTCTGGTAGGTCACGGCCAGGAGCTCGGCGTACTGCTGGGGGGTCCCGGCCCAGAAGCCCCGGAGGTCTGGCTCGTTCCATATCTCCCAGTGGCGGATGTCGGCCCTGTAGCGGGAGACGGTCTGGAATACATAGTCGGCCCACGCCGCGAGGTCGCGCGGTGGGAAGCGGGTCGGATCGACCTCCGGCGGGAGGGTGCGCGGGGCGGTCGTGTTCCAGACCGTGGCGAAGCCCAGGAGGCCCAGGATCTGCAGGCCGCTCGCCCGCGCGAGTCTCACCTGCGCGTCGTAACCGGCCTCCGCAAAGCGGTAGGGGGCCCCGGCCTGGGGCTGGACGATGGCGTACCAGATCCCGAAGCGGATCCAGCCGATGCCGGCCTGCCCGGCCAGCTGGATGGCCCGCGGCATCACCTCTGCGTCCCGTACGGCCCCCAGACTCACCCCATAGGCATCGCCCGGGCTGGCGGTCGGTGTCGTCACCGGCACGGTCTGCGGCCGGAGGGTTGGCGTCGGTGGTGCGGTCGGCTGTCCGGGCGTTGGTGTAACCGGTCGCGCCGGGGTGGCCGTTGCGCTCACCGGCGTGGGGCTTGGTGGAATAGGCGTGGAGGTGATCCCGGAGCCGGGCCGCCCCTCGGGAGTTGGGGTGGCCGTCAGCGGGGTCGGCCCGCTGGGCGTGGGCGGTGGTAGCGGCCGCGCCCCGCGACAGGCCGCGAGCACCAGAGCCACCGCCAGGGCGGAAACAAGGGCCCTGATCATGTCTGCCATGCCTCCTTCGTTCCCCCTGCGCTGAAAGACGCCGCCGGGAGGGCAAAAGTTCCCCGTGTCGGCGGTGGTCTGTCACCCGAGTGTGGCATGGGCGGTCGGCAGCCACGCCACCGGGGGTCTGGGAGGGTCCCGGCCCCACCGCTGCACCGCCGGGTCTCCACGCAATCGATAGATCGGCTCGGCGGCGGATCTCCAGCACGAGCCCGATGCCGTGCGGAGATGGCGTCCGCTCCTGGTCCCGGCCGCAGGGGGCGCGACAGTTTGTGACGGGCGGCGATGATCGTGAGCCGCCTCGGGCGGCAGACGGTGTGGCCGGAATCAGGAGAGGGCCGGGGTGGAGGACCGGCCTGAGCCCACGGCCACCTCACGGACGCTCCGCTGGACCGTCCGTGGCAAAGGCGCACCGCCGATGCCCAGAGGCGCACGGACACGGCCGGCCGGTGGGGACGGGACGCCGCACGGTGCTCCCGCCTGAGGCGATCGCCGTGCAGGCTCCCGAAACAAAGAGAGGCGCGGGGACCCGCGCCTCTCGCCGATCTTCCCTCGGGGACCGGTCAGTCTTCGGCTCCCTCCTGGACCGTTCCTTCCTGCTCGTGCTCCTGCTCCTGCTCGACCGTCGCGTGGTCCTCCTGCTCGGCCACCTGGTCGTCGTGCTCCTCCGCTTCGACCGCCTCGTCCGCCTCGCGGTGCTCGGCCTGCTCGGTCTGGACCTGGGGGCCGGACCGGCCGGTTGTCCCACCCGGGGCAGCCCCGGCCAGGGTGACCCCACCGAGCAGCAGGAGCGCTCCCAGCAGGCCAACAGCGCCCAGACGAACCAGAATGCGCGAAAGCATCGTTCCCTCCTGGAAGTGGTGTGTCTTGAAGCTAACCGCGAGAAGTCCGCGCTGTCATCCCCTATATGGGGTAGTAGCCCCTGGCCCATTCTGGCTAGTCCGACTCCGCCCAGGGCAGGGCGGGCGGGGAAGGTACCGTGCTCTCCGGGCCCAGCGCCCGGACCGTGCGGGGCTGAGGCCCCCAAAGGTTGTCGTCTGAAAGCTGTGAGCACATCCCCCTGATGGCGCCCGATGCCTGGCTATCG
The DNA here is from genome assembly GCA_034433795.1 of Chloroflexota bacterium. Lineage (GTDB taxonomy): Bacteria > Chloroflexota > UBA6077 > FW602-bin22 > DAOUAE01 > DAOUAE01. The sequence goes on from DAOUAE010000072.1 coordinate 22,154, forward strand.
GAGAAAGCCGGCAAAACCACGGTCGCGTGCTGCGCTGCCGGGCCGCTCGGGCCAGCGGGCTATCCTTAGACTCTTAGAGTGTTTGTCTCTCAGGCATATCCTATGGAGCGTCGACCCGCTGCACCCTCTCCCCCGTTCGAAGGCCAGGACATACGCCTCTTGACAGTGGAGAGCCTCCCTGCTACTTTGTCTTCCGGTATTTCGTAGTGGCTGACTATGGAGGGCAAAGATGCAGACACACGTGACACGGCGGCGCCTGCTACAAAGCGTACTCGTCCTAGCGGCCCTTGGACCATTGACGGCAGCCTGTGCGCCTGCCACGACTCCGACTCCAACTGCTCGCCCAACCTCACCGGCAGGAGCCGCTCCTACACCAACGCCGATGGCCAAGTCCGCAGAGCAGCCCAAGACAGGGCCCACTGCGACACCAACGCCCCGGCCGGCCCCAGCTGCTACCTTTTCTTGGAAAGCACAGCAAGGTAAGAGCATCAGGGTGCTTCTCAATAAGCACCCGTGGCAGGCTGCCATTGAGCCACTCTTCCCAGAGTTCGAAACCCTAACTGGAGTTAAAATTATCCGCGAAGTGTACCCAGAAGATCAGTTCCGCCAGAAGGTGACTGTTGAGCTCACGGCGGGTACAGGTACTCTCGATGTCTTTATGTCAATGGTGGCCCAGGAGGGGCTGAAGTTCTATCGCGCAGGATGGTACGAGGTTCTTGACCCTTACTTGGCCAATGCCACGCTAACGTTGCCGGAGTACGATGCAAAAGACTTCCAGAAAGCAGCATGGGATGCTGAGTTTGTGGAAGGCAAGTTAGTCGGGCTTCCCATTCAAGCAGAGACGGAGATTGTCTATTACCGAAAAGATCTCTTCGAACAGGCGGGACTGAAACCACCGGCAACGCTGAACGACCTCGAAGCGGCGGCGAAGCAGTTTCACAAGCCTCCGGAGCGCTTCGGTATTGTTATGCGTGGCAAGCGCGCGGCGGCGACCTCGGTCTTCTCGAGTTTCCTGCACAACTTCGGCGGCGACTGGATGCAAAATGGTAAACCGGCGATCAATAGTCCGGAGGCGGTCCAGGCCTTTCGGTTCTACGGTGATCTGCTCCGGCTCTATGGCCCTCCTGGTTCGACCAACAACCACTGGTACGAGGCCAGCGCCATCTTCGCCCAGGGCAAGGCAGCCATGTACGTTGACTTTGATAGCTTGTTTAGTGTCGTTCTCGACCCAGAGAAGTCGCAGGTCAAAGGGAAGGTTGGATTTGCCCCCTTCCCTGCAGGGCCCAAGGCAAATTTACCCTCTGTTCCGGTGTGGGGGATTGCGCTTTCCCGCCAGTCGAAGAACAAAGAGGCCTCATGGTTCTTCCTCCAGTGGGCTACTACGAAGGAGCAAGTGCTTAAGGTGCTCTTGAAAGGAGTTCCTGGAGCACGGCAGTCGGCCTGGGATCACCCCGAGTTCAAGAAGGCGGACATCCCGCTGGATTGGGTTGAGACACACGTTCAACAGATGAAGATCGGTTCTCCTAACTGGAACCCACCAGTAGTGGCTGTCTCCGAGGCTCGGGATATTATCGGGCAAGTCATTGTCACCGCGATCGAAGGCGGGGATGTGAAGGCTGCGGCGGACAAAGCCAACGCCGAACTCGAGGACCTTATCCGCCGGACACAGTAACCGTCGCTCGTGACCGATGAGACCGGTATATCTCCTTTCCGACCCGGAGGCGGCAAGACGGGGTAAAGTGTGGCCCTCTCGCCTCTTCCACTGGCTGGATCGGTGGGCTGCCTGGATTTTGCCGGCGCCGGCGGTGGTAGTGATCCTTTTGCTCACCGCTTTTCCGGCCGTGTACACGCTCTACATGAGCACCCACGACTGGTTTGCCTCGAGTCTGACTCCTCCCCGCTTTATCGGCTTGGGCAACTATGTACGAATGCTGACACAGGACGAGCGATTTCTGAACGCAGTCTGGCGGACACTGCTCTTTACCGGTCTCGCCGTAGGGCTGGAGATGATCCTCGGGGTGGCTATCGCCGTCGTCTTCAACCGCGACTTCCTTGGGCGGGGGCTGGTCCGGACCCTGTTGCTTTTACCGATGGTCGCTACTCCGGCAGCCATCGCTTTGGTCTGGGCGATGATGTACCATCCCACGCTGGGAGTGATTAATTACCTGGTGCAACTGCTCGGGTTCCCGCCCTTGGAATGGATCGCCAATCCCCGGACTGTCATTCCGGCTCTGGTCATCGTGGACGCCTGGGAATGGACGCCTCTCATCACCTTAATGGCCTTGGCCGGGCTTGCTGCCCTGCCCGCCGAACCGTATGAGTCAGCGGTGATCGACGGGGCCAGCGGCTGGCAAATCTTCTGGTTCATCACCCTGCCGCTCCTGCGGCCAACACTAATGGTAGCAGCGTTGTTCCGGACTATCGATGCACTCAAGACCTTTGACATTATCTACATTATGACCCAGGGCGGACCCGGCTTCGCCTCGGAGACCCTCAACGTCTACATCTTCCAGACCGCTTTCCTGTATTTCCACATGGGCTATGCCTCTGCGCTCCTGGTGGCGCTCTTCGCCCTCGTCTTGAGCGTGAGCTTTATAGTCATTCGTCTGCGGAGGGCGGCATGAACAACCCGCCTGCAATTCTTGTCACAGACCATCTCATTGAGCGGCCCGCTGCTCGCCATCTGCGCCGACAGGTGCGAAGCTTGCTTTTCTATCTTTTGGTTTTGGCTATTGGTGCGCCGTTCCTGTTCGTGTTCCTCTGGATGGTGCTTGCTTCCTTCAAGACCCAGGTCCAGAATACTGCTTACCCGCCGGTGCTCATTTTCACACCGACACTGGAGAACTATAAAACCGTTCTCCTTCGCAACCCGTTTCCCCAGTTCACTGTGAACTCCCTAGTAGTGGCCGTAGGCTCCACTATGCTGGGGCTCGTTCTTGGTCTGCCCGCAGCGTATAGTGTCGCGAGATTTCGTCAGACTGGCCTGGCGCTCGGAATCCTGGCAGCCCGGATGGCCCCAGGTATCAGCTACCTCATCCCATGGTTTATTCTCTTTACCAAGCTTGGGCTGGTGGATACTTATCTTGCCCTTATTCTGACCCATCTGACCGTCGGGCTGCCGCTTATTCTCTGGACAATGATCGGCTTTTTCGAAGATATCCCGCGTGAAGTGGAGGAGGCTGCGCTGGTTGACGGGTGCTCGATCTTTGGGACTTTTTGGCGAATCGCCTTGCCTCTGACCCGACCGGGAATTGCAGCAGCAGCTATCCTTAGTTTTATCTTCTCCTGGAACAATTTCCTCTTCTCGGTTATTCTTTCTGGATCACAGACGCGGACGTTGCCGGTGGCGGTGTTCAATTTTATGTCCTACGAAGAGATCAATTGGGGTGGTTTGACAGCAGCTGCCACGCTGATCACTCTGCCGGTCCTCGTTCTGGTATTGTTTGTCCAGCGTGAGATCGTTCGTGGGCTGACTCTGGGTGCTATCAAAGGCTAAGTTCTCTAGTGTTTGTGGAACATCGCGCCCTTATACAGGGTGAATGACTATGTAGTCATCGTTCAGATCGCGTCCAGGGGTCAAAGGGGTCTGGGCCAGGATTGTGGCGGCGGTGCGGGTCCAGTAAGCCTCAGAAGGATCTGGCGCTGTGGCGTGCCAGCCCCAGGTCCATGGTCAGTTCCCCTATCGTCATCTCGATCCGGTTGCGCCGCGCCACGGGGTGCCGCTCGGCCGGTGACAGCCGCCGGCGTTCAGCACGCCCCGGGTAAGCATAACCTGGATGCCCCGCACGGCCTGAGTCGCCACCCACGCCCGACTGGCAGGACCCTAGTCGAAGAGCTCGCCCCACGGAAGTGTGTCTGCTAGCAGGGCAGCGGCCACCGGCTGCTCGTCCACCACCGCGGAACGATCCCCAGGCGCAGACTGCATGCGGTCCGAGGTCGATCCGCAGGGCCAGGCGGACGCCAGAGAACCACGCGCCGTGGGTGGTATCGCGCTCCCAGCCTGCCCGGCTCGCTGAGCCGTGCGAGGAGGTGCTGGACCAAGGCGATAGTCGGGACCTTGGTGCAGGTTGGGGCTGGTCCCGGGCAGCGGGGATTGGCACACTGCCCACCAGCACGTCGACTAAGACGACGGCGTGGACACCCAGGTCGGCCGGTGACCTCAAAGAGACAGGTCTCCACAGCCGCGAGTGTTCTCTCACGCCTTCTCTGCTGGCGGAGGCCTCTCCTTGTCGCGCCAACTTATAGAGTGCGCTGGCCGGGTGCGGGTGGGCCAGACCACGGGCGCGGGGGCGCCGGCGGTCACAGCCACTCTTCGAGGCGGAAGTCGTCGGCGAAGGGATTAACGTAAGGTCACGCCTTCCAGCGTCCGCTCGTTCTCGAAATCCTCGCTGAAGACAACCGGGACCTGGTAGAGGCGGGCCGTGGTCCACACCTGCGCGTGGTCACGTACCCCGCGGGCTGCCTCCAGAACGACTGCCGGCGTCACCTGTAGGACCGGCCATGTGGCGATATGTCGCTCCAGGGTGGTGTAGGCCCGCGGCACCGGAATAGGGGGCCGGAGTCGGGTCGTAAGGACGCGGAAGAACTCGCCCAGCACCTGGGTGCTCACCGCAGCCCGCCGGGTCGGGGCCAGGGCACTGAGCACGGCCTCGGCCCGGACTGCTCTGTCCAGGGCGACGTCGTACGGATAGACCAGGAGGTTGGTGGCGATCAGGATCGCCACGGTCACAGGGGACTCCCGCTCTCCCAAACCTACACAAATCCCTCCATGCAGGTTTGGGTTTGGGAGCTGTCATGCTCCGCATTTAATTTCCTGGCGGCTGGCGGCATGGCTGTCCACCCGCCCGCCGGCGGTCCCCGGCATCTCCCGGATGCCTAGACCGTCGAACCGCCAGGCCCGCCTGGTCCGGACGGCCACAGGGCCTCCCAGGCGGCCCGAGCAGGGCACCTCACGCTTTGCCAGCACCCGCGCCAGGCCATTCAGGGCGGCGTTCTCGTCCCGGATGTGGCGCCTCCCGCAGCCCGGACAGGTCCACTCCCGCTCTTCGGGAGGAATTCCGCCTGGCGCCATACTCCCGCACGCGCTGCATGTCCGCGTCGTGCCGCGTTCCTCCCACTCGCCGTAGACCTTCCCGGACCGCGCCGCCGTCCACGCCAAGGTCTGCGTGAACCGCCCGATCAGGGACTGGTTGTTCATGGCCCGGCGCATCTTGGCGCTGATTCCGCCGCCGTGCGGCGTGTAGTCCCCCACGAACACCCCGTCGTACTCCCGGTACAGCCGGTTGGCCACCGTGCGCAGGTACACCTTCGTCTGCTCTCGGCGCACCCGCCACAGTTCGTCCAGCACGGCATTCAGCTTCCGCCACCGCCGGGACGGCCGCCAGGACACCGACCCGTCGGGGCGGACCACCCGGACCGACTTCCGCCGGCACCGGTCCCGCAGCGACTTCACCTCGTCAATCCGCCGGTCCAGGGCCTTCAGGAACCACGGGTTGGCGATCTCCGTCGCCACGCCGTCCGTGTCCACCCCGTACCCCAGGTTCTTGTGGTTCGGGTCGATGGCGATGATCCGGCCGATAGGCCGCGTGGCCGGAAGCGCCCGCTCTACGGTGAAGACGGCAGAGAAGATCCTCCCCTCCTTGGTGATGCGCAGCTGCCGGACGATTTCATGACGAAACCAGTCCGGCAGCGGCTCGGCAAGCCGGACGGTGACGTGGACCTGCCGCCGCCGGCCCGAGTCGGGGTCCAGCGACTGGCCCAGGGACAGCTCCAGCACCCGGCCGCGCAGGGCATAGCCCTTCCAGGGCTCGTCGTACAGAAGCGAAAACCATTTCCGCTTCCAGGACCGGAACCGCGGCCAGCGGACTTCCCCGGCACGCTCCCCCCGGCGGCCCTTCTGGTATTCCCGGATGGCCCCGCTCAGCCGCAGGGCGGCGTTCTTCAGCACTGACGAGTGGACCGTCCGCAGGAAAGGGAACTTCTGCTTCAAAGCGGGAATCCGGTCCCGCAGGCCCCGTTCGGTGTACAGAACGCGCGCCGCATCCGGATCTTGGGTCTCACGGTACCGCTGCCGCAGCGCATTCGCCTCTTCCAGCAGGCGGTTGTAGAGCCAGTTGGCGATCCGGGATTGCCCGTCCAGCACCGCCGCGGTCTGCTCATCCACTTCCAGGCGCATCTTCAGGGCGGATCGCATCGGCCGCCTCCTTCAGCCGCCGCATGACCTCCCGGTTCTTCCGGCTGCGGCTGCCGTACAGCCGGGCGGAGAAGACGGTGATGATCTCCAGCACATCCTGCACCAGCTCCTCTTCAAAGGACGCCTCCTCGGACGCGTTGATGATCACCACCTCCGTGCCGAAGTGCTCGCAGAGCGAGAAGACCAGTTCCGATCCGAATCGAAGCAGGCGGTCCTTGTGGGTGATGACCAACCGGCCCACCTGGCCGGTGCAAATCCGGCGGATCAGCTCCCGCAGGCCGCGCTTGTGGTCGTTGAGGCCGGACCCCAGGTCCCGGATGACTTCGTACCGCCAGCCGTTGGCGGCGCAGAAGGTTTCCAGGAGGGCGACTTGGCGGTCTAGGTCGGCCTTCTGGTCATGGCTGGACACGCGGGCATAGGCGATGGTGATCCGGTCCTGCGGCTGCGGACGCCGCGGAACCAGACCGCGCAGCATGGCCAGGTCGTACCGGCGATGCCCGCCGGGCGTCCGTTCGGACCGGATCTTGCCCGCCGCCTCCCACCGGCGCAGGGTTTCGGCGGAGACGCCAAGTTCTCTGGCTGCCTTTCCGATGGAGACCTTCATCCCCAAATCCTACACGTTGTGAGTGGATATATCAAGATATGTTGGGGTTTTATCAGGGCTTTCCAGTTTTCTGAGCTTAGGCTATTCTTGGGTAGAAGGCCTTGCGGAGGTGGCGCCATGCAGCAGAGCTTGCTCGCTGTCCTGGCGGCAATCCCTGACCCCAGGGGCAGGCAC
>DAOUAE010000073.1:0-33489 GCA_034433795.1 Chloroflexota bacterium
CTCGCCGACCGAACCGGCCATCCGCTTCGAGCGCTATGAGGACTTCCGTCGCTGGACCGAGAGCCAGCCCGGCTACCGGAGCCTTGTCCGGGGAGCGCCCAGGCCCGGTCCGTCGCCCTCTCGCCGCCATCAGGTTCTGGTTCTCCGCCTGGCCATGCTCATGGTCGAAGCCGTGGTCCGGCCCGGTCGGGGCGAGGTCTATCTCGCCCCGCTGGACGTCAAACTGGCCGAGGACACCGTCCGCCAGCCCGACCTCCTGGTGGTCCTGGCCGAGCACGCCGATCGCCTGCGGGAGACCCATCTCGAGGGCGCCCCCGACCTGGTGGTCGAGGTCCTCTCCCCCACCACCGCCCGGCTGGACCTCTGGGAGAAGCGCCACGATTACGAACGGGCCGGGGTCCAGGAGTACCGGGTGGTGGACCCCGATACCCGCATCGTCGAACTCTACGCCCGCCAGGGCGAGCGGCTGCTGCCGGTGGCCCTGGCCCGTGGCCAGGGCACCCTCCCCAGCCGCCTCCTGCCCGACCTCCGGGTGGACCTGGCCGTCCTTTTCCCGGGGCTGTGACCCCGGCGGGAGGCCGCCGATGACCACCATCCGCGCCGTCGTCGTCGACCACAGCGCCCCCGGCCATCTGGCCCTGCGGACGGCGCCGGCCCCCGAACCGGGACCGTCCGAGGCGCTGGTCCGGGTGGCCGCCGCCTCGCTGAACCGGGGCGAGGTCCAGCGCGCCCTCAGCGCCCCGGAGGGGAGCCGCATCGGCTGGGACTTCGCCGGCACGGTCGTCCAGCCGGCCGGCGGGCCCGCCGGCCGGCGCCCGGGTGGTGGGGATGGTCCGCACCCCCGGCCAGGGCGCCTGGGCCGAGCTGATCGCCGTCCCGGCCAGCACGCTGGCCGTCCTGCCCGAGAGCGTCACGTTCGCCCAGGCGGCCACGCTGCCCATCGCTGGCCTGACCGCTCTGCAGGCGGTCGAGCACGGCCAGGGGCTGCTCGCGCGCCGGGTGCTGGTGACCGGCGCCTCGGGCGGCTGCGGCCACTTCGCCGTCCAGCTCGCCCGCCTGGCCGGGGCCCTCGTGATCGGGCTGGTCCGCCGTCCGGAGCGGGCGGACCTGGTCCGGGCCCTCGGGGCCCACGCAGTGGTGGTCAGCCCGGACGGCGCCGACGCCGCCGCCCATGGCCCCTACCAGCTCATCGTCGACGCTGTCGGCGGCCCGCTCCTGGGCACGGTCCTGGGGATGCTGGCGCCGGGCGGGGCCTGCGTCACGTTCGGGGTCGTCGGCGAGGGAGCGGTCGCCTTCGATGCCCGCCGCCTCCTGGCCAGCGGCGGCACCCTCTACGCCCACGGCCTGGCCTACGGGCTCCAGCACTACTGGTCGGCCCGGGAGGGACTGGAGCGCCTGGTGGCCCTGGTGGCCGCCGGCCACCTCCACCCCCACATCGCCCTCGAGGCCCCCTGGACCGCGGTGGGGGCCGTGGCCCAGCGGCTGTGGGAGCGTGACTTCCCCGGCAAGGCCGTTCTCATTATCGGCTGAGCCGCGCCGTCCTTGAGACCGGCGCTCACGGAGGGGCAAAACCGCCCGGCGGCCGGCGACCGGACGGGCTCCGGCCACGGTTCGCCGCCCACCGGTGGGCGGCGGGCGAACAGGCGTGTATAATAGAGGCGAGAGATTGATGCCGAGGAGGTCCCCGATGTGGCGCTTTCTCGCCGGTGTGGCCCTGGGGGCCCTGGCCGCCCTGGGCATCCAGGCCCTGCGTCAGCGTCCGGGCGGATTGGAGCAGGCCCTGCGGGAGATGCCCAACCGTCTGACCGAGATGCAGGAGCGGGCCAACGCCCTCCTGGCCGAGAGCCGTCGCATTCTCCAGGAGACCCGTCAGGAGCTGCAGTCCACCATCGAGGCGCTGCGCCAGGCCGCCGAGGCCCAGGCCGAGCGCCTGCGCCGCTCGGCCACCCGCCCGGAGGGCGAAGGCCAGCCCCCCACGGGCTGACCGACCCGACTTGACAGAACCGCACCTGACCCCGTAGACTAGCAGCACAGAGCACCGGTCGGGAGAACGAGGCGCTGGCCTGTCCCCTGGTTTCCGGGTGGCAGGCCGGCGGCTGACTGGAGTGTGGCGAGGGTGAAGGGGGACAGCAGAGGGTATGGCACAGAGGCCGCTGCGTTCTGGCCGTGAGAAAGTCGTCTTCCGCCAGGAGGCCCGCGCCCTCCTCAAGCGCGGCGCCGACCAGATGGCCTGGGTCCTGCGGGCGACCCTGGGGCCGACCGCCCGGGTGGTGGCCATCGAGAAACTGACCAGCCGGGCCGAGGCGCCGGAGATCCTCGACGACGGCGCCACCATCGCCCGCCGCATCATCGAGATCCCCAACCGCTACGTGAACATGGGGGCCATGCTCATCCGCCACCTGGCCTGGAAGCAGCACGAGGCGGTCGGCGACGGCACCGCCACCGCCGCCGTCCTGGCCCACGCGGTGCTGAGCGAGGCCACCCGCTACATCGCCGCCGGCGGCAACCCCATGCTCCTCAAACGCGGGGTGGAGAAGGCCCTGCACGTGGCCCTGGAGGAGCTCAAGGCCCTGTCCACCCCCCTGGAGACGGCCGACCAGGTGGCCGCCCTGGCCACCGCCGCCACCGGCGACCCGGAGATGGGCGGCTACATCGGCGAGATGTTCGATATCGTCGGCCGCGACGGCTACATCCAGGTGATGGAGTCGCCCTCGACCAAGACCGACCGCGAGTACGTCGAGGGCGTCATCTGGGACCGGGGCTATCTCTCCCCCTACATGGTCACCGACCCCGAGCGCATGGAGGCCGTCCTGGACGACGCCCTGGTCCTGGTGACCGACCACATCATCAAGCGGGCCAGCGAACTCATCCCAGTGATGGAGAAGGTCCACCAGGCCGGCTTCAAGAACTTCTTCATCGTGGCCAACGATATCGAGAGCGAGCCGCTCTCGCTGCTGGTGGCCAACAAGCAGCAGGGGGTGCTGACCACCCTGGCCGTCAAGGCCCCCGGCTACGGCGACCGGCGCATCCGCATCCTGGAGGACCTGGCCATCATCACCGGCGGACGGCCCTTCCTCGACGACGCCGGCGACCGCCTCGAGGAGGCCCGCCTGGAGGACCTGGGCCGGGCCCAGCGCGTCTGGGCCAACCGCGACTACTTCAGCATCATCGGCGGCTACGGCGACCCGGCCCGGATCCGCCAGCGGATCGCCATGATCAAGAGCGAGCTGCCCACCGTCACCGACGACTACGAGCGCGAGAAGATGCGCGAACGCCTGGGCAAACTGGCCGGCGGGGTGGCCATCCTGCGGGTCGGAGCCGCCACCAAGACCGAGCTGGAGGAGAAGAAGAACCGGGCCGAACGGGCGGTGGCCCTCATCCGGGCGGCGGTCGAAGAGGGGGTGGTCCCCGGCGGCGGCGCGGCCTACCTGGCCCTCATCCCGGCCCTGGAGCGCATCGAGGCCCAGGGCGACGAGAAGGTCGGCGTCCGCATCCTCCAGCGGGCCCTGGAGGAGCCGCTGCGGGCCATCGTCGAGAACGCCGGCTACGAGAGCGACCCCATCATCGCCGAACTCCAGACCCGCCCGCGCGGCTGGGGCTTCGACGTGCTGCGGGGAACCTTCGTGGACATGCGCGAGGCCGGCATCCTCGACGCCACCAAGGTCCTGCGGCTGGCCCTGGAGAAAGGGGTGAGCGGGGCCATCATGGCCTTCACGACCGAGGCGCTGGTCCTGCGCAACCTCGAGTACGATCTCAATCTGAACCCGTAACGTGGAGACGCTGACCATCCCGCCGCGCCAGCGACCGGTGGAGGCGACGGTCGTCCTCCCCGGCTCGAAGAGCGATACCAACCGGGCGCTGCTGCTGGCCGCCCTGGCCGAGGGGACCTCGGTGATCGAGGGCGCCCTCTTCGCCGAGGACACCGGGTATATGGCCCGGGCCCTCCAGGCTCTGGGCTTCGCCGTGGTGGACGACCCGGCCAGCCAGCGCTTCACGGTCACCGGCGCCGGCGGCGCCATCCCGGCCACCACCGCCGACCTCTTCATCGGCAACGCCGGCACGGCCGCCCGCTTCCTGACCGCCGCCTGCGCCCTGGGCCACGGCCGCTACCGCCTCGATGGGGTGCCCCGCATGCGTCAGCGCCCCATCCAGCCGCTCCTCGACGGCCTGGCCCAGCTCGGCGGCCGCGCCCGGTCGATCCTGGGGACCGGCTGCCCGCCGGTCCTGATCGAGGGGCAGGGGCTGACCGGCGGCACCGCCCGCCTGCCCGGCGATACCAGCAGCCAGTTCATCAGCGCGCTGCTCATGGTGGCACCCTACGCCCGCGACGGCGTCACGATCGAGGTGGTCGGGCCGCTGGTCTCGGCGCCCTATCTGGACCTCACGACCGCCGTGATGGCCGCCTTCGGCGTCCAGGTCGAGACCGCCCCCGGTCCGCGCTTCGTCGTCGCCCCCGGCCAGCGCTACCGAGCCCGCCACTACCGGGTCGAGCCCGACGCCACCGCCGCCTCGTACTTCTTCGCCGCCGCCGCCGTCACCGGCGGCCGGGTGCGCATCCCGGGGCTGACCCGCCAGAGCCGGCAGGGCGACATCCGCTTCGTCGAGGTGCTGGCGGCGATGGGCTGCGCGGTCACCTGGGGGCCGGATTTCATCGAGGTCCAGGGGCCCGACGCCCTGCGCGGGGTCACGGTGGATATGCGCGACATCTCCGACACCGCTCTCACGCTGGCGGCCATCGCCCCCCTGGCCACGACGCCGACCGAGATCCGGGGGCTGGCCCACACCCGCCACCAGGAGACCGACCGGGTCCACGCCCTGGCCACCGAACTCCAGCGCCTGGGCGTGCCGGTCGAGGAACTGCCCGACGGCCTGCGCATCCGGCCGGCCGCCGTCCAGCCGGGCGTGGTCGAGACCTACCACGACCACCGGATCGCGATGAGCTTCGCCGTCCTCGGGCTGCGGGTCCCGGGGATCGGGCTGCGCAACCCGCAGTGCGTGCGCAAGACCTTCCCGGACTTCTTCGACCGGCTGGCCGCGCTCTGACCCTCACCAGCGCCGGCGCGGTCCGGGAAGGCCGACTTTTTGGGGGAGAGGACTGAGGAAGACCGATGGCGGAGACACAGACGATCGTCAGCAGTTGGCACCTCGTCGGGGGACGCCCCGGCGGCACGGTCTCGGCGCTGGCCTTCTCACCGGCCTTCGCCCAGGACCAGACGGTCTTCGCCGGCACCCTGGCCGGCGTCCACCGCTCGGAGGACGGCGGCCAGACCTGGACCAGCGCCAGTTTCGGCCTGAGCAGCCCGTTCGTCGAGGCGGTCCTGGTCTCGCCCACCTTCCCCAAGGACCGCATGGTCCTGGCCGGCACCCGCGAGGGCGGCCTCTTCCGCTCGTTCGACGCCGGCCGGACCTGGGCGCCGGTCGACCTCTGGGGCACCCGCCCCTCGATCACCGCTCTGGCGGCCTCGCCGGCCTTCGCCCATGACCAGACGCTCTTCGCCGCCACCGAGGGCGCCGGCGTCCTGCGCTCGACCAACGGCGGCAAGACCTGGAACCCCTCGAACTTCGGCCTGCTCGACCTCACCGTCCTGGCCCTGGCCGTCTCGCCCAACTTCGCCCGCGATGAGACCGTCTACGCCGCCACCGCCTCGGGCATCTACCGCAGCCCCAACGGCGGCCGGGCCTGGCGGCTGATCGGCGAGGCGATGGGCGAGCTGGTGGTCCAGTGCCTGGCCCTCTCGCCGGCCTTCGCCGAGGACCGCACCCTCTTCGCCGGCACCGAGGAGCACGGCCTGCTCAAGTCCACCGACCGTGGTCAGACCTGGCGCCAGGTGAACACCGGCCTCACCAACCTCTGCATCAACGCCATCGCCGTCTCCCCGCGCTTCGCCGAGGACCGGACGGTCCTGGTCGGCACGGCCGGCGGCCTCTTCATCTCACGCGACGGCGGCGAGACCTGGACGCCGCTCCCCGGCCCGGAGGCCGTCCTGACCCTGGCCTACAGCCCCGACGGCCGCCTGATCCTGGCCGGCGCCCCCCACGAGGGGGTCTTCCGCTCACCCGACGGCGGCCAGACCTGGCAGGCCAGCAACACCCACCTCTACGGTCGGCTGGTGGTGGGGCTGGTCCTGAGCCCGGCCTTCGCCCAGGACCAGACGCTCTTCACCGTCAGCCTGGAGGACGGGGTGGCCCGCTCGACCGATGGAGGAGCCACCTGGCAGCTGACCAGCCAGGGGCTCCCGACGACCCAGCTGCCGGCCCTGGTCATCTCGCCGGCCTACCCCGAGGATCGCACGCTCTTCGTCGGCGGCAGCGGCGGCGTCTTCCGCTCGACCGATGGCGGCGAGACCTGGGCGCTGGCCGGGCTGGCGGACACCGAGGTCCGGGCCCTGGACCTCTCGCCGGCCTTCGCCCAGGACCGGACGCTGCTGGCCGGGGCCAGCGAGGGCCGGCTCTTCCTCTCGACCGATGGGGGGACCACCTGGCGGGCGCTGAGCCACCCCTTCGCCGAGCAGGAGATCCTCGCCGTGGCCTTTTCGCCCCACTTCGCCGAGGACCGGATCATCCTGGTCGGCACGGTGCAGGAGGCCAGCCCCCAGAAGCAGCGGACCATCAACGTCTGGCGGTCGGAGAGCGCCGGGGAGCGCTGGCAGTGCCTGGTCAGCCAGCCCTGCTCCGGGCGCTGGGTGACGTTCGGGCTGCCCCCGTCCTACCGCGGGGGTGGGACGATGTTCATCGGCATCGACCACATGGTCCTGCGGCCGATGGCCGCCGCCCACCTCGGCTACAAGGGCACCCGGCAGCTGTGGACGGCCGAGAAGATCGCCAAGGCGACGACGGCGGTGGTCAGCCTGGCCGTCTCGCCGGCCTTCGACCAGGACCAGACGGTCTACGCCGGGACCAGCGAGGGCGTCTTCAAGAGCACCAACGGCGGGCTGGCCTGGCGGCCGCTCAATGAGGGGCTGGAGAACCGGTCGGTGGTCAAGATCGTGCTGCCGCCCCAGTATCCCCAGACCCGTGAGGTCCTGGCCCTGACCCTCGGCGGCGCCCTCTGGCACCTGATCGACCGGCCCTGACCGCGCCGCCGGCGCCCCCGCCGGCCGGCGGGGGCGCGCCCCAGCCTGGGGGTGGCCGATGGCGCGCCGACTGTTCACCGTGGCCGAGGCCAACCGCCTGATCCCGTGGTTGACCGAGGTCCTGACCCGCCTCCAGCAGATCAAGCGGCAGCTGGATCAGCAGGAGGCGGTGCTGGCTCACCTCTACCAGCGGGCCCGGCGCAACGGCCCGCCCCTGCCGCCCGACCACCTGCGCCGGACCCAGCAACAGGTCGAAACCCTGCTGGCGGCCCTCCAGCAGGGTCTGGCCCAGATCCAGGAGCAGGGCTGCGAACTCAAGGACCTGGACCTGGGGCTGGTGGACTTTCCCAGCGAACGGGAGGGGCGGCTGGTCTACCTCTGCTGGCAGCTGGGCGAGCCCCGGGTGGCCTACTGGCACGAACTGGACGCCGGCTTCCGGGGCCGCCAGCCGCTGTAGCGGTCACTGCAGCCGGGCGGTGATGACCCAGCGGTCGGCCAGGGACCGCAGCTGGTAGACGTGGCGCAGGTCGGGGAAGGTCTGGCCGGAGACGGAGACGGTCACCGTGAGGGTGACCACGACGCGGGCCAGGTAGCGACTGACCGGATGGGGCTCGGCCTGGACCGCCTGGACCTGGTAGCGCTCCTGGCGGGCGCGGGCGGCGGCGATGAGGGCCTGGGCCGTCTCCTGGGCCTCCGGCGCCCAGGCCTGCAGCGCGGCGGCCACATCGCCGGCGTTCAGGGCCTCAAGGTAGCCGACCACCACCGCCCGGGCCGCCGTAAGGTCAGGGGCCTGGCTGCCGGGCGGGGGCGGCAGGATCATCACCGGCGCCGGGGTCGGCGTGGGGCCCGACGGCGTCGGGGTGGGCCAGGGACGCGGCGTCGGGGTCGGGGAGGGCCACGGCGTGGGCGTGGGCGGCCGCAGCACCAGGGTGCCGAGCTCGGTGACGACCTGGCGGGCCACCCGCTGCGCGACCTGGGCGCTGCCCCGGCGGGCCAGGTCGCCGGCCGGCGGCCAGAGCGCCACCACCCCCACCAGGGCCCCGACCAGCCCGGCCAGAAGAAGCAGGACCAGCCAGGAGCGCCCGGGCCGGCGTGTGGGCGGCGGGGCCAGGTCCAGGTCCGACTGCGCCACCGTTCTCCTCTTCCCCCGGTCCGTGACCACCGGCTCCCAGGATGATTATCGTCAGTCGCCCGTCACCGCCCCAGGGCGGGGACTCTCGGCGACGGGCACCGTCAGGCCGCCGAGGTCCGGCCAGCCACAGACCCGGTTCTTGCCCTGCCGCTTGGCGGCGTAGAGGGCGGCGTCGGCCCGGGCCACCAGCTCGCGCGGGGTGAGCTCCCCGGGCAGGGCCGTGGCGTGGCCCAGGCTGGCGGTGAGGCGCAGCGTCCGGCCGGGTGGACCCGGGAAGCGGTGGTCGGCGACCGCCCGGTGGAGACGGGCCGCCACGGCGGCGGCGCCGGCGGCCGGGGTCCGGGGGAGGATAATGGCGAACTCCTCGCCCCCGTAGCGGGCCACGGTGTCGCCCCCGCGACAGTGGCGCCGGAGCAGCCCCGCCACCGTCCGCAGGACAGCGTCGCCGACCAGATGGCCGTACTGGTCGTTGACCGCTTTGAAGCCATCGAGGTCGAGCATCACCAGCGAGACCGGGGCCGCGCCCGCTCCCGCCGGCCGGAGTTCCTCGGCCAGCCGTTGCCAGAAGTAGCCGTGGTCGTAGAGGCCGGTGAGATCGTCCACATCGGCCGAGCCCTCCCCCGGCCAGGCCCCCACGCTCTGCAGGCTGACCTTGAGCGCCTGGTCCAGCCGCTGCGAGAGGGCCGCCACCTCCGCCCAGGCCGCGCGCGGTCCCAGCGCCCCGAACAGCCCCTGGCGGAGGGCACCGTAGAGGTCGACCAGGTCGGCGGGGGCCAGATGGTGGTGCTGACAGAGACGCCCCAGGTGGCGGGCGGCCCGCTCCAGCTCCTCGCCCGGCCCCCCGGCCGCCGGCCAGACCAGAAGCGCCCGCACGAGCGCGGCGAGGGCGTCCTGAAAGCGCCGCCGGCCCACCAGCGCCCGGACCGGCGAGCGCGGGAGCCCGCGCAGCCACTCCTGGGTGGCCGCCAGCACGGCCGCGAGGGGCGACGCCTGGGTCTCCACCACCGCGCTCCCGGTCAGGCGGTGTCCCGCAGGGCCTGGGCCAGATCGGCCAGCGGCGGGAGATCGCCTTTCCGCCGCCGGGCCTCGGCGTAGGCCCGGGCCGCCGCCTCGGTCTCGCCACGGTAGAGGTACTCCAGCGCCAGCAGGAGATGGCCCTCGACCCGCTCCGGGGCCAGGCGGGTCACCGTCTGCAGGGTGGCCAGGGCCTCGTCGCCCAGATCCAGGTCGAAGTAGGCGTAGGCCAGCGCCAGGTGCGCCTCGACATCGCCCGGCCAGCGGGCCAGCCGGCGCAGCGCCCGCCGGATGGTCCGCACCTGCTCCAGATCGCGCTGGAGATCGGGGTCGGGCCGCTCCCGCAACGCCGCCTCCAGCGCCCGCTGCGCCCGGCCCCAGGCCCGGGCCTCGATGTAGCGGCGAGCCGGGCGCTCGGCCATGGCCTCCAGGCGGACCGGCTCCGGCCCGGCCGGGGCTGGCGCCGGCGCCTCCGCCTCTGTCCACAGCCCCGGCAGAACGAGACGGACGCGCCGGACCAGATCCCGCAAGAGCGGCCGCTGTCGCATCGTGCCACCTCCGTTTCTCAGTGTATCACAACCGAGCGTCCACAGGGAAGGGTCGCCCGGCGGAGTGTCACCACTCCACCCGGTCGGATCGCACCCCGGTCGGCGACTGGCCGGCGGGAGGCTGCCCCCGCCGGGTCCGCAGCCAGGCCCAGAGCCGGCCGAGAACCATCCAGTGGATGGTTCTCCCCCCGCGCCGGGCCGAGGGCGCGGGCGCGGGGGCCGGCGTCCAGGCGGTCAGGGCGGTGCGCTGGAGGACAAAGCGGGCGATGGTCCAGAGGGCCGCCGCCACCGGAATGCCGAAGACCGCCCCGGCCAGCCCGGCCACCTTCATCCCCACCAGCAGCGCCAGGAAGACCAGCAGGGGATGCAGGCCGACCGCCTGTCCCATCAGCTTCGGCCCCAGGACGTTGAACACCACCTGCTGGAGAGCGATCAGGGCCACCGTCACCACCACCGCCTGGGTCAGCGACCCGGTCAGGAGCGCGATGAGCACCGGCGGCACCATCGCCAGGAGCGGGCCGATGAACGGGATGACCATCATCACCATCGCAAAGAGCCCGCTGACCAGGACGTAGTTCAGCCCGACCACCAGCATCACCAGGGCCGTCCCCACCCCGTAGACCAGGGCCTGGACCAGCGTGCCGCGCAGGAAGCCGCCGAAACTGCGGTTGATGACCTCGCCGATGTAGAGGGCGTCCGCCCGCCGCTCCGGCGGCAAAAGGGCCAGGGCGCTGACCAAAAGCCGCTCCCCATCCAGGGCGATGTAGAACGAGAGGACCAGGATCAGCACCACACTGAAGAGCAGATTGGCCGCACCGGTCAGCAGCCCGATCGTCCCCGGCACGCTCCCCTCGATCAGAGCCGTCAGCCGGGCCGCCAGGTCCTGGGTGCGGTAGAGGCCCTTGAGGTCGACCTCGATCCCCCGCGCGTCGAGCGCGGCCTGGAGTGTGGCCAGCGTGGCCGGAAGCTGCTCGACCACCCGGGTGAGGGCCGCCCCCAGCTGGGCGATCTGCTCGACCGCCAGCGGGACCAGCAACACCAGGCCTCCGGCCACGACCAGGAGCAGCAGAAGATACACCAGGCCGACCGCGATCCCCCAGGGCAGGCCGGTCGCCTGCCGGAGCCGGACGGCCAGCGGGGTCAGGATGAAGGCCAGCAGCCAGGCCAGGAAGAAGAGGGCCAGGACATCGGCGAAGTGCTGGACCAGGGCCCAGACCTGGCCGGCCAGGTACCAGGCCGCGATGATGGTCAGGAGCACGATGAGCGCGCGCAGCCAGGGATCAGTCCGCACCGGTCCGCTCCGTCTCCCGGCACGCGGGAGGCCGGTCTCTTCCCTATCATACACCACCCGGCCCCCGGCGCTCACCCCGATCAACCGGGCTCCCCCAAAAGTCCTGTACCAACCGTTCGGCCATCCCCTTGACAGGGACCGTGCCCGGAAGTATGGTCAAGAGAGGGACGGGCCGGCCCATCGGGCCACCGCCGGCCAGAAGGACCTCTCGTGACGGATGGACTATCCTGCTGTCTGGGGCTGGCCACGGTCCTCGCCGACAGCAGCCTGCCGTCGATGCTGAGCGCCGCCGCCAGTCTCATCCTGCTCCTCGCCCTGATCCTGGCCGGCCGCTCCTACCGCCGGCTGGTGGGACAGGTTCGCGCTCTGGTGGCCGACCAGCATCTGCTGGCCCGGTTGCCGGAGCAGTGGCAGGACGCGCTTTTTCTCGTCGACCGGAGCGGGCGGATCCGTCAGGTCAACGCCGTGGGCCGGGCGCTCCTGACCCAGAGCGGGGGTCTGCCGCCCACCACCCTGGCCGACCTCAGCCGCACCTGGCAGGCCCACGATGGGAGTGGCCAGCCGCTCGTGCTCGACGCCGCCGCCCTCGGTCGCCTCTTCGCCGGCCAGCCGCTGACGCTCTGGGCCAGTCTGCCGACCGGGGCCCGGGCCTTCAGCGTGCGGGGGCTGGCCCTGGCCACGGCCGACCGGGCGGTGGTGGTCCTGCGCGACATCACCGCCGATCTGCACCGCGAGCGGCAGCGGGCCCTGCTGCAGCAGGCGGCCCTGGTCCTGGTCCAGACCCTGGAGCTGGAGACGGTCCTCCGGCGCCTGCTCAGCCTGGCCCAGCAGGTCCTGGGCGCCACCAGCGCTCAGGTCTGGCTGGCCGATGAGCGGACCCGGCGCCTGCAGAGCCTCGCCAGCCTCAACCTGCCACCGGCGATCCAGGCCGAGACGCAGCAGCTCTCGTACGACGCCCCATATATAAGCGCCCGGGCCGCCCGGACGCGCCAGATCCAGATCGTCACCCGGCCCGAGGAGATCCCGGAGGACGCGGCTGCCAGCCGGGGGACCATCGCCGCGATAGGGCTGGCGGTCACCTTTTCCCTGCCGCTGGTCATCGGCGACCGGCTGGTGGGCGTCCTGAGCGTCAGCATGCCGCAGGTCCCGTCCCTCCTGGAGCAGCGGGCGGCGATTGAGACCTTCGCCCACCTCTGCGCCATCGCCATCGCCAACGCCCAGGCCTACACCGCCGAGCGCCAGGAGCGCGCGGCGCTGGAGCAGTTGCTCCAGGCCCTGGCCGCTATGGGGGCGGAACGTCAGATCGAGCGCATCCTGCCGGTCGTGGCCGAGCAGGCCCGGACCCTGCTGGGGGTCGACGTGGCCGTCGTCGGGATCGGCGATCAGCCCACGGCG
Source organism: Chloroflexota bacterium (assembly GCA_034433795.1). Taxonomy (GTDB): domain Bacteria; phylum Chloroflexota; class UBA6077; order FW602-bin22; family DAOUAE01; genus DAOUAE01. Next base: position 12,454 of record DAOUAE010000073.1, read on the forward strand.
CCGTTCGCCCGCTGGGCCAGCAGCGGGCTGGCCCCGGAGGCTCAGGCGAGCCTGGAGGCCGCGCTCCGCCGGCCGGCGGCCGTGGCCATGGGCCTGCTCGGCCCGGTGGCCCAGGAGGGGCAGACGCTGGTCATCAACGACCTGGCCGCCCATCCCCTCGGCCAGCTGCTCACGCCGGCCCTGGGGCTGCGGACGCTCCTGGGGGTCCCGCTGCGCTGGGGGCCGCGGTCGCTGGGGGCCCTCTTTCTGGCCAACCGGACCGACGACCGGCCGTTCACCACGCGCGACACCTACCTGGCCGGGTTACTGGCGGCCTACGCCGGGGTGATTCTGGAGTACGCCCGCCTCCACGGCGAAGAGGTTCGGGCGCGTCTGCTGGCCGAGACGATCCTGGACAGCGCCCCGGTTGGTCTGATCGTTCTGGGGCCTGACGGCCGCGTCCAGCGGGTCAACGCGATGGCCGAGCAGCTGCTCGGCGCGGTCGACGTGGGCCAGACACTCCCCTGGCCCGGCCCCTTCCGCCGGCCGACCGGCCAGCCAGCGACCGATGTCCCGGCCCCCTGGGCGTCGGTCCAGGCCACCGGCCGCGCCGTACAGGAGGAGTACCAGGTGGTCCGGTCCGGCCAGCCGCCACGGCCGGTGCGGCTGAGCGCGCTGCCGCTCCAGACGGGGGATCAGCCGCTGGGGGTGCTGCTGGCTCTGATGGATCTGAGTTATGGAGAAGGAGTTCCAGCGGCTGCGGGAGGAGTGGACGGCCCTGGTGGCCCACGACCTGCGGGCGCCGGTCGGCATCATCGCCGGCTTCGCCGAGCTGCTCCAGGTTCGGCCCGAGGTCTGGGCGAACCCCAGTCAGGCGCGGGCCTATCTGGGGCATATTCAGGAGGCGGCCCGTCGGCTGGACCGGTTGGTGAACGATCTGCTGGACCTGGCCCGGCTGGAGGCGGGTCGGCTGAGTCTGGAGCCGGTGGTGCTGGCCGATCCGGTGAGCGTCTTCCGGCAGCTGATCGCGGAGCTGGGGCCCACCGCCGGGCCCCGGCTGGTGCTGCAGGTCAGCGGGCCGGTGCCGCCGGTGCGGGCCGACCGGCAGCGGCTGGCCCAGGTGCTGGAGAACCTGGTGACCAACGCCGTCAAGTACGGCGACCCGGCGCGGCCGATTGTGGTGACCGTGCGGGGGGCGGGCGACTGGCTGGAGGTGGCGGTGACCAACTGGGGGCCGGGGATTCCGCCGGAGGAGGTGCCGCACCTGTTCGAGCGGTTTCGGCGGGGGCGGGGGGTTCGCGGGGTCCAGGGGGTGGGCCTGGGGCTGTACATCACCCGCCGGCTGGTGGAGCTGCACGGGGGCCGCATCTGGGTGGAGAGCACGCCCGGCGAGAGCACCACGTTCACTTTTACTCTGCCGGCGGCCGGGTCGCTCACTGCGGCTGCTGACTGAGGCTCGATACTATCTTGTTTTAACTCCTGTGGTCCAATTCGAAAGAGAGTCGGCCCGTTCTGGCGACGCATTAAACATCTTTGAATTCGCGGTTGAGAAAGATCGTGTTGGAATCTCTGCGGAGCGACACTATCGTCTAGTTCGGCCAGAAGAACTGACCCCCGCTGAGATCACACTCTATCGCCGACTAGCCCGGCTTGCGTCGTCCAGGACCTGACCGACGTTTCAGTCCAGCGGGCAGGCCGAACTCGCAAACGTGTCAGCACGCATACGCCCGAATGGGCTGGTTGACAGTGCGGGCGGGGCTTTTTTAGAATACACCTGAGCGGGGTGTGGCGCAGCCTGGTTAGCGCGCGTGGTTTGGGACCACGAGGTCACCAGTTCAAATCTGGTCACCCCGACCTGGAGGATGGGGGTGCAGAGACCCCCATCCTCCGCTGTCCCGGGCCCATAGCTCAGCGGCAGAGCAGCCGGCTCATAACCGGACGGCCGCAGGTTCGAATCCTGCTGGGCCCACCGGCCACGGCGATAGACCAGCGACACTGCTACAGACCGGCTACACGGCCAAGCCAACGGCCCCACCCGATCCCGCTGACCAGTCAGGATCATCTCGCGCAAGCTCCTCGCCAGAGCGACCGGGCCGCCTCGGCCCCGCTCCCGGCTGTCCTGCCCAGCGCCGGAGCCTTCGTAAACATGCACGGCCAGGCCACAGCCCCCAGCGCGGCACACGTCACGATCGATGAACACAGCCCACACGCCGCGCGGAGCAAGCCGCACGGGTCGCCCAGAGACTCCCACCGCCCGAGACCCTGCACACCCAGCGGCCGCCGGCTACCGATGCCCTGAAGCCCCCTGGAAGACCCCGGCCGCGATCACGCCCCCAGCCAGAAGTAACGGCCGGGCTATCGGCTGCCAGCCCACCCGCGCAGACCGGGGCGACCCTCCCCGAGCGAACCATCCGAATCCGAAACCAGGCGGCCGGGAGAGGACGAACCCTCTCGCGGGCCTTCCAGCCTGCAGGCCAGAGAGCCCTCCTCCCGGCTCGCGGTCGCCCAGGGCCGGGACGAGGACCGCCCCTTGTCAGGGCCGATGGGCTCTGGTAGCATGCCTCTAGCAGCCTGGGGCCCGGCCTGGGCCTGGCAGAACGACCGCCCGGAGCAGTGCACCGATGGACGCCTCGCCACCCAAATGGGTCACCCTGGGGCACCCCAGTTACGTCTGGCGGTTCGGCCAGGACCGCCGACTGGCCATGGTCCGCGCCGTCGTCCCGCTGGAGGGCCGGCGCATCCTCGATGTCGGCTGCGGCATCGGGACCTACGTCCGCAAATTCCGCGAGTTCAGTGACGAGGTCTACGGCGTCGATATCGACCCGGAGCGCGTGGCCGAGGCCTCACGAACCCTGCCGAATATCCAGGTGGCCCCCGCCGAGGACCTGCCCTTCCCCGATGATTTCTTCGACGTCGTCTTCCTCCACGAGGTCATCGAGCACGTCCAGGACGACCGCCTGGCAATCCGCGAGGCGACACGGGTCACCCGCCCCAACGGCGCCATCGTCATCTTCGCCCCCAACCGGCTCTATCCCTTCGAAACCCACGGCATCTATCTGGGACGGCACTTCCTCTTCGGCAACATCCCGCTGGTCAACTACCTGCCCGACCGCTGGCGCAACCGCCTCTGCCCCCACGTCCGGGCCTATACGGCCGGCCAGCTGCGGCGCCTCTTCACCGGACTGCCCGTCACAATTATCGTCCACCGCTGCATCTATCCCGGGTTCGACAAGATCGCGGCCCGGCGCCCCTGGCTGGCCAGAATCCTCCGGGCTGTGCTGTATACGCTCGAACAGACGCCCGCCCAGGCCCTGGGCCTCTCGCATTTTCTGGTCGCCCGCAAGGTCGCCCCACGGCCTGAAGCCTCCGCCATGGAGCCGACCGCCCGGCGCTCGGTCGGCTCCTGAAGGCGATGACGATGGCCCGAAGAGGCCAGGACGCCGGGACCGGTCGCCGGCGGTCTGGCGCGGCTCGGCGGTGGGGCGCCGGCCGGATCCTGGAGCGTCTCGACGGGAGACAGCGGACACCCGGCCTCGCTCGACCGGGGCGCGGGCAGGACGCTCCCGGGCCCTGTCCTGGGTGACCTGGCTGGAGCGGGCTGGCCGGCGGTGACGCCTCTCCCGGAGGGCCGAACCGATGCGCGGAAACGAGCCAGAGAAGCCCTCGCTGGGCGCCCGCCTGCGCGAGCGGCGGCGGGAACGGGGCCTGACGCTGGATCAGGTCGAACGGGCGACCCGCATCCGCCGCCGCTACCTGGTGGCCTTCGAGGCCGACGACTACACCGTGTTCCCCTCGCCGGTCCACGCGCGCGGTCTGCTCCGGGCCTACGCGCAGTACCTGGGGCTGGACCCCGCTGATCTCCTGCCAGACCTGGACCGTCTCCTGCCCACCGGAACCGGCGGGATTCAGCCGGCGACCAGCCTCTGGCACTCAGCCCGCTCCGCGACCCCGCTGGCCGGCGTCGTCCTGCTCGTGCTCTGTCTGATCGGGCTGGCGCTCTTCCTGTTCGGTCAGCAGTACGCGGCGCTGCTGGCCAGCAGCGGGACCGGGCCGGGAGGTGGCGAGAGCCAGCCGGGCGCTCCCCCCCTCACCGTGCGGGCCAGCGATCAGGAGAGCCCGCCGCCGAGTCCGACGCCGACGCCCTGGCCGCCAACCCCCACGCCGGTGCCGACCCCCACGCCCCGGCCCTCGCCGACCCCGACGCCCACGCCGGCGCTGATCGTTATCGAGGCCCGGGCGCTGGGCCGGGTGTGGGTCCAGGCCGAAACCGACGGTCGGGTGGTCTACTCGGGCATTCTGCAGGCGGGCGACGAGCGGCGGTGGGTCGGTCAGCAGCGGGTCTTCCTCTGGGTGGGCAACGCCGGGCTGCTCGAGGTGCGCTCCAACGGCCAGCGTTACCCGCTGGGCGCACCGGGTGAGGTGGTGCGTGTCACCTGGACCGCCCCAACCGGCGCGCCCCAGGCCGAGCGGCGCTAGAATCCATCCTGCCCGTCCTGCTGTGCCCGTCTGTCCTCCGACCGACCACCATCAAGACGGCCGGCCGTCTGAAGAGGCAGGAGGGCTCTCCGGGCGGTCAAAAACCGGCTGTGGAGAGGGTCCGGCCGGGGGATGTTTCTCTCCGGATAGCCAGACCAGCGTCGGGGCACCGGGTCCGGGTGTATTTGGCCGCCAGCATGGCAGGCGAGCGGCTGTTATCGGGGCCGCTCTGTGGCCGGCATCGCCGGGTGTGGTAGAATAGACTGGGAGCGGATGGGGCCTGGTGGCTCTCCCGGTCTTCAAAACCGTGGCGCCGGCGTCCAGGCGTCGGCGGGTGGGTTCGATTCCCATACGCTCCCGCCAGGGCGGCGACACAGCCAGGCCGCCCCAGGGCCACGAGCGCCCGCATCAAAATGGCATCAAGACGGCATCAGACAGAGCCCCACGGCGACCTTGACAGGAGAGACCGAAGGGGGAGCATAGAGGACGCCAGGTCGCCGTGCACGGCCTGGCCGCTGGACCGGGACTGCACCCCCAGTCGCCGGTCTTTTGGTGTGAATACGTCAGCTCCAGAGCGCTACCCCCGGGGCCTCGCCTGGTCCTGGCCGGAGCAATGGGTAGAACGGTCCTCCAGAGGCGGCGGGATGTGCTCCCGCGCCAGGTCGAAGGCCAGACGGTTCATGATGCGCTCCAGCGGGATCGGCCCCTTCTCCTCCGGCCAGTAGTGGGCGGCCACCGGGTCGGCCGGCATGGGACGGGAGCGCCAGATGTGGTAGCCGTTGCCGTCGCGGGTGCTGAGGTACTCCCAGATGTCCCGCTCACTGAGCCCGCGCCCGCGGGCGTACTCCAGCATGCCCAGCAGCTCCCGCTCCATCTCCACCGGCAGCGTCCGGCGGTCGGCGAACACCAGGAGGACGCCGGTCTCCGGGCTGTAGCCCCAGATGGTCCGCTCCGGCCGGCCGACGGGGAACATCGCGTGGAAGCGGGCCTCGATGATGAGCTCCCCCGGACTCGGCCGGCGCTGACGGGCCTTCGACACCGGCGGCAGTCGGGCGGCGATCTCTTTCACAGACGGCGCCTCTGATTCCGGCTGCCCGTAGTAGGCGGAGAGCGGGAATCTCTGGAGCGGCCGGGCCTCCTCGGCCATCGCCCGCAGAAGCGGCTCCGTGCGCTTCTGCGCCGGCAGGGGGGTGATCAGGAACGGCCGGCCGTCCGGCCGTTCCACCAGCAGCCACTGCTGCTCCGCCGGCGTCAGGGGGTCGGGGATGATGCTGGCCGCCTGACTGGCGCGGAGGAAGGAATCGCCCAGCAGGGTGTACTCCATCACACCCGTCCGGGGGTCCAGGTTGAGCGTCGTGATGGGGTCAAAGATGCCATCATCCAGGGTCAGCGCGGCCCCCTGACGGACCAGCGCCAGGAGCCGGGCGATGGTGTGCGGGTCGGCGCGGAGCGGCATCTCTCTTCCCCCCTTACACCGTGATGGCCTCTTCCAGCGGCCGGCCCCCAGAGGTGGTGCCGTGGCTGGTCGGTCAGCCACCATAGGGGCAAGCAGCGCCTGTTCTTCTGATTCCCCGACCCCCACGTCCGCCCGCGCTCCCCCTCCCGTCACCATCACGCCCCCGGCCGCTAACTCCGCCGCTCCACCGCGTAATCGGCGATCTCCCACAGCGCCCGCCGGTAGGGATTGTCGGGCAGAATCTCCAGCGCCGCCTTGGCCTGTTGAGCCAGCCGCCGCGCCTCCTCCAGCGCGTAGCCAATGGCCGGCGAATCGGCGATCAGCGCCACCGCCGCCCGCACCGCCCCGTCGGTCAGATCGTCCCCGGCGATCACCCGGTGCAGCAACGGCTCCTCCGGATACCGCTCCAGAAACCAGAGCACCGGCAGCGTCACCGTCCCCTGCCGCAGATCCGACCCCACCGGCTTGCCCAGCTCCCGCTCGTCGCCGATAAAGTCCAGCACATCATCAACGATCTGGAAGGCCAGCCCCAGATTGGCCCCGTAGGCAGCCAGCGCCTGGACCACCGGCTCGGGCGCGTGGCTGAGCACCGCTCCCCCCTCGGTGGCGGTGACAAACAGAGCGGCCGTCTTGCCATAGATCCGCCGGTAGTATTCCTCCCGGCTCTCCGGCCCCACCGGCCCCCGGAAGACCTGCCGCAACTCCGAGTCGCAGATCTGCATGAGCGCCCGGGCGAACAGCGCCATCACCCGCACGCTCTCGGTCGCGCTGGCCATCGCCGCCGACCGGGCGAAAAGATAGTCGCCGACCAGAACGGTGGCCTTGGGACCGACCAGGGCGTGCAGCGCCGGCAGCCCCCGTCGGGTCGGGGCGTTGTCAATGAGATCGTCGTGTATCAGGGTGGCGGTGTGCAAAAGCTCCACCGCCCCGGCCAGCGGCAGCACCCGCTCCGGCTGGTAGTCGAAAAAATGCGCTGCCAGCAGCGCCAGCGCCGGCCGCAGCCGCTTGCCCCGCCGGCGCAGCACATGCCCCAGCACCTGCGCCAGCAACGGGTACTCCACCTCGGCGATCACGCCCTCGAGCAGCGCCTCGACACGCTCCAGGTCCTCCTGGACCGGGCCAAAAAGGGCGGTGACGGACACCACCGGCCTCCCACCTGTACGCTCACCACAGCCCCACCGGGCCGTGGTGCTCTTAGCATAGCGCTCGCCGCCCAACCTGTCCAGACGGCCACCCGGCCGGCGCCCCCGGTCGCCACGGCCCCGACTCCCCCGGAACCCGCCACCGCTCGGGCAGCCGATCCTTCACCCGCCGCTCCGCCTCCAGCCGGCGGAGCAGGGCCCCCGTGGCACCAGGCCCGGCGCCGGTGACCCACCAGTCGCCCGCCGGCCCCGGCGCGCGGCCCACCTTCAGCACCCGTCCAGCCGGTGCGCCATCCAGGACTCCGGAATCCCCGCCCGGGCGCGCAGCGGCCCCTTCCGTCCCCGGTCGAAGGCCAGGGTCGTCTCGGCCACCGCGACCGCCAGCACCGCGCTGGGCGGGTGCTGCCCCCCGGCCGTCAGGCGGACCGCCTGACACCACCGCCGGAGCCGGCTCCGGCTCTGAGTCCTCCTCCCGCACCCCACATCACCGACCGTTCGTACCCGGTCCGCCGCCAGTGTCTGGGCGGCATCCGCTCCCCTCACTCCGCCGGCAGCCCGAAGAGCTGCCGGGCATTGGCCGTGGTCTGGGCGGCGACAGCCTCCAGCGAGAGGCCCCGCCGGGCGGCCAGCCCCTCGGCCACATAGCGCAGATAGGCCGGCTCGTTCCGCCGTCCCCGCACCGGCTGGGGCGCCAGATACGGACTGTCGGTCTCCAGAAGCAGCCGCTCCAGCGGCACGGCCGCAGCGACTGCCCGCAGCGGCTCGCTCCTGGGAAAGGTCAGAATCCCCCCGAAAGAGAGGAAAAAGCCCAGGTCCAGGGCCCGCTGCGCCGTGGCGAGGTCGCCGGTGAAGCAGTGCAGGACGCCCCGCGCCGGGGAGCGCTCCGCCACCCACCGGTGGAGCAGAGCCAGCAGATCGGCGGTCGCCTCCCGATTGTGGAGGACCACCGGCCGGCCCAGGTCGCTGGCCAGCCGCAGCTGCTCCCACAGGACCGCCTGCTGAACCGCCGCTGGAGCGCCCGGCCGGTAGTAGTCGAGCCCGATCTCGCCGATGGCCACCACCAGGGGGTCGGCCGCCAGCTGGCGCAGCGCGGCCGCCGTCTCAGGGGTCCAGGTGGCGGCGGCGCTGGGATGGACACCGACCGCCACCCGCACCCCGGGGTGCTGACGGGCCAGGGCCAGTGAGCGCTGGCTGGAGGCCAGGTCGGTCCCGGCGGTGACGATCCAGCGAACCCCGGCCGCCCGGGCCCGCTCGAGGACCGCCGGCAGATCCTGGGCGAAGGCCGGGTCGTCGAGGTGGGCGTGGCTATCGACGAGCACGTTCCTCGAGCCGCGGGAAGAGCGGGGTCGGCTGGGCGGCGACCCGCTCGCCCGGCCGGCGTCCACCCCAGCGCGGCGGGGAGGCCAGCCAGGTGCCGCCGGGGGCCAGCGTCACCCCCAGCTGGGCGGCCATCCGCTCGGCCGCGCTCGGCATCACCGGCCAGAGGGCCTCGGCCACCAGCCGCAGCGTCTCCAGCAGGGTATAGAGGACGGTGCCCAGCCGGACCCGGTCGCTCCGGGCCAGGACCCAGGGCTGGGTGGCGTCGACATAGCGGTTGGCCTGGGCCACCACCTGCCGGACGGCCTCGAGGGCGACGTGAAACTCCAGGGCCTCGAACGCGTGCTCCAGCGTCGGGAAGAGGCCGGTCGCCGCCTCCCGCAGCGCCCGGTCGGGCTCCTCCTCCGGGCCGGGCGCCGGCACCTGCCCGTCGCAGTAGCGGTGGACCATGCTGAGGACGCGGTTGAGCAGGTTGCCCAGATCGTTGGCCAGGTCGGCGTTATAGCGCTTGGCGAACGACTCCAGCGAGATGTCGCCGTCGGCCCCGAAGGGGAACTCCGAGAGCATCAGATAGCGGGTGGCGTCGGCCCCGAAGCGCTCGACCAGCTGGGCCGGGCGGATGACGTTGCCCAGCGACTTGGACATCTTCTGGCCCTCGACGGTGAAGAAGCCGTGGGCGTAGATCCGGCGCGGGGTGGGCAGCCCGGCGGCGATGAGCAGGGCCGGCCAGATGACCGCGTGGAACCAGAGGATGTCCTTGGCCATCAGGTGGAGATCGGCCGGCCAGTAGCGCTGGAAGGTGGCCGGGTCGTCGCCGTAGCCGATGGCCGAGATGTAGTTGATGAGGGCGTCCACCCAGACGTAGGTCGTCTGGGTCGGGTCGAAGGGCAGGGGAATCCCCCAGGTCAGAGTCGCCCGCGAGATGCTGATATCGCTCAGCCCCAGCCGCAGCTTGCCCAGCACCTCGTTGTAGCGGGCCGGGGGCTCCACCCGGTAGTGCCAGGGATCGGTGGGGGTGGTCAGGGCCCGCAGCAGGACCTCCTGGTACTTCGAGAGACGGAAGAAATAGTTCTCCTCGGCGTAGTGGACCGGCGGACGCAGGTGGAGCGGGCAGAGACCGTCGGTCAGCTCGTCCTCGCTGTAGAAGCGCTCGCAGCCCACGCAGTAGAGGCCCTCGTAGAGGCCCTTGTAGATGTCGCCTCGGTCGTAAAGAACCTGCAGGAACTTGCGCACCGCCGCCTCGTGCCGGGGATCGGTGGTGCGGATGAAGTAGTCGTAGGAGATGTGGAGGAGCTGCCAGGCCTCTTTGAAGGCCACCACCATCTCGTCGGCGAACGCCTGGGGGGATTTCCCGGCCTGGGCCGCCGCCTCGGCGATCTTGGCGCCGTGTTCGTCGGTGCCGGTCAGGAAAAAGACGTCCCGCCCCTGCCGCCGATAGTAGCGCGCCAGCACATCGGCGGCGATGGTGGTGTAGGCGTGCCCGATGTGCGGCACATCGTTGATGTAGTAAATGGGCGTGGTGACATAGAACTTGGCCATGCGCTCCGGTCCCCGGCGGCGCCCCGCGGGGCGCCCGGTCTTGCCCTATATCTTACCACAGCCGCGCTCGGCCAGCAAAAGCCGGTAGACCTCGCGCCGACGGGCGCCGGTGGCCTGGACCACCGCCTCGACCGCCTCGCGGGGGCTGAGCCCCCGGGCCAGAGCCTGCCGGAGGGCCATCCGCACCGCCTCCTCGGTCGGCGCCCGGGGCGGCGCCCCGCCGATGACCAGGGTGAATTCGCCCTGCGGCTGGCGCTCCTGAAAAAGCCGGGCCAGCGACCCGACCGTCCCGCGCAGGAACTCCTCGTGGAGTTTGGTCAGCTCGCGGGCGATGACCAGCGGGCGGTCGGGGCCGAAGACCGCCAGCAGATCAGCCAGGGTGGCCCGCAGCCGGTGGGGGGACTCAAAGGCGACGATGGTCCGCGGCTGGTCGCGCACCTCCTCCAGCCGGCGACGCCGTTCGCCGGCCCGACGGGGCAGGAAGCCCAGGTAAAGGAACTGATCGGTCGGCAGCCCGGCGGCCGCCAGCGCGGTGATGATGGCCGAGGGCCCCGGCACCGGCACCACCGGCAGGCCCCGCTCGATGGCCGCCCGGACCAGGTCGTAGCCGGGGTCAGAGATGCCTGGCATGCCGGCCTCGGAGACCAGGGCCAGGTCCTGGCTCTCCAGGTGGCGCAGGAGAAAGGCCAGCTTGGCCGCCCCGCTGTGCTCGAAGTACGAGGTCATGGGGGTGGTGATGCCGTAGTGGTCGAGGAGGATGCGCGTCCGGCGGGTGTCCTCGGCGGCGATGAGCGGCACCTCACGCAGGACGCGCAGCGCCCGCAGGGTGATGTCCTCCAGATTCCCGATCGGCGTGCCGACCAGGTAGAGCGTTCCCATCCGTCAGCCGCACGCGGCCCCCGGCCGGGGCGGTCAGGCGGTGTGATAGGCGATGAGCCAGCGGGTGAGACGGGTCAGCCACCCGGCCGGCCGCTCGCGCCGGGCGCACTCCCGGCAGAGGGCGGCCGGCTGGCCCAGCCACTGACCGCAGCGCTGGCAGTGCCACGGCGTCTTCATGCTCTCTCCCCCACGATGGCGGCCGCCCGGTCGCGGGCCAGCCAGGCCGCCTCGGCCAGCGCCCAGATCCCCCCGGCCACCAGCGAGTGCCCGCCCAGGACGACCGGAATGGGGGCCGCCCGGGCAGCGGCGGTGAGGTCCCGGACCACCGGGTCCTGGACCGCCTCGGCCTGCAGGAGATCCGCGTGAAACCGGTCGGCCCGCGAGGCCGGCCGCCCCAGATGGGCGAACAGCACCCGGCTGTCGAGGAAGGCCGCCTGGCCCAGCGCGGCCAGCCGCTCAAAGAAGGCCGTCGGCCCCAGCGCCTCCAGGAGAAACCCCACCAGCGAGCGCACCTCGCCCCGGTCGGCCCGCCCGCTGGCCCGCATGCCCCGCTCCTCGGAGAAGACCCGCTTGCGGCAGGCCAGGTCCTGGTCCAGCTGGGCCCAGAGGTGCGGACCCAGCCGGCCGGCGATGACCACCTCGCTCTGGGGATCGGTCAGGCAGGCCATGGCCGCCCGCAGGCGGGAGAGGTCCAGGTCGAGGGTGGCCAGATACCGCCGGGTGTGCCGGCCGGTGCCCGGATGGAGGGCCAGGACCAGGAGATCCGTCGGGGTGTCCACATCCAGAAGGGTGGCCGGGGTGCGCGGCAGCGGCTGGTACTGCAGCCCCCCCTGGCGGACCAGGCTGAAGGCCAGGTCGTTGTCGAGGGCCGGCGGGCTGAGGCGGGCGATGGCCTCGCCGGGGGTGAAGGCGACGAAGTCGGCCGAAAAGAAGTTGTTGGCGATGACCGTGTTCTCGCTGGCCAGCAGCCGCTCGCAGAGCCGGGCCAGGTCGGCGGTGGTCAAAAGCGGCCCGCTCCCGCCTCCCAGGTAGAGGGCGTGCCGGACCCGGTGTTCCCGGATCAGATCGCGCAGCCGCTCGCCGAAGTGGAAGCGGGCGCCGTCGGGGGCCAGGACCACCGGATAATCGCGCAGCGTCCGCAGGAGCGCGGGGCTGTTGGTGGCCACGATGATCCGCTGGCAGGCTGGCACCTGCAGCAGCCGTTCGACCGTGTCGAGAGCGATGGCCTCGCGGGCCCGGTCCACCAGCGCCTCGACCGGGGTGGTCCCGTTGACCCCCAGAAAGATCAGGGCGGTGACGCCACTCGTCATCCCGGCCCCACCAGCGCCAGCGGTCGGATCTCAACCAGCGGCCGCAGCCGTTCGACATCGGCGCGGTGGCAGAGTTCGGTGCCCGGCGTCATGGCGGTGGCCGCCCCGGCCGCCGTCCCCAGGCGCAGCCCCTCGACCAGCGGCTGGCCCTGGTGCAGAGCCAGCACCACCCCGGCCAGGAGCGAGTCGCCGGCCCCGGTCGTGCTCAGCACCGGCACCTTCGGCGGCACCACCAGCCAGGCCCCCTCGGCGCTGACCGCCACCGCCCCCTCGCCGCCCAGCGAGACGATGACGATCCCGACCCCCTGCCGATGGACGGCCATGGCCGCCGCCAGCACAGCGTCGAGCGTGGGCAGCGAGCGCTCGACCAGCCGCTCCATCTCCCGCCGGTTCGGCTTGATGAGGTCCGGCCGGGCCCGGACCCCCTCGCGGAGCAGATCGCCGTCGGCGTCCAGAGCGGTGCGGGCCCCGGCCTGCCGGCAGAGGGCGATGAAATCGGCGTAGACGCTGGTCGGCACCCCGGGGGGCGCGCTCCCGGCCAGCACCACCCAGTCGCTGGGCCCGACGTGGTGCTGGAGCCGGCGGCGCAGCACCTCGACATAATGGGGACTGACCGGGGGGCCGCTCTCATTGAGCATGGTGTGCCGGCCGATCCGGCGCTCGAAGATGGCGGTGTTGGTGCGGGTCTGGCCGGGGACGTGCACGAAGTCGTCGGCGATCCCCAGTTCGTTGAGCGAGGCCTCGACGAAGCGGCCCAGGCTGCCGGCCACAAAGCCCAGGGCCAGGCTGGTGCCGCCCAGCTCGCGGATCACCCGCGAGACGTTGACCCCCTTGCCGCCGGGATGGATGTACCACTCCCGGACCCGGTTCACCTCGCCCAGCACCAGTTCCTCGACGTAGAGCGTCCGGTCCACCGCCGGGTTGAGGGTCACGGTGAGGATCATCGTCAGCCCTGCGCGATCTCCGGCTCGATGAGCCCGTAGCCGCCGGTCGGCAGCCGGTGGACGACCGCCGGTAGACCCGTTTCGGCCCGCAGGAAGAGAAACACCTCCTTGCCCAGCAGGGCCATCTGGTCCAGGGCCTCGTCCAGCGTCATCGGCTTCCAGAGGGCGCGGGTGGTCTGGACGATGGCCGGCGGGATCTCCGGCGCCGGGCCGAGCGCCATCGCCAGCGGCTCGCTGGCCAGAGCCCGGCTGGGGGGGTGATGCTGTCGGGCGGCCTCCTCAGCCTCCTTGACCCGTCCCAGCCGCTCGCGCAGTTTGGCGGCGGCCTCATCGATGGCCACCCGGACATCGGCCGCCCGCTCCTCGGCCCGAAAGAGCTGACCGGCGGCGATGGCCGTCACCTTGACCACGTGCCGCTCGACCGGGCTGCGGGTCTTCTCCAGTTCGAGTTCCACCTGGACCTCGCGGACCGTGGGCCGGTAGTGGTCCAGCGGGCCCAGCCGCTCGAGGATATAGGCCCGGATGGCCTCGGTCACCTCGACGTCCTTGCCCCGGATGCTAACCGACCAGACCATGCGCTCGCCTCCCTGCGGCCCGGACTGCCCTCTCCCCTGTTCGGAGACTACCACCCCGAGCCGCTCCCTGTCAACCGCCGGGCTTGACAGCCGGCCCGCTCCCGGCTATAGTGCGCACCCAACCAGCCGACATCGAGCCCTCCCGGCGAGGCCCCATGTCCGGTCGCTGGCCGCTCCTCGGGCTGCTCGTCCTGCTCGGCAGCGGCATCGGGCTGGCGCTCCTCGGCTGGACCCGGCCGGCCGCGCCGGCCCCGGCCGACGAGCGGTATTTCCCGGCCCTGCCGCCGCCGCGCTACCTCTACGTCCTCGACGCCCGGCGCCTGACCGACGCCGAACGGGTGATGATCCAGACCCTGCAGGGCCTGCTGGCCCAGGAGGAGCCGCGGATCTATCTGGAGGCCGGGCCCAGCGACCGCCGCTGGCTGGCCGACCTCATCGCCTTCTACGACATCGGCTACGAGGTCCGCCAGGACCCCTGGTGGTACGTGGCCCACTTCGCCCCGGCCTTCCAGGGCCGCTACCTCCTCTACCGGCTGGGCGAGGACTCGGAGAACGTGGCCACTGCCCTGGCCGGGGTGCTCCGGGCCATCGCCATCGCCGAGCCGCTCGAACCGCAAGCCCAGGCCCACGGCCTGACCCGGCTGCTCGACCTGCGCGGCCGCGACGAGGCCTGGCTGCTCGAGCACTACGGCGACCTCTTCCGCCGTGACCTCGTCATCGAACAGAAAGAGTCGATCCACGGCAGCCTGCGCGACTACGGTCCGGCGGTCCGGGCGCTGACCTTCTATGACGGCAACAGCCCCCGCCGGCTGGGCTGGCTGGCCCGGATCCGTCCCGGCGGCGCCGTTCTGGGCTGGGGCGACCCCACTCCCAGCGAGGAGGCCTTCGTCCGCCCGGCCTCCCAGCTGGGGCTGGTGACCATTCCGGCCGACTACGCCCGCAACCTCTCGGTGCTGAGCGCCATCCAGGACCGCCCCCGACAGAAACCGGCCCCGGCCGAGCCCTGGCCACCGGGCCCCTACCACTACGTGACCTTCCTGATGAGCGACGGCGACAACGTTCAGTGGCTCCTCAACGACTTCGCCCTCGACCCGCGCTGGTACGGCAGCCCGGTCCGCGGCCGCTTCCCGATGGGCTGGACGGTCTCGCCGGCCCTGGCCGAACTGGCCCCCTCGGTCCTGCGCCGGCTCTACCAGGACGCGGCCGAGGGGCCGGGGCGCGATGTCTTCGTGGCCGGGGTCTCGGGCCTGGGCTACTTCTACCCCGAGGTCTTTCCGGCCTACGGACCCTACCTGCCCCACCTGACCCGCGCCCTGGAGCGGGCCGACCTGCACCTGGTCACCATCATGGGGCTGAGCCGGGTGAGCCTCTCCAGCCGGTGGCTGGACGACCTGGCCCGCAGCCCGGCCATCGCGGGGTTTTTCTATCTCAATCTGCACCGCTACCACCAGTTCGACGGCCAGATCACCTGGGTTCAGGGCAAACCGGTGGTGGCCGCCCGCGAGAACCTCTGGGCGCCGACCACGCCGGCCGAGGTGGCCGCCCGCCTCAACCAGCGGCCGGTGGCCCCCACCCGCCCGGAGGGCTACAGCCTGGTCAACGTCCATCCCTGGAGCCGCAGCCTGGCCGACGTGGCCGAGGTGGTCCAGCGCCTGGCCCCCCATGTCCGGGTCGTCCCGCCGGACGTCTTCATCGCCCTCATCCGCCAGCAGGTCGGGCCCGGCGAACGGGGCCTCCCCCTCCGCCCTAGCGGAAGTCGCTGATCAGTTTCTCCCAGGTCTCCGGCCGGACCCGCGACCGGGCGACATAACACGACCCCGGCGGCGACTTGGCCCCGGCCTGGCCGAGGATCACCCCTTTCTCGGGGTTCGAGAGATCGAAGTAGAGCTCCCCCGGCTCCAGCGGGACCTCCTCGTCGCAGACGGCGATGAGCCGCAGCTCCTCATCGCTGAACCGCTGGAGCCAGGCGAAACGGTGCTTCAAGCGCTCGGCCGTCAGCTGCCGGGCCGCTGCCTGCTGCTCCTGGGCCATCACCCCTCCTTCACGTCTCCCCACGACCAGCTGTGCGGCCCCGTCCGCTGCAAGAGCTATGCCGACGAGCCCCCTCGCTCGCCTCTCTGCTTGCGCGGGTCGGAGCGGGCTGGTATAGTGGACGCCAGCCCGACGCGGAGAGGACGAGACGATGGACTATCCCACCGCGCTGACCCCGGAGAACACGCTCTTCATCCTGCTCGCCTTCGAGGGACCCGACCGCTACAGCCTGGCCGGCGGATTGGGCACACGGGTGACCGAACTGAGCGAGACCCTGGCCCGCCGTGGCTACCCCACGCACCTCATTTTCGTCGGCGACCCGCAGCTCCCCGGCACCGAGGAGCGCCTCGACGGCCGGCTGCACTACCACCGCTGGTGCCAGTGGATCAGTCAGTACTACCCCGGTGGGGTCTACCAGGGCGAGGAGGAGAAGCTCTACGACTTCACCGAGTCGGTGCCGGGCTTCGTGGCCGAGCACCTGGCCGCCCCGGCCATCGCCGCGGGACGCACCGTGGTGGTCCTGGGCGAGGAGTGGCACACCGCCGAGGCCATGTGCCGGGTGAGCGACGCCCTCCACAACGCCGGCCGGCGCGGGCGGGCCATTCTCTTCTGGAACGCCAACAACCTGATGGGCTTCCACCGCATCAACTGGGGCCGGCTGGCCTTCACCACGACCATCACCACCGTCAGCCGCTACATGAAGCACCGGCTCTGGGCCTACGGCGTCAACCCGCTGGTCATCCCCAACGGCATCCCGGCCCGGCTGCTGGAGCCGGTCGACCCGGCCCTGGTCCAGCGGCTCCGCCAGATCATCGGCCCGGCGCTCTTCCTCTTCAAGATCGGCCGGTGGGACCCCGATAAACGCTGGAACATGGCGGTGGCCGCCGCCGCCCAGCTCAAGGCCCTGGGCTACCCGGTCCGCTTCCTCGTCCGGGGCGGCGTCGAGCCCCACGAGGGCGAGGTGCTGCACAATGCCCAGCAGTGGGGCCTGCGGGTCCAGACCGTTCCGGCCAGCGGGCGCACACTCTCCGACTGTCTGGCCGCTCTGGAGGGGGCGGCCCGGAGCGAGGCGGATCTCCTCAACCTCAAGTTCTTTCTGCCGGAGAGCTTCCTGCGCGGGCTCTACGCCGCCAGCGACGCTGTCCTGGCCAACTCGGGCCACGAACCGTTCGGGCTGGTCGGGCTGGAGGTGATGGCGGCCGGGGGGATCGCCTTCACCGGGGCCACCGGCGAGGACTACGCCGTGCCGTTTGAAAACGCCGTCGTCCTGGACACCGACGACCCGGCCGAGATCGTCGCCGGGGTGCTGACCCTGCGGTCGGCCCCGGCCCTGGCCGCACGGCTGCGCCAGAACGCCCGCCAGAGCGCCGCCCGCTTCACCTGGGAGAACGTCGTCGGGCTGCTCTGCCAGAAACTGGAGTTCGTCGGCCGGCGCAGTGGGGTGCTGCCTCCGCTCACCGCCGCGCCGGCCGGCCACGGGGGCTGAGATGGCCCGCGAGATCGTCATCTACCTGGTCGTCCACCAGCCGCGCCGGCTCAAACTCCCGGCCCAGCCGATCCCGCGGGGGGCCCGCCCGCCGGACATCGAGCGCTGCCTCTTCGACGAACGGCTCAACGAGCGCTACTTCCGCAAGGTCAGCCAGCGCTGCTACTGGCCGACGGTCCGTCTGCTGACCGAGCTGGTCGGCCAGGGGCTCCACCTGGCCATCGGCTTCTCGGTCTCGTTTCTGCGCCAGGCCGAGCGCTGGGATCCGGCGCTGCTCCAGGCTTTTCAGGGGCTGGTCCGCCAGCCGCAGGTCGAACTGGTGGGGGTGGAGCCGTACCACAGCTTCCTGCCGCTGGTGGACCTGGGGGCCTTCAGCGACCGGATGGTCTGGATGCGCCAGCACCTGGCGGCTCTCTTCGGGCGGTCGGTTCGGGTGACCGACACCACCGAGATGTGCATGTCGGACCCCATCGCCCACGCCCTGAGCGTCGCCGGCTTTCAGGCCGGGCTGATGGACGGGCGGGAGTGGGTGCTGGGCTGGCGCCAGCCGACCTACCTCTATCGTCACGGCCGGTTGCGCCTCTTCACCCGCCACTATCAGCTCAGCGACGATGTCGGCTACCGCTTCTCCGACCGGCGCTGGCCGGGCTGGCCGCTCGACGCCGACCGCTACGCCGACTGGCTGACCTGGGCCGCCGGGGAGGTGGTGGTCCTGGGCTGGGACTTCGAGACGTTCGGCGAGCATCACGCCGCCGAGACCGGCATCTTCGAGTTCCTGCGCTACCTGGTCCGGGCGGTCCAGGCGCGCGGCGGGCGCTTTGTGACCCCCAGCGCCTACCTCGACACCCACCCCGAGGGGGGCTACGATCTGCCGCTCCCGGCCTTCGCCAGCACCTGGGCCGGCTCGGGAGGCATGGAGTTTTTCTTAGGCAACGCCGCCCAGCAGGCGCTCTTCCAGCTGATGCTGGCCGTCTACCACAAGGCCCGCCTGACCGGCGACCCGGCGCTCCTGGACCTGGCCCTCTGGTTGCTTCAGTCGGACAACCTGCATCTCATTCAGTGGTTCGGTCGGAGCGGCCCGGAGGCCGAGGTCTCAGCCTACTTCACCCCGCGCGAGTGGTGGGAGCTGGGCCCCAACGGGATCATCAGCGAGCAGCAGCGGGTCTACCAGAACTTCCTCGGCGCCCTCGAGTACTACCTGCCCGACCAGCCCCCCATCCCACCGGACGGGAGCCTGCCCGAGCCGCTGGCCGAGCGGGTCTTCGGCTAGCCGCCCGGCGTGGCCACCGGCTCGTCGTCCAGGCGAACCAGGCCCTTGCGGATGGCGTACTTGAGGAGTTCGGTCTGGCTGCGCAGGCCCAGTTTGCGCAGCATGTGAGCCTTGTGGGCCTCGACCGTCTTGACGCTGATGCAGAGGCGGCGGGCGATCTCGCGGTTGCTGTGGCCCTCGGCGGCCAGCTGCAGCACCTCGCGCTCGCGGACGGTGAGGGCGCAGCGCTCCGGTGGCGGCGGGGGCGTCGCCCCCTGGGCCAGAGCCAGGTAGCTCTGCACCAGGCGCTCGGCCAGGAGGGGGCTCAGGTAGGTGCGGCCCCGGGCCAGGCTGCTCAGCGCCTCGCGCAGTTCGGTGGCGTCGGCCTCCTTGGGCAGGCAGCCGGCCGCCCCCGCCTGCAGCACCCGCAGGACATCCTCGGCGTCGGCCCCGGCGCTCAGGAGCAGCACCTTGACCTGCTGGGCCCGCTTGCGGATGAGCCGGGTCGCCTCCAGCCCGTCGAGGACCGGCAGGGCCGCGTCCACCACCGCAATATCCGGCTGCAGCTGCTCGGCCTTCTCGACCGCGTCCTTGCCATCCTGGGCCTCGGCCAGAACGTCCACATCGCCCAGACTCAAGAGGAGCGTGCGCAACGCCTGCCGCAGCAGCGTCTGCCGGTAGGCCAAAAGCACCCGGATCCGCCGCTCGGTCAGCCGGCGCTCCCCTGCCCCCACGGCTGGTCGCCGCTCCGCCACCGCTTCGCGCACCCCAACCACCTCCCACCGGTCGCTTCTTACGGATTTTTAATCTGCCACCAGCGTACAGGGGAGGGGGCAGGCCTGTCAAGCCACCGGGCGCGATCTTTATAGTACTTTCTACCTATTTTTAGGTACTTTCCCCTAGGGGACCCCTCCCCCAGCCGAGGGGGAGCCCGCTGGACCGGCGAGGTCCGGCCCGGACGGGCGTTCCCCTAGGCCTGGAGGCCGATCCAGACCGCGCCGTCGGTGAAGACCTCTTTCTTCCAGATGGGGACGACCTCTTTGACCCGGTCGATGGCGTAGCGGGCGGCGGCGAACGCCTCGGCCCGGTGGGGCGCGGCCACGGCGATGATGATGCTGGCCTCGCCGACCGCCAGCCGTCCCAGTCGGTGGACCAGAGCCACCCGGCTGACCCCGAAGCGCTCCTGGGCCTCACGGGCCACCGTGGCCATCTGGCGCTCGGCCATGCCGGGGTAGGCCTCGTACTCCAGGTAGTGGACCGTCCGCCCCTCGTTGGTGGCCCGAACGGTGCCGATGAAGACCACGATCGCGCCGCAGGCCGGGTCGGCCACCCGCTCGACCACCTCGGCGACCGAGAGCGGCGCCTCGGTCAGCCAGACCGCCGGGGCGGTCTCCGGGTCGGTGCCGCCGCTGACCGGCGGGAGCAGGGCCACCTCGGCCCCCGGGGGAAGGGGATCGGCGGGCTGGGCGAACGCCTGGTTGACGGCCACCCGGCTCTGGCCGAGGACCGGCGCCAGGGCCGGGCACTGCTGGCCCAGAGCGCGCAGGAGGTCGTCGACCGTGGCCCCCTCGGGCAGCTGCAGGCTCACCACCGGCGCGCCGGCGATCTCACGATAGGCGGCGAAGAGACGGACGACCACCTCCACGGACGGCTCCTTCCGGGACGCGCAACCTCTGCTCTTATGATAGGCCCGGGCCAGCCCCGCTGTCCAGGGACAGCGGTCACAGCACAACCGTCAGGCCGTCGTAGGCCGGCTCCAGCCCGCTCCCGGCCAGGTGCTCGACCAGGGCCCGGTAGGAGGGGGTGCCGTTGTGCGAGAAGTGGTTGGCGATGACCCGGGCTCCCGGCGCCAGCAACCCGGCCGCCTGCAGACGGTCGCGGTGCTCCCGGACCTGGGCCAGCGTCATGTGGGTGGTGCCGGGCCGCTCCAGCAGCCCCATCGTGCTATCGAGCGAGACCAGGTCGAACCGCCAGCGCTGACCGTCGGGCGGGTTGAGGAGATAGGCCCAGGTCTCTTCGGGGAAGGGGCCGGTGTCGTGGGCGTAGAGCAGGCTCACCCGGCCGTCGCTGAGGGCGTAGAAGAGCGGCTCCAGTGGCGGCGTTCCGTGGCGGGCCGGGAGGGCCAGAATGCGGTAGCCGTCGCTCTCCCAGGTCTCAAAGGGCCGGACGATGTGGGTCTGCAGGTGCAGGGCCTCCTCCGGAAAGGGCAGGCTGCGAATGCGCTCGATGGCCCCAGCGCTGCCGTAGACGTGCAGGGTCGGCAGCGGGGTGGCGCAGAAGCCGGCCCGCCGGACCTCCAGATTGGGCAGGTAGAGATGGTCGCTGTGCTCGTGGGTGATGAGGAGCGTCCGGACCCCTGAGGCGCATGATGTGGGTTGACTTGACAAGAGGGGGCCCCCACAGGCAGAGAAGGAGTGAGCTATCACTCCCTGCCATGGAGGCCCGTCCCAATGATGCCACTGGCCGACCTGTTTGTCCACGTCTTTGTCCTGGTCGACGACGCCCTGCGCACGGGCCGCGTGCCGATCCCTCACCGACCGGGGCCGCCCCCGGTCTGCGCGGATGCCGAGATTCTGACCATCGCCCTGGTCCGGCATCTGCTCCGGCGACCGAGCGAAAGGGCGTTCCTGGCCGAGGTCCGTCAGGACTGGGC
>DAOUAE010000074.1:0-9452 GCA_034433795.1 Chloroflexota bacterium
GGTCGGCCACCCAGACGCTATCATATCCCAGATCCTCGGCCAGCCGGGCCACGGTCAGACTGTCCTGCGGGTCCAGGGTCTCGTAGCAGGGCGTCCGGAAGGTGAAGACGCCCGGGTTGGCGAAGAGAGGGAGACAGACACCGAACAACACACGCTGGTCCACGACCTTCCCCCATGGCGATCAGCCAGCCTCCGTCGACCCGCCGGCCGGCGGATAGGTGAAATCAGGCGGCCGCCGCTGGCGCGGAGCCTCGATGAGCTCGACGATAACTCCCAGTTGGGCCTCGGTGTCCAGATAGGCGAAGCCGCCGTCGCCCGTGAGACCATAGCCGCGCCCGCTCTGGAGGACAGCGAAGCCCGCCGCCTGGGCGGCCTGCAGCGCCCGGTCGAGATTCGGCACGTAGAGACCGACATGGTGGAGCCCCTCACCGCAGCGGGCCAGGAACTCGTCGTAGATCGAGGGGCCACGCAGCGGTTGGAGAAGCTCCAGCATCAGCGAGCCAACCTGGGCGAAGGCCACCCGCATGGCGAAGTCGGCCGGCCGACCACGATAGGTCATGTCCCTGACGATCGGGGCGCTGAAGGTGTAGACCCGCCAGGGGCCGACGCCGAGGCTCGTCCAGTAGCGGGCCAGGGCCGTCTCCAGGTCGCGCACCACCACACAGACCTGATCGATCCGGTCGAGGCGAAACCGGTGAGACATCTCTCGCCCTCCGGCCCCATAGTCTACCGCCACCCGCCCGCCCGCGCAATCGGGAGACAGCCAGGAGAACCGTCGGCGCCGCAGACTGCCCTTGCCGCCGACGGCGTCGGTGGGGCAGAATTGAAGTACTGCCGGCACCCGGTGGATCCTGATGACGGCGCTTCTCTGTCGCGATCTGGGGCTCGAATGGGGCGAGGGCCCCCTGCAGATGGCCAGCGACGAGGCCCTGATCCTCGGCCTCCAGGCCGGGACCAGCCCGCCGACTCTGCGCTGCTACGCCTGGACCCGTCCGGCCGTCTCGCTGGGCTGCGCCCAGCCGGCCAGCGACCTTGATCCGCTGGCCTGCCAGACCCGGGGCGTGACCATCGTCCGCCGGGCCTCGGGCGGCACCGCCGTCCTCCATCAGGCCGCCCTGGGCTTCTCGCTGGTTCTGCCGGCCGGCCTTCCCCCAGCCGTACCCGACCTCATCGAGGCCTACCGCCTCCTCGGCCAGGGGCTCCAGGCCGGCCTGGCCCGCCTGGGCCTCAACGCCGACCTCATCCCCCCTGAGCGGGCCCGGACCAACGGCCATCTCCCCCCGCTGGCCCAGCGGGCCTGCTTCGCCGGCACGGTTCCCTACGAACTGGCCCTCCAGGGGCGCAAACTGGTCGGCCTGGCCCAGGTCCGCCGCCGGGGCGTGGCCCTCCTCCACGGCATTCTCTACCTGGCGCCGGTGGCCGCCGACCTGGCCTGGCTCCTCCAGGCCGACCCGGCCGACCGGGCCGCCCTGGCCGCCTATCTGGCCGCCCATATCGGTGATCTCCAGACCGCCACCGGCCGGACCTTCGCGCCAGAGACGGTGGCTGAGGCCCTCGCCGCCGGCCTGGCCGACACCCTCGGCCTGATCCTCACCCCTGGCGCCTACACGTCCGAGGAGGAGGCCACCCGTCAGCGCCTGCTCTCGGAGAAGTACACCCAGCCGGCCTGGACGGCCCGCCGCTGATGGCCTCAGGCCGAGGCGCCGGTGTAGTGGCGGAGCCCGTAGCGCCAGAAGGCCGAGGCCACCCCAAAGAGCCCGACCGCCAGGACGAGCGCCAGGGCCAGGTTCTCGACCGTCAGCCGCCCGGTCAGCGCCTCGGCCGGAACGGTGGTGGCGAAGGCCACCGGCACCAGGAAGGTCAGCACCACCCGCAGCCAGTCCGGATACAGGCTCACCGGCAGCCGCCCGGCCTCGTAGAGACTGCCGAAGATGACCATGATGTTCTCGACCCGGACGACCCAGAAGGTGAGTGTGGCCAGGATGAGCCGGAAGCTGTAGACGATGATCACCCCGGCCGCCAGGACCAGGACGAAGAGCAGAACCTGTCCCAATCCCACCCGCGCCCCGTACTGGAGCCCGCCCGTCACCACCAGGGCCAGCCCGACCACGACATCAGCCAGCCGCCAGACCGCCACCTGCCGGATGCTCACCAGGAACTGGGCCGAGACCGGCTTGGTCAGGACAAAGTCCAGCGTCCCCTCCCGGACGTCGCGCATCAGCCGCTCGAAACTCGGCCCGATGACCATGCCCATCAGCCCGGCCACGGTTTGAAAGACGCCCAGCAGGACCACCAGCTCCGCCGCCTCCCAGCCGCCCAGGCTGCGGGTGTGCTGGAAGACCACCGCCAGCCCGGCCAGGGCCGTCCCGACCGAGAGGAGCGTCTGCAAGGCCTGGAGCAGGAAGTTGACCCGGTACTCCAGTTCGTTGAGGAGCCCGACCCAGAAGAACAGCCCGAGCAGACGGAGCGCCCGCATTCAGGCCCCCACCGCCGTGTACCGGCGCAGCCCCGCCGCCCAGAGCAGCCGGAAGAGGACCACCGCCCCGGCCAGCCAGAGAACCTGCCCCAGAAAGCCGGCCACCAGCGCCCCACCCTCCACCCGTCCCAGCAGGACCTCAATGGGAAACGCGAGCATCAGCCGGAAGGGCAGGACCTCGGCCAGCGCCCGCAGCGGCCCCGGCAGAAGCCCCACCGGGGCGATCTGGCCCGAGGTCAGAACCAGAACCACAAAGTACACCTGGTTGATGGCCGAGACCCGGCTGGTCCAGAAGGCGGCCAGGGCCAGCGTGTACTCGAGCAGCCAGCGCAGAGCCGCCGCCAGAATCACCGCCAGCGCGCCCAGCCCCACCTGGGCAGGTGTGAGGGTCCAGCGCGGCTGAAAGGCCAGGCTCAGTCCGCCGAGCGCCGGCAGCACCACGCTCAGCGTCAGGAGTTTGTAGGTCAGATTGTCGGCCAGGTGGAAGTGCATCGGGTGGGCCGGCTTGAGGAGTTTGGCCGAGAGGTTCCCCTGACGGATCTCCCAGTCGTACTCGTGCATGATCCAGGTGAACGTGGCGTGGTTGACCAGCATCAGGGTGAGGTAGTAGGCGGCGAAATCGGCGGCCGTGTAGCCTCCCACCTGACCGGCCCCGGCCACCGTCCGCCAGACCACCAGGTAGATCACCGGCTGGATGACCAGCCCCAGCAGCCAGATAAGCAGCGAGACCCGGTACTGCAGCTGGATGGCCAGGGTGGCCCGGAAAGCCGCCCGGTAGAGGCGGGCCAGGTCGACCAGCGTCCCGGTCACCGCTCGCCCGCTCACGGGGCGATCCCCTCCTGAAAGACCCGGTCGATAACCGCCTCGACCGGCGGGTCCTCGACGGTGAGATCGGCCACCCGGACCTGGCTGAGCAGCCGGGCGGTGACCTCGGGGGCCTGGTCTTTGGGCACCCGCAGGTAGAGGCGGGTCCCCTCACCCAGGGCGCCGTCGAGCGGCTCGCCAAAGGCTCGCCAGTCGATCCGGGCCGGGTCCTCGCCCTCCTCGAGAGCGACGGCCAGGATTTTGAACGGCGCCAGCCGGGCGGCCAGGGCGCCCAGGGCTCCGTCGTAGAGGAGGCGGCCGTGGTGGATGACGATGACCCGCGGGCAGAGGCTGGTGACGTCAGCCATATAGTGGCTGGTCAGGAGGACCGTGGCCCCGGTCCGCCGGTTGTACTCGCGGATGAAACGCCGGATGCGCTCCTGCATGGTCACATCGAGCCCGATGGTCGGCTCGTCGAGGAAGAGGACGCGCGGCCGGTGCAGGAGGGCCGCCGCCAGCTCGCAGCGCATGCGCTCGCCCAGACTCAACTGCCGGACCGGTTTGGGCAGGAGGTCTCCCAGGTCGAGGAGGTCGGTCAGCTCGGCCAGCGCCGTCCGGAAGGCGCGCTCGGAGAGGCCGTAGATCGCCTGGTTGACAAGCATGGTGTCGATGACCGGGAGGTCCCAGTAGAGTTGATTGCGCTGGCCCATAATCAGGGTCATCTGCTGGAGATAGGCCCGCTCGCGCCGCCAGGGAATGTGGCCCAGGACGCGGGCCTCGCCGCCGGTCGGGTGGAGCAGGCCGGCCAGCATCTTGAGGGTGGTGGTCTTGCCGGCGCCGTTGGGACCGAGGAAGCCAACGATCTCGCCGGCCTCGATGGTGAACGTGATATCGGTGACCGCCGGCACAATCCGCGTCCGGCGGCGGACCAGCCCCCGCAGAGCCGCCCGCAGACCGCCCTCGCGCTCGGCGACGGTGTAATGTTTGGTCAGGTGACGGACCTCGATGACCGGCTCGCCCACCGGTGGCGCTCCCCGGACCTTCTCCCCCCTGTTATACCACAGAGCGGCAGCCGGCGGTCACCACCCGAGGCGGCGCGCGCCGCCCCGGCGACGGCTCTCCGGCCCCGACGGCCAGACGGCGAGCCGGTGGGCGCCCGGCCACGGGCCGGTCAGGGCAGGGTGGCGGCGATCTGGCGGAACTCCTCCTCGCTGAAGGCCCGGAGCGTCTCGGTGCGGATATCGCCCTGGGCGGCGATGGTCAGAACGGCCCGCGCGTAGGCCTCGTCGGAGGGAAAGTCGCTGATAGCCACCAGGTCGTAGCGGCCCAGGACCAGGTACACCGCCCTGACCTCGCCCCCAGCCGCCCGCACCGCCTCGCGGGCCGCCGCCAGTCGGGACGGCGCCTCCTTGACCGTCCGGATCCCCTGCTCGGTGAAGTTGATGAGCGTGATATAGGTCGGCATCGCACTCCCTCCCCTCGCCCGGATAGCGTCCGGGCGCCTCCCCGGTAGCATAAAGGCAGACCGACCTTCTGTCAACTCCCGGGCGGGCCTGTGTCCAGGCCCGCCCGGACCGGTCGGGTCAGGACCGCCCCTCAGACCGCTACGTCGGGCTGCCCGTCGGATCGGGGGCCAGCGGTCCCAGGAGGACCGCCGCCCCAAACGGCTCCAGCTCAACCCGAAGGCCGGTCTCATCCTGGTAGACCGGCCGCTCGCTGAGCACATCGCTCAGCGGCTGCCCCCAGCAGGGGAGCGCCCGCCGGGCGAGGGCCACCCGACGGGGGACCGGGCTGTTGTTAAAGACGACCAGCGCCATCTCGGCCGCGTCCCAGCGGGCGAAGGCGAAGCCGTTGGTCGCGGCGTCGGCCCACACCAGGCGCAGGTCGCCCCGGCGGAAGACCGCGTGCCGCCGGCGCAGATCGATCAACCGTCGGTAGAGCGCCAGCGTCGCCTGATCCCAGTCCCGCGCGTCCCACGGCATCGGCCGGCGGCAGTCGGGATCGGGACCGCCCATCAGGCCGACCTCATCGCCATAGTAAATGAGCGGCACACCGCGATAGGTGAAGAGGAAGATAGCGGCCAGCGCCACCCGGCGGGCGTCGCCCTGAGCGAGCTGGCGGATGCGGGGAGTGTCGTGACTGCCGATCAGATTGACCAGCACCGCCTGTACCGGGTCGGGGTAAGCGACCTGGAGCCGAAGGAGCCGGGCGGCGAACGTCTCCGCGCCGATCGCGCCAGTGGCGAAGAAGCTGACAATGGCGTGCCAGAGCGGATAGTTCATCACCGTATCCCACTGGTCACCGCGCAGCCAGCGCTGGGCCTCCTGCCAGAGTTCGCCCAGGATCACCGCCTCGGGCTTGACCGCCTTGACCGCCTGACGGAACTCCCGCCAGAGGGCGTGGTCGCAGCCCTCGGCGACGTCCAGGCGCCAGCCGTCGATATCCGCCACCCGCAGCCAGTACGTCGCCGTCTCCAGAATAAAGCGCCGCACCTCCGGATGGTCACTATTCAGCTTTGGCATAGAGGGAGTGAAGGCAAACGTCTCGTAGTTCTTGGGATCGGTTTGAACCGGAAAACTCTCGATGTTGAACCACGGGGCGTAGCGCGAGGCGGCACCGTGGGCGACAACATCACGCCACGGGCCGAAGTCGGCTCCACAGTGATCAAAAACACCGTCCAGCACCACACGGATCCCCAGCGCGTGGCACCGACGCACCAGATCCTGGAAGGTCGCCAGATCGCCAAAATGGGGATCGATCTGGTAATAGTCGGTCGGATCGTATTTATGGTTCGACGGCGCGGTGAAGATCGGTGTCAACCAGAGGGTGTTCACGCCCAGCGCCTGCAGGTACGGCAGGCGCTCGATGATCCCCCGCAGATCGCCGCCGTAGAAACTGGTCGGCGTCGGCCGGGCGTCGACGCTCCAGGGGGCGACCCCCGGCGGATCGTTCCCGGGGTCGCCATTGGCGAAGCGGTCCACGAAGATCTGGTAGATGATCGCCTCGGCCAGCCAGTCCGGCGGGGTGAAGAGATCGCGGCGGTGGACATACTGATAGTGGAAGTGCAGCACCGTGTCGGCCGGACGCTCTGGCGTCAGGCCCAGCGGGGTGTACCAGAGGGTCTCGCGACCGTCGCTGAGCAGAAAGGCGTAGCGCAGCCGGCGGCCGCGCAGCGTCGCCTGATAGTAGTCGAAGAGGGCATCGCTCCCGATCTTCGTCATCGCCTGGATCTCGTCCCGTGGCGGGTGAACGAAGCGCTCGCCGTAGACGACCAGGCAGGTCACCAGATCGTCACGCGCCGCGCGCAATCGGACCACGACGGTGTCCTCAGCGACGGGAAAAGCGCCAGCGTCGTAGGGTTGATGGAAGATGGCTTCGCGGATCACCTCTATCCTTTCAGCGCACCCCTGGTCAGTCCCTCGACCAGCAGGCGTTGTGCGAGGAAGAAGATCGCCAGGATCGGGAGCGAGCCCAGCACCGAAGCCGCACAGAAGGCGGTCCAGTTCGTCTGATAGGCCCCGCTGACATAGGCCCGCAGCCCGACGCCCAGCGGGTACAGGTCCGGGTCAGAGAGAACAATGGTCGCGGTCAGATACTCGTTGTAGACGCCGATGAAATGGAAGATGAACTGGGCCACCAGCATCGGCTGAAGGAGCGGGAAGAGGATCTGCCAGAAGACCTGCCAGTGATCGGCGCCGTCAACCTGGGCCGACTCATCAAGTTCGCGCGGAATGCTGTCCAGATAATTCTTGAGCAGCCAGACCGAGAGAGCGCTGGTGCCAAGCCCGAAGACCAGAATCAGCCCTTCCAGTTTGTTAATCAAGCCCGCCAGATGCAACATCCGGAAGATAGCGACGATAGATACAGTACTGGGGAGCATCTGAACGATAAAAAGGAGAAGAATTCCGTGGCGTCGACCGCGGAAGTGAAAGCGCGAGAAAGCATAGCCGCCAAAGGTGGCGCAGAGGAGCGAGAGAATCCCGGCACCGATGCCAAGAATCAGACTGTTACGGACCCAGAGCGAAAACTTCGACTCGTTCAGCAACCGTGAATAGTTTTCGAGAGTGAAAGTCTGAGGGATCAGCGTGCTCGTGTACAGACTCTCGCCCCCTTTGAAAGAGATCGCCAGAATATAAAGGGTCGGCAGCAGAGACCCACCAGTGACCGCGATCAGAACGAGACGCGTGAGCCACAGGCTCAGAGAGGCGGACCGGACACGTGCCGTGCGCGCCCGGCTCGGCGACGAAACCTTCGGCAGACTGACAATCGCTCGCTCATCCACGACAGCCTCTCCCCAGGCGCCAGCGATCCCCGACCACAGGTCCCTCTTACCGCTCCTTCTCCTCAAACGCGCGGGTCAGGCGCGCGTTTACGTAGGTAAACGCGGCAATAACCAGGAAGAGCAGCATACCGTAGGCAGCAGTGAGGCCATAACGCTGGGAATCACGCATCAGTTTGTACATATACGTGACCAGAATATCGGTCAGACCATAATCAGCCCCAGGGTAGGCCAGAGGGTCACCACCGGTCAGAAGATAAACAATCCCAAAATTATTGAACTGGAAGGCCAGCTGAGAGATAGTTAACGGGATGGTGGCGATTGTCAGGAGTGGAAACGTGATCAGCCGGAAACGGGCCCAGCGACCAGCGCCGTCCAGCGCCGCCGCCTCGTAAAGCTCGGCGGGGATACTCTGGAGAGCCGCCAGGAAGATGGTCATAAAGAAAGGATAAGAGAGCCAGAGATTGACCATCAGCAGCGAGACCCGGGCCCAGAAAGGATCGGAGAGCCAGCGCACCGGCGCAAGGCCCAGCATCTTCAGCAGAAGATTCACCGCTCCCTGATCGAAGGCCAGAAGCCCGGCCCACATCTGGATCGTGATGATATTCGGCAACGCCCACGGCAAGATCAGCAGAGTACGGTAGAGATTACGCTCCCTCAGCTGCGGATTGTTCAGCAAAAGCGCCAGAAAAAGACCAGCGGCAATATTACAAAACGATGTTAAAACAGTCCAGATCACCGTCCAGGTCAGAACGGGAACGAACGCCGAACCGGTCGAAAAGATCTCAAGGTAGTTTTCAAGTCCGACGAAATCGAACTGACGAAAATGAAACATTCCGAAGTTGGTGAACGAGATGTACACATTGTACAGGGCGGGAATCAATGTAAACAGAGCGGTGCCGAGCGCCAGCGGTGCGAGATAGAGATAGGGGACAAACGTTCCCCGGCGCCAGCCTCGACGAGCCGCTCCCACCATCCGCTGCTCCATCGCCGGATATTCCCCGCGCACTTCTGACCACCTGGGCCGCCGCCGCCGTCCCCGGGGAGTCCTCCGGCCGGTCGGCGCCGAAGGACTCCCCGCCGGCGTGGCTACCGCTGCAGTTTCGCGATCCCCTCCCGGATCTGCTGGACCGCCCGCTCCAGCGTCGGTTTGACCTCCGCCTTCCCCGGGACGATCACATCCAGGGCGTCGCCCCACGGCTTCCACACCGCCCCCATCTCCGGGATGTTGGGCATCGGCAGGGCCAGCGCGGCCTGCTCCGACCAGACCTGGACCTCCGGATCGTTTTTGAGATCGGGCCGGGCCAGCACATCCTGCCGGACGGGCACCTTGGCGAACGCCTTCCAGAGGGTCACCACACTGTCGGGCGTGGTCGCGAAGCGGGCCAGGCCGAAGGCCTGGTCCCGGTTTTTCGCGTGATTCCCCACCATCAGGGCCTGGATCCCGCCGAACGGTTGCATGTCCGCTCCGTTGGGCAGTTTGGGCAGGACCGAGATCCCGTAATCGATCCTGGCCTTCCGGGCCCCCGGAACCGCCCATGGCCCGTTGACCATCATACCGGCTTTGCCCTCTTCGAACTTGCCGGTTGTCAGCGCATGCATATTCTTGCGCTCAAGGATCCCTTCTGGGAAAAGTCGGTGCTTGAGGTGGAGGTCCCGAATGAATTCGAACCCTTTGACTGCCCCGTCGCTGGCCAGCCCGATATCCGTGATGTTATACGCCCCGTTCTCCCATTTGAAGATGTAGCCGCCGTGACCGGTGATGAAGCCGTAGAACTCATCCCGAAATAGCCCTTAAGAGGATAAGGGAGCAGGCCAGGAGGAGGAGAGCCAGGTAGAGATGGGCCCTCCTTTCCCACCTCACCACCAGTCTCCGAAAGCTACCCAGCCAGG
>DAOUAE010000075.1:0-18069 GCA_034433795.1 Chloroflexota bacterium
GGGCGTGACTTCGGGGATGCGGAGGGTTATCCTGGCCATGGGGCAGGCCTCCTGGGGTGTGGTGGTGTGTTGCCTTTATTCCCGGAGAGTCTGCCCCGTCTTGTCCAGTCCCCTACCCACCGCCTGTGGGACAGTCACGGTCGGAGCGAGGGCTTCTCCGGGCGTGATCCGGGGTGGAGCCGTAGCCTGCCTGGCCCTCTTACGCGCTCTCTGGGGGATGGTGTAACATAGAGGGGAGATCGGCTGCCGTTGTCAGCCAGCCGTCAGGAGCGCACCGATGGTGGCCACGCAGGAGACCCTCTTTTATTTTCCCCCGCCGCCTGCCGACGACGCGGTCGAGTGGACGGCCAACGACCTCGGTCTCTCGAACACGATCACCCGGACCAAGAGCCGGACCGCCTATTACGATAAAAACCTCGACGCCGACCCACCACGCCGGGAGGCCCTGCTCCAGACCGCCCGGGCCTTTCTGCGCGACGGGGCGGCTGGTCAGCCGCCGGTCGAGCGGCTGGCGGTGATCCACGGGGTCACCGTCCGGGTCTGGACCAACAGCCCGCACCTGGCCGACTTCTGGGACGAGAACTGGTACAGTCCAGCCGAGTGGCGGGCCGCCACCGGCCAGCCGCCCGATCTCACGCCGCGGGTTACCGTCTATGCCCTGGTGCGGGTGCCCGGTCAGCCTGAGGCCGCCTACTACAGCCGGGCTCGGAACACCATTGTCTTCTTCAACACCGCCTACTACGGCCAGCTCAAGAGCTGGGTCCTGGGGGCGGTCGGCCGGATCCTGGCGGACGAGTATGGCATCCACTCGGTCCACGGGGCCTGTGTGGCGCTGAACGGCCAGGGTGTCCTTTATATCGCCCCGACCGGCACCGGCAAGTCGACCAGTTCCTACGGGCTGATGGCGGTGCCGGGGGCACGGTTCCACTCCGACGACTGGGTCTACATCCACTACACGCTGGCCCGG
This sequence comes from Chloroflexota bacterium, assembly GCA_034433795.1. GTDB lineage: Bacteria > Chloroflexota > UBA6077 > FW602-bin22 > DAOUAE01 > DAOUAE01. The sequence goes on from DAOUAE010000075.1 coordinate 968, forward strand.
CGCGATGGCGAGCGCCTGGCGCCGGTCGAGATCGTCCCGGAGGGAGGGCCGCCGGTCCGTGGCTACCGCTGCTTCCGGTGGCTGGCCGAGCACCCCGGAGGGCGCGGACGGCTGCGCGGGCTCACCCTGGCGAACCGGCTGGTCGAGTGCTCGCTTGAGGCGCTCGATCCGCGGGCTCCCATCGTCGCCTACGCCTACATCTCCGAGAAGCTCTTCTATCTGCGGACCAACCTGGTCGAGAGTTTTCCGGAGAGCGCCTACCAGATTCTGCGGTCGAAACTGGAGAACGTGCCCCTGGTCACACCGGCGTTTCTGGCCGCCCACCGGGCGACGCTCGACGACCTGGTGACCCATCTGCGGACCGCCAGTCCGCCGGCCATGCGGGCCTTCTTTCAGGCCATGCCGGAAGAGCGTCTGCGGGAGGTGCTGGCCCGGCTTTTTGCGTTTGACAACGCCCGGGCGATGCTGGATATTACCCAGGTGCTGGGGCGAGAGCGGGTCTACACCGATCCGCTGGAGCCAGTGCCGCTGCGCAGCGTCTTTCTCCTGCGGCGTGACTTCGAGGATCCAGTGGTCCTGGAACGGTTATCGCCAGAGGAGTTCATCGGGCGGCTCCTTATCGGCGAGACGCCGGAGAAGAAACGCGAGGTGGCCTACAACGCCTACCGGGCGGTGGACGACGTCCAGGAGCGACAGTGGATCGCCGCGCTGGAGGCGCAGGCGCGGCAGCGGGGAGCGCCGGTCGCCCGGCTGTTCTGGGCTCAGCCGGACATCCCGGACAGTTTGCGCGAGGAGTTCGCGTTGTTCGAGGTCCTCTACCGGGCGGCCGACTGCTATGGCCTGAACACGATTCTGCAGAAAGACCCCAGCGTGCCGGACAAGGCGACGGCGGTTCAGCGGACGATCCGCCTCATCGCCCGGGCGGTTCAGCACCGTCCGCCCCAGTCCCGCTATACGCTGGCGGACTATCACCGACTCTTCATACCCTGAGGGAAGGAGGGAGAGGATGGCCTACCGTGTGACGCTCATCCCCGGCGACGGCATCGGGCCCGAGGTGACGACCGCCGCCCGCCGGGTGCTGGAGGCGACCGGCCTGCCCTTCGAATGGGAGGTCGTCGAGGCGGGGATGGTGGCGCTCGAGAAGTACGGGACGCCCTTGCCCGACGCTGTCCTGGACTCGATCCGCCGGACGAAGGTGGCGCTGAAGGGGCCGATCACCACGCCGGTCGGGACGGGTTTCCGCAGCGTGAATGTGGCGCTGCGGCAGGCCCTGGATCTGTACGCCAATCTCCGCCCCTGCAAGTACTACAAAGGCGTCCGCTCGCGCTACGATAACGTTGATCTCGTGGTGGTGCGCGAGAACACCGAGGATCTGTACGCCGGCATCGAGTTCGACGCCGGCGCGCCGGAGACCCAGCGCCTGATCGACCTGCTGGCCGAGCTGGGGGCGCCGCGTCTGCGCCCGGACACGGCCATCAGCATCAAGGCTATCTCCGACTACGGTTCGCGGCGGATCGTGCGCTTCGCCTTCGAGTACGCCCGGCGCCACGGGCGTCGGAAGGTCACGGCGGTCCACAAGGCCAACATTATGAAGTACACCGACGGCCTCTTCCTGCGGGTGGCTCAGGAGGTGGCGACCGGCTACCCGGACATCGCCTTCGAGGACCGCATCGTGGACAACATGGCCATGCAACTGGTCCAGAAGCCCGAACTCTACGACGTGCTGGTGATGCCCAACCTCTACGGCGACATCCTGTCTGACCTGGCGGCCGGGCTGGTCGGCGGACTGGGCATCGCGCCCGGGGCCAACATCGGCGACGAGGCGGCGGTCTTCGAGCCGATCCACGGCAGCGCCCCCAAGTACGCCGGTCAGAACAAGGCCAACCCGACGGCGATGATCCTCTGCGGGGTGATGCTGCTGCAGTGGCTGGGCGAGCACGCCGTGGCCCGCCGGGTCGAACAGGCCATCGCCGACGTGATCGCCGAGGGGAAGTACGTCACCTACGACCTCAAGCCACGGCCCGACGACCCGACGGCGGTGGGCACCGCCGAGATGGCCGACGCGGTCATCGCCCGCTACCGCGAACTGGCCGCCGCCGAGGCCCGGGCCTGAGGGGAGAGATTCGGTTACGAGGGGGACTATGCGCAAGAAGATCACCATCATCGGCGCCGGGGCCGTCGGGGCGACCACGGCCCAGCGGCTGGCTGAGCGCGACTACGCCGACCTGGTCCTGGTGGATGTGGTCGAGGGGATCGCCGCCGGCAAGGCCCTCGATATCGAAGAGGCCGGACCGGTGGTGGGCTACCACACGCGGCTCATCGGGACCCACGACGATTATGCCCCGACCGCCAACTCTGACATCGTCATCATCACCTCGGGGGTGCCCCGCAAGCCGGGGATGACCCGCGAGGATCTGGTCCTGACCAACCAGAAGATCGTTCAGAGTGTGGTCGAGCGAGCGGTCCAGTACTCGCCGGATTGCATCCTGCTGGTGGTCACCAACCCGCTGGACGCCATGGCCTATCTGGCCTACAAGGTGAGCGGCTTTCCCAAGCAGCGGGTGGTCGGGATGGCTGGCATTCTGGACACCGCCCGCTTCCGCAGCTTTGTGGCCCGCGAGCTGGGCGTCTCGCCGCGCGACGTCCAGGCCTACGTGCTCGGCGGGCACGGTGAGGCCATGGTGCCGCTCCCGCGCTACTGCACCGTGGGGGGCATCCCGCTGCCGCAGCTGCTGCCGCCCGACACCATCGCCCGGCTGGTCGAGCGGACGCGCAAGGGGGGCGAGGAGATCGTGCAGCTGCTCAAGACCGGCAGCGCCTATTACGCCCCCTCGGCGGCCATCGCCGAGATGGTCGACGCCATCGTCCTCGACCAGAAGCGGATCGTCCCCTGCTCGACCTATCTGGAGGGCGAGTACGGGTTGCGGGATGTCTTCATCGGCGTGCCGGTCAAACTGGGGGCCGGGGGCGTCGAGGAGGTCATCGAGATCCCGTTGACCGAGGATGAGCGGGCGGCCCTCCACCGCTCGGCCGAGGGGGTGCGGCAGCTCCTGCGGGTCATGGGGTTCCAGCCGGTTTAGGTCGGTGGCGGCCTGGCACGGTCCTTGCGCCGGCCTCCGGGACCATTCGAGAGCCTCGGGAGGACGAGCCATGGCCAAGGCCAAGCCGGCGCTGACCATCGATCAGGTGCTGGAGTACGTCAAGGACGCGCCCTTCCCCTGCTCGAAGGAGCACCTCCTGGAGCACGCCCGGAAGAAAGGGGCGCCGGAGGAGGTGCTGCACGCCCTCAAGATCATGCGCCCCGAGACCAAGTACGATAATCTGGAGGACGTGCGCGAAGGGCTGCTCAAAGAGCGCCAGTTCCGCCAGGGCTGACGCCCCAAACGGGCCCGAATCCAGTGCGGGGAGAGTCCCCGGACTCTCCCCGCATGTTTTCAGACGCCGCCGCGCAGGATAGCCTGCTTGACCTCTTCGATGGCCTTGGTGACCTCGATATCGCGTGGGCAGGCGTCGGTGCAGTTGAAGATCGTTCGGCAGCGCCAGACGCCGTGCAGGCTGTTGAGGATCGTCAGCCGTTCGGCTGCGCCCTGGTCGCGGCTGTCGAAGATAAAGCGGTGGGCGTTGACAATGGCGGCCGGGCCGATGAAGTTCGGGTTGGCCCAGAAAGAGGGGCAGGCGGTGGTGCAGCAGGCGCAGAGGATGCATTTGGTGGTGTCATCGTAGCGCGCTCGCTCGGCCGGGGTCTGCAGGCGCTCCCTGGCCGGCGGGGGATCGTAGGTAATAAGGTAAGGGCGCACGCGCCGGTAGGCGGCGAAGAAGGGCTCCAGGTCGACGATAAGGTCCTTGAGCACCCGGTAGCCGCGCAGGGGCTCGATGGTGACCTGACGGCCGACGCTTTTGACCAGGACCTTGCAGGCCAGGCGGTTCTGGCCGTTGATGATCATCGCGTCCGAGCCGCAGATACCGTGGGCGCAGGAGCGGCGGAAGGCCAGGGTGCCGTCCTGGTACCATTTGATGTAGTTGAGGGCGTCCAGGACGCGGTCGGTGGGCTCGACCTCGACATCGTACTCGGCCCAGTAGGGGCGGGGGTCTTTTTCGGGGTTGAAGCGTTTGATCCGCACGTGGAGCTGCATCGTTCTCCTCCCTGCCGCCGGGCTCAGTAGCGGCGGACCTCCGGTTTGAAGCGGGTGATGACGACCGGCTTATAGCGGAACTCAAACTGCTCGCCGACCTTGTAGATCAGGGTGTGCTTGAGCCAGTTCACATCGTCGCGCTCGGGGTAGTCTTCGCGGTAGTGGGCGCCCCGGCTCTCGGTGCGGGCCTGGGCGCTGGCGGTGGTGGCCAGACTCAGATCGAGGAGGTAGCCCAGTTCCAGGGCCTCGAGGAGGTCGGTGTTGAAGCGTCGGCCGTGGTCGTCGATCCGCACCCTTTGGTAGCGCTCGCGCAGGTCGCGCAGCGTCCGCTCGGCGGCGCTGAGCCCCTCGGCCGTGCGCAGGACCGAGACCTTATCCATCATCTCTTCCTGCATGATCCGGCGCAGTTCGGCCACCGATTCCCCGCTCTGCCGGCTGAGGATGGCCTCGATCTCGGCCCGGGCCGGCCCCTCCGGCTCTGGTGGAAGCGGCGCCCAGTCGTTCTGGCGGCAGAACTGGGCGGCGTGCCGGCCGGCCCGGCGGCCGAAGACGATGATGTCGACCAGCGAGTTGGTGCCGAGCCGGTTGGCGCCGTGGACCGAGACGCAGGCGCATTCGCCGGCGGCGTAGAGGCCGGGCAGCGGGGTGTTCTTCTCGTCGATGACCACCCGCCCATCGATGTCCGTCGGGATGCCGCCCATGGCGTAGTGGGCGGTGGGCTGGACCGGCACCAGGTCGTGCACCGGATCGAGTCCCAGGTAGACGCGGATGAACTCGGTGATATCAGGCAGTTTGGTCTCGATAATCTCACGACCCAGGTGGCGGAGGTCCAGGTGGAGGTAGTCCTTGCCGTCGATGCCACGGCCCTCGCGGATCTCCAGGTACATGCAGCGGGAGATGACGTCGCGGGGGGCCAGGTCTTTGAGGGTGGGGGCGTAGCGCTCCATAAAGCGCTCGCCGTAGCGGTTGCGTAGCACGCCTCCCTCGCCGCGGGCGGCCTCGGTGATGAGGATGCCCAGTTTGTAGATGCCGGTAGGGTGGAACTGGTAGAACTCCATATCTTCCAGCGGGATACCCCGGCGCCAGGCGATGGCCACGCCATCGCCGGTCAGGGCCAGAGCGTTCGAGGTGACCTTGTACATCCGCCCGAAGCCGCCGGTGGCCAGAACGACCGTCTTGGCGTGGAAGACATGGATCTCGCCGGTGCGGATCTCCAGGGCCACCACCCCGCAGCAGCGGCCCTCGGAGAAGAGGAGGTCCAGCATCTGGAACTCGTCGAAGAAGCGGACGTTGTAGCGGATGCACTGCTGGTAGAGGGTCTGGAGGATCATATGGCCGGTCCGGTCGGCGGCGTAACAGGAGCGGCGGACCGGGGCCTCGCCGTAGTTGCGGGTGTGGCCGCCGAAGCGGCGCTGGTCGATCCGGCCGTCGGGGGTGCGGCTGAAGGGGAGGCCCATGTGCTCCAGTTCGTAGACCGTGTCGATGGCGTCGCGGCACATGACCTCGACCGCGTCCTGGTCGGCCAGGTAGTCCGACCCCTTGACGGTGTCGAACATGTGCCATTCCCAGTGGTCTTCCTCGAGGTTGCCCAGGGCCGCGCCGATGCCGCCCTGGGCGGTGCCGGTGTGAGACCGGATGGGGTAGAGTTTGGAGATGACGGCGGTATCGACCAGCCGCGAGAGCTCCAGAGCGGCCATCAGGCCGGCGCCGCCGGCGCCGACCACCACTGCCTCGTGTCGATGGTACTGCATCGGACTGTCCTCTCCCTCCTTGGGCGGCTCCCGCGTTCTAGGCCCGGAACATGCCGGGTTGGAAGCTCAGGATGACCTCCGAGCCGACCACCAGGAGCACGAACCCGATCACCGCCAGGCTGGTCAGGGCGAAGAGCCGCCAGCCGGGGGTGTGGATGTAGTCGTCGATGACGACCCGGACCCCGTTCAGGCCGTGGAGCAGGGCCAGCCAGAGGAGCAGGAGGTCGTAGAGGCGCCAGAGGGGCAGACTCCAGCGGGCGGCCACCCACTCGTAGGTGATCACGTCGACGTTATTGATAATGTGCATGATGGCCAGGTGTCCCAGGGCCAGGAAGACCAGGAGCAGGCCGGAGACCCGCATAAAGTACCAGGCGTAGAGTTCGAAGCCCCGGCCGGGCGGCTGGCCGTTGACCCGCGGACGCTCGAGGGTGGTCTCGGGGGGGCGTTCCACCACCTGCATGTCCGGCTTCCCTCCGTTAGAACTTGAAGACCGGCTTGAGCATCACGTAGGCCATGGGGATGGCGATCAGCGGGTAGATGACGGCCCCGATCCAGAACATGTGGCGGTGATAGCGGGCCAGGCTGGGCCAGAAGTCGATGACGGTGATGCGGAGGCCGTTGCCGGCGTGGTAGAGGACGGCCAGCGCCAGGAGCACCTCCATCACCCGAATGACCGGCAGGCGGTAGATGCTCAGGGCGTGGTTGTAGGCGTCGGGGCCGAAGCCGACCAGGGCGGTGTCAAGGATGTGAAGCCCCAGGAACAGCATCACCGCCAGGCCGGTGACCCGGTGGAGCAGCCATGCCCAGTGACCCTCGCGGCCGATGTACATCCCCTGCCCTCCTGGAGAGATCGGCAAAATGCGATCCGTCGTCCGGTGCGATTATACACAGCGCCCGCCGGACAGACCAGCCCTCTCCCGGGGTCTGGCTGCGAGCAGGGTGGAGCACCGCCCGGCGCCGGCCTCTTTCCCGCTGCCCGGTGCTGGGGGTCAGGAAGGCTGGGCCGGGCAGTGCGAGCGGACGGCACCGGTGGCCGGGGGAGCCTGGCCGTGCAGAGGAAAAAAAGACCGGCGGCTGGTGCTGGCAGCCCCGGTCGCTGGGTGAGCCGGCTGGGGCGGTCTGCCGTTCTCATTGGCGCCGTCTCCCCGCCGTGTCGTCAAGGGGCGCCGGCCACGCCTCTCCGGTCCATCCCACACGCTTCCCACACTTTTCCCACACGCTGCGTGTGGTCCCCTGACGCCTGGGGCGCCCCTGTTCCAGCGGTGGGGAAGGCGGGACTCGAACCCGCACGCCGGTACGGCGCATGATCCTAAGTCATGCTCGTCTACCAGTTCCGACACTTCCCCTCGCTGGCAAGTATAGCGCCCCTTTCTCCCACGGTCAAGAGACCCACCAGCCGACCGGACACCATCCGGCCCGGACCTTCTCACGGCCTTCTCCAGGCCCGCCCGGACTGCCCGGTATCCGGCCCACCGAGAGTCCCCGGCCACCGCCGTGCGCCTTGTCTGGCTCCGGAGGCGCTTGCTACAATCATTGGTGCCAGGTGTTGACAATCAGGCGGGCGGTGGTGCGCCCGGCGAGGGGCCGACGCGATGATTCACGTCTACCTCGAGGGGAAGAAGCGCTGCTATTTCCATCCGCACCGGGTCGTCGAGACCGCCTGCGAACGCTGCAAGACGGCCCTCTGCGGTGACTGCCTGGTCACCTACCAGGGCCAGCAGCTCTGCCTCCGCTGCCGTGACGAACTCGAGGAGCGCTATCGGCTCGAGCATCCCCCCTTCACGGAGCGTCTCCGCGCCTTCGTCACCTCGTTCCGTAATCTGCTCATCGGCCTGGCGATTCTGGCCATCCTGGCGGTCCCCGGCTACTTCCTGGTCCGCAATGTGATGGTCAACTACCAGCTCACCCCCGAAGAGTTCGCCCGCTTCCGTTACGCCGCCGCCGGTACCTTCGAGACGCCCGACGGCATCAACGTCCTGAGCGTGGTCCTGGAGGGCCAGGTGGTCTGGGCCAGCAGTGAGGCCGATCCCCAGCACAGTGCCCGCCGCCTGATCGATGAGTACTGGGGCCCCCACTTCCCCGGCTGGCGCTCGAAAGGCAACACCTTCCCCCATGAAATCGTCTTCCAGCCCCAGAACGTCGCGGCCATCGAGAAGGTTCTTCTGGCCAACCACCCGGCCGAGCCACCCGAGTCCTACGTCCGCGAGTTCGAGGTGCTGGTCTCGCTGGAGAGCCCCTACGGCCCCTGGACGTCGGTGGGGCGCTGGACGCTGGAGCAGCACGCTGAGCCCCAGCGGTTCACCTTCCCCAAGACCCCGGCCCGCTATATTATGCTGCGCATCCACAGCAACTACGGCTATCCGGAATACACCTCGCTGGCCGAGTTCGACGCCTTCGTGGTCCCGGCGATGCGGCTGATGCAGGTGACGCCGGAGCCCACCCCCACGCCCCGGCGCTAGCCAGACACACCTCGCCGGCCCGTGGGCGTGGGCCGGCGACGCCACCGGTGATGAACTGAGACCGGGATGGAGACGGCCGGGTCCCCTCAGGGAGAGCCTGCTCCTTCGGCGGGTTGCTCGGGGCGGTGGGCCGGTGATTATCTGGCTGGTCGCCTCTTAGCGGAAGAGCCGGCCGAAGGGGTTGGCCGGCTGACGGCCCCGGCTCAGGTCCCGCATCAGCCGGCGCATCTGCTGGAACTGGTTGAGCAGCTGGTTGACCTCCTGGGGGGTCGTGCCGCTGCCCCGGGCGATCCGCCGGCGGCGCGAGCCGTCGATGATCTCCGGGTGCCGACGCTCCTCCGGGGTCATCGAGTAGATGATCGCCTCGATGCGCTTCAACTGACGGTCGTCCAGGGCCCCGGCCGGGAGCTGCCGGCTGAGCGCGCCGAAGCCGGGAATCATCTCCAGCAGCTGCTGGAGCGGGCCCATCTTCTTGAGGCGCTGGAGCTGCTCCAGGAAGTCCTCCAGATCGAAGGTCGCCTGGCGCAGTTTCTTCTCCAGTTCGGCCGCCCGCTTCTGGTCGAACGCCTCCTGGGCCTTCTCGATGAGGGTGAGGACATCGCCCATGCCCAGGATGCGCGAGGCCAGCCGGTCGGGATGGAAGACTTCCAGCTGATCGGGCTTTTCGCCCACCCCCAGGAACTTGATGGGAACGCCGGTGACCGCGCGGATCGAGAGGGCCGCTCCACCACGGGCGTCGCCATCGATCTTGGTGAGGATAAGCCCGGTCAGGCCGACCTGGCGGTGGAACTCCTCGGCCACCCGCACGGCGTCCTGACCGGTCATGGCGTCGGCCACCAGCAGGATCTCGTGCGGCTGGGTTCGCCGTTTGATCTCGGCCAGCTCCTGCATCAGAGCCTCGTCGATGTGGAGGCGGCCGCCGGTGTCCAGGATGACCACCGTGTGGCCCTGGGCCCGCGCCTGGGCCACGGCCTCGGCGCAGATCTGCGGTGGCGGTAGATGCGGTGCGCTGTAGACCGGGAGGTTGATCTGCCGGCCCAGTGTGAGAAGCTGGTCGATAGCGGCCGGCCGCCGGGTGTCTGCGGCGACCAGGAGCGGCCGGGAGCCCTGCCGCCGGAGGTACAGCGCCAGTTTGGCGGCGGCGGTCGTCTTGCCCGACCCCTGGAGCCCGACCAGCATGATGACGGTCGGCTGGCCGCTCAGGGTGAGACGGGCTGGCTCGCCCAGGGTCCGGATCAGCTCTTCGTGGACGATCTTGACCACCTGCTGGGCCGGGGTCAGGCTCTCCAGGACCTCGCTGCCGACGGCCCGCTCGCGCACCCGGCTGATGAACTGCTTGACCACCCGGAAATTGACGTCGGCCTCCAAAAGCGCCAGCCGGACCTCGCGCAGGGCCTCGTCAACGTCGCGCTCGGTCAGTCGCCCTTTGCCGCGCAGGCGCTGAAAGACGGTCTGCAGTCGTTCGGTCAGCGTCTCAAACACCGCTCTCTCGCCTCCTCCGGCGCCGATCACGCCGGCCACACACGGTAATTATAGCCGGTCGGTCGGGGGAAGTCTCTGAGTCCCGCGGGGTCTCTCGCCGGGTCGTTCCCAGGCAGCGATCGCCCGTCGCCCGCGAGACCCACGGCGGCCCCGGGTTGCGGTATCCTTTCTAGCGAGGCTCTTCTGGGGAGAAGGGGATGACGACCGACACCCTGACGCTGCTCTGTGTCCACGCCCACCCCGACGACGAAACCCTGGGAACCGGGGGCACCTACGCCAGATATGCGGCCGAGGGCCTGCACACCGCTCTGGTCTGCGCCACCCGGGGCGAGGAGGGGGAGATCCACGACCCCTCGGTCGCTCTCCCGCCTGACGGCGATATCGCCACCCTCCGCGAGCAGGAACTGCGCTGCGCCGCCACCATCCTGGGAATCCGGACGCTGCGCTTCCTGGGCTACCGTGATTCGGGGATGCCGGGCGCCCCGGCCAACCAGCACCCGGCGGCCTTCGCCCAGGCCGACCTCGCCGAGGCCGCCCGGCGGCTGGCGCTGCTCATCCGGGAGATCCGACCGCACGTCCTGGTCACCTACGACGCCCACGGCATCTACCGGCACCCCGATCATCTCATGTGCCACCGCGTGACGACCGCCGCCTTTGACCTGGCCGGCGATCCGGCCTGGCCGACGCCCGGTCTGGACCCCTGGCAGCCCCGCAAACTCTACTACATCGCCATCCCCCGCTCCTGGGTCCAGACGATGCGCCGGCTGGCGGCGGAGCACGGGCTCCGCCTGCCCAATATCTTCCGCACCGGCCGCCCGCCCGAGGACCTGGCCACCCCCGATGACCAGATCACCACCTGGCTCGACGTCGAGCCCTACCTGGAGCAGAAGCGCCAGGCCCTCCTCTGTCACCGCAGCCAGATCGCGCCGAACCACCCGTTGCGGGCCCTCCCCCTGGCGGCGCTGCGCGACCTCTACCGCTACGAGGCCTTCATTCGGGCCCGCTCACTGGTGCCGGCGCCCGAGCGCGAGGAGGATCTCTTCGCCGGGCTGCGCTAGGGCTGCCTTGCCAGGGCGCCCGGTCTGGCCTATACTGCCGCTCGGCACATCCTGAACCCCTCTCAAGGAGCAGCGATGAGCGACGCCTACGGCATCGCCATCATCGGCGCCGGCCGGGTGGCCCGCGCCCACCTGCGGGCGGTCCAGGCCACTCCCGGCACCCGGCTGGTGGCCGTCGCCGACACCGACCTGGCCCGGGCCCAGGCCCTGGCGGCCGAGTGCGGCGCCCTGGCGGTCCCGGACTACCGCGATCTTCTCCGGCGCGACGATGTGCAGATCGTGATGATCGGTCTGCCACACTTCCTGCACGCGCCGGTCACCATCGAGGCCTGCCAGGCGGGCAAACACGTCTTCCTGGAGAAGCCCATGGCCCTCTCGGTCGCCGAGTGCGACGCGATGATCGCGGCGGCTGAGCGGGCCGGGGTGCGGCTCTTCGTCGCCCACACTCAGCGCTTCTTCGCCAGCACGATCCGGGCCCGGGATCTGATCGCCTGTGGCCGTATCGGCCAGGTGGTCGCCGCCACCGACACCTGGTACAAGCCCTTTGGCCTGGAGAGCCGTCCGGCCTGGTTCCTGGACCGCCGGCTCGGCGGTGGGATGTGGCTGATGAACGGCTCGCACATGGTCGACCGGGTGGGCTGGGTGCTGGACAGCCGGGTGCGGGCGGTCCGGGCCTGGATCGGCAATAAGATTTTCGGGCTGGCGGCCGACGACACGGCGGTGGCCTTCCTCGAACTGGCCAGCGGCGTTCCGGTGACGCTCGTCCACGCCGGCTACCGCCAGGGGGTGGAGCGCTGCGCGGTCGAGATCCTGGGGACCGAGGGCATGCTGACCTTCGACTCGTACAGCAACCTGCTGGCGGTCTCGGAGGACGGCCAGTACCGACCGATCCCGGTCGAGCGCCACGACCCCTTCGCTCGCGAGCTCCAGGCCTTCGTCGAGAGCCTGCGGACCGGCGGGCCGTTGCCGGTGCCGGTCGAATGGGCCCGGCACATAGTCGAGGTCCTCTGCGCCTGCGAGGAGTCGAGCCGGTGTGGACGGGAGGTGGTCCTGGCATGAGCCTGCGCGTCGATGCTCACCTGCACGTCTGGGTCCAGCAGCCCGACCGCTATCCCTGGCAGCCGACCCTCGGCTACATCCCGACCAGCCACGCCCCGGTCGAGGAGTTCGTCGCCCTCATGGACCGGTACGGGCTCGACTACGCCGTCCTGGTCCAGCCCAGCCCCTACGGCTGGGACAACTCCTACCTGGTCGACAGCCTGAAGAAGTATCCGGACCGACTGGTCGGTGTCTGCCTGGTCGATCCGCTGAGTCCGGAGGCGCCGGAGCGGCTGCGCTACTGGGTGACGGTCCACGGGGTGCGGGGTCTGCGCCTCAATCCCATCGGCGACCCCGAGGGACGCTGGCTGAACGCCCCAACTCAGGATCCTCTCTGGGCCACGGCCGCCGAGCTGGGTATCCCCATCTGCATTCAGCTGCTGCCGCACCAGGCGCCCATGGTGGCCGATATGGCCCGGCGGCATCCCCGGGTGGCGGTGATCATCGACCATTTCGGCCGACCACGGCTGGACGATGGACCGGACTATCCGCACTACCAGGCGGTGCTGGCTCTGGCCGAGTACCCGAACGTGTTTCTGAAGTTCTCCGGGCTCCATCATCTCTCGCGCGAGGGCTACCCCTACCGCGACACCTACCCCCTGGTGGAGCGGGCCTTCCGGGCCTTCGGCGCCCGGCGGATGCTCTGGGGGAGCGACTACCCCGGCATTCTGCGGGCTGAGTACCCTGGTCTGGCCGGGCGCCAGGGGATCACCTACGAACAGGCCCTGCGTCTGCTGCCCGACCATATTCCGTTCCTGACCGCTGACGACCTTGACTGGATCATGGGCGAGACGGCCGCGCACCTGTGGGGGCTGGGTGGCCGGCCTCGCTGGCGCGGATAGGAGGGAATCAGGATGGCGATCCTCATCACCGGCGGCGCCGGGTACATCGGCCGCTGGCTGGCCCATGAGCTGCGGCAACAGGAGATCCCGGTGGTGGTCTTCGACCGTCAGGCTCCTGACCCGTCCTGGCGGCCGGCGCTCCCGCCGGGCACGCCGGTGATCACCGGCGACGTGACCGATCGGGCCGCGCTGATCGCGGCGGCCCGCAGCGACCGCTTCAGCGCCCTCATTCATCTGGCCGGCATCGTGACGATGGGCTGCGAGCAGGACCCTGACCTCTGTCTGCGGGTCAATCTGGGAGGCACCCACAACGCGCTGGAGGCGGCGCGCCAGGCCGGCATCCCGCGCCTGGTCTTCGCCAGCACGATCTCGGTCTACGGCCCCGATGTCACCTCGCCGATCACCGAGGAGACGCCGGCCCGACCATTGACCTGGTACGGCCAGAGCAAACTGCTGGCCGAGCACCTCGGGCTCTTCTACCACCGCCGTTTCGGTCTGGACTTCCGGGCGGCCCGGCTGGCGGCCATCGTCGGTCCTTCGCGCAATGTGGCCTCGGGCTCGGCCACCCTCTACACCTCGCTCATCATCGAGCGGGCGGCCCTGGGCCAGCCCTACGAGATCGACGTCGACCCCGAGGCCGGGACGCCGGTCTGCTACGCCCGGGACGCCGCCCGGGCGCTGGCGGTTCTGGCCACCGCGCCGGCGGCTCCCCAGCGGATCTATCTCATCAGCACGGCCCTGGCCACCGTTCCCCGGCTCATCGAGATCGTCCGCCAGCGGATTCCCGAGGCCCGGTTCACCTTCAAGCCGGACCCGCAGCTGGCGCCGGTCAGTCGGATCTCGCGCGACTGGGAGCTGAGCATCGCTGCGGCCGAGCGCGACCTGGGCTGGCGGCCGGCCTACACGCTGGAGACGATGGTCGACGACCTCATCGCCACGGTCCGTGGTGAGCGGTGAGGCGGGGACGGCGCACGGGCCCTCGCCGGCGACCCGGGGTCAGGCCAGGGCGGCGCGGGCGAAGACGGCCGTCCGGCGGGCCAGGTCGGAGAAACGGTTGTCGGTCATCCCGACCACGATACTCTCCAGCCGGTCGTTGAGCGGTCCGACCCACTTGGCCGGCAGCCCCCGGGCGCCGCGCAGCACCCCGATGAGCGAGCCCACGGTGGCGCCGGTGCAGTCGGTGTCGAAGCCGCCCATGACCGTCCGGGTGATGGCCGGCTCCAGTTCGCCCTCCGCGTACAGGAAGCCCATGACGATGAGGGCGGCGTTGTTGATCGTGTGGACCCAATGATAGTGGCCGTAGGCGGCCAGGATGCGGTCGGTGGTCCGCTGCCAGTCGCGGTCCTCGGCGCACCAGCGGACCACCTGGCGGACCGCTTCGGCCAGGCGGGAGGTCGCCGGGATCTCCGAGAGGCCGATCGCGACGATCTCGTGTGGATCGCGGGTGACAAAGGCGGCGCTGAGCATGGCGGCGACGAACATCGCCCCGTAGAGGCCGTTTTTGACGTGGGACACGCGGGCGTCGCGATAGGCCATCTCCGCCGCCCGTTCTGGCCAGCCGGGGTTGATCCAGCCCCAGATATCGGCCCGGATCTGGGCGCCGATCCACTCGCGGTAGGGGTTGCGGTAGGTGGCGGTGGCCGGGGGTTCGAGGCCGTTGACCAGGTTGCGGTAAGCCACGCGTTCGGCGGTGTAGACCAGCTGGTAGGGGAGCGAGGTCAGCCAGGCCTGGGCGATGTCCTGACTGGTGAAGTCGGGGCCGACCGTCTCCAGGACCTTCAGGCCGATGAGGGGGTAATCCATATCGTCGTCGCGGACCATGTGGGTGATGAAGCCCCGGAACCAGTTTCGTGGCCGCTGGCGGTAGTCGGCGTCCGGAGGGGGGTTGTCCACCCAGGGGAAGTAGTCGGTGAGCGGGTAGGCGCCAGCGTGCTCCAGGACCTTGCGGATGCGGTCGCGCGACCAGCCCTCCACCGGCTTGCCGAGGAGGCATCCGGCCGCTCGTCCGAGCCAGGCGCCGTAGAGCCGGTCCTCCAGGTCTGAGACCGGTCCTCGCAGGCGGCGGGGGCCGGGTGGGCGGCGCTCCCGAATGGTGGCCAGGTCCGAGGGCTCATCGTAGGGGAAGTCGGGGGCTGGGGTCCGGGCAGTGGCCTCCTCCCAGAGCTGGAGCAGAGCCCGGGCCGGCACCGCGCCCTGGGCCTGAAGCTGCGTCAGACGCGCCTCTAGGTCGGCCACCGGACAGCCCTCCTCCCGCCGCTGGCGGAGTTCGGCGGCCAGAAAATCGGCAGTCAGCCAGTCCATAAGGTCCTCCCATCACTCTTTAGGTTCTCAGACCACCCTGTGTCAGACCCTCAATGAATCGCCGCTGGAAGATAAGAAAGAGGGCGAGGGCGGGGAATATCATGATAACTGCAGCCGCACTCGTAAGTCCCCAGTCACGATAGTATTGTGTTGTGAAAGCATATAAGCTTGTTGAAATCGGCTTCAATTCTGCTTTATGGAGAAAGGTTACTGCGAAAAGGAATTCGTTCCAGGCAGCAAGACCAGTCACAAGGGCGACGGTGAGGAAGCCAGGCCATGACAAAGGTATTAGTACGTACCATAGGACCTGTGCATCATTTGCACCATCTACTTTAGCAGCCTCGTCGAACTCTCTCGGGATTGCCAAGAAATATGACCTTAAGAGAAAGGTTGCAAACGGTGAATGCGGCGCAGTGTATATTATAACTAAACCAAGAAGATTATTGATCAAACCAAGTTTCTGCCAAAGAAAGAACAAGGGGACCATAAATAATTGCGCGGGAATTGTTGTTCCAACTATCAGATACAGAGTTAGGATGTCACTACCTGGCACTCTTAGGCGAGATAAAGCATAAGCACCAAGGCCAGAAACAATGAGAGTTCCGAAGATTGTACCAGCGGCTAGGATGCCGCTGTTGCGCATTGTGGTGGCAAACTTTCCTTGCACCCATGCATCTACATAGTTCAACCATCTAAATCCCGTCAATGGTGGTCCAAACGGATTAATAGCGATCTCTCCAGTTTCCTTAAAAGAATTGAAGAATAACGTCAACAACGGTCCAATAGATAAGAAAGCTAACAATGTCAGTACTATATAGTTCAGCCAGGGTATTTTCACGCGGATCATTATGTGCCCCATCATATTTCCCAGCCTCTTCTTCTCAGAATGATGTAAATGATTACGATTAGCGTACAAATTATGCTGATAGTTACACCAATCGCTGCAGCATATCCAACCTCGAATCGTGCAAACGCCATCTGATACAGGTATGTGGCGAGAACCTCAGAAGCGTTCGCCGGTCCTCCCTGAGTTAGGATGTAAACATAATCAAAGACCAGGAAGGACCAAATCGTTGTCATCAGTAGCGTAAACACCAGTGTTGGCCGTATTCCTGGGAGGGTAATGTAACGAAATTCGGTCCAACGCCCTGCTCCCTCAATACGGGCTGCTTCATACAGTTCTCTGTCGACGCTCTGCATAGCAGCGAGGTATAGAACAACCAGGAATCCCCACCAGTGCCATAGATCGACGAAGGCTATCGAGTAGAGAACTATATTCTGATCTCCGAAGAACTTGATATCAGCGAATGTTAAGCCTTTAGAGGCAAGCCATGGACCTATACCCATTGTTGGGCTCAGGATATTACGCCATATTTGGGCATTTACAACACTCGCAATAACATACGGAATAAAGAAAATAACACGGTAAAACATTTGACCCCTCTTAATAGGGGCTATCAGCGCAGCTCCTAAAAGACCCATCGCGATAGGCACAGTTAAGAAGATAATGGTCCATCTAACATTATTAAACATAGCTATCCAGTATATTCTATCACCAATAAGCCGGCTAAAGTTGGAAAGACCGACGAATTTTGCCTCTCCAACCCCCGACCATTCCGTGAATGCGTAATAGATGCTTGCAATCGATGGACCAACAATGACGATAACATTCAAGAAGAGTAATGGGACGAGAAAGACATAATTACCAAGTCCGAGTGAACGCATCTGGTATCTCAGCGCTTTAATACCCGATAGGGCATAATAACCCCTAGTGCTTTCCATGTCGTCTCCCCCGTAGGACTTCTCCCGCAGGCTGTTGAACCAGCGCGCCTGCGGGAGAAGTCTTCACAGGCTGGACCTTAAGGACGGCGTGTTAAGCCACGAGGCTCAGGGATAGGTGGCACTTTACCTTCCTTGAGCTCCTGAGCAAATGTCTCTTGCTGCTTTTTCTGGTACTCGTCGACGGTCATCTTGCCAG
>DAOUAE010000076.1:0-47461 GCA_034433795.1 Chloroflexota bacterium
GGCCGCTGGCATGAATGTCGCGGCTCAGGATGAGCGTGCCGTCCTCGCTCGCGATCCCCTGTTCCTCAAGCAGCGCCGCCAGCTCGCCGTCGCGCGCCCTGGTTATGTCGAATATCGCCTCGACGCGCGCCTGCTGCCGTCCGGCGCGGACCAGCTCGGCGCCGGCCTTGGCGCCCAACACCGCGCCGAGCGCATCGATGATGATCGACTTGCCGGCGCCGGTCTCGCCGGTCAGGATGGTGAAGCCGGGGTCCAGGGTGAGTTCCAGGTGGTCGATCAGGGCGAAGTTCCGGATCGCCAGGTGCTCCAGCACAGCTTCTCACCCATCCGCGGGACGCCTCCCACCCTTTGATCGTAGCATGGCCCCTGGCCGGGTGGCTACGGTCAGGGAGCGGTGATCTCCGCCTCCGGGGTCTGGTCGGCGGTGGGGTAGCGCAGGCGCTGGACCAGCGTGGCGTAGAAGTATCCGGGGGGACGCAGGCGGAGGAAGCGGGTCCGCTCTGGTCCCACCCGGACCTGGACGCGCTGGCCCGGCGCGAGGGGCAGGTCGATCTGCCCGTCCACCGTGACCTGGGCGGCGAAGTCAGGCAGCGGCTCCAGGGCGACGGCGGCGCTCGCCGGCAGGACCAGGGGGGCGCTGAAGCTGAGGTAGGGCAGCAGCGGGACCAGGACGGGCGTGGTCAGCTGGGGGTCGATGATCGGGCCGCCGGCGGCCAGACAGTAGGCGGTCGAGCCGGTCGGGGTGGCCACCAGCACGCCGTCGGCGTTGAGGGTGGTGAGCAGGGCCTCGTTGATGAGGACCCGGACCTTGACGATCCGGCCGAGGCGGGCCCGGCCGACCAGGACTTCGTTCAGGGCGACGACGGTCCGGGGCTCGGCGGTGACGGGGAGGACCACGGCCTCCAGGGTGATCCGCTCCTCGATCCAGCCCTGCCCCTCCAGAGCGGCTGGCAGCCAGACGGGGGCTTCGTCCGGCTGGACCTCGGCCAGAAAGCCCAGTTCGCCCAGGTTCACCCCGAGGATGGGGACGCCGGTGCCCAGGCTCAGGCGGGCGGTGCGCAGGATCGTGCCGTCGCCACCGACGGTCAGGATGAGCGTCGCCTGCTGGCTCTCCTGCTGGACCTGGTCCTCGCGGGCGGTGGGGACAACGGTGGCCCGGGCGCCCAGGCGGCGGGCCAGCTCGGCCAGGGTCTCGGCGACCGGTCGGGCGCGGGGCAGACGCTGGTTGTAGGCGATGAGGAGCCTCTGTCCCACGGGCGCTCTCCTCAGGCGGTCGACGGCGGCGGTGTGCGCACGGCCCGGTCGATGGCCTCCTCGACCGGGAGGCTCGGGCCGGTCCGGGTCAGGTGCACGAAGAACTCGCGGTTGCCCGCCGGGCCCAGAAGCGGCGAGGGCGTCAGGCAGCTGATCCGCCAGCCGCGCGCCTGGGCCAGGGCGCAGATCCGCCGCAGAACCGCCCGGTGGACCTCCGGATCGCGGACGACGCCTTTGCGCACCTGCGCGCGCTCGGCCTCGAACTGGGGCTTGACCAGGGCCAGGATCCACCCCTCCGGCTTGAGCAGCCGCTCCACGGCCGGCAGAACCAGTGCCAGCGAGATGAACGAGACGTCGATGACGGCCGCGTCGGCCAGTTCGGGCAGCCGCTCCAGATAACGGATGTTCGTCCGCTCGAGGACCACCACCCGCGGGTCCTGGCGGAGGCGCCAGTCGAGCTGGCCGTAACCCACGTCGACCGCGTAGACCCGGCGGGCGCCGTGCTGGAGAAGGCAGTCGGTGAAGCCTCCGGTGGCGGCGCCGACGTCGATCACCACCAGGCCCTCGACGGCGACGCCGCAGGTGTGCAGCGCGTGTTCCAGTTTGAGACCGCCCCGGCTCACGTAGCGGAGCGGACGGCGGACCTCGATGGTCGCCTCCGGGGCGACGAGGTGGGCCGGCCGGGTGACCGGCTGACCGTTGACCAGGACCTCGCCGGCCAGGATCAGGGCCTGCGCTTTCTCGCGGCTCTCGGCCAGCCCGCGGGCGACCAGCTCCAGATCCAGCCGGCGTCGCTTGGCCGCCGGCCCGGGGGCACCACGGCGGACGGTCACTGGCGCACACCTGCCAGGCCGACGCCCGCCGCGCGGGCCCGCCGGCCAGGGCCCTGGGGCGCCACGGGCGGGCTCACCGGCTCCGGGTCTGACCAGGCAGAAGGATAGCCGTCGGGGGCGCGAAAGTCAAGGGCCGGCCCCCTCCCGACCGGCAGCGCTCGCCGGTCAGGAGTCGCGCGGGGAGGAGCCAGACGGCGGGGTGGTGGCGGGGGACTCGCCCGCCGCCTCGGGCTCGCGGAGGGCCTGACGGAACTCCCGCAGGCTGCGGCCCAGCGAACTGCCCAGGTCCGCCAGCTTCCCCGGCCCGAAAATGAGCAGGGCGATGAGCAGGATGATCCCCAGTTCCATCGGCCCCAGGTTCATGAGCGGACCTCCCGGGTCTCCGGCGCCGCTGGCGGCTCTGTCGGCCCGGCGGCCGGGCTCTCCCACGGCTCGGTCAGGCTCCGGCGGAAGTCCCGCACCGCCTGCCCCAGCCCGCGCCCGATCTCCGGCAGTTTCCCAGGCCCGAAGACCACCAGGGCGATGAGCAGGATGAGCAAAAGATGGCTCGGTTGGAACAGCCCCTCGAACATCGGTGCCTCCGGCCGTTGGTCACGGCGCTCCCAGTGTAGCACGGCCTCCCCCGCCCGGCCATCGCCGGAGCGCAGTACCCCGGGCTACCGCATCTGCGGTATTCGCCGGCTGCCCGCGTGCCTGGCTGTGCCGGTCTGGTACAATCTCTCCGGCGAGGAGTCGCGATGCGTCGAGGGTTTCCGCCTGCCCTGACGCTCTCCCTCCGGCAGAAACTCCTGCTGGGGATGGGCCTGCCCTTCCTGGTGCTGGCGGGGGTGGTGGCCGGGGCGCTCGGGGTCTTTTACCAGGTGACGCTGACCTATCAGGCGATGCTGACGCGCGAGAGCGCGGCGGTCCAGCAGGCCCTGGCGCTCCAGAGCGCCCTGGAGAGCCAGGCGACCGCCGTCCGGGGGTTTCTCCTCACCGACGACCCGTCCCTCCTCCAGGAGGCCGCCCGGGCCGAGGCCCAGCAGCAGGCGGCGCGCGCCGCCCTCCGGGCGCTGCTCACCGACCCGGAAGACCTGACGCTCCTGACCGCGATCGAGGAGGCCGACCTGGCCTACGACCAGGCCAGCCGCCAGATCGTCGCCGCCTGGCAGCAGGGCGACCACGCCACCGCCCTGCGCCTGCAGGAGACCCGCGAGGCGCCCGCCCGTGAGGCGGTCCACCGCGCAGCAGCCAGACTGGTCGCCAGCGAATCCGAGCATCTCCAGCAGGCCATCGCCCGCACCCAGACGACCGTCTGGCACCTGACCCTGCTCCTCATCAGCACCAGCGCTCTGGCCCTGGCCCTGGTGGCCTGGACCGCCCTCACCATCAGCCGCAGTCTGATCCGGACGGTCGACGACCTGCGGCGGGCGACGGCGCGCATGGCGGCCGGCGACCTGACCACCCCCATCGAGGGGCCGGCCCAGGACGAACTGGGGCGGCTGCGGGTCGGGATCGAGCATCTGCGGCGGGCGCTGCTGCGCGAACAGCAGAGCGCCCGGGCCCGCCTGCGCGATGTCGAGGAGCTGGCCCACTCGCTCTCCCACGACCTCCGCACGCCGCTGGGGGTGATCCGGGGCGTCGCCCGGGTGCTGGGCCAGCGCTATCACGACGCTCTGCCCGCCGAGGCCCATCTCCTGCTGCGCCGGCTGGAGGACGCTGTCGAGTACATCGAGGGACTCCTGGCCGACGTGGTGACGCTCCTGCGGGCCGGGGCCCCGGCCGAGCCGCCCCGACCGGTCCTCCTGGCCCCCCTGGTGCGCGAGGTGGCCGAGGCCCTGGCGATCCCGGCCCCGGCCCTCACCATCGCGCTGCCCGACCAGCCGGTCTGGGGCTACCCGCGCCAGCTCCGGCAGCTCTTCAGCAACCTCCTGGAGAACGCCGTCAAGTACGCGCGACCGGACGTCCCCCTGCGCCTCTGGGTGACGGGCGAGGCCCGTCACGGTCTTTTGACCGTGCGCCTCTGCGATAACGGCCGGGGTGTGCCGGCCGAGCACCTGGAGCGCATCTTCGAGCCGTTCTACCGCCTCGCGCTGCCCGAGAGCGAGGACCCTGGCGGCAGCGGCATCGGCCTGGCCGTCGCCCGCCGGATCGTCGGGGCCCATGGGGGCACGATCCGGGCTCTGCCGGCCGACCATGGGCCCGGCCTCTGTCTGGAGATGACGTTCCTGCTGGCGGGCGGGGAGGAGCCGCTGGTCCGCCCGGCGGCGCTCCCGGGGAGGCCGCCGGCGGCCCCGCAGCCGGCCGAGCGCCCGGCCCGCGCTTCTGGCGTAGGAGGCATGTGAATGGAGACGGTTTTGCAGAGCCTGCTGATCCCCGGCGTCCCGGTCATCGAGAAGGTGCTCCGGGCCATCCTGGTCTACCTCTTTCTGGTCCTGCTCCTCCGGCTGGCCGGCCGGCGCGAACTGGCGCAGATCAACACCTTCGACCTGGTCGTCCTGCTGACCCTCTCCAATACGGTGCAGAACGCCATCATCGGCAACGATAACTCGCTCCTGGGGGGTATCATCGGCGCGACCACGCTGGTCCTGACCAATATGGCCATGGTGCGTTTTCTGCATCGTCACCACGCCCTGCGGCGCTGGCTGGAGGGCGAGCCGGTCGTCCTGGTCCGCCACGGCCGCCTCGTCCGGGCCAACCTGGAGCGCGAGGCCATCGCCGAGGACGAGCTGCTGGCGGCCCTCCGGCGCCAGGGGGCCGCCGACCTCCGCGACGTGGAGGAGGCGATCCTGGAGCCCAACGGGACGATCTCGGTGATCCTGCGCCATCCGACCGGCGAAGAGCAGACGCTGCGCACCATCCTGGCCAGACTGGACCGGCTGGAGCGCCGGCTGGCCCGCGAGCCGCTCTAGATCAGGCCCGCCCGCTGGGCCTTGAGAACCGCCTCCAGGCGGGTGTGGGCGTCCAGCTTGCGCAGGATCCGGTTGATGTGGGTCCGCAGCGTCAGGGGGCTGATGTTCAGCCGCTGGCTCAGCGTCTCGGTGTCCAGCCCGGTGGCCAGGCCCGCCAGGACGTCGCGCTCCCGGGGCGTCAGACCGAAGTCCACCGTCTCGCCGGGGCTCAGCTCGGCGCGCACCAGGGCCGCCACCTCGGCCGGGGTGAACAGGCTCTCGCCCCGCGCGGCCCGGCGCACCGCCGCCACCACGTCGGCCAGCGCCCGGTCTTTGGTCAGGTAGCCGCTCACCCCGGCGGCGGCCGCCCGGCGGACGGTCGCCAGCGCGTCGTCCACGCTCAGGACGATGATCCGCAGGCCGGGGAAGACCTCGAGCAGCGAGCGGGCGACCATCAGCCCGTCGCCGTCCGGCAGGTGGACGTCGAGCAGGAGGACGTG
The DNA here is from genome assembly GCA_034433795.1 of Chloroflexota bacterium. Lineage (GTDB taxonomy): Bacteria > Chloroflexota > UBA6077 > FW602-bin22 > DAOUAE01 > DAOUAE01. Next base: position 5,458 of record DAOUAE010000076.1, read on the forward strand.
GGGCTGGTGCTGGCGCACCATAAGGGGCAGCCCCTGCAGGCCGGTGACCACCCCCACCACCTGCAGGTCCGGCTCCAGGCCCAGCACGACCCGCAGGGCTTCGGCGAAGACCCGCTGGTCCTCGACGATGAGGATCCGGATGGGCGTGGGAACGCTCTCCGCAGGACCGGTGCTCACCCGACGGCTCCCTGAGGGTGCGGTCGGGATGATTGTAGCACGGGCGGACAGCCGGTCAGCCAGCGCCGGCGCTACTGCACCTGCAGTACGCGCGCCGGGCTACGTCGGGTGGGTGTGCGGCTCAGGCGGCCGGGGCTCCCCCCGCGCGTGGGCCTCAGCGCAGGCCGAACAGCAGAAGAAGCGGCCGAGGTGGGCGTCGTTGCCCCGCGGACCGCCCACCACCACCGCCCGCCGGTATATCAGGGCGCCGCAGTGCTCACAGCGACGGTAGACGATGGCCATCGGCCTCCTCCGCCGGGAGGCGGTTGCAGGACCCGTGCCAGCCGCTGACCGGAGGCTCGCCTCAGTGGTGGCCCCGCCGCAGCGTGGTCAGAACCAGCCAGAAGGCCAGACCGGTGATGGCCGCGAAGGCCGCCCCCAGGAACCAGCTCACCAGCCCGTGCAGCCCGACCGTCTGGTAGACCTGGAGCAGCAGGACCAGCCCCAGCGCCAGGGCGGCCACCAGCACCGTCAGGATCAGACGGTTGACCAGCCGGTTCAGGGTGTCGAGCATGTGCTCGGTCTCCTGGAGGCGCATGTTCAGGGCGATGTTGCCGCGCTCGGCCTGGTTCAGCAGACGGTCCAGCCGGCGCGGCAGGGTGGTGACCATGAGACTGAGGTCGAGGAGCGCCGGCCGCAGGTGCTGTCGCCAGCGGCGGGGCAGAAAGACGCGCCAGACCAGGTGATGGACCCGGGGGGCCAGAAGGGCGGCCAGGTTGATCTGCGGATCGAGGTGCCGGGCCAGCCCCTCGTGCATCGCCAGCGTCTTGCTCATCAGGGTGAGGCTGGCCGGGACCACCAGCCGGTGGCGCCGGGCCAGGGTCCAGAACTCGTCCATCACCCGTCGGGCGTCGATCTGGCGCAGCGGCAGCCCCCAGTAGAGCGCCAGGAGGTGGGCCAGGTCGCGCCGCAGCCGTTCGTACTGCTCCGTCGTGCCGACGATCCCCAGCGCGATCAGCCGGTCGATGGCCCGGTCGACGTCCTGGTCCACCACCGCCATGAGCAGCAGGAGCAGGTTCTCCCGCGTCGTCTCATCCAGCCAGCCGACCATCCCATAGTCAAGCAGGTTGATAATCGGTCCGGGCTGGACCAGGAAGTTGCCGGGGTGGGGGTCGGCGTGGAAGAACCCGTCCTCGAAGATCATCTTCAAGACGATCCGGAGCCCCTCGCGGGCCACCCGGCGGCGGTCGATGCCGGCCGCCTCCAGGGCGGCCAGGTCGCTGATCTTGATGCCGTAGAGGCGCTCCATGGTTAGGACGCGCCGGGTGGTGTAGCGCCAGTAGATCCGGGGAACGCGGAGGACGGGGTCGCCGGCGAAGTTGCGGGCGATGCGCTCGGCGTTCCGCCCCTCGCGGATGTAGTCCAGTTCGGCGCGCAGGGTCTGGGCGAACTCCTCGACCATCCCCACCAGGTCGTAGACCTGGCCCCACGGGGTGCGGGCCTGGGCCAGGCGGGCCAGGTCGCGCAGGATGGTCAGATCGGCCTCGATGAGCTCCTCGATGCCCGGTCGCTGGACCTTGACCACCACCTCTTCGCCGGTCCGCAGGCGGGCGGCGTGGACCTGGCCGATCGAGGCCGAGCCCAGCGGCTCCCAGTCGAAGCGGGCGAAGAGGGCGGTGGGCGGCTGGCCCAGTTCCTGGGCGATCTGCTTCTCGATGACCGCGGGGGGAGCTGGGGGCACGGCGTCCTGGAGTTTGGCGAGTTCGGCGATGTACTCCGGCGGCAGGAGATCGACGCGGGTCGAAAGGATCTGGCCGAGTTTGATGAACGTGGTCCCCAGCTCCTCCAGGGCCAGGCGCAGGTGCTCGGCCGGGGTGTAGGGCAGCGGCCGCCGGGGATGTCCCAGCAGCCCCCAGTGGAACGGGACGAGATGGCCCAGACCCAGCTGGGCGACCAGATAGCCGAAGCCGTGGCGCACCAGGACCTGGACCACCTCGCGGTAGCGGCGGAGCGGGGTGTGACGCAGAAGGTCCATCGGATCGCCGGCCCTCGCCTCCATTGTAGGGCGGTCCGCCGGCCCCCCGCAAGGTGAGGCCGCGCGGCCTCAGCCCAGGAAGGCGATCTCCTCGCCGCGCCCCTGTTCCCGGGCCAGCTGGTAGACCCGCATGGCCACCGCCACGTCCTCCAGGGCGATCCCCTGCGACTCGAAGAGGGTGATCTCGGTCCGGCTGAGACGACCGGGGACGATGTTGGCCACGATCGCCCCCAGCGGGCAGACCCGCTCCCAGCCGATGAGGCCGCGCTCGACGGCGTAGAGGAGATCGCCCGACTCGAGCTGGGCCTGCTCGAGATCGTCCACCGCGATCCGGTCGGCCCGGGCCACCGCCTGCTCGTCGAGCTCGCGGCGGATGGCCGCGTTCGCGCCGATGGCGTTGACGTGCACCCCCGGCGTCAGCCACTCGCCCAGGAGCACCGGCTGGCTGGCGGTGGTGGCGGTGACGATGACATCGGCCCCCTCGACCGCCTGACGCGCGCTCTCCACCGGGACCACCGCGATCCCCAGCCGGTCGCTCAGCGTCCGGGCGAAGCGCGCGCGGTGTTCAGGGGTGCGGCTGTAGACCTGGACCCGGTGAATGGGGCGCACGGCGCAGATCGCTTCGACCTGGGTCTCGGCCTGGCGGCCGGCGCCCAGCAGCCCCAGCACCCGGGCGTCGAGGCGGGCCATAAAGCGGGTGGCCACCCCGCTGGCCGCGCCGGTCCGCAGCTGCCCCAGCCGGTTGGCCTCGATGACCGCCAGCAGCCGGCCGTCCTGACTGTCGAAGAGGAGGACCACAAAGCGGGCCCCGCCCCGGAAGGTGGTGTAGGCCTTGAGGCCGATCCCGCCCAGGGCCGGCACCGCCCCGGCCATGACATGCAGGACGCCCTGGGGCAGGCGCACCCGCCGGCGGGGCTGGTTGGGGGCGCGCCCCTGCCCCTGCTCGCGGAAGGCTTTCTCGACCGCTTGAAGCGCCTCGCGCATGGTCAGAAGGTCGGCGACATCCTGCTCACGGAGGAAGAGGGCCATCGGTTCCGCTCCTTATGGGCAGCCGTCGTCAGGAAAGGGCCAGGAACGTCTCGTCGGGCGCGAGGCGAGGAAGCCCCCGGCCCGGCACCGGCATGATACGGGAGTTGGCGAAATAGGGGAAGGTGAAGGCGGTCCGGTCGCCGGCCGCCCGCCCCGGCACCGGCATCAGCCGGGCGGTGAGCGGCTTGCCCAGGGTCAGCGCCAGCAGACAGACGTCGAGCAGAATGGCCACGATCTGGTCGGCGGTGATATCGCCCGGCAGCGGCACCGTGTCCAGTCCGGTGCCGCAGACCGCCGAGGCGGCCAGCAGGGTGTCGAGGGCGACATCCCCCGCGGCCACCCGCTGGGCCAGGAGACCGTCCTCCAGGACCGGCAGCATCAGGCCGGAGAAGCCGGTCCGCGGCAACCCGACCCCGCGCAGGACGTGCGTGAACCAGGCGGCCAGGGCCAGGGTGCCGCTTCCCCCGAAGGTGCCCCCGCTCAGCGCCTCGAAGGCCTCGACGATGCTGACCCCGGGCTCCGGAAAGGGGGCCAGCGAGAGGTCGAAGCCGACAAACCGCACCGGAAAGCGCCGGGTGAGGTCTTCGACCACGGCCAGCAGCCGCTGGCCGTGATCCAGAAGCGCATGCTGGAGCCGCTGGGCGGCCTCCGCCAGCCGGCGGGCCTGACGGAAGGCCGCCACCGCCAGGTCGGCCGCCTCCAGCGCCAGGGCCAGGGCCGGCGGCCCCCCGTCGTGGTAGCCGGCGGGAAAGAAGGGGGTGAGCGGCGGGCAGTGGGCCAGGACGGCGAAGCGGAGGTTGCCCAGCCCCTCGGGCGTGCGCTGGGCCAGGGTGAGGATGATCCGGGCGGCCTGGCGCAGAGCGGCCAGGTGCACGCCGCCGGGCCCGGCCGCCAGGACGCTGGCGAAGAGCCGCTCGTCGGCGAGCAGCACCTCGGCCAGCCGGTCCAGCAGGACCAGCGGGTCCTCGGGGCGGGTGGCGACGACCGGTCCCAGCGAGCAGAAGTCAAAGCCCACCCGGGCGGCCGCCCGGGCGAGGTCGGCTGCGTAGACTGGCAGGCGCTCGGGAGGCTGACCAGCCAGCACGGTCGAGAGCGGCGGCGCCATCAGCCGGCGCGTCTGGACCGGGTAGCCGGCCGCGCTCAGGGCGGCGGTGGCCACGGCGGCCACCTCGCCCGCCTGCTGGACCACGTCCGCCTCGACGGCCAGGTCCACCGGGATGCCCAGGGTGACGGCCCGCACCTTCACCGGTCTACTCCACCGTCACCGACTTGGCCAGGTGCCGGGGCTGGTCCACGTCGCAGCCGCGCCGCACGGCGATGTAGTAGGCCAGCAGTTGCAGCGGCACCGCCAGCACCACCGGCGCCAGCAGCCCCGGTGCCGCCGGCACCGGCAGCAGATGGTCCACTTTGGTCGGCAGGAGAGGGTCGCCGGCCGTCCCCACCGCGATGACCGTGCCGCCCCGGGCCTTGACCTGTTCGATGGCGCTGAGGGTCTTCTCGTAGACCCCATCGCGTGGGGCCAGCACCACCACCGGCATCTCCTCGTCGACGAGGGCGATGGGCCCGTGCTTCAGCTCGCCGGCCGGGTAGCCCTCGGCGTGGATGTAGGAGATCTCTTTGAGTTTCAGCGCCCCCTCGAGGGCGATCGGGTAGGTGACCCCCCGGCCCAGGTACAGAAAGTCGCGCCGCTTGTGGTAGAGGTCGGCCAGCCGTCGGTACGGCTCCTCGTCCTGCAGGACCTGGCCCACCTGCCCCGGCAGGGCCAGCAGGCTCTCCAGGCTGGCGGCCAGGGTCGCCGGGGGCAGGACCCCCCGCGCCTGGCCCAGGAAGAGGGCCAGCAGATACAGGGCCACCAGCTGGGCGGTGAACGTCTTGGTGGCCGCCACGCCGATTTCGGGGCCGGCGTGCAGGTAGAGCCGGCCCTCGGCCAGCCGGCTGGCCTGGCTGCCCACCACGTTGACCACGGCCAGCGTCCGGGCCCCCTGCCGCCGGCCCGCCTCCAGCGAGACCAGGGTGTCGACCGTCTCGCCGGACTGGGTGACGGCCACCAGCAGCGTCTCCGGTCCCAGGAGGGGGTCGCGGTAGCGGAACTCCGAGGCGTAGTCCACCTCGGCCGGCAGCCGCGCCAGGGTCTCCACGAAGAACTTGCCACAGAGGCTGGCGTGCCAGGCCGTCCCGCAGCCGACCAGGACCACCCGCTGGAGGGCCTGGATCTCGGCCGGGGTGAAGGGGACGTCCTCCAGCGCCACCCCCGGCGGGTCAAGGACCAGCCGGCCCCGCAGGACGTCGGTCAGGGCGCGGGGCTGCTCGTGGATCTCTTTCAGCATAAAGTGCTTGTAGCCGCCCTTGGCCGCGCTGACCGGGTCCCAGGGCACCGTCTGCGGACGCTTCGGCCGGGGGGCCCCGTCCAGGGCCAGGTAGCGGGCCCCCTGGCGTTCGACGATGGCGATCTCCCCATCCTCCAGGAAGACCACCTCACGGGTGTGGGACAGGAGGGCCGGGAGGTCCGAGGCGACGAACATCTCCCCCTGGCCGTAGCCGACGACCACCCCGCCGGCGTGGCCCCGGCGGGCGGCGATGAGGGCGGTGGGCTCCCGGGCGCTCAGCACCACCAGGGCGTGATAGCCCTGCAGGCGCTGCAGGGTCCAGCGGACCGCCTCGACCAGCGACGCCCCCTCCCGCACCGCCTGCTCCACCAGGTGGACGATCACCTCGGTGTCGGTCTCGGAGCGGAAGAGGTGGCCGGCGGCCCGCAGCTCCTGGCGGAGGGCCAGGTAGTTTTCGACGATGCCGTTGTGGACCACCACCAGGGTGTCGGTGCAGTCGCGGTGGGGATGGGCGTTCTCGGTCGAAGGCCGGCCGTGGGTGGCCCAGCGGGTGTGGCCGATGCCCACCGTGCCGACCGGTGGGTCGGCAGCCAGGACGGCCGCCAGGTTGTCCAGTTTGCCGACGCTGCGGCGGACGGCGATCCCCGCTTCTGTCAGGACAGCCAGGCCGGCCGAGTCGTAGCCACGGTACTCCAGGCAGCGCAGCCCCTCCAGGAGGAGGGGGGTGGCGTTGCGGTGGCCGATGTACCCGACGATGCCGCACATCCGTGCCTCTGCCTCCGAACCGGTTCTCCCCCCTGGGTCTCCGGGGAGTATAGCGCAACTCCCAGGCCGGTGCTGTGAGACGGTTCGCTCAGCGGACCAGGTGGGCCGAGTCGCCGACGAGCGCCGGCGCGTAGACACCCCGGCGCTCGGGCGGAAGCAGGGCGGCGAGGCGCAGCATGATGAAATCTGTGGCCTCGGCCCAGCGGTCACGCCGGAGCAGCTCGGCCGGCAGGGTGAACGGCCGGCCGATGCTGATGCGGACCAGCGGCCGGCGCCAGAGGGCCGGGAACTGGAACCGGTCGGTCCCCTCGATGGCCACCGGGACGATCGGCGCCCCGGAGCGAGCGGCCAGGTAGACCACGCCGGGCTGTCCCCGCTGCAGGGCGCCGGTCCGGCTCCGGGTTCCCTCGGGGAAGATCCCGATGACGCCGCCGTTCCGCAGGACCACCAGGGCCCGCCGCAGCGCCTGGCGGTCGGGCTCGCCCCGGCGGAGCGGGAGCGCCTTGTAGTGGCTCACGATCCAGTTGAGGACCGGGGTGTGGAAGAGTTCGCGTTTGGCCAGAAAGATGATGACCCGCGGGAGAACCGCCCCCAGAACTGGCGGGTCGAAAAGATGGATGTGATTAGCCACGAGGATCGCCGGGCCGTGGAGCGGAAAGTTCTCCAGCCCCCGGATCTCCAGCCGCGCCAGCAGGCGCAGCAGGAGGGCCACCGAAACACAGGCGAACCAGTACCACACGCTAACAGCCCATCCGGTGCCAGCCGCCCGCGCTCGCGACCAGGGCGAGCACCAGGCGGCAGGTCGCTTCTTCGCTCAGATGGTCGGTCCAGACCACCAGCGCGTCGGGGGCCGGCCGCAGCGGCGCCACCGCCCGCTCTGTCTCCAGCCGGTCGCGCCGCTGGAGATCGGTCCGCACCGCCTCGTCATCGACCGCGATCCCCCGGGCCCGCCACTGAGCGGCGCGCCGTCGGGCGCGGGTCGCCAGCGTGGCCGTGAGAAAGATCTTCAGGTCGGCCTCCGGCAGGATGACCGTCCCGATGTCCCGCCCGACGACCACGCAGGGCCCCGACCGGGCCAGGGCCCGCTGGCGAGGCTGCAGGGCGGCCCGCACGCCGGGCAGGGCGGCCACCACCGCGACCACCGCCTCGACCTCGGGGCGGAAGAGCGCGGCGCCGACCTCCTCCCCATGGAGGAAGAGACGAAACGGAAGCTCCCCCGCGCCGGGCTCCAGTCGCAGCGACGCCGTCGCCAGCAACCGGACGATGGCCGGCTCGTCGTCCGGGGCGACCCCGGCGGTCTGGGCCAGCCAGGCCGTGGCCCGGTAGAGAACGCCAGTGTCGAGATACCGGTAGCCGAGCCGGCGGGCCAGCCAGGCGCCGACCGTGCTCTTGCCGGCGGCCGCCGGCCCATCGATCGCGATCGTCTGCGGCAGCAAGCACAGCCCTATTCTAGCACGGGCCGGCCGCCCCGGCCAGAGGGGCGGCCGGCGTCTTCTGAGACAGCGTCTGACGTCTAAAGCGCCAGTCCCGGCAGGCCGTGCATCCCCAGGGTCAGCGAGATCTCCCCGCCGTGGTGCAGGTCGTGCTCGAGCAGATGCCAGATGATCCACTGCCGGGTGAGGGTGTAGGTCTCTCCCCGCCAGGTTCGCTCGAACGGGGCGGCCAGCGTCGCCGCGTCCCACCGGCGGAGGCAGCTCGCGATCAGCTGCCAGGTGGTCTCCAGGCCGCCGACCAGTTCGGCGGCGGTCCGCAGCGGAGCGCCGGGGGCCTCCCAGTCAGCGATGGCGGCGATCGCGTCGTCGCCCTCGCCGAGGGCGTGGAAGAACCAGCTGGCCCGCGCCCGGACCAGATGCCGGGCGTTCTCACCGACCGAGCGCAGGGTCGGGCCCGGCCGCAGGGCGAGCTGGTCGGCCGAGAGAGGCGCCAGCGCCCGGACGAGGTGCTGCTGGTAGGCCGCCCAGCCGTCGATCAGCGCCGGGAGAAACGGTGACGGTGCCATGGTCTCGTCTCCTTTCCTTTGGGTCGGGGCCCGCCGGCTGGGCGTTCAGAGCCGCCGGCGCGCCACCAGCGTCTCGAAAGCGTAGTCCTGCCAGACCGGCACCCCGCAGAAGCGTTCGCCCTCCGGGCAGTAGGGGCGGGTTCCGGTCTCGGCCCGCAGGACGCAGGGCGGCCGGCTCAGGTACCGACCGATGGTCGGCAGCACCCGGCTGACCTGCGCGACCTCCTGGACGGCGGTGAGGAAGATCTCGCGCTGGGCGTCGTAGCAGAGCCGCTTGATCCATTTCCAGAAGTAGTTGAGGAGGGTGCCCGACTCGTAGAAGCGCACGGCGTGGGCGTTGGGCAGAAGGTAGGCGGCGTACTCCGGGCTGACCCCCATGGCCAGGAGGCGGTTCTTGGCGCTCCAGAGGGCGGCGACCGTCTCCTCGAAGACCGCCCGGGCCGGCGGGTGCTGGGCGATGAGCCAGGGGACCACCACGTCCGGCTCCGGGCGCAGGTGGGCCCAGAGCAGCGGGGCCGAGATGGTCATCCCGCGGTGGCGCTGGTTCTGGGCGGCCTCGGCCCCCGAGATCTTCTTCTGGAAGACAAAGCGCAGGTGCCCCAGGGCCTGCATGAGTTTGGAGTGCATCCCGAGAAAGAGCGGGTGCCCCAGGTAGGGGTTGCGTCGCGGGTCCAGGACCAGGGCGATGGCCTCCGCGTCGCTCAGGGCCGCCCGGGGCTGGCCCAGCACGGCGCGGACGGCGTCGGCCAGCAGCCGCTCGCCGTCGGCCGGGTAGTCGACCAGGCGGGAGTTCAGCTCCCCCAGGTCGCGGTCGAACTCGACAAAGAAGCGCTCATCGGCACAGCCCTGAAGGGCCTGGCAGAACGCCCGCCAGGCCTGGTACTCCAGGGTCTCCTCCAGCGCCAGCACCCGCAGGTCCAGCGGGTGCCCGGGGGCTCCCAGGAAGTGGGGATCCACCGCCTGGACGGCGGCCACCATCCGGTCCACCAGGATCCGCACCTCGGTCGGGGCGTCGGGCTGGCTGGCCAGGACGTGGTAGCGCAGGAGGGTGAGGCCGTTGATCGTGTGGTAGAGGTGGGCGCTGATGCCCAGGGGCAGGACGTAGCGGGCCACCTCCTGGGCCCGTCGCTGGAGGTCGCGGGCCACCTTCGCCTGCAGCGCCGGCCGGCTCGAGCGCACCCGGGCCGGGAAGACCGTGGCGTAGGCCTCCTGGACCACTGGCAGAAGGATCGCGGTGAGCCGCTGGTAGCCGGCCAGGGCCTGCTCCACCGCCGCCCGGTAGATCGTCTCGGCGGCCGGCGGGAGGGGGGGCACGACGACGTTGCGGGGGGTGACCTCGCGGTAGCGCTGGCTGACCTGCTCGGAGTTGTAGTAGGGGTGGGCGTGCAGGAAAGCCCAGATCGCCAGACGCGAGACCCCGTCGATGATGAACACGAAGGTGGCGTGCTGGAAGGTGGTGTGGTGGCCGGCGGCGAACAGGCTCTGGTAGAGGGCGGCCGCCCGCGCCCGCCGGGCCAGCCGCTCCGGGTCGTCGGTCGCCTCCCAGAGGCGCAGGACGTTCTCGACCGGGGCTGGCCGGGCGGCGTAGCAGCTCCAGGCCGAGGCGACCGTCAGGGCGAAGGGATGCTGGGCCGACTCGGTCCGGACCAGCGTCACCCGCGGGTCGAAGGTCATCGCCACTCCTCAAGCAGGCGGCTCGGCCGGGGCTCGCGCTGCCCGGCGTACTTGTTGCCCGGCTTGCAGCGGTAGGGGGTGAGGGCCGGCGAGGAGAGCGGCTCGAAGGTGAAGGCGCAGATGCGCATCCCCGGGTAGAGGGCCACCGGCATCCGTCCCAGGTTGCCCAGTTCCATCGTCGGCGTCCCCACCCAGCCCGGCTCGAAGAGGGCGGCCGTCGAGTGGACGATGATCCCCAGCCGGGCCAGACTGCTCCGCCCCTCCAGCCGGGCCACCACGTCGTCGGCCAGTTCCAGGGTCTCCAGGGTCGAGGCCAGCACGAACTCGCCCGGCTGCATGATGAACGCCTCGCCGTCGGGGATGACGACCTTTTTCATGAGCTCGTCCATCGGCACCGGCTGGCGGGGGTCGATACAGGCGTAGCGGCTGTGCTCGAAGACCATAAAGGTGTGGCCCAGCCGGAAGTCGATGGAGCAGGAGCCCAGCTGGGTCGCCAGGTCCGGCGGGGGCGTGATCTTGATCTTCCCCTGTTGCAGATAGACCAGGATGTCGCGATCGGAGAGAACCATGCCCGACCTCCACCTGGTAGCATCGGCGCCCACCGGGTAAAAGCGCGGCAAAAACCGGCCGCCCTGATCTTAGAGGACCGTGAAAATTTCTGCCACCACGGCCGTTGACAGCCGGCCGGCGGCGCCGTTAAATAGGGCCGGCCCGGGGCCCGAGCACCGGGCGAAAGGAGACCCATGGCGCTCACCATCACCAACGTCAAGACCATCTGCACCGCTCCCGAAGGCATCCGTCTGGTGGTGGTCAAGGTCGAGACCAGCGATCCCGGTCTCTACGGTCTGGGCTGCGCCACCTTCACCCAGCGGGCCCACGCCGTGGTCACCGCCGTCGAGCAGTACCTGAAGCCGTTCCTCCTCGGCAAAAACCCCGACGACATCGAGGACATCTGGCAGTCGGCGTTCGTCAGCTCCTACTGGCGCAACGGGCCGGTCCTCAACAACGCCCTGAGCGGGGTGGATATGGCCCTCTGGGATATCAAGGGCAAGCGGGCCGGGATGCCGGTCTACCAGCTCCTGGGCGGCAAGTGCCGCCAGGCGGCCGCCGTCTACGTCCACGCCTCGGGGCGCGACTTCGCCGAGGTCGAGGATAACGCCCGTCGGTTTCTGGAGCAGGGCTTCCGCTACATCCGCTGCCAGGTGGCCGTCCCCAACCTGGCCACCTACGGCGCCCGGGCGACCAGCCTGCCCGGCCAGCCGACCTGGGAGCCCTCGCCCTACGTCCACCTGATCCCCCGGCTCTTCGAGCACCTGCGGAGCCGCCTCGGCTGGGAGGTGGAGCTCCTCCACGACATCCACGAGCGGGTGCCGCCGATCCAGGCCATCCAGCTGGCCAAGGCGCTGGAGCCCTACCGGCTCTTCTTCCTGGAGGACCCCTTCGCCCCCGAGGACATCGACTACTTCCGTCTGCTGCGCCAGCAGACGGCCATCCCCATCGCGATGGGTGAGCTCTTCACCAATCCCAACGAGTACGTGCCGCTCATCCGCGACCGCCTCATTGATTTCATCCGGGTCCATCTCTCCGACGTGGGCGGTCTGAGCGTGGGGCGCAAGATCGCCGCCCTCTGCGAATTCTTCGGGGTGCGCACCGCCTGGCACGGGCCGGGCGACGTCTCGCCGGTGGGCCACGCCGCCAACCTCATGCTCGACCTGGCCTGCTACAATTTCGGCATTCAGGAGGCCCACTTCTTCAGCGAGGCGGCCCGCGAGGTCTTCCCCGGCACGCCGGAGGTCCGCGACGGCTACCTCTGGCCCAACGACCAGCCCGGCCTGGGGATCGACATCGACGAGGCCAAGGCGGCCCGGTATCCCTTCCCCAGCGACGATCCCCTCAACGGCTCCTGGCCGCCGATCCGCCGTCTCGACGGCACGGTCATCCGGCCCTGAGCCGGCCCGGATCGTCTTGACGGGCAGCCAGACCGGAGGTAGGATGAGGTCGGTCATCACCGCAGACGGAGGCGCAGCATGGCAGCCCAGGTCCGGCGTCTGACTCTGGAGGAGGAGTACACGGCCCGTTGTCCGACCTCGGCCGAGCTCTACCGGCGGGCGGTCAACGTCTTCCCCAGCGGCGTCACCCATGACAGCCGCTACGTCCAGCCCCACCCGGTCTACATCAGCCGGGGCCACGGCTCGCGGGCCTGGGACGTGGACGGCAACGAGTACGTGGACTACTGGAGCGGGCACGGGGCGCTGCTCCTGGGCCACTGCCACCCGGCCATTATGGCGGCGGTGAGCGCCCAGCTGCAGAAGGGGACCCACTACGGCGGCTCGACCGAACTGGAGGTCCGCTGGGGCGAACTGGTCCAGCAGATCGTCCCCTCGGCCGAGCGGGTGAAGTTCTTCAGCTCGGGCACCGAGGCGACGATGATGGCCATGCGCCTGGCCCGGGCCTACACCGGCAAGAGCAAGATCGTCAAAATCCAGGGGCATTTCCACGGCTGGCACGACTACGCCACGGTGGCCATGCAGCCGCCGTGGGAGGTGCCGATCTCGGCGGGCGTCCCTCAGGAGACGGCCAGCACGGTGCTGCACGTCCCCTTCAAGGATATCGAGGCTCTGCGCCAGCTTCTGGCCGCGCGTGACGACATCGCCGGGGTCATCATGCTCTGCAACGGCGCCGGGACCGAGTACCTGCGGCAGGTCCGCGACCTCACCCGGCAGCACGGCGTGGTCCTCATTTTCGACGAGGTGGTGACCGGCTTCCGCTACGCCCCCGGCGGAGCCCAGGAGTACTTCGGCGTCACCCCGGATCTCACCGCCCTGGCCAAGATCCTGGCCGGGGGGCTCCCCGGCGGGGCCGTGGCCGGGAAGAAGGAGATCATGGCCCTCCTGGAGTTCCGCGACGACCCCCAGTGGCTGCGCTTCGGCCGTATCAACCACCCCGGCACCTTCAACGCCAACCCCCTCTCGGCCGCGGCCGGCATCGCCTGCCTGGAGATCGTCCGCCACCCCGAGATCCAGCGGACGGCGACGGCCATCGCCGACCAGATCCGCGCCGGCTTCACCGAGGTCGCCCGCCGGCAGGGCGTGGCCGTCGAGGCCGGGGGCGAGGTCTCGCTCATCAGCCTGAAGTTCGCCGAGCCGCGGGTGCCCCCGCGCGTCTTCAACAACAAGTTCCGGATCGCCATGGCCCTCGAGGGGATCAACGTCTCCGGTCCCTCGCTCATCGTCTCGGCCGTGCACACGCCGGAGGACGTCGAGCGGACCGTCACCGGCTTCGAGCGGGCGCTGGAGCGCCTGCGGGCCGACGGGGCGCTGCCGTGAGGCTCGGCCGCTGGAGCCTGGCGGCCTCGACCTACTCGTTCCACCGGCTGGGCCGGGGGCCGGAGGGGCAGACCCGGCCCAGCCTGGCCGAGATGGTCGACCGCTGCGCCGCCCTGGGGCTGAACGGGATCGAGATCCTGGGCCTGCACCTGGAGAGCACCGCCCCCGAGGACCTGGCCCGGCTCCGCCAGCGGGCCGGCCAGAACGGCCTGGCCATCGTGGCCGTCTCGGCCCACCACAATTTCGTCACCCCCGATCCGGCCGAGCGCCAGCGGCAGATCGCTATCGTCTGCCGCTGGATCGACGTGGCCGCGACCCTGGGGGCCTTCGGCGTCCGGGTCTTCGGCGGCCGCTGGGGAACGGTCCGCGATTTCGCCGCCTTGATGGCGGCCCGCGGGGTCGAGCCGCCGCTCCCCGGCTACAGCGAGGACGAGGCCTACGCCTGGACCATCGCCGCCTTCCGGACGGTCTGCGACTACGCCGGCCAGCGGGGAGTGACGCTGCTGTTGGAGAACCACTGGGGACTGACCGGGACGGCGGCCGGGGTTCTCCGTATTCTGCAGGGGACCGACTCGCCCTGGCTCCGGGTCGCCCTCGACACCGGCAACTTCGTTTTCTGCCCTGATCCCTACGCCGAGATGGCCGCTCTGGCGCCCCACACCGCCCTGGTCCACGCCAAGACCTACATCGGCGGCGGCCTCTACTACACCGCCGACCTCGATTACCGCCGGATCGGGCAGATACTCAGCCAGGCCGGCTTCCGCGGCTACCTCTCCATCGAGAGCGAGGGCCAGGCCCCGCCCGACGAGGGTCTGCGGGAGAGCCTCGCCCTGCTCCGGCGGGCGCTGGCCGACAGCCTCCCCTAGAGGCCCCGGCCCGGTTTGGCCGCCTTGCGCGAGGACGGCCGGTCGGGAATGTGGGTTGTGCCATCCTGATCTACCCGCTAGAATCTAACCGCCAGCTATGGGTAGGAGCATATGAGTCAGAGCCGGATTCAGGTTCTGGTTCCGGAAGCCTTGCGGCGTGAGCTGGAGGAGGTTGCCCGCGAGACCGGCCGCAGTCTTTCGGACCTGGGGCGGGAGGCCTTTGAACGGCTTCTTGCCGAATGGCGCCGCCGGAAGAGGGAGGCGGCCCTTAAGGACCTGTTTGCCATCGACGTGCCGGTGGACGAATGGCCGGTCCTCGAACGGGAGCTGGCGGAGGCTCGCCTCTGCGATACTTCATCGACATAAACGTTGCCATTTATGCCACCGGCCCGGAACATTCCTACCGGGCAGCCTGCCGGCGCGTCCTTGAGGCTGTCGTCCGGGGTGACCTCGAGGCTGTGACCTCGGCCGAGGCCCTCCAGGAGGCCCTGTATATCTACTGGCGGCGGGGCCGGCCTGATGTGGGCCTGCGCCTGGTCGAGGACCTTATCGACATTTTCTCGCCGGATGGGGTTCTGCCGGTGGGGGCGGCCGACGTGCGGCGGGCCGGGGAGCTGCTGGAAACCCTTAAAGGCGCGGGCCTTTCGCCCCGGGACTGCCTCCACCTGGCGGTGATGGAGCGGGTCCGTATCGACCGGATCATCTCCGCCGACGCCGACTTCGACCGGGTCCCGGGCATCGTTCGCCTTGACCCCCTGCGATTCGGCTGAGACGCTCTCCGGGCTCCTGTTTGCGGAAGTGGTCTGAGGGTCGCCTCAGGGAGCCGGGGGTCGGGGTGAGGACGGGAGTTGGAGCCCACGGCGGTCATCGAGGGAGGGCGGCCCGACGTGGTGGTGGGGGCCGCCAGGCCCCTTCGACCGGCCGGGCTTCGCTGCCTGGCCGATTCCGGGCTGGGACCGGGGTTGTGTTTCCGCACCGGCGCGGATCCGTGAGACGGCATCCGGCCCACAGGCACGGTGGTCCTTGACGAAGAGGGCTGTCGACGGCGGCAGGTGTCGCCGAGCTGCTGGCGTCGCAGGGGCGAGGGCCAGGCCCCGCCCGACGGCCTCTCCCCTAGAGGCCCCGGCCCAGTTTGGCCGCCGCCTTGCGCGAGGGCAGGAGGACCAGGCCCGTCTCGCCCAGCACGGCCTCGACCAGTCGCTCGAACGCCTGCCGGTCGGCGGCGGTGATCACCGCCTGCTCGTGGGCCTCGATGAGAGCCCGGGGGTAGCCCTGGCCACGGGCGCACTGGTCCAGGATGACCGCCTGGACCCGCTCGACCAGCGCCGGCTGGTCGGCGACCCAGCGGGGGACCTCGACCCGGACCACCTCGGCCCCGACGTTGAGATAGAAGAAGCAGACCTGACTGCGCCCGTACTGCTGGCGGGCCAGCGGCCACGGGCTCTCCCAGAGGCCCGAGCGCTCGCCGGGCCGCAGCCGGGCCTCGAAGAGCCAGCGGTCCGGGAAGGTCTCCAGCCCCCAGCAGGGTCGGGCCGGGTCGGGGGTCGGCGCCTGACACCGGCCGTCACAACGGTCGAGCGGACAGATGACCGCTCGCAGGCAGCCGATGACGTCGGCGCTGCGGGGCCGGCTGATGTAGCCGACCACCGGCAGCCCCTGCTCGGCGAACGCCTCCAGGGCGACGATGTAGGCCTCGAGGAAGGGGTTGGCCCGCCCTTCGGCGGCGAACAGGTTGAGCGTGCCATCGAGCAGGGCGACCGACCGGCCGGCGGTCGCCTCGCGGGCCAGCGTCAGCAGCAGCTGGAGTTCGCTCAGCTGGCGCCGGCTGTCGAGCAGGTGCCCGTGGACCGGTTGCGGCCGGTCGCCGACCTGGACCACGAGGTCCTCGGGGCGGTAGCCGAGGTAGGGCTGACTGAGCAGGCGGGCGTGGGGCGCCGGCCCGTAGTCGAGGCGGGCCGCGCCGGTGTTGATCAGGTAGCAGTAGACCGGGCCGTGGCGGTCGGGGGCGAGGTAGGAGCCGTCGGCCGCCAGGACGGTGTAGTCGGCGAGCGGGGCGCTCGGGACGGCGGTGGTGAGCGGCTCCAGCGGGGTGGCGGCTGGCCAGATGGGAGACCGGGCGGCCACCTGCCAGCCCAGTTCGGTCCAGCGGGGGGCCCAGGCCAGAAGGGCCGCCTCGGCCCGGGCCAGGCGCTCCCGGAGCAGGTCGCGCTCCCGCTGCAGGGCGGCGCGCCAGGCCCGCACCTGGGGGCCCAGGGCGGTGAGGTCGAGCGGCATCAGGTCCCTCCCCTCTCGAGGCGGGCGATCCAGCGGGCCGGGTCGCGGATCTCCTCGATGGTCGGCAGCCGGTCGGGGCCCTGCCAGACCTGGTTGAGGAAGGCCAGTCCCCGCTCGCGGACAACGCTGTTCACGAAACGCTCGCCCCAGGTGTACTGTTCGATTTTGAGATCGAGGCCGGTCAGACGGGCGAAGAGCCGCTCGACGACGCCGCGTCGCCAGAGGCGGGCCTCGAAGTGGGCCCGGAGGGTGTGGTAGGAGGGCAGAAGATCGTGGCCCAGCCGGTCCATCACATGGTTGCTGTAGCCTTCGAGAAGCGACATGAGGGCCTGGAGCTGCCAGAAGAGGCGCCGCTGTTCGGCCGACATCATCAGTTCGACCGGGTGCCGGGCGCTGGCCAGGCCCGGCACCGCCCGTTCGACCAGCCGGGCCAGCCCCTCCGGGGTCTGCAGCCGGAAGAGGTCCTGGGCCAGCGTCTCGATATAGGTCAGGAGCAGGCGGTTGAGGTGCTCCCGGAGCCAGGGGGTGGCCTCGAACTCGAAGGCGTGGGTCGTCTCGTGCAGGCTCACCCAGAGGCGCAGATCCTCGCCCGGCAGCCCGAGCGTGTGCTCCAGATGGGCGATGTTGGGCTCGACGAAGTAGAGCCGCCCGCCGGTCAGCGGCTCGCGGCCCAGCAGGGCCAGATCGTACTGGCCCAGCACCCGTCGGGCCAGGTAGCCGAGCAGCACCCCGATCTGCCCGCTCAGCAGCGCCTGGTTGAGCAGTCCGGCCACCCGGCGTCCGACCGTCACCACCGGGCTGGCCGTCCGGTGCAGGCGCTCCAGCGGCGCGAAGAGCAGACGGAAGTTCTCGATATTGGTATCGATCCACTCGCTGCGGTCGAGGACGTAGACCGCCTCCAGCGCCTGGGGCAGGGTCAGGCCGGTGTAGCCGGCGATGAGATCGGCGCAGCGGCGCACCCGCGCGGTGTACTGGGCGACCAGCGCCGGGCGGATGAGGAACTGGGGAACATGGTCGCGGCGGGCGACGGCCAGGGCGAGGGAGCGCGCTTTCTCCCAGTCGATGAGATCGGGGAGTGGGGCCGTCGTCCGCCGGTTGGCCAGCCAGACCAGGCCGACGGCCGCCGCCAGCCAGAGGCCCTGTCGGACGAGCGGACGCGACGGCCTCATACCCCCACCCGTTCCCGCAGCACCCGCACGTCGCCCACCCGGCGGGTCAGGTGCTGCTGGTCCATGTACTCCAGGAGCGCCAGGACGTACTTGCGGCTGGTGCCGAAAAGATCGCGGACCTCGGCGACGGTCACCTGACCCTTCTCCCGGAGAAGGGCCACCACCCGCTCGACCATCTCGCGGTAGACCTCGGACCGGAGCGCCACGCTCTCGTTCAGCCGGACGAGCCGTCCCTGCTCGACCAGGGCGGCGATGACCTCCTCGTCCAGCCCCAGGGTGGCCATCAGGTCCGGCAGGGACGGTGGGGCGTAGGGCTCCCGGCCCAGTTCGCCGAGCAGCCGCTCGACCCGCTCGGCCAGATCCGGGCCGAAGCGCACCGTGTGCTCGGCCAGCCGGAGGTGCGGGCCGGTCTCGGCCAGCGTCCCTTCCGCGACCAGGCGCTGGACCACCGCCCCGAAGAGCCGGGGCGGAAAGCCCAGCCGGCTCTTGAGTTCCTCACGGGGCATCCCGGCGCGGAGTGGGTGCCGCTGGTGGTAGGCGCGCAGCGTCCCCAGAACGCGCTCCCGGCACTGCTCCCACCAGCGCCGGGCGGTCAGGAGGTCGCCCAGCGTGACGATCTCTCCCTGGGCCTGCAGACTCGCCAGCGCCCGCTGGACCGTCTCCGCCTCCAGGCCGGTCTGGAGGCCCAGGAGCCCGGGCTCCTGAGGTCCCTGCTCCAGCAGGTGCCGGAGACGGTCGGTGGGAGCGCCCCGACGCAGGATCTCCAGCCGGGCGAGCAGCCCCGGCTCCGACCGTCGGTGTCGGCGGGCGTGGGCGTCGACGACCTCGCCGCCGCCGACCGTGGCGTTGGGCGTGCGCAGGACAAAGAGGTCGCCCCGGGCCAGGGCCAGCGGCGCCGCCAGCCGCAGCTGAATCCAGCCGCTCGCGCCCGGCTCGATCCGCTCGCCCTCAAGGACGATGACCCGGGCCATGGTCTCGGCGGTGCCGCTGTGGAAACTCAGGACGCTGTTGTGGACCAGCGGGCCGGCCTCGGCCAGCACCCGGACGTGGGCGTCGACGACCGTCGTCGGCTGGAGCCAGCCCGGCACCGTCACCACATGGCCCCGCCAGAGGTGTTCGGTGGCCAGTCCGGCCAGGTTCACCGCCACCCGCGTGCCGGGGAGCGCCACCTCGACCTTCTGGCGGTGGGTCTGGATGCCACGGCTCCGGGTGCGCAGCCCGCCCGGCTGGACCTCCAGCTCCTGGCCGACGTGCAGCCGCCCGCCGGTGAGCGTGCCGGTGACGACCGTCCCGAAGCCGGCGACGGTGAACACCCGGTCGATGGGCAGGCGGGGTCGGCCCAGGTCCGGTCGCGGGGGAGTCTCGGCCAGCGTCGCCACCAGCGTCTGGATCAGCTGGTCCAGGCCGGCCCCGGTCAGGGCCGAGACCGGCACGATGGGGGCGCCGGCCAGGGCGGTGCGGGCCAGGTACTCCTGGACATCGCTCCGGACCAGGTCCAGCCAGTCGGGCTCGACCAGGTCGATCTTGGAGAGCGCGACCACCGCCCGGTGGATCCCGAGGAGTTCGAGGATGGCCACGTGCTCGCGCGTCTGGGGCATGACCCCCTCGTCGGCGGCGACGACCAGGAGGGCGAGGTCAATGCCCCCCACCCCGGCCAGCATGTTCTTGATAAACCGCTCGTGGCCCGGCACATCCACCAGGCTGACCTCGCGCCCGTCCGGCAGCCGGAGCCAGGCGAAGCCCAGATCGATGGTCATCCCCCGCTCTTTCTCCTCCCGCAGGCGGTCGGGGTCGATCCCGGTCAGGGCTTTGACCAGGGTGGACTTGCCGTGGTCGACGTGGCCCGCGGTGCCGATGACGTACACAGCCTCTCGCCTCCGGCTTTCACCTGCAAGGATACGGGAAACGGCCCCGGCGATCAAGGCGACGCGCCAGGCGGCGCTGGTCTCCCGGCCGCCCGGCCGGCTACAATACACCGCAGACATCACGCTCCAGAAGGGGAGAGAATGATGGCGCGCGGCTACGCCCGGCCCGATCTGCTGGCCGAAACCGACTGGCTGGCCGAGCACCTCGACGACCCGGACGTGCGGATCGTCGACTGCCGCTACTACTGGGACGGCCGCGACGGTCGGGCTGTCTACCAGGCCGGTCACATCCCCGGCGCCGTCTACTGCGACTGGACGGTGGACCTGGCCGACCCGGCCCAGGACCCGCCCAACCTCATTCCGGGGCCGGAGCGGCTGGCCCAGGCCATGGGCCGGCTGGGGATCGGCAACCAGATGCTGGTGGTGGGCTACGACGACGAGGGCGGTCACTACGCCGCCCGCCTCTGGTGGGTGCTCCGCTACTACGGCCACGACCGGGTGAAGATCCTGAACGGCGGGATCCAGAAGTGGCTGGCCGAGGGGCGGCCGCTGGCCACCGGAACCACCGCGGTTTCGCCGGCCCGGTTCCAGCCCGGACCGCCGCGCGCCGATCTCCGTCTCCGGGGCGAGGACCTGCGCCGGCTCCTCGGCCAGCCGCAGCTTCTCCTTCTCGATGTGCGCCGGCCCAGCGAGTACACCGGCCAGGAGGTCCGGGCCGCTCGCGGCGGGCGCATCCCCGGCGCCCGGCACTTTTTCTGGCAGGAGAACCTCAACCCCGACTGGACCTTCCGCGACCCGGAGAGCCTGCGGGCCCGCCACGAAGCGGCCGGCGT
The DNA here is from genome assembly GCA_034433795.1 of Chloroflexota bacterium. GTDB lineage: Bacteria > Chloroflexota > UBA6077 > FW602-bin22 > DAOUAE01 > DAOUAE01. The sequence goes on from DAOUAE010000076.1 coordinate 25,776, forward strand.
CCGGCCGGATCGGCTGATCGTCACCTACTGCCAGGGAGGCGTCCGGGCCGCCCACGCCGCCTTCACCCTGGCCCTCCTGGGCTACGAGAACGTCCGGCTCTACGACGGCTCCTGGGCCGAGTGGGGCAACCGTCTCGACTGGCCCGTGGAAACGTAGGGGCCTCGCTCCACCGCCCTTTCGCCAGCGTCTCTGGCCCGGGCCGAAAAGACCGGGACCGGCCAGAACGGCCGGTCCCGGTGGCGGTGGGGCCGGTTCTAGCGGGCCAGGGCGGGCGGCTTTTCGACGTGGCCGGGCGCCGGGTACTGGAGCATGATCTCGCGGATGCGCTGGGTGATCTTCAGGGCCTCGTCCCAGGGGCGCTGCCAGATGTTGCGCCCGAAGATCAGGCCGGTCGCCCCGGCTTCCATCGCCAGCCGGGCCTTCTCCAGCAGCTGCTCGTCGCTGATCTTCCCGCCGCCCGAGATGATGACCAGCGAGCGGCCGGCCGACTCGACCACCTTGGCGATGGCCTCCAGGGTGCTCAGCCGCAGTTCGTTGTAGGGGCTGGGCGAGAGCTTCATCTTGGCCTCGTCGATGACCGGGACGTTGACCTTGATGACGTCCGCCCCCAGTTCGGCCGCCACGCGCGCGGCGTAGTCGACGGCGTAGAGGCTGTCGCGCCCGCCCTTCTGCTCGACGTACCGCCCACGCGGATAGGCCCAGACGATGAGCGGCATCCCGTAGCGCTCGCACGCGCGCCGGACCTGCTCCAGCTGGCGGAAGTCCTCATCCTGGCGCGGCGAGCCGACGTAGAGGGTGTAGCCGACGGCGTCCGCCCCCAGGCGCACCGCGTCCTCGACCGAGCCGGTCAGCCCGGAGAAGGCCTCGTCGTCGGGCGGGATATCGGTCTTGCCGTTGATTTTGAGGACCAGCGGCACCTCGCCGGCGTACTCTTTCATGTACTTTTCGGCCAGACCGACATGGAAAACGATCCCCGAGAAGCCCGCCTCCTTGGCCAGCCGGACCTGGAAGGCCGGGTCGGCCGCCGGCGGGTTGACGGCGAAGTCGCGCGGCCCGTGTTCCAACCCCTGGTCCACCGGCAGGAGCAGCATCGTGCCGTTGCCCGGCCCGTGGTCGTAGAGCAGACGGTGCAGCCGCGTCCGCTTCCCAATGCTGAGGTCCAGGTCGTCCAGGCTATACCGCGGCATAGTCCCCTTCCTTTCGTCAGCGCCGAGGAACCCCCTCGCACATTCCCTATAGAGGCTATACGATCCGTCGAGAGTATGTCAACCCGACGCGCCCGGCCCGCCCCCGGCGGGCCGGGCGAAAGGAGCGCCGATGCCGGTCTACCGGAGCGACGATTTCGCGCCCAGCGCTGGCCTGCCCGGCGTGGCCGTCACCGAACTGCTGGACGGCCGTCGGGGGACGGCGAGCCTGACCCTCGGGCTCATCGACCTCCTCCCCGGGGGCCTGATCCCCGCCCATCGGCATCCGGTGGAGAAGGTGTTCTACGTCCTGGCGGGCACGGCCACGGTCGTCCTCGACGGTCAGGCGTTCGCCCTCCGGCCGGGCGACCTTGTCCTGGTGCCGGCAGGGGTCAGCCACCGGCTGGTCGGCGAGGGAACGGGCTGTCGTCTTCTGTTCGTCTATCCGGCGCCGACGCATCCCCCGGCGGACTGGCAGGAGCCTCTCCCGCCGGATCTGCGCGGTGTGGGGCCGGCAGCGGAGACGGGGGCGTGATCGGCACCCGCAGGTGGAGGTGGGTGCCCTGGCCCGGGGCGGTTGTGATGGTCAGGGTGGCGCCGATGGCCTCGGCCCGCTCGCGCATGCCGACAAGCCCGTAGCGCCCGCTCTCCAGGAGGGCGGTCTCGCCCCGCCACTCGAAACCGCAGCCGTCGTCGGTCACCGTCATCGTCAGACCCGTGGCGCCGGCGTAAAGGTCGACCCAGACGGTCCGGGCCCGGGCGTGGCGCTGGACGTTGGCCAGCGCCTCCTCCAGGATGCGCAGGATCTGGTACTGGGTCTCGGCCGGCAGCCGGGGGAGGGGCTCGACGAGTTGCGGGAGGACGACGAGCCCGGTCTGAGAGGCGAACTCCGCGCAGAGCGCCCGGATGTGGGCGTGGAGGGCCTCCTCCGGTCCGCTCAGACGCAGGTCGCCGATCACGCGCCGGGTCTCCTGCTGCAGCAGACAGGTGTACTCGTACAGCCTGGCCAGACGTTCGCGGAGGGCCGGGGGCAGGTGGTCGCCGGTCAGGTTGGCCAGCGCCAGGCTCACCCCGACCAGCCCCTTGGCGACGCGGTCGTGGAGTTCGCGGGCGATGCGCAGCCGCTCGGCCATCTGGGCCTCGCGCTGGAGCGCCGCCCGGAACTGGGCCACGTAGCGTTGCAGGCGCTGTTCCTGGGCGGTGTGCAGCGCCCGCAGGGCCTGGAGGCGCTCGGCCTGGGCCCGGGCCGTCTCCGCGATCAGGCGCCGGTCCTGGCGGGCCACGTACCCCAGGAGGAGGGCGGTCCCCGCCAGATAGATCAGCCGGGTGGCCAGGGTGGTCGGCGTGGCGTGGTGGGCCACCCGGGGCGGGAGCGGATCGTCGGCCAGGAGATCGAGGGCCAGGGTGCCCACGCCCAGGCAGCTCAGGGTGGCGAGCAGGCCGGTGAGGAGCACCAGGGTCGGGCTGTGGCGCAGGGCGGCCATGGCCACGATGGCGAAGTAGAGCCAGCCGACCGAGGCCATAAACAGAGTGGTCGGAGTGGTCAGCGTCGAGGCGACCAGGTAGGCGGTGAGCAGGGCAAGCGAGGTCAGGCTGGTGCCGTACTTCAGCCACGGGCGATAGCGTCCCGACCGGGCCCACCACAGCCCCAGCGCGGCCACGGCCGTCTGGAGGCCGAGGAGGCCGGCGCCGAAGAGCACCTGGACCGGCCGGAGGGCCCCGCTGACGCTGTTGAGGGCCAGCACCGCCGCCAGTATCAGGCAGATGCCCAGCGTCAGCCGGCAGGCCAGGCACTCGCCCTGCTGCTCCTGGGCAAGGATCCACCGCGTCGGTGTCCCCGGCTGTTCCGCCGGGGACGTGGTCTCGTCTGGCGACACCCCTGTTCCCGACTCCTAGCGTGTGCCGACCTGCTGCGAGGTCCGGGCGCGGAAGATCAGCCGGAGGGCTGTTCCCTGGAAGCCGAAGGCCTCGCGCAGCCGGTTCTCCAGGAACCGCTCGTAGGAGAAGTGCAGGAGGTCGGGGTCGTTGACGAAGAAGACGAAGGTGGGGGGGCGGATCTCGGCCTGGGTGATGTAGTAGATTTTCAGGCGTTTGCCGCCGACCGGCGGCGGCGGATGGGCCTGGATCGCCGCCCGCAGGACCTCGTTCAGGACCGCCGTCGGCACGCGGCGGCTGCGCTCCTGTTGGATGGTCAGGAGCAGATCGAGGACCTGCTGGACGTTCTCGCCGGTCTTGGCCGACAGAAAGAGTATCGGCGCCCAGGGCATGAACTTGAGGGCGCTGCGGACGTGCTGGGTGTATTCGTGTTCGATGTTGGGGGTCTTGGGGATGAGGTCCCACTTGTTGACGGCCAGGAGGCAGCCGCGCCCGGCGTCGCGGATGTAGCCGGCCAGGTGGGCGTCCTGGGCCGTGACCCCCTCGACCGCGTCCAGAACCAGGACGCTGATGTCGCTCCGATTGATGGCCCGCAGGGCCCGCAGCACACTGTAGCGCTCGATCCCGGCCTCGATCCGCCCCCGTCGCCGGATGCCGGCGGTGTCCACCAGGATGATCCGTTCCCCGCGCCACTCGATGAGCGTGTCGATGGTGTCGCGGGTTGTCCCCGGCTGCTCACTGACGATCGCCCGCTCGCTCCCCACGATCGCGTTGAGGAGCGACGACTTGCCCACGTTGGGCCGGCCGACGATGGCCGCCCGGATGGCCTCGATCTCCTCCTCGGGCACCCGCGCGGGCAGCCGGGCCACGACCTCGTCCAGGAGGTCGTTGATCCCCTGGCCGTGCAGGGCCGAGATGGCCACCACCGGCGCCAGGCCCAGCTGGTAGAACTCGTTGGCCATCAGCCGGCGCTCGGGGTTGTCGCACTTGTTGACCGCCACGATCACCGGCTTGCCGCTGCGGCGCAGGAGATCGGCCACCTCCAGGTCGCTGGCCGTGACCCCCTCGCGCACGTCGACCAGGAAGATCACCACGTCGGCCTCGCGGATGGCGATCTCGGCCTGCTCTTTGACCCGCCGGGCCAGGTCGCTGCCCGGCGTGATCTCCAGGCCGCCGGTGTCGACCAGGGTGAAGGCGTAGCCGGACCACTCGGTGTCGGCCCCGATGCGGTCGCGGGTGGTGCCGGGTTCGTCCTCGACGATCGCCACCGGCCTCCCGACGATGCGGTTGAAGAGCGTCGATTTGCCGACGTTTGGTCGCCCGACAATGGCCACGATCGGCTTGGCCATCGGCTCCTCCCTTACCGGATGGTCACGGTCACCCGTTCGGGCGTCAGCGAGAGCACCCGGAGCGGGGCGGGCAGTTCGACCCGCGGCCGGACCAGGTGGGTGCCAACCCCCAGTCCCCCGGCCTCGACCACCACCCGGACGTCCTGAGGCTTGAGGGCGGTGAGGACCGGCATCGGCCCGGCGACCACGACCTGGACTGCCGGCGGGGTGACGGTGGCCCGCAGTCCGTCGCCGACCTGGCGGACCTCCGGGGCCACCTCGAGGAGTTTGCTCGACTCCACCGGGCTGACGTAGACCCGGACGACCAGGGTCTGCCGGCGGGCCAGCGAGACCCCGGTCGGCAGGACCGGCTCGGTGTTGAGGGCCAGATCGCCCACCGCTCCGGTGATGTCCACCGGACGGGTGGACAGGTAGTCCAGGTCGCCCAGCACCTTGGGGTCGCCGAAGACGGTGATGGCCACCGGGTCGATCATAATGCCGACCACCTGGTAGCCGAGGGCCGGCGAGCCGGTCACCTGGGGGACCACCGGCAGGGTCTTGTAGGTCAGCTGCTGCTCGATGGGCACCTCAACCAGGATCGGCTGGTCCGGCGCCACCGTCACCTTTTCGACCGGCTGCTCGCTGGCGTTCACCGGCTGCCCTTTGACCGTCTGGCTCAGCGTCGACTTGGCCCCCTCGATGTTCACCTTGGCCACCACCGCCGTCACCTGCTCGACCAGCGACTGGGGCCCGACCACGATCACCCGCTCCGGGGTCACCCGTGGCGGGCGGGCGATGTAGCCCTCCGGCGCGACCCCTTCGACCACCACCCGGACCGGCACCTCTTTCCGGCCCGTGGGCTCGAGGTGCAGGGCGACCCGGGCCGGTTCGATCTGCTCGATCCGCACCCGGCGGTCCTGCGACTCGACCTCGACCGGCACCTCGGAGAGGCCCGCCCGGGCCTTGGAGGCGTCGACCTTGGCCTTGAACATGCCCGGTCCCAGCCCCTCGGCCACGTCGCGGGGGGCCACCACGGTGACCGTGACCGGCGGGACCTCGTTGCGCAGGGTCAGGCCGGCCGGCAGGTTCAGCACCGTCACCGGGATGCCGGTGAACGTCCGGGTCGTATCCGGGTTCTGCTGGACGGTCACCACCACCCACAGCACCGTCGACAGCAGCACCGAGAGCAGCATCCAGGCCAGGTTGTGTTTGAGAAACGTCATCATCTACATGTTCCGGGCCGGTTCGACTTCGGCGATGGGCCGCCGGGCCTGACGCAGGCGGGCGGCCGCCCGCCGGCGCGACCAGAAGAGGAACGGGTCGTGGGCGGCCGGCCCGTAGAGCACGGTCAGGACTTTGCGCAGTTTGGCCTCGTCCAGGTTGCGCACCAGCCGCCCGTTGTTGGCCAGCGAGATGATGCCGGTCTCCTCGGAGACGACGATGGCCACCGCGTCGGTGATCTCGGTGATCCCCAGGGCCGCCCGGTGGCGGGTGCCCAGCTGGGCGTCCATGGTGTTGCTGGAGAGCGGCAGCACGCAGCCGGCGGCGATCACCCGGTCGCCGTGGATGATGGCCGCCCCATCGTGCAGCGGGGCGTCGCGGAAGAAGATCGTCAGCAGGAACTCGGTCGAGACCAGGGCGTTGAGGATGACCCCCGTCTCGGCGTACTCCTGGAGCCCGGTCTCGCGCTCCAGCACGATGAGGGCCCCCTGCCGCCGCTCCGAGAGGCGCCGGCAGGCCCGGGCGATCTCGGTGATGGCGTGCTGCAGGCTCTGGGCCTCCTGGCTCATCATCGGCCGGGCGATCCAGCCCCGCACCCGGCCGATCCGCTCCATCGCCCGGCGCAGTTCGGGCTGGAAGACCACCAGGAGGGCGAACGAGAGCACCGGCAGGGTGTTGCGCAGGAGCCAGTTGAGCATCGCCAGCCCGGGGAGGGTGCTGGCGATGGCCAGGGCTCCCAGCAGGAAGGCCAGACCGTAGAGGACCGAGAAGGCCGACGTCCCGCGGAACAGGCTCAGAAAGCCGTAGATCAGGACCGAGACGATGGAGATGTCGAGGATGCTCCAGATGGTGATCCGCGGGAGGATCGCCGCCACGAAATCGAAGACCTGCGTCATCGGCCCTGCTCCTCCGCCGGCCCCACCCGGCCATCGGCCGGGCTCTAGGCGGGCTCCGCGCTCAGCGCGCGGCCCGCCGCCGGGGCCAGCAACAGCACCAGCACCGCCTTCTGGGCGTGCACCCGGTTCTCCGCCTGGTCGAAGACGACCGACTGGGGTCCGTCGATGACGTCGTCGGTGATCTCCTCGCCCCGGTGGGCGGGCAGACAGTGCATCACGATGGCGTCGGGGGCGGCCAGCCGCAGCAGCGCCGTGTTGACCTGGTAGGACTGGAAGACCCGCCGGCGCTGTTCGCGCTCGCTCTCCTGGCCCATGCTGGTCCAGACGTCGGTGTAGACCACCGTCGCCCCCTCCACCGCCGCCCGCGGATCGGTCAGGAACTCCAGCCGGGCCCCGCTCTCGGCGGCGGCCTGCTGGGCCTGGGCGACGATCGTCGGGTGGCAGGTGTAGCCGGGCGGCGAGGCGATGCGCATGTGCATCCCCAGTTTGCTGGCCGCCAAGAGCAGCGCGTGGCAGACGTTGTTGCCGTCGCCCACGTAGGCCAGGACCTGCGACCGGAGGTCGCCGCGCTTCTCCCAGATCGTGAGCATATCGGCCAGCGCCTGGCAGGGGTGGCTCAGGTCGGAGAGGCCGTTGATGACCGGCACCGTGGCGTACGCGGCCAGCAGTTCGATGTCGCGATGGCTGAAGGTCCGGGCCATGATCGCGTCGACGTACCGGCTGAGCACCCGGGCCACGTCCGGCACGCTCTCGCGCTGGCCGAGTTGAATTTCGGCCGGCGAGAGGTAGAGGGCGTGCCCGCCCAGCTGGAGCATGGCGATGTCGAACGACACCCGGGTGCGCAGCGAGGGCTTCTGGAAGATCATCCCCAGCACCTTGCCGGCCAGCAGCGGCCGCTGCTGGCCGGCCTGCCACTCGGCCTTCAGCCGGCGGGCCAGGGTCAGGATCTGCCAGATCTCGGCGCCGCTCAGGTGGGAGAGACAGACCAGATGCTTCACGGCGCTCTAAGTATAGCACACCCCGGCGGGTCTGGGGCCCGCCTTAAAGGATGCGCTGCCCGTTGATCGTCAGGGTGAAGGCGCACTGCAGGTATTCGGCGGCCCGCCGGATGAACAGCATGCGCGAGAGAAAGATCTCGAAGTAATCCATAATCGAGGCGATCTCGGTGTCGATGGTCAGCTCCAGGGTGATCCGCCGGTTCTCGCTGTCCACCCGGACAAAACTGTGGGTGGCGGCGTAGTTCACCCGGTCGTGGATATCGAAGGTCGTCGGGTTGGGGTTGCGCACCCGGGACCGGTGGACGTCGCTCTTGTCGGCGATGATGACGGCGGCCGAGACCTCGCTGACGGGCGAGCCATGGTCCTCCTCGTGGTTGCCGATGGCCCCCACGACCACCGCCAGCTCTTCCGCCGGCATTCCCAGCTGCCGCAGGATCGGGAAGACCAGCACCGCCCCGGTGGGCCCGTGGTTGGTGCGGGTGACGACGTTGCCGATGTCGTGGAGATAGCCGGCGATGGCCGCCAGCTGGGCCCGGCGATCCGGGTACCCCAGGCGGCGCAGAACGTTCTCGGCGATGTGGGCCACCAGGTTGGCGTGGCGGTAGCCGTGCTCGGTGTAGCCCAGGACGCCCAGCTGCTCGTCGGCGGCGCGGAGCAGGGCGTGGATCTCGGCGTTCCGTTTGACGTCCTCAAGGGTGACCATCAGCCGTCCTCGTGGGCGATGGCGAGGGCGTGGCCGGTGGGCTGGCGGTCGGCGTCGCCGTCGGACCGGGGCGCGGGGCGGTCGGCGTCGGCGTGGCGGTCGGCCGGGAGCCCGGCGTCGGGGTGCGGCCGGGGGTGGGCGAGGGGGTCGGCGTCGGCGTCGCCAGGTCCTCCACAGGCGTGGGGGTCACAGCGGGCGTCGCGGTCGGGGCCGGGGACGGGGTCGGCGTGGCCCCGACGGGCGGCGTGGGCGAGCGGGTGAGGGCCACGGTCGGCGTCGGGGTGCGCGCCGGCGGGCGCGTCGGGGTGGGGAGAAGAGTCCAGAGCGGCGCCTGGGTCGGCGTCGGTGGCAGCGGCTCGAGGGTGGGCGTGGGGGTCGCCGGCCGGACGGGGCGGGTGGGCGTCGGGGTGGGCGTCGGCGAGGGGGCCACGGCGAGGAGCGGTGGGGTCGGTGTCAGGACCGGTGTGGGCGTCTCCCCCAGGGGGGTCACCGCCAGCCGGCTGGCCTGTGCGCGCAGCCGGGGGCCGGCCACCAGCGCCGCGATCCCGGCGCAGTAGAGGCTGAGAATTCCCAGCGAGAAGACCAGCAGGACCAGGTGTCCGAAGGTCGGCCGCTCCCACGTCCGGCGCGCCCACCGGTACGCTCTCCGTAGCTCCATTCAGACCGTGTCCACCCATCCGGTCGTCTGGCCGGGCGCGCCGGGGGACGCGCCGGCGACCTTACAGCTGGACCAGTTTGGCCGCCAGCAGACCGGCCTCGGCGATCAGCCGGTGGTAGAGGTCCTCGGGCACCGGTTCGTCCAGGCCCAGGACGGTCATCGCCTCGCCCCGGCGGGTGCGCCGGCCGACCTGCATGAACGAGATATTGATATCGGCGGCTCCCAGTAGCGTGCCGATCTTGCCGACGATCCCCGGCCGGTCGATGTGGTAGCAGAGCAGCAGGTAGCCCTCGGTCGGCAGAACGTGCACCCAGTACTGGTTGATCCGCACGATGTACGGCTCGCCGCTGACCACCGTGCCGCTCAGCTGGTGGACGAACTGGGCGGCGGCCGTGCGGACCGTCAGCAGGTTGGCGTAGTTCTCGGCGGGGGCGGTCTGACGGTGCTCGACCACCGTCAGACCCCGCACCCGGGCCATCAGCAGGGCGTTGGTGAGGGTGATGTGCTCGGGCGAGACGGTCTGCAGGTAGCCCTTGACCACCGCCGCCTTGAGCGGGGTGGTGTCGTACTCGGCGATCTCGCCCTCGTAGAGAATCTCCAGGTGGCGGAGCTGGCCGTTGGACAGCTGGGCGAAGAGCCGTCCCAGCCGCTCGGCCAGCCGGATGTAGGGGGCCAGCGCCTGCAGCTGCTCGGGGAGGATCGCCGGGGCGTTGACGGCGTAGCGGGCCGGCAGCCCCTGCAGGACGGCGATCACCTGCTCGGCCACCTCGACGGCCGCGCTGATCTGCGCCTCCTCCGTTGAGGCCCCCAGGTGGGGTGTCAGGACCACCCGCTGCCGCAGGTCGGGGTCGGTGATGAAGGGCGAATTCTCGGGCGGCTCGGTGGTGAAGACGTCGAGGGCCGCGCCGGCCACCTGGCCGCTCCGCAGGGCCGCCGCCAGCGCCGCCTCGTCGATGATCCCACCCCGGGCGCAGTTGATGATGCGCACGCCGCGCTTGGTCCGGGCCAGTTCGCGGGCGCCGATGAGCCCGCGCGTCGCCGGGGTGAGCGGGACGTGGACGGTCAGGAAGTCGCTCTGCTGGAGCAGGGTGTCCAGGTCGACCAGCGTGACGTTGAGTTTCAGGGCGTACTCCGGCGAGACGTACGGGTCGTAGGCGATGACCCGCATCCCCAGCCCGCCGGCCCGGCGGGCCACCTCCGAGCCGATGTGCCCCAGGCCGATGATCCCCAGCGTCTTGCCCCGCACCTCGACCCCCAGGAAGCGCGACCGCTCCCAGCGGCCGGCCTTGACCGAGGCGTCGGCCTGAGGGATGTGGCGGGCCAGGGCCAGCATCAACGCCAGCGTGTGCTCGGCGGCCGCCACGTTCGAGGCGGTCGGGGCATTGACCACCACGATGCCCCGGGCGCTGGCCGCCTCGACGTCGATGTTGTCCACCCCCACCCCGGCCCGACCGATGACCCGCAGCCGGGTGGCGGCGTTGATCACCTCGGCCGAGACCCGCGTCTGGCTGCGGACGATCAGCCCCTCGTAGCCGTCGATGGCCTCGCGCAGCCGCGCCCCAAGGTCCGGACGCACATCCACCTGGGCGTGCTGACGCAGCAGACGCAGGCCATCTTCGGCGATGGGTTCGCAGACCAGAATCCGCGGTTCAGTCATGCCTCATCCGAATCTTGCGGTCCGGGCGGCTTTCCGGTATGCTAACAGGCGAGCAGCGTAGAGGCGTGATCGGCAATGCAGAGTAAATATAGCGCGCGGCCGGAGCGGGGGTCAAGGTGCGGGCCATTCAGGACCTGAGCGAGCGGGTCATCGCCAATGTCGAGCGCGTGATCGTCGGCAAACGGCCGGTGATCGAGCTGGCGGTGGTGGCTCTGCTCTGCGAAGGGCACGTTCTCATCGAGGATGTGCCCGGTGTCGGCAAGACCATGCTGGCGCGCGCTCTGGCGGCCTCGCTGGGCTGCACCTTCCGGCGCCTCCAGTTCACCCCCGATCTTCTGCCCAGCGATGTCACCGGCGTCTCGGTCTTCAATCAGAAGACCGGTGAGTTCGAGTTTCGCCCGGGCCCGATCTTCACCCATATCCTGCTGGCCGACGAGATCAACCGGGCCACCCCCCGGACCCAGTCGGCCCTCCTGGAGTGCATGGCCGAGCGTCAGGTCTCGGTCGAGGGCCAGCCGCGTCCCCTTCCCCGTCCCTTTCTGGTCCTGGCCACCCAGAACCCCATCGAGTACGAGGGCACCTTTCCCCTGCCCGAGGCCCAGCTCGACCGCTTTCTGCTGCGCCTGCGGATCGGCTATCCCTCGTTCGACGACGAGCGCCAGATGACCCTGAACCTCCAGCACCGTCACCCCATCGAAACGCTGGGGCCGGTGGCCGACGGGGCCGAGGTCCTCCGGCTCCAGGAGCAGGTGACCGCCGTCGCGGTCGAGGACTCGGTCCGCGACTACATCATCACCCTGGTCCGGGCCACCCGCGACCACCCCGATGTGGCCCTGGGGGCCAGCCCGCGGGGCACCCTGGCGCTCCTGCGCAGCAGTCAGGCCCTGGCGGCCATGGCCGGCCGGGCCTACGTCCTGCCCGACGACGTCAAGCGCCTGGCCCCCTTTGTCCTGGCTCACCGTCTGCTGCTCAAGCCCGACGCCCAGTTGCGGGGGCGCACCGCCGAGGACGTCGTCCAGAGCGTGGTGGAGCGCGTGCCGGTGCCGGTGGCCCCGCGCTGACGAGGAGAGCCGTGCTCAACCTCTGGCCCTTTCTCTTTCTGGTTCTCCTGCTGGCGGTGACCCTGAAGGTGGGCTTCCTCTACCACATCTTCTACCTGCTGGTTCTGGTGGTGCTGCTGGCCCACCTCTGGGGCCGCTACGCGGTCGGCCGGCTGGTCGTCCGGCGGCGTTTCGAGCCGCGGGCCTTCTACGGCGAGACGATCCCGGTCGTGCTGGAGGTCCACAATACCGGCTGGCTGCCCGTCCCCTGGCTGCTGGTCCACGAGCGGCTGCCGCTGGCCCTGGCCAGCCCGGCCTTTCTGCGGCGGGCGCTGGCGCTGTGGCCGCGCGAGCGCTGCCGGCTGACGTACACGCTCCACGCCCGTCAGCGCGGCTACTACACCCTCGGCCCGCTGACCGTCGAAACCGGCGATGTCCTGGGCCTCCAGCGGGTCGAGCAGATCGTCGGCGCGACCGACCATCTCATCGTCTACCCCAAGATCGTGCCGGTGGGGGAGCTGGGCCTGCCCTCGCGGGTGCCGTTGGGGCTCCTGCGGACGCCCCAGCCGCTCTACGCCGACCCGGTCCGGGTCATCGGGGTGCGTCCCTACACCACGGGCGACAGCTTCCGTCTGATCCACTGGAAGGCGACGGCGGCGACCGGCGCGCTGCAGGTCAAGAAGCTGGAACCGGCGATGATGCTGCCGACGGTCATCCTGCTCAATCTCCATCTGCCGGAGTACGAGCGCGTCTTCGCCTACTACGCCGCCGAGCTGGCGATCATCGTGGCCGCCAGCCTGGCCAACCACCTGGTCGGCCTGCGCCAGGAGGTGGGGCTGCTGACCAACGGTCTGGACAGCCTGACCGGCCAGCCGATCATCGGGGCGCTCCCCCGGAAGGGACGGCACCATCTGATGCTGTTGCTGGAGATGCTGGCCCGGGTGGTGCCGGGGGAGACCACCCCCTTCCCGGTCTTTGTGCGGGGCCAGATGCCGCGTCTGCCGTGGGGAGCCACGCTGGTCCTGGTGACGCCGGGGGAGACGCCGGCGCTCCTGGAGAGCGTCCTGGTCCTGCGTCGGGCCGGCTTCAGCGTCGTCCTGGTCTACGTCCGGCCGCCCGGGCCGGCCGTGGGCGAGCGGTCGGCGGCGCTGGGCCTGCCCTACTACGAGGTCTGGCGCGAGGAGCACCTGGAGGGGGCGCGGCCCGCCGTGAGGGGGAGCCGGTGAAGCGACGGTCGTGGAGCGCCACGCTGGGGCAGTGGTTTCTGCCGCCGGAGTTCTACCGCGAGTATCGGCCGGGTCCGGCCACCTGGGTCGAGGCCGTCTTCGAGCCGGCGGTGCTGGTGGCGGCGGTCGTCTCCTTCAGCACCGGCCTGGTCCAGTTCGGCCTGGCGCTGGTTCCCACCTGGCCGGCCGACGGTCTGGTGCCGCTGGCCGGACTGGCCGCCCTGGCCAGTTTCCTCTACGCCCGCCGTCTGGCGCGGGGGGCCATTCTCTGGAAGGAGTGGCTGGTCATTCTTGTGCCCTTCCTGCTGGCCGTGCGTCTTCTGCCCTATCTCGCCCACCCTGAAGCCCTGGCGGGCGACCTCTGGCGCTGGTGGTCCGATCCCCTGAGTTTCTTTGACCTCGCGTTCATCGTCGGGACGCTCCTGGTGGCGGGCGCCTGGTGGACCGGCTTTCGCACCACCCTCGACCTGAACAGTCTGCGCGTCCAGGCCGGGGAGATCCTCTCCGAGCGGCTCCAGCGCGACCCGCTCTGGGAGACCGACCGTGGCCGCTTCGTCGACCACACCACCCCGTTGCGCAACGTGGCCGGTCGCTTCCTCGCCGGCGGGGTGGTGCTGCTCGTTCTCAGCGGGCTGACCGCGCTGGACGTCCGGCAGCTGCTGAGTCTGCAGGCGGTGGTGGCCCTCCTGACCGTCGGCCGTCCGGCGGTCTCGGGGGCCCTGGTCAACGTGGTCCTCTATTTCGTGCTGGTGCTCCTGCTCCTGGCGGAGATGCAGTACGTCCGGCAGCGGACGCTCTGGCAGGTCGCTCAGGTGCCGGTGGCCCCGACCGTGCCGGGGCACTGGGTGCTGAGCAGCCTGGGGCTGGTGGCGGTGGCGCTTGTGGGGGCGCTGCTGCTGCCGACCGAGCACATGCTGCCCCTGGCGGTGCTCCTGGACAGCCTGATCCAGGCCCTGCGGGTCGTCGCCTTCTGGCTCTTTTTCGCCCTGTACCTGGTCCTCTGGGTGCTCACCCTGCCCTTCCGGCTGCTCTCGCCGGGCGCCGCCGACGCGGGGCTGGCCCCGGGCCGGTTCCAGCCGCCGGCGGCTCCCCCGCCGGGAAGCGCGCCCGGCTGGCTGGACCTGGTGCGGTCGCTCGTCTTCTGGGGGATCGCCCTGCTGGTGGTGCTCTACGCGGGGCGCACCCTGCTCAGTCAGCGGCCCGGTCGGGTGGTGTGGGCGCAGCTGGCGCGGGCCGGTCGGGCGCTGGGCCGGCTGTGGGGCTGGCTCTGGCGGCGGGCCGGAGCGGCCCGGCAACGGGCGGGGCTGCTGGCCGGGCTGCTGCTGGCCCGGGTGCTGAGCGCGGCGGCGCCCGTTCGCCCGCGGGCCGGCCGGTTCCGCTGGCTGCGCCGGCTGGCGCCGCGCGACCTGATCATCGCCCTGTACCTGGCGACGGTCGAGCGGGCGGGCCGGTTGGGCGTGGCGCGTCGGCCGAGTCAGACGCCGCTGGAGTACCAGGCGGCGCTCCGCCAGCGTTTCCCCGATCTGGAGCCCGACCTCTCGGCGCTGACCGCCGCCTTCCTGGAGGCCCGCTACAGTCCCCGGCCGATCGGCCCCGACGAGGTCGCGACCGCCCGGCGGGCCTGGGCCGCCCTGCGCCAGCGTCTGCACCGCTGGCGGCGAAGAGGGAGAGCGCCCGGCCTGTCGGACGATGGGGGTCCTCTTGACACTGCCAGCGGCCGAGCAGTATAACAGAAGTGCGCAGGCGCCCAGGACGCGCCAAGGGGCACGGGCGCAGCGAGGGGAGCCATGCAGGCGAAACCGGAATCCAGCAGCACGAACACGGGCAATCGCACACCGCTCCAGGCCTTCTTCCTCGCCCGGCTGGCCTACCTGCTGGAGCAGCGGGACCGCTACGCTGAGCTGGTGGGGCCGGACGACTGGCGGCGGAAGCTGATCGGTCGGTGCATCTACTCGACCTACTGCGACTGCCTGGAGCAGGGCGTCGGGGAAGAGGCCCGAGCGTTGCTGGCCCGGGCGCGCGGCGCTGCCAGAAACTAGCCAGGGCGCGGCGGACCGGCCGGGCGCGGCGGCGGTGATGGTCTGGGTCGTGCGAGCCGGTCCGGGCGGGAGGAGTGCCATGGAGCAGGCGGGACAGCGGGCACTGCGAGAGCAGCTGCGCGGGCAGGTCATGCTGGCGCGGGAGCGTGTGACCACGATCGCCCGGGCGGTGGCCCCAGGGGTGCTGCCCCAGCGTCTGCAGGGTGGGTGGCAGGCGCTGCGGGTCCGGTGGTCCCAGCAGCCGCTGCGGCGACGGGTGGGGCTGGTCGGTGGCTCCACGCTGGCGCTGGCCCTGCTGGCGCTGGCCGTCTGGCGCTGGCGCCAGTCTCGCTGGCGTGAGCGGTTCAGCCGCCTCTTCGGTCCGCGTGACTGACCGGTCAGGACGAGGACGCGAAAGGCACCCGCCGACAGGCGGGTGCCTTTTTTGATCGCGGCCGGGGGGACCGCCTCAGACTTTGAACCAGTCCATCGGCTCGGCGGCCAGGTCGACCACCACGTTTTTGACCTGAGTGTACTCCAGGAGCGTCTGGGGCCCGAGTTCGCGGCCGATCCCGCTCTGTTTGTAGCCGCCGAACGGCGCGCCCAGGTAGTTCACCACCGGGTGGTTGATCGAGATGTTCCCGGCGCGGAGGCGGCGGGCCACCCGGTGGGCCCGGCGGATATCGCGGGTCCAGACCGAGGCGGTCAGCCCGTAGATCACATTGTTGGCCACGGCCACCGCTTCATCCTCATCGCGGAACCGCAGGACCGTCAGGACCGGGCCGAAGATCTCCTCCTGGGCCACCCGCATCGTGGGGCGGACGTCGACCAGCACGGTGGGCAGAAGGTAGTGGCCGCGAGCCAGGGCCGGGTCGCTCGGCGGGCGCCCGCCGCAGGCGACGACGGCGCCCTCGCGCTGGCCGAGGGCGATGTAGGCCAGGACCCGCTCGCGCTGGCGCTGGCTGATGAGCGGTCCCATCTGCGTGCGTTCATCGAGGGGATCGCCCAGCCGGATCCGCTGGGCCTTCTCGACGAAGCGGGCGACGAACTCCTCGTAGATCGTCTCTTCGAGCAGGAGCCGGCTGCGGGCGGTGCAGCGCTGGCCGGCGTTGGTGTAGATGCCGAAGAGGGCGCCCTTCAGGGCGGCGTCGAGGTCGGCGTCGGCGAAGACGATGTTCGGTCCCTTGCCGCCCAGTTCCAGCGAGACCTTCTTAATCGTGGTGGCGGCCAGCCGCATGATCTCGCGGCCGGTCTCGGTCTCGCCGGTGAACGAGATCTTGTCCACGTCCGGGTGCTGGGCCAGGGCGCGGCCGACCACCGGCCCGGGGCCGGGCAGGACGTTGAGGGCGCCGGGCGGGAGACCCGCCTCCTGGGCCAGGGCGGCCAGGCGCAGAGCGGTGAGCGGGGTGTAGGAGGCCGGCTTGATGACCACGGTGTTGCCGGCCGCCAGGGCCGGCGCGGCTTTCCAGGCGGCGATGAGCAGCGGGAAGTTCCAGGGCACGATGAGGGCGCAGACCCCGTAGGGTTCGCGCAGGGTGTAGTCGAAGAGGTCGGCCGAGGCCAGAGGGATCGTCTCGCCGTAGAGGCGGGGCGCCCAGGCGGCGTAGTACTCGAAACAGCTGGCGGTGTTGGCCACGTCCTGGCGGGCCTCGACGATCGGCTTGCCGCTGTTGGTGGTCTCCAGCACCGCCAGGTCGTCGGCGGCCTGGCGAATGAGGTCGGCCAGGCGGAACAGGCGGCGCTGGCGCTCGTAGGCCGAGAGCGTCCCCCACGTCTCCTCGAAGGCCCGGCGGGCGGCGGCGACCGCCTGCTCCACATCGCGTTCGTCGGCCTCGGCGACCTCGGCGATCACCTCACCGGTCGCCGGGTTGTGGACGGGGAAGGTCCGCCCGCTGGCGCCGGGCTGCTCACGGCCGTTGATAAAGAGCCCGTACTGGCGTACCTGCGTCACGCTCATCGTTCTCCTCCGGTCCCGTCCTGCTGGACGCTAGTGTAGCGCCTTTCGGGCGCGCCGGCCAGCCCCGAATAGATGGCCGGCGAGCGGCCGTGGCGGCCAGGTGTTGCGTGCCCCGAGACCTATCCTCTACAATTGGAGCCGTACCCGCCGTTCACCGGGAGGCCAGGGCGGCCAGGGTGGCAAAGAGGCCACACAGGCAGTCGGTTCGCGGGAGGACGCCATGAAGGCGGTGGTCATGGCCGGTGGAGAGGGCACACGGCTCCGGCCCCTGACGATCAATCGGCCCAAGCCGATGGTGCAGATCGTCAACAAGCCGGTTCTCGAGCACGTGCTGGATCTGCTCAAACGCCACGGTATCACCGAGGTCATCATCACCGTGCAGTATCTCGCCTCGGTCATTCAGGACTACTTCGGCGACGGCTCCCATCTGGGGATGCAGATCATTTACTCGGTCGAGGAGACGCCGCTGGGCACCGCCGGCAGTGTCAAGAACGCTCAGCGCTACCTTGATGACACCTTTCTGGTCATCAGCGGCGACGCCTTGACCGATTTCAATCTGACCGAGATCATCCGCTGGCACAAGGAGCGGCGAGCGACGGCGACCCTGACCCTCTACCAGGTCCCCAACCCGCTGGAGTACGGCGTGGTGATCATCGATGACGAGGGGCGCATCCTGAAATTCCTGGAGAAGCCGGGCTGGGGCGAGGTCTTCTCGGACACGGTCAACACCGGCATCTACGTCCTGGAACCGACGATCTTCGATTACTATCCGGCCGGGCAGCCGGTGGACTTCAGCCAGGAGGTCTTCCCCAAACTGCTGGAGCGGCGCGATCGCCTGTACGGCTACGTGGCCCAGGGGTACTGGTGCGACGTCGGCAACCTCAGCGAGTACATGCGGGCGAACGCCGACGTGCTGCTGGGCAAGGTGAATCTCGCGCCCATCGGCCGGGAGATCGGGCCGGGCATCTGGTGTGAGAGCGAGGATGTGGAGATCGCGCCCGACGCCCAGCTGCACGGGCCGATCTGGCTGGGCCAGGCCTCCAAGATCAAGGGGGGCGTCATCATCCACGGCCCGACGGTCATCCGCGACTACACCATCATCGACGACCGGGCCCAGGTCGACCGCTCGATCATCTGGCGCAACTCGTATATCGG
Organism: Chloroflexota bacterium; assembly: GCA_034433795.1. Taxonomy (GTDB): domain Bacteria; phylum Chloroflexota; class UBA6077; order FW602-bin22; family DAOUAE01; genus DAOUAE01. Next base: position 43,693 of record DAOUAE010000076.1, read on the forward strand.
CGAGCGGGCCGAGGTGCGCGGGGCGATCGTCTGTCGGCAGTGTTCCATCAAGGCCAAGGCGATGGTCTTCGAGGGGGCGGTGATCGGCGACGAGACGGTCGTCGGTGAGGGGGCGATCATCCAGCCCAACGTCAAGATCTGGCCGCGGAAGGAGATCGAGGCGGGGGCCACCGTCTCCACCAGCCTGATCTGGGGCTCGGGGGCCCGGCGGGTGCTCTTCGGTCGCTGGGGGGTCACCGGGCTGGTGAACATCGACCTGACGCCGGAGTTCGTGGCCCGGCTGGGAGCCGCCTACGGCTCGACCTTGCCCAAGGGGGCGACGGTGGTCATCAACCGCGACCTGCACCGGGGCTCGCGCATGCTCAAGCGCGCCCTCATCAGCGGTCTCCCCTCGGCCGGGGTCAACGTCCTCGATATCAAGGCGGTGCCGATTCCGGTCGCCCGGTTCATCACCAAGGCGGCCGGGGCCAGCGGGGGCGTGCACCTGCGGATCTCGCCGTTCGACGACCGGGTGGTCGATATCAAATTCTTCGACGCGCGGGGCCTGGATATCGACCGCAACACCGAGCGCAAGATCGAGAACATGTTCTTCCGTGAGGACTACCGCCGGGCCTACCGCGACGAGCTGGGGGTTATCACCGAGGCGCCCCACCTGGTCAACACCTACCTCGAGGCCTTCAAGCGGACCCTGCCGGCGACGGTGTCCTGCCGTGGGCGGCTGGTCATTGACTACGCGCACTCGCCGGCGGCCCAGATCCTCCCCGGGCTGCTCCATCACTACGGCTGCGACGTCATCCCGATCAATGCCGCCCTCGACGAGTGGAAGCTCTGGCGGCGGCCAGAGGAGTTCGAAGCCACGTTGCGCGATCTGGCCCTCATCGCCCGCAGCCTCTCGGCCCGTCTGGCCATCCGTCTGGATGCGGGCGGGGAGAAGGTCTTCGTCATCGACGACAGCGGCACCATCGTCCCGGGCTGGTCGCTCCTGGCGGCGGTGGCGACCCTGCTCTGGCAGACGCACCCTGGCGGGACGGTGGCCGTGCCGGTGACCGCGCCCAAGATCTTCGAGCGGCTGGCCGAGCGCTATGGCGCCAGTGTGATCCGGACCCGCACCAGCGCCCAGTCGCTGATGAGCGCGGCGGCCCAGCCGGGGGTGATCCTGGCCGGCGACGGCGACGGGGGACTGATCTTCCCGGAGTTCCACCCGGCGATGGACGGTCTCTACGCCATCGTCCGGTTGCCCCACCTGCTGGAGAGCCAGCAGGTCAATCTGAGCGAGGTGGTGCGGGCTCTGCCGCCGTACTACCTGGCCCGCACCAAGGTCCCCTGCTCCTGGGAGGATAAGGGCAAGGTCATGCGCCTGCTGAGCCAGCAGTTCCAGGACCAGCGGGTCCGCCAGATCGACGGCATCAAGATCGACATGGGAGACGAGTGGGTGCTGGTGCTGCCGGATGTCGACCGCCCGCTCTTCCACGTCATCGCCGAATCGGTCTCGCCGGAGGACGCGCAGGCGCTGACCGAAAAATATGCTGCGCTGGTGAGCAGCCTGCAACGCTGAGCCAGTCGCCCAGGCCCGGTTGGGGGATCGGCGTGGCGGGTGGAGCCCGGGCGAACGACCGCACGATGGGAGAGCGTCGGCATGGGCAAGATTCGTGTCGCGATCGTCGGCGTGGGGAACTGCGCTTCGGCCCTCGTCCAGGGGGTGCACTACTACCGCACGGCTTCCGCTGATGGCGAGGTGCCGGGGCTCATGCACGTGACGCTCGGCGGGTACCACGTCGGCGACATCGAGTTCAGCGCCGCCTTCGACGTCGACCAGACGAAGGTCGGGCGCGATCTGGCCGAGGCGATCTTCGCGCCACCCAACAACACCTGCCGCTTCGCCGAGGTCCCCCGGCTGGGGGTGCCGGTTCTGGCCGGGCCGGTGCTGGACGGGGTCGGCCGCTACACCGCGGGGGTGGTCCGGCCGGTCGACGGCTCGCCGGTGGCGGTGGCCCGCGTGCTCCGCGAGACCGGCACCGAGGTCGTCGTCAACTTTCTGCCGGTGGGCAGCGAAGAGGCCACCCGCTGGTACGCGGAGCAGGCGCTGGCGGCAGGCTGCGGCTTTGTCAACTGCATTCCGGTGTTCATCGCCAGCGACCCGGTCTGGCAGCAGCGTTTCCGGGCGGCCGGTCTGCCGGTCATCGGCGACGATGTCAAGTCCCAGGTCGGGGCCACGATCACCCATCGGGTTCTGGCCCGGCTGTTCCGCGAGCGCGGCGTCCGGCTCGACCGGACCTATCAGCTGAACTTCGGCGGCAACACCGATTTCCTGAACATGCTCGAGCGCGAGCGGCTGGAATCCAAGAAGATCTCCAAGACCCGGGCCGTGACCTCGCAGCTCGACTACGAGCTGCCGGCCGGAAGCGTGCACGTCGGGCCCAGCGACTACGTGCCCTGGCTGAACGACCGGAAGTGGTGCTACATCCGGCTGGAGGGCCGTCTCTTCGGCGATGTTCCAGTGAATATCGAGCTCAAGCTCGAGGTGTGGGACTCGCCCAACTCGGCCGGCGTGGTGGTCGACGCCATCCGCTGCTGCAAACTGGCGCTGGACCGGGGCCTGGGTGGACCGCTCCTGGGCCCCTCGGCTTACCTGATGAAATCGCCGCCCCGGCAGTACACCGACGCCGAGGCCCGGGCCTTGCTGGAGGCCTTCATCGCCGGTCAGCCCGAGCCTGGCTGGTCGGCAGACTGACCGGCGCGCCGCTGATCACAGAATGTTTACCGGCGTTAACCAATTATGCGCCCGGTGTTCCTCGCCGCTTAACCTCCCACGGGTAGCGTGGGTGATGAGCGCTCGCCACACACGTGCTGGGAGGTTCTGGGTGAACGGTTCGGTGACGCGACGCCAGCTTCTTCGTCAGATCGCTCTGGGGGCCGGGGGAGTGGCGCTCCTGGCCTGTGCGCCACGGTCGGCGTTGTCGGGCGGCGGGGTGGTGCGGTTGACAGGGGCGGGCTCGACGTTCGTCTACCCGCTCTTTTCGAAGCTCTTCGACGAGTACCAGAAGATGAATCCCCAGGTGCGGGTGAACTACCAGTCGGTGGGCTCGGGGGCGGGCATCCGCCAGCTCCTGGAGCGGACGGTCGACTTCGGGGCCACCGACGCGCCGATGACCGACGAGCAGCTGCGCGAGGCGCCCGGGCCGATCGTTCATCTGCCGGTCACGCTGGGGGCGGTGGTGGTGGTCTTCAACCTCTCCGGCCTCACCACCCTCCGGCTGGACGGCCCGACGCTGGCCGGGCTCTTTCTGGGGGAGATCGGTCGCTGGAACGACCCGCGGCTGCAGGCCCTGAACCCGGATGTGGCCCTGCCGAACCAGCCGGTGGCGGTGGTCCACCGCTCGGACGGGAGCGGCACGACCTACATCTTCACCGCCTATCTGAGCGCGGTGAGCGCGGCCTGGCGGCAGCGGGTGGGTGTGGGGACCGCGGTCGCCTGGCCGGTGGGGCTGGGAGCCAAGGGCAACGAGGGGGTGGCCGGGCAGGTGCGCCAGACGCCGGGGGCGGTGGGCTATGTGGAGCTGACCTACGCCAGCCAGAACAACCTGCCGATGGCCACGCTGCGCAACCGGGCGGGGGCCTGGGTGGAGCCGCGTCTGCCCGCCATCACGGCGGCGGCGGCCAGTCTGGCCCAGATTCCGGAGGACCTGCGCTTCCTTTTGGTGGACATGCCGGGCGCCGAGGCCTACCCCCTTGTGGGGGTGACCTGGGTGCTGCTGTACCAGGAGGCGGC
>DAOUAE010000077.1:0-46051 GCA_034433795.1 Chloroflexota bacterium
ACTCCACCAGCCCCCAGGCCAAGCGCATCGAGTTCCGCTGCCCCGACCCCTCCTGCAACCCCTACCTGGCCTTCGCCGCCATGCTGATGGCCGGCCTCGACGGCATCATCAACCGGATCGAGCCGCCGCCGCCCATCGACAAGGACCTCTACGAACTGGAGCCGGAAGAGGCGATGCACATCAAGTCGACGCCGGGCTCGCTGGCCGAGACGCTCGCCGCCCTGGAGGACGATCACGCGTTCCTGCTGCGGGGCGACGTCTTCACCCCGGACGTCATCGAGACCTGGATCGACTACAAGCGCAAGCGGGAGCTCCAGCCAGTCGCCCTGCGGCCCCACCCCTACGAGTTCTACCTGTACTTCGATATCTAACCCGGTGCGCGCCCGGCGGGCTGGTCCAGCTGGACCAGCCCGCCTTTGTTTTTAGGGAGCCAGGGTGCGGAGCAGGGCGCGGGTGCTGGCCATCAGGTCGCGGATGGCCAGACCCTGACGGTGGGTCACCGCCAGCAGGCTGGCGGCAATACCCCGGTCGATGAAGCCCCGCGCGCTGACCACGATGATCGGCAGAGCGGCCAGCCGGGGATCGGCCCGCAGGGCGCGCAGGACCGTCAGGCCATCGGGTGGGGGCATCAGCAGGTCCAGCAGCACCAGGTCCACCGGCGGGTCGCCCCGCTGCAGGACCTCCAGGGCGGTCTGACCGTCGTGGACCTTCCAGACCCGGAAGTCGCGTTCGCTGGCCCGTAGGGCCCGGCTGAGGAGTTCGGCCATGGCCGGGTCGTCGTCCACCACCAGGATATGGCGGACGTGTGGGGGAATCCGCGCCAGCGCGGCCTGCAGACGCTGCCGGGTGAAGGGCTTGACCAGGTAGTCGAGAACCTGCAGCTCCTGGCGCAGGTCGCGCTCCGAGGGGAGCCGGCAGAGGATAACCGGCACCTGCCGGGGCGCCGGCTCCTGGAGCACCTGGGCCAGGTCGTCCTGCTGGTCCAGGACACGGATCACCGCCTTCACCGGCTCGGGTGGCCTCTCGGTCGGCTGATCGCTGGCGATGACCCGATAGCCGTCGAGGTGGCGCTGAAAGAGGCGGGCCGGGCCGGGGTCGGCGCTGACAACCAGGACGGCCGGGGCGGTCGCCGGGTCGCTGGCCAGCCGGGCCCAGGTCTGCCAGGGAGCGCGCGCCGGCAGGCCGGCCACATTGGTGGCCAGCGGCAGGGTGAAGAAGAACGTGGTCCCCTGGCCAGGGGTGCTCTCGACCCAGATGCTGCCGCCGTGCAGTTCGACGAACTTCTTGCAGATGGCCAGGCCCAGACCGGTGCCACCCGCCCGCCGCTGACGGGCGCTCTCGAACTGCCGGAACTCCTCGAAGACGTGCGGCAGGTCGCGGGGGCTGATGCCGATGCCGGTGTCGGCCACCGCGACCCGCACGTCGGGCGGCTCGCACCAGGCCCGGACCGTCACCCCGCCGTGGTCGGTGAAGCGGGCGGCGTTGTTGAGGAGGTTGATGAAGACCTGGCGGAGGCGCGTGCGGTCGACGTAAAGCGGGGGCAGATCGGCCGGCAGATCGAGGGTGAGACGCAGCCCCCGGTCCTCAAAAAGGGTGGCCACCACCGTGACCGCCTCCTCAACGATCTCCCGCAGATCCGCCCACTCCTTGCGCAGCCCCATACGCCCGGCCTCGATCTCGCCCAGTTCGAGGACATCGTCGATCAGCGCCGAGAGATGCTGGGCGTTGCGATAGATCGCCTCGACGTCGTGGCGATAGCTCTCGGGCAGCGGGGCGTGATCGTAGGTGTGGGGGGCGAAGAGCATCATCTCGCTGAAGCCGATGATAAGGTTGAGGGGGGTACGCAGCTCGTGGCTGAGGTTGGCGGCGAACTCGGCTTTGAGCCGGCGAGCCTCATCGGCGGCCGCCCGCGCCCGGGCCAGTTCGGCGCTGACCTGCTCCAGCTGGGCGTAGGCGTGGTTCAGACTCTTGAGGGCCTCGGCCAGTTCGGCCCGTTGCTGACGCAGCGTCTCGGTCAACGGCAGCAGACGGGCGTAGCTCTCCCAGGCCCAGACCAGCGACCCGCGCCAGGGACGCATTCCCAGACCAACCAGACCGCCGGCGGCGGCGGTGAGGAAGAGCGGCCAGACGACCTCGATCCAGGCGGCCAGACCGGTCCCGGCCGTCAGGGCCAGGGTCCCGCCCAGGCCCAGGCCGACGACCAGGAGCGTCAGCCAGGGCCCGGCCACCAGACCGGCGGTCAGCACCGACAGCGGGAGGGCGTAGAGGGGCAGCGTCGAGCCCAGGGCCAGGGCGCTGCCCAGCGGGAGGAGGAGCAGGAGGGCGATCAGGAGAGTCCCGGCCACCGCTGGCCACCGTGGCGCCCAGACCAGTACCAGCAGGCTGCCGCCCAAAAGCACCATCCCGCCGACCCACATGACGTCGCGCGGCGCGGCCGGCAGCAGCTCCAGCCCGACCAGGATGGCCAGAGCCAGCACACCATCCACGGCCGCCAGCCACCGCAGCGCGGTCTGGCGGGCGTCGGCGAGCTCCTCAGCGGTCGGCGGAGCCGGTCGGACCATGGCTCTCCAGCGCGCCTCCACGGGCGCAGCAGCGGTCGAGGGCCGCCAGCAGCATCGCCTGGGTCACCGGCTTGGCCAGGAACTCGTCGGCGCCCAGGGCCAGGGCCAGATCACGGTCGCGCAGGACCGAACAGACGATGACGGGAATGTGCCGCGTCAGCCGGTGGTGCTTGAGGGTCTGCAGCAGCTCCCAGCCATCCTGCTGGGGCATCAGAACGTCGAGGATGATGACGGCCGGGCGCTCGGCGCGGATCAGGCGCCAGGCGGTCTCGGCGTCGCCGGCGGTGAGGGCGCGGTAGCGGCTGCCCCGCAGGTAGCGGTGGAAGAGCTGGAGGAAATCGGGGTTGTCGTCGATCAGCAGGACGGTGCGGACGGTCGCGCCCGCCGGGGTGATGGTGAAGGCGAGGGCGGTGGCGGTCGACTCGAGACGGAGGGCGGCCCCGCTCATCGCCGCCAGCCGTTCGGCCAGCCGCATATGCTCATCGGGCCAGGGCGGCGGCTGGGCGATCTCCGCGACCGTGATCCGGATGCAGCCCGGGGGCGGGTGGAGGCAGGTCTCCAGACAGATGGGGGCGCGGGGCTGCAGGTGGAAGGCGTGGACCAGGAGGTTCAGCAGGATCTGGCGCAGGGCCATGCGGTCCACGGTGAGGTCGCCCGTGGGATCCAGCCGGACCTCTATGCGGAGACCCAGGGCGACGCTCAGCGGTTCGAGGGTGCGGATAACGCCCCGGATCGTCTGGTGCAGGCTGGCGGGCGGTTCGCGCACCGCGCCCACGCGGGCCACCTCGCTCTCGAGGAGGGCCTCGGCTTCGAGGGCCGGACCGGTCTCGGGCGGGGCCAGATCTGGCGTGAGGAGCAGGCGGGCCAGTTGGAGCAGAGCCTCGCGCTGGACGCGACGGCAGTGCCGCTCGGTCAGCCCGAACTCGGCGGCCACCTGCTGGAGGGTCAGCGCGTGGACGTAGCGCAGGGTGAGGAACCGGTAGGTCCGCCAGGCCAGGGCGTGCTCGGGCGTGCCCGGCGGTGGCCGTAGCTGCTCGATGGCCTGGCGCAGCCGGCGGTGGAGGTGCTGTCCGCGCTGGGCGGGAGCGACCTCCGCCGCCAGCTGTCCGGCCAGAGGATGGGCCTGCAGCACCCCAGGCTCATACAGATGCACCAGGGCCTCGTGGAGCAGACTCAGAAGATTGTCCGTCTGCATGGTCGCTATCAGTATACCATAGAAGTCCTGGCCGGCCGTTGCGCGGTTCACGGGCGCCGGCGGCCGGGCGAGACGGTGCGCCGGGCCCCGCTGGGGTGGTATATAATGGCCGTGCCGGTGCCCCGCTGAACGATGGTCGTGCGGGGCACCCAGCAGGGAGCGATGGGACGATTCCGCCTCTTCCTGGTGATAAGCGCCCTCGGCCTGGCCTTCTTCGGGCTGGGCCTCATCACCGGGGTGATGCTCGACCGGCCGGCGGAGACAGCCGGCTCCGTTCACCGCCCCAACCTGGATCTCTTCTGGCAGGCCTGGGACCTTATCGAGCAGCACTTTGTCTACCGCGACGCCCTCGATCCCCAGCGGCTCATCTACGGGGCGATCCGTGGCCTGGTGGACGCCCTCGGCGATGAGGGCCACAGCCGGTTTCTCACCCCGGAGGAGTACCGGCTGGAGGAGAGCAGTCTGCGCGGAGCGTTCGAGGGCATCGGGGCCGAGGTGACCATCCGCGACGGCCGGCCGACCATCGTCACCCCACTCGAAGGCTCCCCGGCCGAGCGGGCCGGCCTGCGTCCCGGCGATGTGATCCTGAAGGTCGACGGCCAGGATGCCACCCACTGGACGCTGACCGAGCTGGTGACGCGCATCCGCGGCGAGCGCGGGACCACGGTCGAGCTGACCGTTCTGCGGCCCGACCAGGGGCAGGTGCTGGTCCTGCGGATCCGGCGCGAGGAGATCAAGATTGCCGCCGTCTCCTGGGCCATGGTGCCGGGGACGGCGCTGGCCCACCTGCGTCTCAGCCAGTTCACCGCCAACACGGTCGCCGAGCTGCAAGGCGCGCTCCGCGAGGCGCGGGCGCAGGGGGCTCGCGGTCTGATCCTCGACCTCCGGAACAATCCCGGCGGCTATCTGGACCAGGCCATCGGGACGATCAGCCAGTTCGTGGGGCAGGGCATCGCGGTGATCCAGGAGGACGCGCAGGGCCGGCGCCAGGAGTATCCAGTTCAGCCGAACGGGCTGGCCACCGACCTCCCGCTGGTTGTTCTGGTCAACGAGGGGACAGCCAGCGCCGCCGAGATCGTGGCCGGGGCCCTGCAGGACCACCGGCGGGGGCTGGTTATTGGCGAGCGGACCTTCGGCACCGCCACCGTTCTGAGCACCTTTCGGTTGCGCGATGGGTCGGCTCTGCTGCTGGGCACCGCCCAGTGGCTGACCCCCAGCGGCCGTTCGCTGCGCCGGCAGGGCATCCAGCCCGACGAGGTCGTGCCGCTGGGTCCCAACGCCGAGCCGCTCACCCCCCGGCAGCTGCGCGCCATGCCGGCCACGGCGGTCCTGGCCTTCGGCGACGCCCAGTTCAACCGGGCAGTGGAGCGGCTGCAGGCACAGGTCACCACGCCGACCCGCTGAGCTGTCCCCCTGGCCGCCCGCTGGCGTCTGGCCCGACGGTCATTTGACGGCACCCAGGGTGAGGCCGCGGACCAGATGGCGCTGCGCCAGGAGCGTCACCAGCACCAGCGGTCCCATCGCCATCACCGCCGTGGCCATCAACGGGCCCCAGAGGCTCTCGTCGAACTGGAGAAAGCCGTACATCCCCACGGTGATCGGTCGAACGCGGCTCCCGCTCAGCACGACGGCAAAGAAGAACTCGTTCCAGACGGCGACGAAGGTCAAAACGGCGGTGACAGCCACGCCCCCGCGTGCCTGGGGCAGCATCACCCAGAGAAAGGTCTGCCAGCGGCTGGCCCCATCGACGGCCGCCGCCTCTTCCAGCTCGTGGGGCAGATCCTGGAAGTAGGTGATCATCAGCCAGGTTGCCGCCACCAGCGTCACGCTCAGATTCGCCAGCACCAGCCCCTGGTACGTATCGGTCCAGCGCAACCAGGTGAGGAGAAGGAAGAGCGGCAGGATAAAGCCCAGGAGCGGGACCATGCGCAGGGCCAGCAGCAGGAAGGCCAGCGGTCGGCTCAGCGGAAAGCGCAGCCGGGCGAAGGCGTAACCGCCCGGAACTCCCAGCAGCAGGGCGAGCGCCGTGGTCAGGCCGGCGATGATCAGGCTGTCACGAAGGTGAGCCAGGATCGGGCGGGTTGTCAGCGCCAGGATGTAATTGTCCAGCGTTGGGGTGAAGAGCAGCACCGGCGGAATAGTGAAGATATCCCGTCGATCTTTGAAGGAGGTCACCAGAGCCCAGACGATGGGGAAGACCCAGATAACGAGGATACCGGTGACGACCCCAAGACGCAGACCCTGGCCGACGCTTCTCCGTCGCATCAGGCCACCTCAGAGCGCAGGAATCGAAAGAGAAGAGCGGTGATCCCCAGCGCCAGCAGCAACTGTACCACGCCCAGCGAGGCCCCATAGCCCACCGAGAGATGGACAAAGGCCACGTAGAAAACATAGAGATTAAGAATTTCGGTTGCCGTGCCCGGACCGCCACCGGTGGCCGCATAGATCGCATCAAAGGCGTTCAGCGCCGTGACCGTCCGGAAGATAGCGACGAGAGCGATGGCCGGCCGGAGCAGCGGCAAAAGAATGTACCAAAGCTCCTGCCACCAGGACTGGCAGTCGATCTTCGCCGCCTCCAGCGGCTCGGTCGGCAGAGCGTGCAGGCTGGCCAGGAAGACCAGGAAGGCGAAGGGCGTCCACTGCCAGGTGTGCATCAGGATCACCGAGACGAGGGCGTAGGTCGGCTCGGAGAGCCAGGGGCGCGAGCCCAGTCCGCTGACCTCGAAGAGATAGTCCACGAAGCCAAAGCGCGGGGTCAGCAGCAGGGTACGCCAGAGGAGACCGACCACCACCGGTGCCAGAATCATCGGCAGGAGCACGAGCGTCCGGACGATGGCCTCGCCGGGAAAGCGCTCGAAGAGGAGAAGGGCCAGGCCCAGACCGAGCGCCAGCTGCAGCGCCACGGTGCTAAAAGTGTAGAGCGCGGTGATCTGGAGGGCGTGCCAGAAACGCCCATCATTGAGCAGGCGCCGGTAGTTCTCCAGGCCCACCCAGCCAGTCCGGTGGGGACTGGCCAGGTCGAGGGAGAAGAAGCTGAGGGCGCAGAGGGCGAGAAGCGGGAAGAGGCTGAGCGCCAGGATGGCCACCAGGTCCGGGCCGATCAGCAGTCCGGCGAAGGCCGCCTCGGCCAGACGGGGTCGTCGGGCGCGCGTGAGAAGGTGGGTGGTGAGACCCGTCACCCGCACGGGTGAGACCCCCATGAGCGTCACTCCCCGGGTGGATTGTAGACCAGCTCTGGTCACCAGCCAAGCGGCCTCAGCGTTTCTTCAGCAGGTCCTGAATCTGGGCGTTGGCCTCGTCGAGAGCCTCTTTGGGGGTGGCCTGCTTGACCAGCGCCTTCTGAATGGCGGTCGCCATGATGTTCCCGATCTCGGGCCACTGCGGCACACGGGGCCGCCATTCCGGATCCGTGTCCTCTCGCAGCGAGGTCAGGACCACCTCGGCGAAGCCCGGCCCGAAGTTGACAGACTGACGGTAGCGCTCATCCTGCCAGAGCGAGAGGCGGTTCACGCCGGCGCGGCGGTCGGTCTTCCCCTGGTAGGCGTACGAGGTCCGAATCTGGACCGGCTTGCTCACCGCCCACTGAATCCAGAGCCAGGTGGCCACCTTCGCCCGGTCGGAGATGGCCCGGTTGATGGGGAAACTCCAGTTCCAGATGCTGGTGACGCGCCTGCCGGCCGGGCCTTTCGGCCAGCGACCGAAGGCGACCTTGCCCACGACTTTAGACTTGGCGGGGTTGGCCACAGCCGCCGCCGGGCTGCTGGCGTCGATGAACTGGGCGATAGTGCCGCCGACGAAAGCGTCAAGGATCTCCGGCCAGTTCCAGTTGACCACGGCGGATGGCGCGTAGCTGGTCAGGAGATCAACAATGTGAGAGCCTCGACTCCCTGCTTGCTGTTCACCGTCGGACGGCCGTCTTTATCGAACCATTCGCCCCCAAAGGCGCGGAAGAGCGAGGGGAAGATGTACATATTCTGACCGGGGCCCTTAAAACCGCGCAGGGCGATGCCATAGAGGTTGGCCGTGGGGGCGTGGAGCCGGCGGGCGGTCTCCCGCAGGTCGTCGAGGGTCTCTGGCGGACGCAGACCTTTCTCCGTGTAGAGGTCGCTCCGGTAGTAGTGAATGGTGCACTCGCCGTCGTAGGGGAGACCGTAGAGTTTGCCCTGGAACTCATCCCGAAATAGCCCTTAAGAGGATAAGGGAGCAGGCCAGGAGGAGGAGAGCCAGGTAGAGATGGGCCCTCCTTTCCCACCTCACCACCAGTCTCCGAAAGCTACCCAGCCAGGCGAAGGTCCGCTCCACCACCCACCGCTGCCGGTAGCCTGCGAGGTCCGGCTTCCGCCCCGGCCGGGCCCGGGCGTTCTTCCGCCGGGGGATGCAGGGCGTGATGCCCCTCGCCCGCAGCCTGCGCCGCAGGGCCTCGCTGTCATAGCCCCGGTCTGCCACCACCTCCCGGGGCCGGGTCCGGGGCCGTCCCACCCGCCGGGGCACCCGAACCTGTCGCAACGCCTCCTCGGCGAGCCGCACCTCGCTCCGCTGGGCGCTCTCCACCAGCACCCCCAGGGGCAGGCCTTGCCCCTCCACCACCAGCATCACCTTGCTCCCCTTCCCCCGGCGGGTGAGCCCCACCTTCTCGCCCCCCTTTTGGCCGGCACGAAGGTGGCATCCCGGAAGGCCCTCTCCCACTGGAGCCTCCCGGCCTCGTCCAGGGCGGCGAGGAAAGCCCGGAAGATCTTCTCCCAGACCCCGTGCTCCTGCCACTCCTTGAGCCGCCGGTGGCAACGGGTCTTGCTACCGTATGCCCGGGGCAGGTCCTGCCACCGGGAGCCGGTCTTGAGCACCCACAGGATGCCCTCCAGGGTCTGGCGGTCATCGGCCCTCTTCCGGCCCCGGGGCTTCTGGGGTGGGAGCAGGGGGGCGATGCGGGCCCACTGCTCATCGGTCAGCATCCTCTCCACGGCTGAGACCTCTCACCCGGTGTCTCAGCCCCAGTTTAGGGCAGGGGTCGAGCGCCTGTCCATATTTCGGGATGAGTTCTGGTATTTGGTGGCCTCGAGCCAGGCTGGGATGATGTCGTTGAGATCGAGCCACTCTTTATTGGTGAGCTTGGGGTTATCAAGGTAAGGGCCCAGGTCCTCGATCCAGCCGTTGGTGACATACAGCGGGTAGTACATTGGGTCTGTGGCGGCGCTGGCGAACTGGCCGGCTTTGGTCGAAAGATCGAGAATATGTTTCTCTCGCAGTTGCAGCGGAGGAATGATCTGATACGCGACATTGATGCCGGTCAGTTTGGTGAAGAGCGGTGTGATCTCCTGCAGGACGGCGAAGTAGTTGGCGGGAATAACCAGGACCGTAATGGTCTCCCCCTTAGCCTGCTGCCAATCGATATCGGCCTTGAGGAAGTCGGCCAGTTCCGGGTCCACGGCCTTGACCACGGGGACGGTTGGGGTCGGGGCCGCCGGGGGCTGCGCGGCCGGAGTAGGTGTGGGAGCGGCCGGTGTGGGCGCGGTCGCGGGCGCTGGCCCACAGGCGGTCAGAAGCCCCATGAGAGGTAAGGCAGCCGCACCCTGAAGCAGCCGACGACGGGTCAGGGAGATCGGTCCCCCAACGGCCCCGGGAGACTGGCGCCACTGTCCCGATCCCTTCCGCTTCGCTGGAACCTTCCCCCTCATAGCGACCTCCTTACTTCTCGCTTGGTGTGCCGCCACTGCTGAGCCTAAAGCCGGTCGGTCGGGGCGGGGTGTCAGCCGGCTGACATTCAGGCCAGAATCCGATGCCTACATAGCTCGTGGTGGGCCGGAGGCGAGAGCCTTCCGGCCCTGCGGGCAGACTTGAGGGGGTAACCTGACCCCACGGAGGCGGTTTATGGAGTTCGCTTCGGAAGAATACGCCTACGCGCAGATTCTGACTCCCGCGCGGAGCCCGAAGCCCCGGACGACCGGTCTGACCATGGTCGTCGACAAAGGGCTGGGGCTGGCGGCCATCGAGGACCTCTGCGCGGCCGCCGGTGAGTACATCGACCTCTGGAAAGTGGGCTGGACCATTCCGGCTTTCCAGAAGCGGCGCTTTGTCGCTGCCAAGGTCGCCCTCTGCCGTCAACAGGGCCTGCGGGTCTTCCCCGGCGGGATGTTCCTGGAACTCGCCCTGCTGCAGGATAAGGTCACCGCGTACCTGGCCGAGACCCGCGCCCTGGGCTTCGACGCGCTCGAAATCTCGGACAACGTGGTGATTATGCCCCTTGAGGTCAAGGTCCGGCTGATCGACCTGGCGGTGGAGAAGTACGGGTTCACCGTGCTGGCGGAGGTGGGGAAAAAGCCGGCCAGCACCTCGGCGGCCGCCGCCATCGCCGCTATCCACCGCTGCCTGGCCGCTGGCGCCTGGAAGGTTCTTCTGGAGGCGATGGAACTCTTTCGCGGCGAGGCCCAGACCGCCCTGATCGACGCCATCACCGCCGAGATCGACCCCGCCCACCTATGCTTCGAGCTCCCGCTCCTGGAGTATCACGGCACCCACCGCTACGACCAGCAGGCGCTGGAGGAGTGGCTGGTGACACGCTTCGGCCCGGAGGTCAATATTGGCAACGTCGACCCCGATCACGTGCTGACCCTGGAGACGCTGCGCCGGGGACTCTGGCTCTCGACGATGTTTAAAGTAGGGCACTATCAGGGGTTGTTGCGCCCTGCCGCCGGGATCGGGCCGGACCAGCGACCCCGGGAGAACCCCTCAGCCCCGGCCTAGCGGGTGCAGGCCGGCCACCCGCTGGAGCCGGTCCCAATCCGTGATAGAGATCGCCCGGGGCCGGACCTGGATCAGCCCCTGGGCCTCGAGGTCGTTGAGGATCGTGGTAACGGTCTGGCGGGTGCTGCCCACAACCTGGGCGATCTCCTCGTGGGTCAGCCGAATGGGAATCGGCGCCGGGATCGCCGGGTTGCCCCAGCCGAGTTCGCGGCCCAGCCGGACCAGAAGATGCAGAACCCGCTCGGCCACCGACTCGGCCACCAGTTCCTCAACGATGGCCTAGGTGGCCAGCAATCGCTCGGAGACCAGCATCAGGAGCCGGTAGGTGACCTCAGGCTGCTGGCGCAGCAGGTTCAGAAAAACCGCCCGGGGAACGACCCAGAGGACCGCCTCTTCGACCGCGTGGGCGCTCCGATGCCGCTCGCGGTCGAGCAGGATTTCGGCGAAACCGAAGATGGCGCCCGCGTGGTGAATGAAATGAATGATCTCCCGACCGCCGGGCGTGACGCGGCCGACGACCACCCGTCCACTCTCCAGGGCAAAGGCCGCGCGCGGCGGCTCGCCCTGGACGAAGAGGGCCTCGCCCCGGCTGTACCGGCGGCGCGTGCCCAGACGGACAAATGTGGCGTAGATCTGACGCTTCCAGTCCTGGGCGGGCGAGACATCGAGCTCCATCAGGGGATATTATACCCAGAGGACGTGTCAGATACCTGACAGATCGGGTGCTTGGGAACGGTGCAGAATCGTCTTGCCGAGATTGACGGGGGAGAACAACCGATGGAACGACCGCGTGTCGGGTTTATCGGTCTGGGGACGATGGGCGAGCCGATGGCCCGGAACGTCCTGCGGGGCGGCTTTCCGCTAACCGTCTACGACCGACGCTCGGAGCCGGTTCAGCGTCTGGTTCAGGTCGGGGCCAGCGCCGGGGCCTCCCCGCAGGACGTGGCGGAGCGGTCGGATATCGTCATCACCATGCTCCCCGATTCGCCGGATGTCGAGGCGGTGGTTCTGGGGCCAGAGGGGGTGCTCGCGGGGCTCCGGCCGGGCGCTGTCTACATCGATATGAGCACGATCGACCCGCGGGTCACCCGGCGGTTGGCAGAGCAGGTGCAGTCCCGGGGAGCCGAGATGCTGGACGCCCCGGTGGGGCGCGGCTCAGCGGAGGCGGCCGCCGGGCGACTGCTGATCATGGTCGGCGGCGACCCGGCCGTGGTCGAGCGCTGCCGCCCGGTCTTGCTGACGATGGGCGATACGATCTACTACTGCGGACCGCTGGGCTCGGGTATAACGGTCAAGGTGGTCAACAATCTGCTCTCGGCCTCGATCCTGGTGGCCACCGCGGAAGCGGTGGTGCTGGGCGTCAGGGCCGGGGTAGCGGTCGAGACGCTGTTGAAGGTGCTTTCCGGCACGGCCGCGGCCAACTGGCACCTCGCCAACACCTTCCGCCGCAAGGTCTTCGCGGGCGATTTCCAGCCCGGGTTCAAGATCGACCTGGCCTACAAGGACCTGGGGCTGGCCCTCGGGCTGGCCGGCGACCTGCGCGTGCCGACGCCTGTGGGGGCGCTCTGCCGCGAGCTGTACAACCTGGCGCGCGCTCAGGACAAGGGCGCGCTCGACCGGGGCGCTTATATCCAGCTCCTCGAAGAGCTAACCGGCGTGCGGGCGCGCTACGCTGCCGGAGCGCCCGCCAACACCCTGACCGCGCTGGAGGAAACCTGATGCGTCTGACCCCTGAGGAAGAGGCGATGCTGGCCGGGCGTTATGGCGAAGCCGTCCGGCGAGCGTTGGCGTTCCAGCTGGCAGTGGGAGAGTTTTTCGGGGCCGAGGACTTCGTTCCGGTCACCTCAGCCCACCTGATGGCCGAGATCGAGTCGATGGGCGAGGCCGGTCTGGCATTCGTTGAAGAGATGGCCGACCTGGGCGGGCAGGTGCGCATCCCCACGACCTGTAACTCTCGCAGTGTCGACCCTTACCGCTGGACGGCGCTGGGCCAGGACGAGCGCCAGGTGGCGCTGGAAGACCGTCTGACACGAGCGCTCCAGCGGCTCGGGGTCCTAACAGTGGACACCTGCATCAACTACCAGAGCGTGGTCCCCCCGCGTTTCGGCGAACACCTGGCCTGGGGGGACACCGGAGCGGTTATCTTCGCCAACAGCGTGGCCGGCGCCCGCTCAAACTTCGAAGGCGGTCCAGCCGCCCTGGCCGCCGGGCTCACCGGCCGCGTTCCCCGCTACGGTTACCATCTACCGGCCCAGCGGCGGGCGACGGTGCTGGTCGAGGTGCACGACCAGCCGCGCCAGCGCTCCGATTGGAGCGCCCTCGGCTGCCTCATCGGCCGCCAGGTCAACGACTACTGGCAGGTGCCGGTCCTGACCGGCCTGAGCATCACGCCCACGGTTGAGGACCTCAAGCACCTGGGAGCGGCCCTGGCCAGTTACGGCTCGCTGGCTCTTTTCCATATTGTCGGGGTCACCCCTGAGGCCCGGACCCTCGCCGAGGCCACGGGAGGGTCCCCACCCACCCGCCGATTGGTCGTTGAGCCCGGTGCGCTGGCCGAGGCGTACCGGTCGTTTCCGGCCACCACCGAGCGGCCGGACCTCGTGGTCTTCAGCGCACCGCAACTCTCGCTCTTCGAACTGCGCGACCTGGCCCGGGCGCTGGCCGGGCGACGGGTTCACCCGGCCGTCCGGCTCCTCGCGACGACAAACTACCAGACTTACTGTGTCGCCGAGCGACTGGGCTACGTTCGGGTCATCGAGGAGGCCGGCGGAACCGTGCTTCAGGGAAGCTGTTTTTATCTGATGACGCCCAACGAACTGCGGGAGCGGTTCGGCTACCAGACCGTGGTGACCGACTCCGCCAAACTGGCTAACATTATCGCCGGCTACGGCTATACCCCTATCTTCCGCCCGACGGATGTCTGTCTGCAAACAGCGTTGGAGGGGCGACTGCCGTGGTAGAAGAGCGGATCATCCTGCACGGCCATCCGGGAGTCGGTCCAGAAACCGAGGGCGAGGCGCTGGTCTGCGCCGACAACTTCAGCGCCCGCTACGACCTCGACCGCCGGACCGGCGTTTTCTCGCGGCCGGGCCACGCGCTCTATGGCCAGAGCCTGGTCGGACGGATCTGCGTCTTCAACACCGCCAAGGGCGGCGTCGCCACCGCCTGGGCGCTCCTGGATATGAAGCGGCGGGGCGTGGCCCCGGCGGCCCTGATCTTCCGGCGGGCCAACCCGATTATGGTTCAGGGAGCGGTGCTGGCCGGGATCGCCTTAATGGATGGGCTGGAGCCGGACCCGGTTCAGACCATTCGCACCGGCGACCGGATCCGGGTCCGACCGCGTGCGGGCCTGGTCGAGGTGATCCGGCGGGCCCCCACACCATAAGCCCAGGCGGTTCCCGTATTCTCCCCCAGGAAAACAGGTCTCTCCCACTAGAGACTGGCTGAACGCCAGTCAGTAGAATCCCCACGAATCTGGACCCCACCGGTCCACGCAGAAGAATCGGCCGTGTATGGCACAGTCGCACGCCTCTCGCCGCTCCCGGGCCGTGAGCAGGAGATCATCGCGCTTCTCCAGGATTGGCACCGAAACCGCGCCCCCACTGTCCAGGGCTTTCGGGATGCCTATCTGCTCCGCCCCGAAAACCACCCCCAGGATCTCATCATGGTCGCCATCTTCGAGAGCAAGGCCGCGTACGTGGCCAACGCCGACGACCCGGCTCAGGATGCCTGGTACCGACAACTCCGAACCCTCCTGCGGGCTGACCCGCAGTGGGAGGACGCTGACTGCCTGCTGGCCTCGCCCCAGGCCTCGAGGAAGGCCGGCGAGACCCCAGCGGGCGCATCCCCCAGGGCCCAGCCCGGCGCCAGGGCTCCGGCGATACGCCGCTCCGCCGGGCGGCAGACTGTACCCGCAGCCCGCCGCGAGAGGATCACACAGCGAACGAGGCTCTAGACCGCCTGGGTCTCGGCGACGGCGACACCGTCGCCTGAGGGCCATCGGGGGCGGCCTCAGGCCTGGCTGATGAGGCTCTGATACTGGTCGGCGGTCAGCAGATTGCGCAGTTCATCAGGGTTTTCCAGACTGATCTCGATCAGCCAGCCGGCACCGTAGGGGTCCTGGTTCACCAGCTCCGGGTGCTCGCGCACCTGCTCGTTGACCGCGGTCACGGTGCCGGTGGCCGGCGCATAGAGTTCCGACGAGGCTTTGACCGAGTCGATGAGACCGAAAGGCTTGAACTGCTCGACGCGGGTGCCGACGGCCGGCAGTTCGACATAAACAACGTCGCCCAGTTGCTCCTGGGCGTAGTGGGTGATGCCCACACGCCCACGCCCATTCTGGACCAGAATCCATTCGTGCTCTCTGGTGTAGAGCCGGTCAGCGGGAACCACCCGGTCCCTCCCCTCTGGTCATCGTGGGGCCCATTATAGCAGGGGCGAGCGAGCGACCGCAACGCGCTGGCCGAGCATCTGCCGCCACCCGCCAGACACCTGGCGCAGCAGGTCCACCGCCCCGATCTGGCCGGCCAGCCACTGCCGCTCGACCTGCACAAAATGGGCCAGCAAGCGCGCCCACGACCGCACCGGCAGAGCGGTCCGACTGGCCACGCCGCTCTCCGGCAGGACCGCCATGGCCAGCGCCACCGCCTGGCCGGGGAGAGCCCCGGCGGTGGGGAGAACAGTCAGGGGACGGGTGGGCAGCCAGCCAGTCAACGCTACCCACTCAGCCTGCAGGTCTGGTCCGGTGAGATAGCCCAGAAAGGCCGCCGCCGCGGCGGGGGCGAGACGGGTGAGCGCCACCGGCGCCAGGGCCGCCACCGGGCCGCGCTGGCCAGCGACGGGCGGATAGAGACGAGGATCGGCGACCGGGCGGTCGCCCCGGTCGGGGCGCACAAGCGCGGCGGCGGGCAGCAGAGCCCAGGGGACTCGCCCCTGCCCAAAGAGCGCCGCTCGCCCCTCGGCCCGGCCGGCCTGCTCGTGGCTCAGGACCACCCCCTGACGAAGGTCGTTCTCCCAGGCCTGCACCAGCGCGAGAACGGCCGTCTGGTCAAGGGCCGGCTGCCCGGTCGGCAGAAACAGAGTGAACCCCTCTTCGTCCAGCCGGTCGAGGAGGGCCCCCTCACCCAGCGGGGCGATCAGCGCCGGCCGCCCCTCCCGACGGTGCCAGTCGCGGGCCAGAGCCCGGAGGGCCGACCAGGGGAAGAGGCGGCCCGGCGCCGGCGGGGCCGCCTCCCAGAGACGGGGATTGAGGACGACCAGGTCGAGGGCCGCGAACCAGGGCAACGCCCAGACCACCCCCTCCAGCGTCCAGGCGGCCTGGAACCGGGGCCAGAAGGCGGCCAGGTCGGCCGGCGGCAAGAGCGCATTCAGCGGCCGGAGACCGTCGGCCGGGACCAGGGCCGCCAGATTGGGCGTGTGCAGGACGGCTGGTCCCTGACCGGCGGCCAGAGCGACGGTGACGGTGTCCAGCGCCCGGTCGGGCGGGAGGTCACGCCATTGCATGCGGACCGCCGGCTGGGCCCGCGTATAGGTGACGGCGACGCCGGCCAGCCAGTCTCGCGCTGCGGCCAGGCCGGTGGTCCAGAACTCCAGCGCCACCGGCGGCCCCGGCTCGGGCCGCTGGAGGATGGCCGGCGGCGGGGTGGCGGTCGCCGGGGCCAGCGGTGGGAGCGCTGGCGGCGCCGGCGACGGTGTCGGCGAACCAGCCGCGCAGCCCGGCAGGAGCAGCCCCAGCCCGAGGAGTCCCCGGAGCAGGCGGCGACGGGGGAGAACGGTCTCAGGCGGGAGCGTCCCGGAAGGCCTCGGCATCGATTCCGAGATCGCGCGCGACCTGCACGATGGCCGACCAGGTGGCCTCCTCGATGGGAATCCCCTCGGCCAGGCGTCGCGCGCGGGTCCGCCACTCGGGCTCACCGGGCAGCAGCACCTCTTCAAAACCGGGGGCGGGCGGCGTCTCCTTGACCTGGCGGTAGACGCGGTCGGCCACGCTGACGAACTCGGCCAGGGGCCGGAAGAGCCCGGCATCGATGGCCAGGATAAACGTCCCGCTGGTCCGGCCGGTGGCGGCGTGGGCGTCGGCACCGGTGAGAGGACCGGAGAGGAGCTCGACGACCATGCTCAGGGCGTAGCCCTTATGGCCCCCGAAGGGGAGCATCACCCCGCCCCGGTAGAAATCCTCCGGGTCGGTCGAGGGATTGCCCTCGGGGTCGAGGATGGCGCCGGGCGGGAGCGGCTGACGGCGGGCCCGGGCGACCATGATCTTGCCACCGGCGACCGCCGTCGTGGCGAAGTCCAGCAGGAGCGGTGGGAAATCACCGCCCGGAACGCCCACCGCGATCGGGTTTGTGCCGAGAGCCCGGCCCCGGCCGCCATAGGGGGCGGCCGGCCCACGGACACCGCTGGCCAGACTCCCGCCGGCGGTGACGAGGGCGATAACCCCCTGCCGAGCGGCCATCGTCGGGTACTCGCCCAGGCGGCCGATATGGTTGCACTGGACGATCCCGACCGCCGCCAGCCCCTGGGCCCGGGCCTTGGCGACCGCCACCTCGGTCCCGAACTTGGCGGCCACGTGGCCGAAGGTCCAGTTGCCGCTGACCAGGGCGGCGGTCGGCGTCTCGCGCAGGATGGTCGGCGTGGCGGCCGGCTGGATGTGCCCCTGACGGATGGCCTGAATGTAGCTGGGGATGCGGATGACACCGTGGGAGTCGTGACCGACCAGATTGCTTTCGACCAGGGCCTCGGCCACCCGGTCGGCGTTCTCGCGGGTGGCCCCGGCGGCCTGGAAGATCGCGGTGGTGAGCCGACGCAACGGTTCGGCGGCGATGACCGGCATCTGTGCCCTCCTCCTTCGGGTGCCGGCCCATTGTAGCACAGAGCCGTCCGGCACCCAAGAGGCGGGTGGACGGAGAAAATCCGGCGCGCCCGCTCCGCCGCCCTCACCGACTCGCCCTCCCGGCGGGCGGAGGCATCGAGACCGGGGAACCCCGGGCGCGGGCTCGACCATACTGGCCAGACACAAAGAAAAAAGCCGGGGTTCGTCCCCGGCTGACAGTGAGCGGAGGAGGAACCCACCGGGTCAACCCGATGGGAACGGGCGGAAGCGACGGGATTCGAACCCGCGTTCTCGGCCTTGACAGGGCCGCGTGTTAGGCCTCTACACCACGCCTCCGCGCCTTGCGCCTGCATTATAGCAAACGCACCGCTCTCCTGTCAACGGCCGGCCCTCGCTCAGGGCCGGGGCGGCTGGAAGCGCCGCAGCCGCAGGGCGTTCCCGACCACCGAGACCGAGGAGAGGGCCATCGCCCCGGCCGCCAGCATCGGGTTGAGCGTCCCGCTCCAGTGGAACGGCCCCAGCACCAGCGGCCGCCCGCCCAGGAGCGGCCAGAGGGCGCCGGCCGCCACCGGAATGAGAACGATGTTGTAGATGAAAGCCCAGAAAAGATTCTGCTTGATGGTCCGCAGCGTGGCCCGCGCCAGGGCCAGGGCTGTCACCACCCCCCACAGCCCACCAGAGATCAGGGTGACGTCAGCGGTCTCCATGGCGATGTCAGTGCCGGTCCCGAGAGCGATCCCCACATCGGCCTGGGCCAGGGCCGGGGCATCGTTGATCCCGTCGCCGACCATCGCCACCCGGTGCCCCTGCGCCTGTAACTGCCGGACCACCGCCGCCTTGCCATCGGGCCGAACCTCGGCCAGCACGTTCTCCGGGGCGATGCCCACCTGGGCGGCGATGGCCCGGGCCGTTCGAACCGTATCGCCGGTCAGCAGATAGACCGGAAGCCCCATGCGCCGGAGCGCCGCCACCACCGCCGGCGCCTCGGGCTTGAGGGTATCCGCCACGGCGATCACCCCCCGCACCTGGCCGTTCTCCGCCACAAAGAGCGGGGTCTTTCCCCCGGCGGCCAGCGCCTCGGCGGTGGCCACCAGCCCATCGACCGCGATCCCCCGCTCGGCCAGGAGCGCCGCCGTGCCCAGGAGCACCACCCGTCCGTCGACGGCCGCCTCGACCCCGTGGCCGGGCAGCGCCTGGAAGCGCTCGGGCTCGCCGACCGCCAGCCCCCGCGCCTGGGCCGCCGCCAGAATCGCCCGGGCGATCGGGTGCTCCGAGCGGCGCTCGGCCAGGGCCGCCGTCGCCAACAGCTCGTCTGGGCTGACCCCCGGCGCCGGGACCAGGTCGGTCACCTGCGGAGCCCCGAGCGTCAGCGTCCCGGTCTTGTCGAAGATCACCGCCGTCACCCGCGCGGCCTGCTCCAGCGCCTCCGCCGAGCGGAAAAGAACTCCCAGTTCGGCCCCCCGTCCGGTGCCGACCATGATGGCCGTCGGCGTCGCCAGCCCCAGGGCGCAGGGGCAGGCAACGATCAGCACCGCCACCGCGTTGAGGAGCGCGTGCGTCAGAGCGGGCGGCGGCCCAAAGAGCAGCCAGGCGACGAACGTCACCCCGGCGATCCCCAGCACCGCCGGAACGAAGCGCGCGGCCACGGCATCAGCCAGCCGCTGGACCGGCGCCTTTGACCCCTGGGCCTCCTCGACCAGCCGGACGATCTGGGCCAGAAGGGTCTCGGCGCCGACCCGCGTGGCCCGGAAACGGAAGGTGCCGGTCAGGTTGACCGTGCCGCCGACGACCGGGTCACCCGGCCCCTTGTCCACCGGCAGACTCTCGCCGGTGACCATCGACTCGTCCACCGTGGACCGGCCATCGATCACGACCCCGTCCACCGGGATCCGCTCGCCCGGTCGGACGACGACGATGTCGCCCACCTGGACCGCCTCGACCGGCAGGTCGCTCTCCTGACCGTCGCGCACCACCCGGGCGGTCCGGGGCTGGAGCCGGAGCAGATGCTGGAGAGCCGCCCGCGCCCGGCCACGGGCCCGGGCCTCGAGAGTGCGCCCCAGCAGGATAAGGGCGATAATAACCACCGCCGTATCGTAGTAGGGCTCGACGTGGCCGGCCACCCCGGTCAGGAGCCCCGGAGCGAACGTGGCCACCACACTGTAGCCGTAGGCGGCCGTCGTCCCCAGAGCGATGAGGGTGTTCATATTGGTGGTGCGATGGCGGGCGGCCGCCCAGGCGCCCCGGTAGAACGGCGCCCCGGCCCAGAACTGGACCGGCGTGGCCAGCAGGAACATCAGCACCGCCCGGACCTCGGCGCTGAGCGGCAACGGCAGAAGAGTCAGAGCCATAATGGCCAGACCGGCGACGGCGCTGACCAGGAAGCGCCGCCAGAGATCTCCCGTCTCCTCGGCCATCTCCTGGCGGCGGTCGCCGGCCGGACGAGCCTGATAGCCGGCGTCGGCCACCGCCTGAAGCAGAGCCTCCAGACTCAGGACCGTCGGGTCATAGGTCACCGTGGCCCGGTGAGTGGCGAAGTTGACCACCGCGCTCTGCACTCCCGGCCGCCGGCGCAGCACCCGCTCGATGCGAGCGGCGCAGGCGGCGCAGGTCATACCCGTGATCGCCAGCGTCACCGTGGTCAGCCGGTCCCCGCGCGGCCGGAAGGGGGCCAGTGTCTGGTCGAGAACGGCCGGGCTCAACGCTCCGGCCACCGCCACAACCTGCGCCTGCGCCTGGTCGGGCCCCGCGGCGACGACACGCAGCACCCCCGGCAGCCGCTGCAGGGCCGCCAGGGCCGCCGGACGCTGGGCGGGCGGGACGGCGCTGAGGTCGACCGTCTGCTCCTCGGTGACGAGGTCGTAGCCCAGGTCCTGGACCGCCGCCCGCAGGCTGGCCAGACTCTGCTGCGTCGGGTCATAGACGACCGTGGCCCGGCCGGTGGCGAAATTGACCACCGCCTCCTGGACGCCGGGCAGGCGACGCAGACCGCGTTCGATGCGGGCGGCGCAGGCGGCGCAGGTCATACCCCGCAGCGGCAGGGTCAGTCGCACGCCCTGACGGAGTTCAGCGGCCATCGCTTCCCCTCCTCTCAGCGGCCGATCTGGTCGGCCGGGGACCTGACCGGACCCCCGGCAGGACGGCGAGCAGATCGCGCAGCACGCGCTCGCGCTCGGCCGGGTCATCGCCACGGATGGCGGCGGCGAGGCAGGTGTCCAGATGATGTTCGAGGAGCAGCGCCACCACCCGGTCCAGAGCCCCCTGAACCGCCTGGATCTGCCGCACGATATCAAGGCAGGAACTCCCCTGCTCGAGCATCCGCTGCAGGCCACGGACATGGCCCTCGATACTGCGCAGGCGCGCCTGGAGTTCCTGCCGGCGCTCTGACTCCATCGCCTCTCTCCTCCCCCATCCCCACCGGGGTGGGCACTCTCATTCTAGGCTTTTATGCATCCCTCTGTCAATTCCCCCAGGGGTATACCCGCCGGCGGTCTGGTCCCGGGCTGCCGAGGGCCGGGCGTGCCGTCTGTCGCCGGGGTCCCGCAACCCGGCCGGCGCCGGTCCTCCCGGGCCAGACTGGCCAGTCCACCCCGGGCCGAGCGGGCCGGGGCTCTCTTGACCTCGGCCGGGCAGGGGGTATAATACGCGCCAGGGCCAGCGCCTGGCCGTCCGCTCTGGCTGGCCCTCGTCCCCGCCGGTCAGCCCACCCAGTCCACCGGAGAAGGCAGGTGCGTTCGACTGTGCCGCTCGCCCACACCGCATCGGCTGCGCCACCCACGGCCCGCGCCCTGGTGCCGCCGCGCTATCAGCGCCTGGTCGAGATCGCCCTGGGCCTGCTGACCTGGTTGACGATCAGCCTGCCGTTCTGGGGAACGCTTCTCTGGCCACCGCTGGTCGTTCTCTTCGTCCTGGCCTTCGAGGTCTACTGGCTGGTCAAGGCCGGACGCCTGGGCGGGCTGGGTCTGCTGGGCGCCTGGCGCCTGCACCGGGCCCAGAAGATCGACTGGGCAGGGCGGCTCCGCGCCCACCCGGCGGCGGCCACCATCGAGCACCTGGTGATCATCCCGACCTGCGGCGAGGCCACCGCCATCCTGGCCCGCACGCTCGACTGTCTGGTGGCTCAGGACTTCCCCAGCGACCGGATCGTGGTGGTCCTGGCCTTTGAGGAGCGCGACCCGGCGGCCCGGGCCCGGGCCGCCGCTCTGACGGCCCGCTACGGCGGCTGCTTCCGGTCCCTCCTGACCACCTTCCACCCGGACCTCCCGGGCGAGGTGCCGGGCAAGGCGGCCAACCTGGCCTGGGCGCTGCGCCAGGCGCTGGCGGACCCGGGGCTGGCGCTCGGCCGCGACCCGCGCCGGACCCTCCTGACCGTCTGCGACGCAGACTCCTGCCTGCCGCCCTCCTACCTGAGCGCGCTGACCTGGACCTTCCTCACCCATCCCCAGCCCACGGCCTGCTTCTTTCAGCCGGCCATCCTCTTCCACGCCAACATCTGGCGCCTGCCGCCGCTGGCCCGCCTCCTCAACACCATTCACACCGTGGCCCAGGTCGGTCGGCTGATGGACCGGCGCAGCCTGCTCAACTACTCGACCTACTCGCTCAGTCTGGACCTCTGTCTGCGGGCTGGAGCGTGGGACGTGGATGTGATCGCCGAGGACTCGCACATGTTCTTCAAGGCCTTCTTCCAGCTAGGGGGACGGGTGCGGGTCGAACCGATCTTCCTTCCGGTCCTGGCCGATGCGGCCGAGAGCACCAGCCTCTGGCGGACGCTGGCCAACCACTACTGCCAGGAGCGGCGCTGGGCCTGGGGAGTGGCCGACCTCCCCTACATCCTCTGGCACACCGTCCACGGCCAGTCCATCCCGCTCCGGGCCCGTCTGCGGCGTCTTTTTCACTATCTGGAGGACCACTGGAGCCGACCGGTCCACTGGTTCGTGCTGAACCTGGGGCCGACAGTCCCCTTCCTCCTCCAGCCCGACTTCGCCCGAAGCCCCTGGGCCGACCTCCTCCAGCGGGCCTCGCCGGTCCTGCTGGGCCTCTGCGGCCTCGGCTTGGGCCTGGCCATCCTGGTCGAAATGAGCCTGCGGCCCGCTCCCCCCAGCGGCCGCCGCCTCGGCCACGGCCTGCGTGAGCTGGCCGCCTGGCTGTTCCTCCCCGTCATCGCGCTGGGCCTCTCGGCGCTGCCGGCCCTGGACGCCCACACCCGCCTGCTGCTGGGCGCCCGCCTGCGCTACGACGTCACCGAGAAGGTCCCGGCCCCGGCGGTCCGCCCCGCGGGGCCGGTCTCCCGGTCCCTCTAAGGCGCCGGCCCCGCGGCCCAGGACCGGGCGAACTGCTCGATGGCGGCGGCGTCCTCCAGGCCCAGCGGCCGGAGCGCCAGGAAGGCCAGGGCCGCGTCCCGGCGGACCGACGAGCGACCGGCCTCCCGTCCCGGCAGATCCCCGCGCACCGCCACCTGGCGCCAGGCCAGGTAGGCTCGCAGCAGGGCGTGGTCGGGGGTCGCGGCGTAGGCCTCCAGCGCCTGGACATAACCGGACCAGTGCGGCGAGGCCGGACCGTCGCGGTCGAGAGCCGCCCGGACCTCCGGGGCGAGCGTCGCCAGAAAGGCCTGGACCTGGGCCTGGACCTGCCCGGCCACCCGCCGCTCCGGCTGGGCCTCCCACTGCTCGGCCACGATCCGCGGCAGGGCCAGGAGGGCGCTGATCCCGACGACGGTGATGAGCACCCCCAGACTCACCCAGAGACGGGTCGGCACGGTCTCCTCCTCTCCGAACGACGGCCCCACCTCAGATGTTCGAGCGCGACTGCCCACCGTCGACGTTGAGACAGGCGCCGGTGACCAGGCTGGCCCGGGGCGAGACCAGGAAGGTGGCCACCGCCGCCACCTCCTCCGGCCGGCCGAAGCGGCCGAACGGCAGGTCGCTCTGGACGAAGCGGGCGATCCCCTCGGGATCGGCCTCGAGTCGGCGCTGCCAGCCGCCCTCGGGGAAGAGGATCGAGCCGGGGGCGAGGCTGTTGACACGGATATTGTCCGGAGCCAGCTGGCGGGCCAGCGACTTGGCCAGAGCGATCTCGGCGGCCTTGGCGGCGTTGTAGGTGGTGGCCCCGCCCGACTCGCGGCCGTAGATCGAGGAGATGAACAGGATGGCCCCGCCGCCACGCTGGCGCATGACCGGGACGACCAGACGGGTCAGCCGGGCGGCGCTGAGGAGGTTGAGGGCGAGGACCTCCTCCCACTCCTGGTCGCTGGCCTCCCAGGTGGGCGTTCCCCGGCTGCCGCCCAGATTATTGACCAGGATATCGATCCCGCCGTAGCGGGCCAGCACCTGCTCGACGACCTGGGCGGCGGCCGGCGGTTGGGTGAGGTCGGCGCTCAGCGGCAGAGCCTCGCCCCCCAGATCGGCGATGGCCGCCGCCATCGCCTCCAGCCCGGGGAGGCCCCGGGCGACAATGGCCAGCCGGCAGCCCTCGCGAGCCAGCTCCAGAGCGATGGCCCGCCCGATCCCCCGGCTGGCGCCGGTGACGATAGCGACCTTTCCGGTGAGCCCCAGATCCATGCCTGCGCTCCCGCCGCCTCGTGACGCTCTGGCCGGGCGGCTCCGGCCGTCTCCGACCCGGTCGGAGGCCAGCCGGCACCCCCCCTGAGTATCGGGGAGAGCCCGCCGCACTGTCAAGCACGGCCAGGCGCGGCTCCGGGGTCCGGCGGGTCACTGTTCTTCGCGCAGGCGGCGCAGAAAGTCCTCGACCTCGCGGACCGCCTCCTGCGGGCTGGGCAGGTCGGGCGGGCCCGACAGCTCGGGCGTCGGCGGCGTCTCCCGCCCGGCGGGTGGCTCGGGGGCGGCCGTCTCCCGTGGGGCCGGCTCGCGGGGCGCGCTCGTGGCCTCGCGCTGCCGGCGCAGGAGCAGGCGGGTGACCTCGGTCTCAAAGCGGCGGGCCGACTGCTCCAGATCGCGCAGGTCCAGCCCCAGCGCGAAGAGACGGTCCACGGCCTGGAGCAGCGCCAGCGCTCCTTTGGGGTTGGGGGTGGGTCCCAGGTAGCTGGGCAGCGCCGTCCAGAGAGCGGTTACCGGCAGACCCGCCTCGGCGCAGGCCACGCCGAGGGTGGTGATATAGGCGGTCGGTCCCTCGTAGGTGATGGGGTCGATGCGCAGCGGTCGGAAGCGGGCCCGGACGGCCTCATCGCTGGTCCAGCCGCTGACCGGCGGGGGCTCGAAATGCCGGACATCGCCCAGATAGGCCCCAAGAGTTAGAACATGCCGGACAGCGAGCGTCTGGGCCAGTTCGAGCACCAACCGGCTGAACTGGGCCCAGCGGAGCGAGGGCTCGGTTCCGATCAGGACCACCAGGTCGGTCGCCCCGGCCGGGTCGGGCAGCGCATAGAAAGTGCTGACCGGCCACTCGATCCGTCGGCTACCATCCGGGTTCTGACGGACCCAGGGGCGGACAACCGTGAAAACGTAGAAGTCATGGGGTGGGATCTCGGCGAAACGGCGCCCCTGTCGCTGGGTGACCAGCAGACTGGCCGCCGCCGTGGCAGCATTCCCGGCGTCGCTCCAGCCGGCCATGGCCACCAGCAGCACCGGCCGGTCCAGGAGTGGTCGTTCGTGCCAAACCAGCCCGTCCATCGCCTCTCCTCCCGCCCGCTGGTCCGCCCCTCACTGCGCCCCGGGGAGGGATCAGGCCCACCCCGCCGGTCGGCGGCCGGCCCGGGCAGACCACGCGCATAGACAGTCCTGAGGAAATAGTTTAGGATCGGCGGTAAGAGCCCGCTTAGGGAACTCTAGAAATTTTCTTAGAGGTGCACCGGCTGGCCGCGCGGTCAGCCGTGGGAGGGGAGGATGCCGAGGCCGATTCCCGAGGTCCAGACGATCGCCATCATCGGCGCCGGGTTGATGGGCTGGCAGATCGGCCTGCTCTGCGCCCGCGCCGGCTACACCGTCCGCCTGATGGATCGGGACCCGGCGGCCCTGGAGCGGGCCCGTCAGCGTCAGCAGGCCACGCTGGAACAGTGGGCGGCCCAGGGGAGACTGGGGCGGCTGGGGCCGTTGACCGAGCCGCCGGCGGTGATCCTGCGACGCCTCACCTACACCACCGACCTGGCCCAGGCGGTGGCCGGGGCGCAGTTCGTCATCGAGGCGGTGACCGAGAAACTGGAGGTCAAGCGCCAGGTCTTCGCCGAACTCGACCGCCTCTGCCCGCCGATGGTCGTCCTGGCCACCAACAGTTCGTCGATCCGCAGCGCTCTCCTCGCCCCGGTGACCCGGCACCCCGAGCGGGTGCTCAACTTCCACTTTCTCAACCACCCCTGGGAACGGCCCTACGTCGAGACCATGACCTGCGGGCAGACCCGACCGGCGTATCTCGATCTGGCCCAGCGGCTGGGCCGGAGCCTGGGGATCGCCTCGGTCCTGGTCCGCGGCGAGGTCCAGGGCTTTATCCACAACCGGATCTGGCGGGCCATCAAGAAAGAGGCGATGTACCTGGTGGACCAGGGCCACGCCACGGTCGAGGACGTGGACCGGGCGGTGATGATCGGGCTGGGAGCGCCGCGCGGCCCCTTCCAGATGATGGACCGGGCCGGGCTGGACGTGATGCTGGACATCGAGCGCCAGTGGTACGCCGAGACCGGCGACGAGCGCGACCGCCCGCCGCGCATTCTGGAGGAGAAGGTCGCCCGCGGGGAACTGGGCCTCAAGACCGGGCGCGGCTTCTACTCCTACCCCGACCCACCCTTCGAGCGCCCGGGCTGGCTGCTGGACCAGGAGGAGACCGATCCGTAGTCCCGCCCCGGCGGCTTGACAACAGAACAGATGTTCTATACACTCCACCCCGAAGAGCCGGTCGACCGGGCGCCGGGCGACCCCGGTCGACCGACCGCGGAGGTGGAGCATGGCCCGTCCCCACTACGAACTGGTCACCGTGCAGACGGCCCTCAACCGGGTGCGGGGGATGCCCTTCGTCTGGAGCCTCAACCCCTACCGGGGTTGCAGCCACGGCTGCCAGTACTGCTACGCCCGGGCCACCCACGCCTACTTCGACCTGGGCCTGGGCTGGGACTTCGAGCGGATCATCTTCGTCAAAACCAACCTGCCGGAGGTCCTGCGCGCCGAGGTGCGCCGGCTGACCGGCCGGGGCGAGTCCATCGCCATCGGCACCGCCACCGACCCCTACCAGCCGGCCGAGGGCCAGTTCCGGCTGACCCGCCGCTGCCTGGAGGTGCTGGCGCTGGCGGCCATCCCGGCCGGCCTGACCACCAAGGGCACCCTGGTCCTGCGCGACCTCGACGTGCTGCAGGACCTGGTCCGGCGGACGGCGTTCGAGGTTCACATCAGCCTGATCACCCTCGACCGCGACCTCTGGCGGCGGGTCGAGCCGGGCACGCCGCCCCCCGCGCAGCGGCTGCGGGCCATCGAACGCCTGCGGGCGGCCGGTATCCCGGTGAGCGTCTTTCTGGCGCCGATTCTCCCCGGGCTGACCGACCGGCCGGAGAGCCTGGCGGCGGTCATCCGGGCGGCCGCCGCCCACGGGGCCAGCGGCGTCTGGCCGGGGGTCCTGCGGCTGGGGCCCGGCGTCAAAGAGTGGTTCCTGGCCTTCCTCGGGCGCGAGTTCCCCCACCTCCTGGCCAGCTACCGGCGCGGCTACGCCACGGGCGCCAACGCCCCCCAGGCCTACCAGGAGCGGCTGGGCCAGCGCCTGGAGCGTCTGCTGGCCCAGGTCACCTTCCCGCCACCCCCGCCGGTGGCCACCGATCCGCCGGCCCGTCAGCTGGCCCTGCCTCTGGGCTGAGAGGCATAAAAAAAAGGGAGGGGCGTGAGCCCCTCCCGCGGGCGGACAGACCACGCCCCTCTACGGGGCGCAGACCGCCCCCTCGGCCGCCGAGCCGACCAGCGCCGCGTACTTGGCCAGCGCCCCCCAGGTGTAGCGCGGGGTCGGCGGCTGCCAGGCCCGCCGCCGCTCGGCCAGCTCGCCGTCGGTCAGGTCCACGTCCAGCCGGCCCCGCTCGGCGTCGATGATGACCGTATCGCCGTCGCGCAGCAGAGCGATCGGGCCCCCCACAAAGGCCTCCGGGGCCACGTGCCCCACCATCATCCCGCGCGTGGCGCCGGAGAAGCGGCCGTCGGTGATGAGCGCCACCTCCTCGCCCAGCCCCTGGCCGACGATGGCGGCGGTCACCGCCAGCATCTCCCGCATACCGGGACCGCCCTTGGGCCCCTCGTAGCGGATGACCACCACGTCGCCCGGCCGGATCTGACGCTGCTGGATGGCGGCGAAGGCCTGCTCCTCCTGGTCGAAGACCCGGGCCGGCCCACGGTGGACCAGCCGCTTGAGGCCGGTGACCTTGATGACTGCCCCCTCGGGCGCCAGGTTGCCGCGCAGAACCACCAGCCCGCCGGTCGGCTTGAGCGCCCGGCTGACGGGGCGGACCACATCCTGATCGGCCGGGATGCGGTGGTCACGCAGGTTCTCGGCCAGGGTCCGCCCCGTCACGGTCAGAACATCGCCGTGCAGGAGCCCGGCCTCCAGCAGGTACTTGAGGACGGTCGGCACGCCTCCGGCCTCGTCGAGATCGGTCATCACGTAGCGCCCGGCCGGCTTCATATCGGCGATGAGCGGCGTTCGGCGCGAGAGACGGTCGAAGTCGTCGAGGCTGAGCGGCACCCCGGCCTCCCGCGCCAGCGCCAGCAGGTGCAGCACCACGTTGGTCGAGCCGCCCATGGCCAGGGCGGTGACGATGGCGTTCTCGAAGGCCGGGCGGGTCAGGATGTCGCGCGGGCGGATGCCCTCTTTCAACAGGGCCATCACCTGCCGGCCGCTCTCGTAGGCCACCCGGGCCCGCATCTCCGACTCCGCCGGCGGCGAGGCGCTACCGGGCAGGGCCAGGCCGATGGCCTCGGCCACCGCCGCCATGGTGTTGGCGGTGTAGAGGCCCCCGCACGAGCCGGCGCCCGGACAGGCGGCGCACTCCAGTTCGCGCAGTTTCTCGGCCGAGAGCCGGCCGGCCGCGTAGGCCCCGACCCCCTCAAACACGTCCTGGATCGTCACCGCCCGCCCTTCGAAGAGGCCGGGCTTGATGCTGCCGCCGTAGACGAAGACCCCGGGCCGGTTGAGACGGGCCAGCGCCATCAGCGTTCCCGGCAGGCTCTTGTCGCAGCCGGCCAGGCCGACGATGGCGTCGTAGCCGTGAGCGAACATCATCAGTTCGATGGAGTCGGCGATGACCTCGCGGCTGACCAGCGAGGCCCGCATGCCTTCGTAGCCCATGGCGATGCCGTCGCTGACGGCGATGGTGACGAACTCGCGGGGGGTGCCCCCGGCCGCCCGGACGCCGGCCGCTGCCTCCCGGGCCAGCCGGTTCAGGCCGATGTTGCAGGGCGTGGCCTCGTTCCAGGTGCTGGCCACGCCGACGAAGGGCCGGGAGAGGTCCTCATCGGTCAGCCCCATCGCCCGCAGATACGACCGGGCCGGCGCGCGCTCGGGCCCCTCCAGCACCTCACGACTGAATAGCTGTGCCATGCAGCCACCTCCTCAGCGAACCGCGAACCCGATGGTGGGCAGATTCTAGCGGATTCGCCGCCGGCCAGCAACCCCGGCGGCGCCCCGCTGGGTCGGATCGCTTCGACCTCCGCGCCCGCTCAGGCCAGGCCGTAGAGCCGACGCAGGCCCTCCAGCGAGAACTCGGGGCCGTTGACGTACTGGACGATCTGGCTCTCGCGCTCGCGGACCCGCTGGGCCTCGGCCGCCACCTCCGCGGCGACCTCCTCGGGAATGAGCACCAGGCCGTTCATATCGCCGTGCAGCAGATCGCCCGGCTGGATGCGCAGACCGCAGATGGTCACCGGGACGTTGACGTCGATGATCCCGAAGGTGCCGTGGGAGACCACCGCGCCGGCGGCGAAGAAATGGAAGCCCAGGGCCCGGACCTCGGCCAGGTCACGCACCCCGCCATCGGTCACCAGCCCCACCGCCCCCAGCCGCCGGGCGGTGTTGGCCATCACGTCGCCACAGTGGCACGACCGCAGCCGGTCCGGCCCCACGTCCTGAATGACGATCACCGCCGGCTTGGGAGCGGCGGCCACCGCCTCCCAGAGTTTCATCAACCCGGCCCGCCCCTTGGGCGGGCCCGGCGTGGTGCTGTCGGCGGTGGCCGTCACCGCGTAGCCCACCATCACCCCCAGCTCGGGGAAGAGACACCTGAGTTCGAGGCTGGCGTAGCCCTCGGTCCGGTCGCGGACCTTGAACGCCTCGATGGCGTTGGCAATCGTCGGCGAATCGATGGCCCGCAGGGCCGCCAGCTGTTCAGGGGTCAGACGCGCGACCATCTCTCTGTCCTCCTGGTCTGTGCTTAAGGAGCGCCACGGGTCAGGCTCAATCGGCGGGAGCGGGCTCGCGACCGTCGCGGGGCAGAGTCAGGCGACGGAGCAGCCCCCTCTGCGCCGCCAGGGCCAGCACCCGGTCGACCGCGACGCGTCGGGGCCCCCGGTCGGTCAGGCGAACGGTGACCGTCTCCCCCGGCCGCAGGCGCCAGGTGCGCTCACCATCCAGGGCCAGCGTGGCCGGTCCGCCCGCCAGATCGACCGAGTCTCCCAGCGGCAGACGCCGCCAGGCGACCACCGGCACCGCCACGATAAGCCCCGGCGCCAGGACCATCGTCACCGGCTCGCCCTCCGGGCCCAGATCGACCGCCAGCCCCCAGGGAGCGGCCTCGTCCACCGGGCAGAGGTGGGCTCCCAGCGAGGAGAGGCCGACGCTCCCCGGCACCGCCCGGCTCAGCACCACCCGCCGCAGGTCCTCCGGCTCCCAGAGGGCCCGGGCGCCGACGAACGGCTGGGCAGTCAGGGCCACGTCCACCAGCGCGATGTCCAGGAGCCGGCCATCCCTCCAGACCTCCAGTCGCTTGGTCGGCCGCACAACCTCGGCCAGAGGCACCTGGCCGGTGGCCACCAGTCCGGCGGCCAGTCCGGCCGCCGTTCCCTCGACCATCAGGGGAAAGGCGTTGTTGGTTCCGGTCGAGATCGGCACGAGCGGGACGGTCCCGCAGCCCCGGGCCACCGCCCGGTTGGTGCCGTCACCGCCCAGGGTGACGAGGCAGGTCGCCCCGGCCGCCCGCAGCAGCGCCGCCGCCCGGGCGGAGTCCTCCTCCGAGGCGGTGAGCGCCAGCGCCAGCGGCTCGGCCCGCAGCCGGACCCGCAGCCCCTCCAGGGCCCGGGGGACGATGGCGAAGGTGTCGGGCATATAGGCCACCCGCTCGACGCCGGCCGCCGCCAGCCCGATCAGAACCCGCCGGACGATGTTGACCTTCTCATTGTTGTCCACCACCGAGCAGGGGGCCACCAGCCGGCGGACATCCTTCCCCGCCGCCGGATTGGCGATGATCCCGACCAGCCCCATCGTGCCACCCCCGGCCGCATGCTAGCCGACCCCCGCCCCGGCGTCAAGTAATCAACCGGCCAGCCTGGCGTTGACGCGGGCGCTCTCCCCTGCTACAATAGGCGCGGTTATGGACGTTCTCATACGCATCATCGCCCTGGCCCGGCCCCACCGCTGGGCTCTGCTGGGGGCCTACCTCTGCGCCCTGGCGGTCATCGGGCTCAACCTGGTGGTCCCCTGGGTCGTCAAGGTCGTCATCGACGAGGGCCTGGTCGGGGGCAGCCCCAGCTACTTCCTCTGGGCGGCGCTCCTCATCCTGGGGCTGGCCCTGGTCAAGAGCGTCTTCGCCTTCGGTCAGACCTATCTCACCGAGGCGGTGGCCCAGCGGATCGCCTACCAGTTACGCAACCGCCTCTACGACCATATCCAGCGTCTGCACTTCGGCTTCCACGACACCGCCCAGACCGGGCAACTCATCTCGCAGGCCACCGCCGACGTCGACGCCATCCGCCAGTTCAGCGGCCAGGGGCTGATGCAGATCGCCAGCACGGTGGTGCTCTTCGTCGGCACCCTCCTCACCCTCTTCACCCTGCACTGGCAGCTGGCCCTGGTCTCCTCGGCCGTCCTGCCGCTCATCGGGGCGGTGGCCGTCTGGTTCGGCCGCACGGCCCGGCCGCGCTTTCTGCGGGTCCGCGACCAGTTCGGCCGGGTGACCACGGTCATCCAGGAGAACCTGGTCGGCGTCCGGGTGGTCAAGGCCTTCGCCCGCGAGCCCTACGAGATCGAAAAACTGACCCGCGAGGACCAGGAGCTCCTGACCCTCAACCTGGCGGCCATCCGCCTGTGGGCCTTCGCCTTCCCCTTCATGGTCTTCCTGAGCGCCCTGGGCACGGCTCTTCTTCTCTACTACGGCGGCCATGAGACCATCCGGGGCCGGCTGAGCGTCGGCACGCTGGTCGCCTTCCACGGCTACCTGGCCCAGCTGGCCCCCAGCGTCCGCCGGCTGGGCTTTATCGTGAACATGGTGGCCCGGGCGGTGGCCGCCGGCCAGCGCATCTTCGAACTCCTCGATACGCCCCCCCAGATCACCACCCCACCCACCGCCATCCGGCCCGGCCGGCTGGAGGGCCGGGTTCGCTTCGAGCGCGTCTCCTTCGCCTACCAGAAGGGACGGCTGGTCCTGCGGGACATCGACTTCAGCGTCGAGCCCGGTCAGGTCATCGGCCTGGTCGGGCCGACCGGCGCCGGCAAGACCACGCTGGTCAACCTCATCCCCCGCTTCTACGACCCGACCAGCGGGCGGGTGCTGGTGGACGGCTACGATGTGCGCGACCTCGACCTGACCGATCTGCGCCGTCAGGTCAGCTTCGTCCTCCAGGACACCTTTCTCTTCTCGGCCACCATCCGCGACAACATCGCCTACGCCCGGCCCGATGCCCCCTTCGAGGAGATCGTCCGGGCGGCCAAGGCCGCCCGAGCCCATGATTTCATCGTGCGCTTCCCGCAGGGCTACGATACGCCGGTCGGCGAACGCGGCGTGACCCTCTCCGGCGGCCAGAAGCAGCGCATCGCCATCGCCCGCGCCCTCCTGGCCGACCCCCGCATCCTCATCCTCGACGACGCCACCTCCTCCGTCGACCTGGAGACCGAGTACCTCATCCAGCAGGCCCTGGCCGAACTGATGCGCGGGCGGACGACCTTCATCATCGCTCAGCGTCTGGTCAGCGTCAAAGGGGCCGACCTCATCCTGGTGCTGGAAAACGGGCAGATCGTCGAACGCGGCACCCACCAGGACCTCCTGGCCCTGAACGGTCGCTACGCCGAGGTCTACCGCCTGCAGCTCAAAGACCAGGAGGACAGCGCCCGCCTCCTGGCCGGGCCCCGCCCGGCCCGCTGAGGAGAGACCGATGGCCAGCCGAGCTGCCACCATCGACGATGACGAAATCTTAGGCAAGGCCTACGACCAGCGGATCGCCTCGCGCCTGGCCACCTATCTGACCCCGGTGCGGGGTCAGATGCTCCAGGCCTTTCTCCTGATGCTGGTGGCCACCGGCACCACCCTGGCCGGGCCCTATCTCATCAAGGCGGCCATCGACGGCCCCATCCTCCAGCGCGACCCGCTGGGCCTGGCCATCCTGACGCTGGTGTTCATCGCCAACTCGCTGGCCACCTTCCTGGCCCAGTACGGCCAGACCTACATCATGTCGCGGGCCGGCCAGCAGGTGGTCCACAACATCCGCCTCGAACTCTTCCGCCATCTCCAGACCCTCAGCCTGCGCTTCTTCGACCGGACCGAGGTCGGGCGCATCATCTCGCGTCTCCAGAGCGATGTGGGGGTGCTGAACGACCTTATCAGCAACGGCATCATCGCCAGCGCCAGCGACATCCTGGTGCTGGTGGGCATCGTGGTGGTCATGTTCAGCCTGCACCCGACCCTCTCGCTTTTGACCCACGCCGTCCTGCCGCTGCTCATCATCGCCACCAGCTACTGGCGGGTCCGGGCCCGCGACGCCTACCGGATGGTCCGCCGCTCCTGGTCGCGGGTGGTGGCCAACCTGGCCGAGAACATCACCGGGGTGCGGGTGGTCCAGGCCTTCTGCCGCGAAGCCCTCAACCTGCGCCGCTTCGACGACCTCAACCGCCAGTTCCTGCAGGCCAACCTCTACGCCGTCCGGCTCTCGGCCGTCTTTCTGCCGGCGGTGGATATCATCAACGCCCTGGCGGTGGGGCTCATCCTCTGGTACGGCGGGACTCAGGTCCTGCACCAGACCATGACCCCCGGCATTCTGGTCGCCTTCATTCTCTATGTCGGCCGCTTCTTCGATCCCATTCGCGACCTCAGCCAGCGCTACACCATCCTGCAGGCGGCGATGGTGGCCGGCGAACGCATCTTCGAACTCCTCGATACCCAGCCGGAGATCGTCGACGCCCCCGACGCCCGGCCGATGCCGCCTATCAAGGGGCACGTCCGCTTCGAGAACGTCTGGTTCTCCTACGATGGGGTGACGCCGGTCCTGCGCGGCATCGACCTCGAGGTTCTGCCCGGCCAGACGGTGGCCATCGTCGGCCACACCGGCGCCGGCAAGAGCACGATCATCAATCTGCTGAGCCGCTTCTACGACGTGACCGAGGGACGCATCCTGATCGACGGCATCGACATCCGCACGGTGACGCTGGCCTCGCTCCGCCGTCAGATCGGCATCGTTCTCCAGGACCCCTTTCTTTTCTCCGGCAGCATTAAGGAGAACATCCGCTACGGCCGGCTCGAGGCCACCGACGAGGAGATCGAGGCGGCCGCCCGGGCCGTCCACGCCCACGAGTTCATTGTCCGCCTGCCCTACGGCTACTACACCGAGGTCCAGGAGCGCGGAACCGGCCTTTCGATGGGCCAGCGGCAGCTCATCGCCTTCGCCCGGGCGCTGCTGGCCGACCCGCACATCCTGGTCCTGGATGAGGCCACCGCCAACATCGACACGCAGACCGAGCACCTCATCCAGCAGGCCCTGCGCCGGCTGCTCAAGGGACGGACCTCGTTCGTCATCGCCCACCGCCTCTCGACCATCAAGGAGGCGGATCTCGTCATCGTCATGGAGAACGGCCAGATCGTCGAGCGCGGCACTCACCAGGACCTCCTGGCCCGGCGCGGCCGCTACTTCCAGCTCTACACGATGCTCTACGCCCGTGAGGGCGTGGCCGAGGAAGCGGCCCGGCTGCTGGGTGAGCCGGCCAGTTGATCTCAGGGATCGGGCGGCACCAGCCGGTCGAAGGCGTCGGGCGGGAGATCGGCCAGCGTCGGAGCGACCAGGTCGGCGTCGAGGTGGGGATGGCTGGTCAGAACCCCAACCACCCGCATCCCCGCCCGACGGGCGGCCTCGACCCCAGCCGGGGCGTCCTCAACCACCACGCAGCGGGCGGGAGGAACGCCCAGGCGGACAGCGGCCCGGAGAAAGATCTCCGGATCGGGCTTGCCCCGCTGAACGTCCTCGGCGCAGACCGTGGCCTGAAAGTATGCGCCGATCCCCAGCACCGCCAGGATGGTCTCGACGTTCTGGCGGGGAGCCGAGGTGGCCAGGGCCTGGCGCCACCCGGCCCGGTGCAGCCGCTCCAGCCACAGCCGCGCGCCGGGCAGCAGCGTCAACCCCTCGCTCTGGACGAGCGCCCGGTAGCGCCGCTCCTTGGCGGCGGCAATGCGGGCGACCGCCTCTTCGGGCAGATCGGGGCCCAGCAGCTGGCGCAGGATCTCCTCATTGCGCCAGCCGAAGGTGGCCAGGAACTGCTCATAGGTCAGGCTGTAGCCCAGGGCCGCCAGCGTCTCGCGCCAGGCCCGCCAGTGGTATGCGCGCGAGTCGACCAGCGTCCCGTCCAGGTCCCAGATGACGGCTCGCGGCGGCATCGGCCGCTCAGCGCACTTCCCGGGGGACCCGGGGCAGGATCTGGGTGATGACCTCGTAGGGGATCGTCCCCAGCCGCTCAGCCACCTCCTCGACGGTGATGCGCTCGCCTCCCTGCTGGCCGATCAGCACCACCTCGTCGCCGGGCCGCACCTCGGGGATCTCGGTCACATCGAGCATGCACATATCCATGCAGACCACGCCGATGATCGGCGCCCGCCGGCCCCGGACCAGGACCTCACCCCAGTGGCGGGGTCCGCGCCGGAAGCCGTCGCCGTAGCCGACCGGAATGACCGCCACGCGGGTCGGCCGGGTGGTCACAAACGTTCGGCCGTAACTGACCCCGCTTCCCGGCGGCAGCGTCTTGACCTGGGCCACCTGGGACTTGAACTGGAGGGCCGGCCGCAGCCGGTCGTAGGGTGGAGGCGGCGGCTGGACCGGCGAGAGCCCGTAGAGGGCCAGCCCGGCCCGCACCAGGTTGAAGCGAGCCTCGGGCAGCCGGACGATGGCCGCGCTGTTGGCGGCGTGGAGGTAGCGGGGGCGCAGACCCAGCCGTTCGGCCGCTGCCAGAACCTCGCGGAAGCGCTGCAGCTGCCAGCGGGCGTAGTCCAGGTCGCTGTCAGCGGTGGCGAAGTGGGTGAAGAGGCCCTCGATCTCCAGACGCGGGAGATCGGCCACCTCGGCCAGAAAGGCCGGCGCCTCCTCCGGCAGCAGCCCCAGCCGGCCCAGCCCGGTGTCGATCTTGATGTGCACCGGCAGCCGCTCAACCCCCAGCGCCTCGGCCGCCCGGGCCAGGTGGCGGGCCACCTCGCGCGAGAAGACGGTCGGGATCAGCCGGTAGCGGACGATATCGCGGGCCTGCCAGGGAGGGGTGTAACCCAGGATGAGGATCGGCGCGTCGATCCCCCGCTCGCGGAGCGTCACCGCCTCGCTCAGGCAGGCCGTCCCCAGCATCACCGCCCCGTGCAGGACCGCCGTCCGGGCCACCCGCACCAGGCCGTGGCCGTAGGCGTCGGCCTTGAGCACCGCCAGGACCCCGACGCCGGGGCCGACCGTCTCCTGGATGAGCCGCAGATTGTGGCCAATGGCCTCCAGGTCGATCTCCAGCCAGGTCGGACGCTCCTGGGAGATGAAGACCCGCTGGCGCCAGCCGGCATCCTGGCGGACCAGCGCGCTCTGGTCGGCGGGATCGGCCAGCAGCCCGGCCACCACCCGCTCCATCCGGGCCGACTCGGCCCCCTTGACCAGGACCGTCGCCCCGGGCCCGGCCAGCCGCCGGAGCGCCGCGAGGGCGTCCTCCGGGCTCTCGGTCACGACAAGACGCTCGGCCGGCAACCCAGCCGCACGGGCGGCCCGGGCCAGGGGCTCGGCCCGCTCACCGCAGACGACCAGGCAATCGCAGACGGCGGCCAGGCGCTGGCCGATGGGCCCCAGGAGCGCTCCCTCCAGGGCGGTCAGCCCGCTCACCGCGCCCAGAACCGCCAGGCGCGGCGAAGGACAACCGGCCAGGACCTCCAGAGCGGCCAGGACCGAGGGCGGGCTGGCGCTGAAGGTGTCGTCCAGCAGCACCACGCCATCGCGCCCGGCCAGTCGGCGCAGCCGCCCGGGAAGCGGCCGCAGCCGGCTCAGCGCCTGGGCCACCTCGGCCAGGTCGAATCCCAGGGCCAGGCCGACGGCCGCCGCCGCCAGGGCCGCGTAGACCGTGTGCTGACCCAGAAGCGGCCAGGTGACGCTGGCGCTCTGATCGGGGGCCGTCAGCACGAAGCGTGTCTCCTCCGGCCCGGCCCAGACGGCGGGGGCCCGGACCTGAGCCTGCCGCCCACGACCAAACGTCACCACCCGAGCGGCGGTCGCCCCGGCCAGCTCGGCCACCAGGGGGTCGTCGGCGTTCAGGCAGGCCACGCCGTCCGCGGGCAGACGGGCCAGGACGGCGGCCAGTTCGCGGGCGACGTTCTCCAGGGTGCCGAAGGCCTCCAGGTGGACCGGGGCGACGTTGGTGATGACGG
Source organism: Chloroflexota bacterium (assembly GCA_034433795.1). Classification (GTDB taxonomy): domain Bacteria; phylum Chloroflexota; class UBA6077; order FW602-bin22; family DAOUAE01; genus DAOUAE01. Next base: position 37,089 of record DAOUAE010000077.1, read on the forward strand.
CCAGGCGCGGCCGGACCAGGTCGGCCAGCCGGCCCAGGTCGCCGAAGGCGTCGGCTCCCAGCTCCAGAACGGCCGTCTGATGGTCGGGCCGCAGGCGGCCCAGGGCGATGGGCAGGCCGAAGAGGTCGTTGAAGTTGTCGTTGCCGAAGACCGAGGCGTCGGCCGGGTCGCCGTGCGTGAGGGCGGCGATGATCGCGTGCTGGGTGGTGGTCTTGCCGATGCTCCCGGCGACCGCGATGACCAGCGGCCGGTATCGCGCGAGAACGAAGCGGGCGTACTGCTGGAGAGCCTGACGGGTGTCGGGGACGAGCAGATAGGCCGGGGCTGTGGGGGCCTCGGGGACCAGCCGCTCGGCCAGGATCCCGCTGGCGCCCCGGGCCAGGGCGTGACCGATGAAGTCGTGGCCGTCGCCCCGCTCGGTGCGCACGGCCACGAAGAGCTCACCGGGCCGGACGATCCGGGAGTCGTAGCCGAACCCTTCGAAGGACCGGACCCGGGGGGGCGCGGCCAGACACCCACCGGTGGCCTGGAGGAGGTCGTCCAGATAGATCACGGCGCTCCTCGGTGGCGGTCGGGTCTCACCGACAACATCATACGGCAAAACCGGCGCCATGCGGCGGGTGGCCGGCTTTTTTACGCATTTCTTACACCCCGCCCGCCCGGCGGCCGCTAGCATGCAGACGCGGCTGCCATCTGGTCGAGCCACGTGAGGGGGGAGAGCGGGATGGAGAGTGAGGTCATCTCCGTCGCAATCACCGTCGGCCTGCCGGCCGCTCTTGGTCTGGCCGGGGTCGGACTGACCGTCGGCGGGGTTCAGCGGCTGGGCGTCCGCCCGTGCTGGACCCGGCAGGTCTGCCTGCTCAAGCAGGCCGATCCGTCAGCCTGTCAGCGCTGCGCCGTCTACCAGACGGCCGCCGGGCGATGGCGACGGGGGAGCGGCGGCCCACGCCGGCGGGCCGCCGGCCCGGTGGCCGAGGCCGAGCCGGTGCTCCAGCCCGCACCCGCCCGCACGCCGTAAGAGGGCCGGCTCAGCTGGCACCGGGCGTGGGAGCCGGGGAGCGCAGGCGCGGCCAGAGAGCTTCAACCGCCTCCTCGACGGTCATGGCCGGGGGCAGAGCCAGGCCCCGGCGGTTCAGTTCGTGGAAGAGACGCACCAGGACCGGCGGGGCCAGGTGGTGGGCGGCCAGGAGATCGAGACGGGTCAGGACCTCGCGCGGCGTGCCCCGGGCCACGATCGTTCCCCCGCTGGCCAGGACATAGACGGTGTCGGCGATCTGGGGGACGATGTCCACCTCGTGCGTCGAGACGATCGTGGCCAGGCCGCGCTGCCGGTGCAGCCGGGCCAGGATGCGGCCCAGTTCGGCCCGCGAGGCCGGGTCGAGCCCGTCGAACGGCTCGTCGAGGATGAGGAGATCCGGCTCCAGCACCAGCGCTCCGGCCAGGGCCACCTTCAGCCGCTCGCCCCCGCTCAGGTAGTGGGGGATCTTGTCCAGCAGGTGCAGCAGGTGCAGCTCGGCGGCCACCGCCTGGACCCGTCGCTCGATCTCCGCCTCCGGCAGCCCGTAGTTCCGGGGGGCGAAGGCGATGTCATCGCGCACCGTGGGAGCCACGATCTGCACATCGTAGTCCTGCAGCAGCACCCCCAGACGCGGCCGCACCCGGTCGGCCTGGCGGACCGGGTCCAGGCCAAAGACCTCGACCCGCCCGGCCGTCGGCGCGAGCAGACCCATCAGATGGAAGAGGAGCGTGGACTTCCCGCTGCCGTTGGGGCCCAGCAGCACCACCCGCTCGCCGGCGTGGACCCGAAACTCCTCGCCCCGGTACTCCACCACCGTGCCGTCAGGATAGACGTGGCGCAGGTCCGTGACCCGGACGATGACCGGTCGTTCGGTCATAGGGGCCTCCGCTGTGCCGGCCGGCGCACCAGCCAGGCCACCAGCAGGGCCAGCAGCGCCGCCCCCAGCAGGTAGCCGTTGTAGGGGCCAAAGACCGTCGGGACGAAGCGGTCGGCCAGCGCGGCCCCCAGCAAGACCCCTCCCAGGACCAGCGGCAGCAGGTCCTCGCCCCGCTGGAGCAGCCGCGTCCCACCGTTGGTGAACACGCCCCGGTAGCCCCGCAGAAGCAGGACAGCGTGAAAGCGCTCGCTCAGAGCCAGGGCCCGGATGAAGAGGAGACCCAGCCCGCTGGCCAGGTTGGCCAGTCCCACCCAGGGCCGCCGGCGCGGAAGCCCTCCGCGCAGGGCCAGGGCGGTCCAGAGGTGGCCCCAGAGCGCCAGCAGGAGGAAGAGCGAGCGGTAGGTCAGAAAGAGGCCGGCGACGACACTGCGCGGCAGTCCGCGCTGGAGGACGGCGAAGAGAGCGGGATAGGGGGTGGTGGTGATAACCAGCAGCATCGTCAGGCTGGCCCCCAGCGCCTTGAGAATGATCACCGCCGGCACCACCGGGTTGCCGGTCCACTGACTGACGGCGAAGAGCAGGGCGAAGATCCCCGGATAGGCGGCGATCAGAGCGATACGCAGGGCGGGCAGTCCGGTGCTGACCACGGCCGCCAGCACGCTCAGGTAAAGGGCCAGCAGGACGAACGGGCTGGTGCTGGCGGCCACCGCCCCGACCAGGGCGGCCGCCCCCAGGAGTTTGCTGACCGGCGACGCCCGGTGCCAGCGGCTCCGGCCGTGGACGGCCCAGTAATCGATCCGGGCGATATCCATCGGTCCCTCACTCCCGCTGGAGAGCAGCGGGGCGCGCCAGGCGGCCCGCGTCGAGCAGGTCGGGCCGGACCCGGCTCAGATAGCGGACCACCAGCGCGGTGATGACCCCCTCCAGCAGCCAGCCGATGCTTCCCAGGATGAACACCAGCCGGGCGAAGGTGCCCAGTTCGAGATGGGGGCGCTCCTCCTCACGGGCGGGGAAGACCTCCCACGTCAGGATACCCTCCCCAAAGGGGTTACGCCACTGCAGCGTCTCCGGCTCCAGGGCCGCAGCGTGCGGCGCCTGCCAGCCCGGCTCGATGTTCGCCAGGGCCACCACCCCGATCATCGCCAGCGTCCCCAGCATCAGGGCCAGGACGGTCGTGATCCCGGCCGTCAGGCCGGGCCGGGGGCGCAGGAGCGGCAGCCGGCCCAGCCCGCGGAAGAGGAGATAGCCGGCCACCATCTCGGTGGCCATCACCAGGGTGTTCAGCCCGACCACGGTGATGCCGCCGTGGCCCAGGAAGGCCAGCAGCAGGTTGACGATGAAGGCGGTCAAAAGGCCCAGGGCCGGCCCCAGGACGATCCCGGCCAGCACGCTGAGGTTGATATGGTAGGCCAGCGGCGCGATCTCGATGGTCATCACGACCACCATCAGCGCCGCCATCACCCCGACCAGCGGCAGACGACGGTGGGCCGGCTCGGACAGCCGGCGCAGCGCCAGGGCCAGGAGCCCCAGGCAGACCAGCCAGCCGGCCACCACCAGCCAGAGCGGCAGGACACCGTCAGGAATATGAATGTGCGACATCGCTCTCCCCCCAACAGCGGGCGCACCGTCCAAAGACCTCCAGACGGTGCCCTTCGACCAGGAACGCGTCGCCGACCAGCGCCGGCAGGAGCTCCTCCAGCGGGCAGCCCGGCAGGTCCTCCACCCGCCCGCAGCCCGCGCAGATGAGATGGTGGTGGTGGCGCGGCGCGCAGCGGACGTAGCGGTGAGTCCGTCCGAGCCCGTGGACCCGCTCGATCAGCCCCAGCCGCTCAAAGAGGCTGAGAGCCCGGTAGACGGTAGCCCGGCTGACCGGCCAGGCCTGGGCTCGCGCCTGACGGACCACCTCCTCGGCGCTGAACGGCCGCTCCAGTCCGGCGATAAGCGACCAGACCCGGGCCCGCGGTCCGGTCTGCCGGTACCCTGCCGGCGGCAGCCCGGAGCCCGGCGAGGACCACGGGGCGGGCGGAATCTCGGCCACGATCTCCTCTTGAGACATAGTCTCATTACCCTCATTGTAGAGGGTCGCCAGGCTCCCGTCAAGAGCCGGCCGCCAGGTCGCTCGCCCGGACTGCTGTTCTCCTTGCCCGGTGGTCGGCGTTTCCGGTACAATGAAGGGTAAAACCGGGGCAGAGGCAGGGGAGAGATGCTTGGTGAGGACAAGTTTGTCGGTGAAGGCCTGACGTTCGACGACGTCCTGCTGATCCCAGGGAAGTCTGAGGTCCATCCGACCGAGGTCTGCACCCGCACCTACCTGACGCGGCGGATCATGCTCAACATCCCCATCGTCTCGGCGGCGATGGACACGGTCACCGAGGCCCGGATGGCCATCGCCCTGGCCCGCGAGGGCGGGATCGGAATCATCCACCGGAACCTCTCCATCGAAGCCCAGGCCGATGAGGTGGACAAGGTCAAGCGCTCCGAGTCCGGCATGATCGTCGACCCCATCACCCTGCGGCCCGACGACCCGGTCTCGCGCGCCCTCGAGGTCATGGAGAAGTACCACATCTCCGGCGTCCCCATCACCGAGCCGGACGGCACACTGGTCGGCATCCTCACCAACCGCGACGTCCGCTTCTGTGAGGAGGTCCACCAGCCCATCGCCAACCTGATGACCCGCGAGAACCTGATCACTGTCCCGGTCGGCACCACGCTTGAAGAGGCCAAGGCGATCCTGCACCGCTACAAGATCGAGAAACTCCCCGTCGTCGATGAGAACTTCCGCCTGAAGGGCCTGATCACCGTCAAGGATATTCAGAAGCGGATTCAGTATCCCCACGCCACCAAGGACGAAAAGGGCCGACTGCGGGTCGGGGCGGCGGTGGGCGTCGGACGCGACATGCCCGACCGGGTGGCGGCGCTGGTGGCCGCCGGGGTGGACGTCCTGGTCATCGACACCGCCCACGGCCACTCCAAAGCGGTCATCGAGACCCTCAAGTACATCAAGCGGCACTACGACATCGACGTGATCGCCGGCAACGTGGCCACCGCCGAGGCGACCGAGGACCTGATCGAAGCCGGGGCGGACGCGGTCAAGGTCGGCATCGGGCCGAGCGCCATCTGCACCACCCGCGTGGTGGCCGGGGCGGGCGTGCCCCAACTGACCGCCATCTACGTCTGCGCGCGGGTGGCCAGCCGCTATGGCATCCCCATCATCGCCGACGGCGGCATCCAGTACTCCGGCGACATCGCCAAGGCCATCGGCGCCGGGGCCGACTGCGTGATGCTCGGCAGCCTCCTGGCCGGGGTGGACGAGAGCCCGGGCGAGATCGTGCTCTACCAGGGCGAGCGCTTCAAAGAGTACCGTGGTATGGGCAGCCTGGGGGCGATGAAGGCCCGCGGCTACAGCCGCGACCGGTACGGTCAGGAGGATGTGACCAGCGAGAGCAAGCTGGTGCCCGAAGGGATCGAAGGGCGCGTCGCCTATAAAGGTCCGCTCAGCAACGTGATCTACCAGCTGGTCGGCGGGCTGCGCGCCGGCATGGGCTACGTGGGCGCACGGAACATCGCCGAAATGAAGGAGAAAGCCCGCTTCATCCGCATCACTTCCGCCGGCCTGCGGGAGAGCCATCCGCACGACATCATCATCACCAAGGAGGCGCCGAACTACGCTCTGAAGTAAAAACGTGCGCTGGGGACAGACCACCCCCAGCGCACCATCACCGGTCTGCCGCTCGTTCGGGCCCGCAGCGCCGCTAAGGCCGGAGAATCACTGCTTGCCGGGGATCAGCAGGTCCATGCCCGGATAGAGCATCTCCGGGTCATCGATCTTCCACTTGTTCGCCTGATAGATGATCTCCCACTTGCTCTCGTCGCCGTATTCGCGTAGAGCGATCTTTTTCAGGGTATCACCGGGGCCGACTTTGATCACCTTCCCCGTCGGCTTCTCCTCTTTCTTGCGGAGGCCGAGGCGTTCCAGCAGACCCATCCTCTTCTCCTCCTTCCGGCCGGCGCCCGCATTCACCCGGCCAATAGCCTGGATGGTCGGACGATGCGCAGCACCTCTCCTCGCCCGACATTATACCGACCGATCGCGACCTGTCAAGAATATGCTTTTGATCCCCGGCGCGGAGACGGGCCAGAGAGACCGCCGCCCGCTTCTGGCGCCCGCCCTGAGCGGCGGACGCGGTGGCCGGTGGGCTGGCGACGGCGGAGAGCGCCGCCGGGGTCTCCGCCGACCGGCGCGCGCCGGTCCCCGGCCGGCCAGGATCAGGGAGAGACAGCGATGATCGCCCAGACCTCTGAGCCGCTGCTGACACTGACACGCGACTGGCTGCGACGGGTCGAGGCGGCCGCCCGCGCCGCCGCCCGGGCCCAGCGGCCAGCCCTCGAGGCGGCGATACAGGCGGGCGCGCCCGACCAGGTGCGGGCGCGCTGGGCCACCTGCCGCCGCTGGCCCGGACAGGCCGGCAGCGCCCAGGCGCTCGGCGCCTTCGCCGCGCCCGTGCTGAACGGCGCCTGGCCGGCCACGGGCTGGGCACGCGCCCTCAGCGCCCTGACAGCCACCGAGCCGCTGCCCCCTCTCCTGGCAGTCTGGCTCGGTCAGGGGCCGACCGTCGCGGCCGGACCGGAGCGACCGGGTGACGCGCTGCTCCAGGACCTGCGCGCCCTCGGCAACCTGCTGCTGGCCCTGGAGCGGGCGACCATCGTCATCCTGACGCGTCATCCCTTGGGGAGGGAGAGCGCGACCGGACTGGATCGGCTGCTGGTCCTGGCCGAAGGCCAGGGGGCCCTCACCGCCACGGTTCAGGCCGCCTCCGGGCGGACGCCGCTGCCCGATCCGGTCGTGACCTACCTCCGCCAGCTGATCTTCGGGGACCTGGCCCCCGTCCACGGCGCGATCCGGCGGGTCGGCGCCTGCCACGGCGATCTGCTGGGGCGCCTGGCCCGGGCGGTCGCCTAGGTCGAGAGCAGGTCGCCGGCCGAGATGATCGCCTCGGCCAGCCGGCGAAGGGGAATATTGCGGTCACGGCTGGCCTTGATCAGACGGCGGTGGGCCTCGTCCTCGGTCAGGCCCAGACGCTGCATGAGGAGGCCCTTGGCCCGCTCGACCAGCCGGCGGGTGGCCAGGTCCTCGCTGAGTTCGTGGATGCGGAGCGTCGCCAGGTAGAGGGCCAGACGCAGGCGCGCGGTCGGCTCCTGGTCCAGCCAGCGCGTGACCTCGTGCCAGCGCGCGCGCAGGGTGGCATCATCGGTCAGCCGGTAGACCGGCGGCTGAGTGCCCTGGCGGACCAGGAGCCCGGTGCGGACCAGCGGCTGGGTCGCCGTGCGCAGTTCGCGCCGGGGTTTGCCGGTGATCTGGACGACGGCGGGCTCCGGCAGAGCCCCGCCATTGTTGCTCAGGGCCAGCAGCACCTGGAAGTGCAGGAACGAGCGGATCTGCTCACGGATAAACGCCGCCAGGTCGGCAGGGAGCCCGGCCAGCGGGTTGCGGATATCTGCCCAGGGGAGACGTTGCCACTCCGGGTCGACCAGCACGTCGGGGACCGCGTCACGCCCGGCCACCCCGATCGCGCGGTAGCCGGGCCTCCCCTCTGACCGTGACGGTGTGCTCACCGCGACCTCTCCACCAGCGCCTTCGGGCGCAGATTATACGCTTGGTCGGCCGATTTGTCCAGGGAGCTGGCCGGCGAAAAATCCAGCCAGCCTCTCGGCCGGCTGTCTTCAATCGGCGAAGACCTCCGCCACCGCGCGCCCCCACAGCCCGGCCCGCACCACGCCGATGCCGACACGGCGAAAAACGGTGGAGAGAACGTTCTGGCGGGCGGTCGGCTGGCCCAGGACCGCCCGATGGGCGCTTTCGGCGCTCGGGGCCATCAAAAGGTTCACCGCCAGCACCGGCGGCCGGGTCAGAGCGTCGGGGGTGGGAGGGGGGCCAGAGCGGAAGAGGTCGGCGGCGTACTGGCGGGCCAGGCGCTGCAGGTCCGGGTCGGTCCGCAGCGGGGGCAGCCCAAAGTCGGCCCGGCTCCGGTTGAGGAGCAGCAGAAGGGTCTCCTCAGCCGGGCCATCAGGCTGGGGACGAACGTCCAGCGGGAACGTCAGCCGCGGAGCGGGTGTTCGGGCCGGGACCAGGACAACCGGTCCCCAGGGGACGCTGGCCACGACCGCCGGGAACGAGACCAGTCCCCCGGCCGCCTGAGCGAGCGGCCGGACCAGCCGGGCGCTCTCCAGATACGGCTCCCCGATCCGGCCGGGAAGCGCCGTGTGCAGGGCCAGGGCGACGAGGCTGAGCGCCAGGCCGGCCAGCCCACCGGCCAGCAGTCCGCCCACCCGGTCGAGGGTGGCCAGCGACGGACCGGCGGGCGGCAGGTCACCGGCGAGGGTGGTCACAATCGGGACCAGAACCCGCAGGAGCAGGCCGTAGGCGAGGAGGCCGAGTCCGACGCCGGACACCAGGCTGGCGAAGAGGGCGGGCCCGGGCGACAGTTCGAAGATCCGGGCCAGCCACTCGGCCATCGGCTGGTGGAGACGGAGGGCGGTCCACCAGACCAGACTGAGCGCCAGCAGGTCCAGGCTGCTCAGCAGAGCCCCGCGGCGCAGGCCGCGCCAGGCGCCGAGGGCGACCACACCCAGCAGCAGGAGATCAGCCAGCGGGATCGTGTCCATCGGTCCGCACACAAAAGGGCGGTGGAGGCCGGTGACCTCCACCGCCCGAACGGGTGTGCGACAGGCCGCCGGCCGGTGTCACCGCGTCTCGCGGTGCAGGACGTGGGTCCGGCAGCGCGGGCAGTACTTCCGGAGCTCCAGGCGGTCCGGGTCGTTACGCTTGTTCTTCTGGGTGGTGTAGTTCCGCGACTTGCACTGGGTGCAGGCCAGCGTGATGATCACCCGGGCCTCGCTTTTCTTGGGCATGGTTGATCACCCTCCCCGTGGCGAGCAGCCCGCCATCGTCACTCCAGGATCTTGGTGATGACGCCGGCGCCGACGGTGCGGCCGCCCTCCCGGATGGCGAAGCGCAGCCCCTCCTCCAGGGCCACCGGCTCAATCAGCCGCACCTTCAGCGTCACGTTG
>DAOUAE010000078.1:0-25447 GCA_034433795.1 Chloroflexota bacterium
CCCCTTGTGGGGGTGACCTGGGTGCTGCTGTACCAGGAGGCGGCCGACCCGGTCAAGGGGCGGGCGCTGGCGGAGCTCTTCTGGTGGGTGCTTCACGAGGGGCAGCGCTACGCCGCGCCGCTCCAGTACGCCCCGCTGCCGCCGGGGCTGGTGGAGCGGGGCGCGGCCAAACTGCGCCAGCTGACCCATCGCGGCCAGCCCCTGCTCTCGCGCTGACCGGCACGGCGCCAGGAGGCCGCCTGCCGGCGTTCCGGCCGATCTGCTATACTGGTGCCGGCTATGGCGACGGTCCTTCTGGTCGAGGACGAGGCGACGCTGGTCCAGACCATCGCCTACACCCTGCGGCGCGAGGGCTACACCGTGGTCACCGCCGGCGACGGGCAGACGGCGCTGACCCTGGCCCGCGAGGCCCGGCCCGACGTGGTGGTCCTCGATCTGATGCTGCCGGGGCTGGACGGCTTTGAGGTCTGCCGGCGGCTGCGGGCGGAGTCGGCCGTGCCGATTCTCATTCTCAGCGCCCGTGACACCGAGATCGACCGGGTGGTGGGCCTGGAGATCGGCGCCGACGACTACCTCACCAAACCGTTCTCGCTGCGCGAACTTCTGGCCCGTATCCGGGCGCTGCTCCGCCGCGTGCGTATGCTGGCCGAGATCCCGGCGGCGGAGACACCGCCGCTGCGGGTGGGGGATCTGACCATTGACCCCGCCGGCCGGCGGGTCTGGCGCAACGATCAGGAGCTCCAGCTCAAGCCCCGGGAGTTCGATCTGCTCCTCTTCCTGGCCCGGCATCGGGGCCAGGTCTTCAGCCGCGAGCAGCTGCTGGACCGGGTCTGGGGCTATGAGTACGCGGTGGACAGCCGCACGGTCGATGTCCACGTGCGCTGGCTGCGGGCCAAGATCGAGGACGACCCGCGCACGCCCCGACGGCTGCAGACCGTGCGGGGGGTTGGCTACCGTCTGGTCGGATGAGCGGCCGCTGGCGGAGCGCTGATCTGCTCGGGGCTCTGGCGCTGGGGGGTGCCCTGGTGGGTGGGGCGGTGCTGGTGGGGGGATGGGGCTGGGGTGGGGGCCTGCTGGCGCTCTGGCTGGTCGGGCTTGGAGGCCTCTGGCTGGTCTGCCGACCTCTGTGGAGGCTGGAGGCTCTGGCCCGGCGTGCGGCCGCTGGGGAACACGTCTGGGTTCCGTCCTGGCTCCACCGGCTGCCGGGAGGGCTGGGGGCGCTGAGCCGCGCGGTGGAGACGCTGGTCGTTCAGCGGCAGGCGCTGGCCGGGGAGCTGGCCGTTGTCAGCGCGCGCCTGACCGCTCTTCTGACCCACAGTCCGGTCGGTCTCCTGGTCCTCGACGGGGCCGATCGCATTGTACTTGCCAACGAGGCGGCAGCCCGGGGGCTGGTGGTGCGGGCGGCGGACCTGAGCGGCCGGCCACTGGCGGCGGTTATCGCCGCCCGCGAGGTGCAGGCGTTGGTGGCGGAGGCGCGGGAGCGGGGAAGCGGTGCCCGGTCGCTGGCGACGCTGGGCCCGTGGGAGCGGCCGTTTCAGCTCCTGGCGGCCCGGATCGAACTGACGGGCGAGGTCCTGCTGGTGCTGCAGGATCTGTCCGACCTGCGCCGGCTGGAGGCGGTGCGGCGGGACTTCCTCGCCAACATCTCCCACGAGCTCCGGACCCCGCTGGCCTCGCTTCTGGCGCTGGTCGAGACCCTGGAGGAGGGGGCGCTGGAGGATCCCCCGGCGGCTCGCGAGTTCCTGGCCCGCATGCGGGTGGAGGTGGACGGCCTCACCCAGCTGGTGCAAGAGCTGCTGGATCTGGCGCGGCTCGAGTCGGGCCGGGAGACGCTGGCCATCGCGCCGGTGCCGGTGGTCTCGCTGGCGGAGGGGGCGGCGCGGCGCCTGGCGGCTCAGGCCGAGCGGGCGGGCCTCCGGCTCGTCCTGGCCGTTCCGCCGGACCTGCCGCCGGTGCTGGCCGACCGGGAGCGCATCGAGCGGGTGCTGATCAACCTTCTTCACAACGCCATCAAGTTCACGCCGCCGGGCGGGCAGGTGACCATCTCGGCCTGCCGTGCGGGCGAGTGGGTGGTGGTGGCGGTGGCAGACACCGGGGTTGGCATCGCCCCGGAGGACCTGCCGCGGATCTTCGAACGCTTCTACAAGGCCGACCGGTCGCGGGCCACCAGCGGGGCGGGGCTGGGGCTGGCCATCGCCCGTCAGATCGTTCTGGCCCACGGGGGCCGGATCTGGGCGGAGAGCGAGCCGGGCCGGGGCTCTATCTTTCGCTTCACTCTCCCCATCGGCGCGCGAGCGAATCCCCACCGGTGATCTCGCGCGGGGCCCCTGCGCATGCGCCGCGATGAGGTAATGGCCATTCTGCAGGCCCACAAGGCCGACCTCGAGGCCCTGGGGTGGCTGCAGTCTGTTTCTTTGGCTCGGTCGCCAGGGATGAGGCCGGCCCGGAGAGCGATGTGGACCTGCTAGGGGAGTTGAGCCGGCCGGTGGGCTGGGAGCTTTTCGACCGGCGCGTGCTCCGCGCGGTGATCCGTGCCGCGTATGGGACAAGATGCAGGCGGTGCGGAATGCGGCGGTGCACGAGTGCTTCTGCGTGGATCCCGGTGTGCTGTGGCCTTTGTCCTTCCTGTGGCGCAGCAGAGACCGATCCGGGAGGCTGAGGGGCTGCGTGAAGCCGGCGGAGTGCCGTGTCTGGAAGGTCCGCCGCCCCTAGCTCTTGCCCCTCTGGGAAGCCCGGACCGTCTCCACGTGGCTTTCCACCCTCAGAGGCTCGTGGCGGGCGATGAGGTCAAAGTCCTGGTCGGCGTGGAGAAGAACCGCCCCCTGGGCCATGGCCACCGTGGCGATCAGGGTGTCCGTGAAGGGAACCGTTACCCCTCGTCGCCTCAGACGCCACGCCAGCTCTCCCGCCTCCTCCCACAGGCCCTCCGGCGTGGGTAGGTGGTGCAGACCTCGCAGGCGCTCTGCCAGGCGTCTCCGCTCCTCCTCCGTGCGAGCCCCACCCAGGATCTCCAGCACCACTATCCCCATCACCGCCACGGCGTCCGCCGAAAGGAGTTCCTCCAGGCGGTCCCGCAGGGCGGTAACCGGAGGCCTCCGGAGGACAAACAGCCAGGCGGAGGTGTCCACCAGATAGAGCCCCTCACCCCTCACGCCGGAGCCTCTCCAACTCCGCGGGGTCCAGGTCCAGGTCAAAGGTGCCCAGTTCCTTGCGGAGGCGCTCCCGCTGGCGGGCCCGGATGAACTCCCGGAGGGCCTGCTCCACCGCCTCCCGCTTGGTGCGGACCCCTGCCAGGCGCATCGCCTCCTGGAGCAGCCCTTCGTCTAGGACCAGGGTTGTCCTTCCCATACCGACCTCCTCCCCTAACGTACGCCTTCATTATACGCCTAATATGGACATATACACAATATGCTACGGAGAGGCCTCCCCAGGATTTTCCTCGGGGCGAGACGGGGCGACGGCCAAAGGGGATACCGGTCGCCCGGCATCTGCGGGCCGGGCGAACAAACCGACCGGCCTGGCTTTATTATCCTTTCTTCCTGGAAACCCTGCAGAAGTTTGCCGACGCCGGCAATGACATTCTCCGTATTTTACCGGCGTTAACCGCCTGTTCGTCGGGCGTTCCTCGCCGCTTAACCTCCCAGAGGTAGAGTCGGTGGCGGACGCTCGCCCCATGCAGACTGGGAGGTTCTGGGTGAACGATTCGGTGACGCGACGGCGGCTTCTCCGTCAGGTCGTTCTGGGAGACGGCGCTCCTGGTCTGTGCGCCGGGGTCGGCGTTAGCGCGGTGGGGCTTGCCGCGACCGTGTGACACGGACCGTGGGCGGCGAGGCCCGACCTCTGGCGTTCCGCCAGAAAGAGCATGTGGAGGATCTGTACTGTCTGTCCGTTCTCCGCCCGGGGGTGGGCTCGGTATGGTAAGGGGTGAAGAGAGTTGTCGGAGGTGGGGCATGAGCCGACTGGTCGAGATGGTCCGCCGGCTGGGGGTCCCCTGTGAGGTGGCCCTCTCCGGACGTTGGGTGAGACTCCAGCCGGCGGGGGTGTACATCGTCGAGTACTGCTGGGACGAAGACGGCTGGCCGCAGTATCTCGTCCTGGACGACCAGGCCGGGTGCCGGCGCTATCCGGGGCTGGCCGAGGCGCTGACGGCGGTCCTCGGCTGCGTGGGGGCGCACGGGGGGGTGACCGATGGAGCCGTGGATTCTGGTGCCGGTGACGGTCGGACGGTGGAGCGCTCTCCGGCTGGCCACGGTGATCGCCCAGGCCCGGGGCGGTGAACGACCGGTGCTGCTCCTGCACGTGTTGCCGGCGCGGGCGTTCGATCCGGCGTCCGTCTCCTTTGCCGAGGCGCGGGCCCGCACCTGGCTGGACGTGCTGGTGTTCCGCCTGCGGCAGATGGGGCTGCGGGTGGTCGCTCGTCTGAGCCGGGGAGACCCGGCGACGGCGATCCTGACCGAGGCGCGCGCTCGCCCCTGCGCCCTGATCGTCTTGGGCTACGGGCCGCGGGGCATGGCCCGGCTGGTGCGCCGCGATGTGGCCAGCCGTGTGCTGCCGGCAGCGCCCTGCCCGGTTCTGCTGGTGCCGGTGGGCGAGGGCGGGGGAGAGGCCCCGCTGCGCAGTTTCCCGGACGACGCGGCGCTGGCCGGGCCGCTGGCGCCCCGGCCGCTGGGCCTGCGGGCGGTCGAGGTGGTCAAGATCGTCGGCAGCGTCGAGCGGGCGGGCGAACTGGGTCCGGATTTCCGGCCCCGGGCGGCCCGTCTCGCGGCGGTTCAGCGCTACGACCGCGTGTTCCGGGCCATGGCGCGGGGAGAGCGTCTGCCGCCGGTGGTGCTCTATCGGCTCGGCTTCGGCTACTACGTCTGTGACGGTCATCATCGGGTGGCGGCCGCGCGGGCGCTCGGCTGGGAGGAGATCGAGGCGGAGGTGACGGCGTTCGTGCCGCTGGGGGATCCCGAGGCCCAGCGGCTTTTCCTGGCTCGCCGGCGGTTCGAGCGGCTGACCGGGCTGACGCGGGTCGAGGCGGCGCGTCCGGAGACGTACACCGTGCTGGAGGCGCTGCTGCGGGCCGAGGGAGCCGGTCGCTCGCCGGAGGATCTCGGCGAGGTGGCCCGGCGCTGGTACTGGCAGGTCTTTCTGCCGCTCCGCCGCCGGGTTCGGGCGAGCGATCTGGGCCGGTCTGTTCCCGGCGACCTCTCGGCCGATATCATCGCCCGGCTGGGGGAGTGGCGGCTGACGGTGGCGGAGCGGACGGGCGTCTGGCCGGACTGGGAGGAGGCGCTGCAGCGCTGGCGGGAGTCCGCGGCCGGTCCGGACATCCTGGCGGGCTGAATCTCACGGCGAACGATATCGGGCCAAACAGGCCCGACTGCTGGCGGAGGCGGCCACAGCGTTTCTCCAGGGGCTGGCTCACGGCGGACCGGGCGCGCGGGCGGGGGCCTGGGGACCGGTCGCGGCTGACTGAACTTCGACCGTGCCGATGGCCAGGGCGTCGCCGGCGGCGGTTGACAGGCGCTGGCCGGTGGCCAGATCGTACCAGCCGGTGACCAGCCGGTAGAGGCCGGGGGAAAGGTCGGCCGGCAGGGTGAAAGCGAAGGCGTGCTCGACCAGGTCGCCCGGCTCCCAGAGGCTGGTCGGGTAGGCCCCCCGCCGGGGCGGGCTGTCGTCCTGGGCCACCAGCCCGGCGGGTCCGACCAGGTGGACGAAGACCGTGTAGTCGCCGGCCAGGGGCGCCAGACACTGGTAGAGCAGCCGGCCCCGGACCGCCTCGCCGGGGCGGACCGCCGGGGTTTCGACGGCGGCCGAGAGCAGCCGGATGGCCTCGCCGAAGACCGGTCCCGGTCGGGGGGTGGGGTCCTGCGGGCCGCGCAATCGGAGCCGGGCCAGGGGCAGGTGGTCGCCCTGCGGGCGCCCGGCGGCGTCCAGGACCGGCAGGCGGGCCATGCTCGGGCGCCAGTAGATGACGAGCACGAGGTGGGCCTGAGCCGGGACCGGCGTCCCGGGTGGCAGGCGCAGGCGGTAGCGGTCGGTGAAACGGTCGCCGGGCTGCCAGAGGGTGGTGGCGTAGGCGCCGTAGCCGGGGAAGGTGTCCACCTGGGTCAGAGGACGGTTCTGCCAGTCCAGGAGCTGCAGGCTCAGGCTGTAGGGGCGGTCCAGCGGGGCCAGGGCCTGCCAGTCCAGGGTGACGGTGACCTCCTCGCCCGGCGCCAGCGTGGTGGGCTCCACCACCGCCTGGCGCAGGCCGATGCCGGGGCCGAAGCGGGCCTGGAGCGGTGGGTTCGGTGTCGGATCGTGCCTGACCGATGGCGGGGCGTAGGCCGGGATGAGCATGGTCCAGGGGCTGCGCAGCGCCGGCCAGAGGAGGCTCAGGGCCAGGGCGAGGGGGAGGAGAACCGCGCGCCGCGCTGACAGTCCCCACCAGCCCAGGACCAGGAGCAGGGCGATGGCGCTGACCGCCGCGAAGAGGAGCCGCCCCTGAAAGGCCAGAACGATCAGCCGGTAGCGGAGCAGAGCCCCCAGGACCAGGAGAGCCCAGAGGGCCACCAGGGCCATCGCCGCCGGCGGCAGACGGTCGACGGCCAGGGATCGCGGGTCGGCGGCCGGTCGCTTTCCGGCGGCCGCCGAGAGCCGGTGAGAACGGCCGAGGAGGGTGCGCCGGACCACCCGCGAGGCGTGGACCAGCCAGCCCAGGACGGCGAGCAGGCTGAGGAGGCCGTAGTGGACATAATCCTCGGGCGGGGCCGGGACGCTGAACCACCCAAAGAGGGCCCAGAACGAGGCGAAGAGGCCGGGGAGATCGGCCAGGACCTGGGCCAGACTGGGGACCTCGTCATCGAGGCGGGCCCGGCCGAGGAAAACCCGCAGCGGCACGAGCTCACCGTAGAGGAGGACGTTGCGTCCGAACCACCAGCCGCAGACGGCCAGGGTCGCCAGCCCGGCCAGGGCGAGAGAGCGGAGGAGGGTCGGCCAGGGTCGGGCGGTGTGGCGGGCGGCCAGGCCCAGGGCGGCGGCCACCAGGACGGCGCCGACGAGGCTGGAGGGCTTGGCTAAGGTCGCCAGGCCGAGGGCGGCGCCCAGACCCAGGGCCCCGCGGATGGTGGGTGGGCGCTGGCTGGTGCGGAGGGCGCTCCAGAGCAGCAGGGCGCCGGTGGCGGCGGCGGCGCTGTCGTTGTTGACGGCCGAGGTCATATACAGGAACTGGGGGATCAGGGCCACGGTCAGGCTGGCGCTGAGGGCCAGGGCCGGGCTGACCCCGATCTGGCGGGCCAGGGCGTAGGTGAGGAGCACAGTCAGGAGGCCCCAGAGGGTCGAGGTGGCCCGGACCAGGTGGACGGTCAGAACCTCGCCGGTCCAGGGAAAGCGCTCGGCCGGCCCGTGGACGAAGCGGTTCTTGTTGCCGGGGACAGAGGGGTGGCCGATGGTGGCGTGGAGATTCTCGACCGCGAGGGCGGCGAGATCCGCTCGCGGGGCCCAGAAGGTCAGGAGAGCGGCCGTGGCGTAGTAGAGTGGAGGCTGGCCGGCCTCCTGCTGGGCCAGGAGGTGACGGTGGCGCGGGGCCTGGACGGGGAGGCCACGGCCTTCGGCCAGATGGCGGACGTAGAGGTAGTGCCAGATCTCGTCGGGGGCCTCGAAGAGGGGATTGGTGGCGTTGTAGAGGGTGGCCAGGGCCAGATAGAGAAGGCTCAGGGGCAGGAGAAGCCAGGTCGGGGTGAGGCGCATCGGCGTCAGCGGGCCGGATCCGGGGCGGGGTCCAGGTCGCCGGGGCGATGCAGGATCTGGGCGACGTGGTAGCGGCTCATGACCTCGGGCAGACGGCGGCGGAACTGTGGGCAGGGGCGCAGGCCCAGGCGGTCGAGCAGGAATTTGACCACCACCCAGAGCGTGCCCAGGCCGTAGACGATCCCGGCTCGCCAGCCGACCGACGAGGCCTCTTTGAAGTAGCGGGTGGGGACGCCGATCTCGGCGATGCGGAAGCCGAAGGCCACCGCCTGGGCGATCATCTCCGTGTCGAAGACGAACTTATCCGAGTTCAGCAGGAAGGGCACGGTGGTCAGCAGGCGGCGGCTGTAGGCGCGGAAGCCGGTGTGGCACTCGGAGAGGCGCAGGCCGAAGGCCAGATTCTCGATGAAGGTCAGGCAGCGGTTGGCGAGGTACTTATAGAGGGGCATGCCGCCGGCGCGCGGCGAGCCGCCCAGAAAGCGCGAGCCCAGGACCATATCGGCCCGGCCCTCGAGGATCGGCTGGAGGAGTTGGGGGACCAGGCGCGAATCGTACTGGTAATCGGGGTGGAGCATCACCACGATATCGGCGCCGGCCTTGAGGGCCTCGAGGTAGCAGGTCTTCTGGTTGCCGCCGTAGCCGCGGTTCTGGAGGTGAACGACGACGGTCAGACCCAGCCGCTGGGCGATCTCGACGGTCTCATCCTGACTGACGTCGTCGACCAGAATGACCTGATCGACGACCTCTTTGGGAAGGTCGCGGTAGGTGCGTTCGAGGGTGCGGGCGGCGTTGTAGGCGGGCATAACCACGATCACACGCGGGCGCTGGCCCATGGCCGGCCTCCCTCGGTGGCGCTGGCTGCTATTGTACGGACCGCCGGCCGGTCGGTCAATCGGGCCCGGTCGGCGCTGAAGGCCAGCCTCTGACATTGACAGCAAAAAGTCCAGGCGACTGATAGTCGGCCCGGGTCGGCGCACTCGGCCGCTACCCGGGCCGGAGGGGTCGGCCCGGCGGGCCAGGGCGGTCTTCTGGCCCGCGCCCACGCCGCAAAGCCGAACCTTTCAGACTGACGAGCGCCTCTCTCTTGTCAGCCGGCCGGGGCTGGGGTAAAGTGGGGGCCGTCGGTCCGGGGTCGGGCTGAGCCGGGTGTGGGGGTGGGAGACCGTGCGGTGGCTGGGTGGCGTCCTGCTGCTCGGGCTTGTGGTCGGGGGCTGGCCAGGAGTGGCCTGGGCGGAGGCGGGTGTGCGGTTGTTCGTGCCCTATCGCAGCCAGCTGGACGGCAGCCCCTACGCCGGGGCGAACTGTGGGCCGGCGGTGATGGGCATGGTGCTGGCCGCCTACGGCCGCGTGGTGCCGACGGCGGACCTCCGCGCTCTGGTGAACGATCTGCAGGGCACCTGGGGGAGGTACGACGAGGGGACCTTTATTCAGAACCTGGCCGTCATCGCCGAGCGGTACGGTCTCCGGGCGCTGGATCTTTACGATGGGCGGCGGCTGCGGCGCTGGACGCTCGATGACGTTCGGCGTCATCTGCGGGCGGGGCATCCGGTCGTGCCGCAGGTCCGGTTTCGGGACCTGCCCGGTCGGCAGGAGAGCCCCTACTGGGGCGACCACTATATCGTCATCACCGGCTACGAGGGAGAGGTGTTCATTTACAACGATCCGGTGGACCGGGACGGGCCGGGAATGGACCGGCGGATCGGCGCCGCGCAGTTCGAGCGGGCCTGGCGCAACGCCGATCCCCGCTACGCCTACGCCGCCCTGGCGGTGGCCGGGCCGAACGGTGGGCTGACACCGGTGCCGTCGCCCACGCCGACGGCTACCCCGTCGCCGACGGCGACGCCCACGGCCACGCCGACGATCACCCCGAGCCCGACGGTTATGCCGGCGCCCTCGCCGACGCCGGTTCCCTCGGCGGTGACGGTGGCGAGCCCACCCCCACCGTCAGCCCTGTCCGGCGATGGAGGCGCGCGCGTGACACCGGGTGGGCCGCTGGCGGTCTGGCTGGGGGGAGGGGCCCTGCTCCTCCTGGTCGGTCTGGGCTGGGGGTCGCGCCGGCAGGGTGGCCGTGGCGGGCGCAGGTGAGACGATGAGGTCCCGCAAGGAGGGCCGGACCAGAGACCGCGCTCGCGGTCAGGGTCTCTTGCGAGGCGAATGGCTTTTTGGCAGAATTTGTATGGCGGTCTGCCCCTGTAGCTCAGCGGGAAAGAGCGGCTGCCTTCTAAGCAGCGGGTCGGGGGTTCGAATCCCTCCAGGGGTACCACGCCCGGCCGCCGGCGTCTGGAGTCGGTGGGGGCAAAAGCGATGTCCGCCGACCATCTGCCGGCGGGTTGAGCACCGGCTACGCTCAGCCCGTCAGGGCGCCCTGACCGGCCTGGCCGTTGCCCCGGACTGCCATCCACACACGGCCAGGCTCTTTGTTTGTGAATGTGCGCCCCCAGCCGGCACCGCTGGGGTTTTTGCGGAAAAATCCCGGCATCGCGACCGCGCCGGAAGATCTCTACCACGGTCGCTGCCCCTCGAAGGCCGTGTCCATCCGGTGAGGCGGACCATCACCGTAGCCGGCCTGCCGTCATCGCCGGCGACCGGCGCGCTCCCGGCCTCCGAGACCGGGAGGCGTGCGGCCTGTCATGCCCCGTGTTCCGGCCGGACCGTGCCGATGCCAGCCGGGGCGACGCAGAGAGACTCCCGCTGGCCGGGCGGACTCGCTGCGCCGAGACGCCCGCGCTCCTCGCCGGCCCACCGGCCCGGACCTTGCGGCGGTGGGCCAGCGGGCCTGAGAGGGGCAGACGGACGAGGGGCTGCGCCGATGGCGACGGTGCCCGGCGGGGCCGCGCGCCGCGGAAGCGGTGGGATCGCGCCCCGACCTCTCCGCCAGAGGGCGACCGCGCTGACCGCCAGATCACGTGAGGGGCGTCCGGACGTGGGCTCTCTGTTGGCTTCCGGCGACGCCCACCGGGCCACGCTCGATGGTCCGGCGCGGGGTGTCGCCGGCGTGGGACCGGTCTCGGGGGTGAAGCCGGACGATTGACAGCGGCTGGCCAGCCTACCTATCATCCGGGCGGCGTCTCAGGTAACGAGCGTCTGGAGGCGGGCGATGTGGGCGACGGTGACCTGGGCCGGGCTGCGCGATCCGGAGATCGCCGAGACTGTCGCCGACCTGCGGCGGGAGACGGTGCAGACGCTCCTCTGGGTCGGTGGTGGTGGCTACGTTCTCTGGCACTATTTCTCCCTCCTGGGCCTCCACACCCAGCCGGTGAGCGAGACCACGGATGAGGTGATCCTGCGCCGCTGGGCTGTCTTCGCCCTCGTCATCGCCGCTCTGGCCGGGCTCCACCGGCTCCTCGGGTGGCGTCCGGCGCTGGCGGTCCGGGTCTTCCCCTTCGTCGGGGCGCTGCTGGTGGTCGGGGCGATGGGACTGCTCCAGACGCCTGACCCCTGGTTCCTTCTTCCCCTCTGCAGCCTGGCGGCCACGGTGCTCCTCCACCCGCTGGCCGGAGGGGTGCTCACCGGTCTGATCCTGGGGCTGCTCCTCGCCGGCCGGGCTCTCGGGCTGCTCCCTATTTCTCGCCGACACGCATCTCTGGCTGACCATGGTGGCGGCGCTGAGCAACATTGTCATCGCCTGGGCCCTGGGGCTGAGCATGGTCCGGGCGGTCGAGTGGTCACTGGAGAGTTACGCCCAGGCGCGTCGCCACGCTCAGGCCGCCCGTCAGCACCGGGCCGAACTGGCCAGAGCCCTCAAGCAACTGGACACGGCCTACTACCGTCTGCAGCAGGCGAACGCCGCCCTTGAACTGGCCTGGAAGACGGCGGAGGCGGCCGAGCGGGCGAAGTCCGAGTTCGTCACCAACATCAGCCACGAACTGCGCACCCCGTTGAATCTCATCGTGGGCTTCAGCGAACTTATTCTCACCGCTCCGGAGAGTTACGGGGTGCCGCTCCCGGCGCCCTACCGCAGCGACCTGATGGCCATCTACCGGAGCGCGCAGCACCTCCTGAGTCTGACCAACGATATTATCGACCTCACGCGGGTGGGCATCGGCCGGCTGGCGCTGGTGCGCGAGCCGGTCGATCTGGGGCAGGTCATCCGCGACGCCTGCGACCTGGTCCGGGATTACCTCTCGGCCAAAGGGCTCTCGTTGCAAATTGTGCTGCCGCCGGATCTGCCGCTTCTGCAGATCGACCGGCTGCGGGTGCGCCAGGTGCTTCTCAACCTGCTGACGAACGCCGCCCGCTTCACCGAGCGCGGCGGGGTGACGGTCTCGGTCAGTCAGGAGCCCGGCTGGGTGACCGTGCGGGTGACCGATACCGGGCGGGGGATCGACCCGGCCCTTCTTCCGCATCTCTTCGACGAGTTCAGCCAGGCCCCGGCGCCGGGCGACCACGGGCAGTGGGGCAGCGTCGGGCTGGGCCTGCCGATCAGCCGGAAGCTGGTCGAGTTGCACGGTGGACAGATGGGGGTGGAGAGCACGGTGGGGGTGGGGACGACGTTCTGGTTCACGCTGCCGGTCAGCCCGGCGGAGGGGCAGACCGCCGGTGAGGGCTGGCGGCCGGTGCGGGCTCCGGTCTCGGGGGCCCGGGAACGGGTGCTGGTCCTGGCCGGCGACGACGGGCCTCTGGCGCGGCTCCTGGAGCGCCATCTGCGCGGCTACCGGCTTGTCCCGGCGGCGACCCTAACCGAGGCCCTGCGGCTGGCGGGCGAGGTCTACGCCGTGGCGATTCTGGCCGATATCGCCGAGCCCGGGCCGCCCGAGAGCCCGGCCCCGGTCCCGGTCATTCGGCTGCCGTTGCCGCGGGGTGAGCGGCTGGCTGCGGCTCTGGGGGTGGCGGCCTATCTCATCAAGCCGGTGACCCGGCGGAATCTCCAGGCGGCGCTGGACCGCCTCGGCGTCACGTTCCGGCGTGTCCTCATCGTCGACGATGACCCGCGGTTCGTCCGGTTCCTCCACCGGCTGCTCCGGACCTGCCGGCCGGGGGTGGACCTGGAGGTGCGCGAGGCCTACAGCGGCTCCGAGGCGCTGGAGGCCCTGGCCCAGGCCCCGCCGGACCTGGTGGTCCTCGATCTGGTGATGCCGGAGGTCTCGGGCTACGACCTTCTGCGGGTCCTGCGCCAGGACCCGGTCCTGGCCAGCCGTCCGGTGATCGTGGTCTCGGCCTACGATGGTCTGACCGACGAGGCGGTGATCGGCTGCGACCTTGTGGTCCACAAAGGCGAGGGCTTCCGGTTCGAGGAGGTGCTGGGGACGGTCGAGGCGCTGCTCGGGGCTATGGCGCCGCCCCGGCGGTATCTGCCGGGGGTGGGCCGACCACCGCCCGGAGGGTCGTGAGGAGGCGGCGCTGGTCGATGGGCTTCTGGAGGTAGGCGGCGGCTCCCAGCGAGAGGGCCACCTCGGGCTCGTCGAGGACCGAGCAGACGATGACCGGGATGGTGCGGGTGGCCGGGCTGGCCTTGAGCGCCTGCAGGAAGTCCCAGCCATCGCGGCCCGGCATGAGCAGATCCAGCAGGATGGCGTCAGGCCGGTGCTCGCGGACCAGGCTGCGGGCCGTGGTGGTCTGGGTGGCGCTGCAGGTCCGCCAGGGGGTTCCTTCGAGGAAGCGCTCGACCAGACGGATGAAGTCGGGGTTGTTGTCGACGATGAGGAGCAGCGGGGCCGGGCTGACCGGGAAGGTCAGCCGCAACGACCAGGGGCCGGGGGTGGGGGGCAGGGTGGTGGCGACCGTGCCGCCCAGCGCCGTGACGAGGGGGGAGGCGGTCGGCAGGCCGAGGGCGGTGGGGGTGACCGGTTCCCGGGCCTCGCCGGCGATGGTGATGGTCAGGGTGGTGGGCTCGGTCTGGACAATGATCTGGACCTGGGGGGTGGTGGTCCGGGCGATAGCGTGGGCCAGCAGGGTGAGGAGGGCGTGGCGGAGGGTGCTGCGTTCGCCGGCGATGGGCGGGAGGGTGGCCGGGGTGGTGAGGTCGAGCCGCACGCCCCGGCGCTGGCAGAGAGGCTGCAGGAGGCGGACCACGCTGCGCAGGACGGCGAGGGGTGCGGTGGTGGGCTGGTGGCCGGCGCCGGACTGGAGGACCTGGGTCACCTCCTGCTGGACCAGGCCGGTGTTGGTGGGGGCGTCGGCCGGGCGGACGGGTGGGTGCCAGCGTTCCCAGAGGAGGGTGGCGATGGCCTGGAGGGCGCGCTGGTGCTCGCGGTGATACTGGCTTTTGCTGAGGGCCAGGTGGCGCTGGACGGTCTGGACGTCGTGGCCTTCGAGGTAGCGGAGTTCCAGGAGACGGTAGAGGCGTCCGGCGCGGGCGCTGGCGGGCGTGCCGGGGGCCGGCTGGAGGGCGGCCATGGCCTCAAGGAGGGCCTGACGGAGGAGGCGGCCTTTGGGGAGCGTTCCCCCTGCATCGTCGAGGTGGGCGGTCAGGGGGTGAGTCTGGAGGGCTGCCGGGTCGTAGAGGTTGAGGAGGGCGTGGCGGACCTGCTCGACGAAGGACTCCGGCGGGCTGGCGGGGGTCGGGTGGGGGAGGTCCGCGGTCATGGCACCTCCGTGAGACCTTGATGAGACTCCGGGTCTTGCCGGGGTGGGGCCGGCTGGCTACTGTCATGGCAGGATTGTAGCCGGTTGGTCGGACCGGTGCCAAGAGCGGAGAGGTTCAGTGTTGGTGAAGGAGGACAGTCCAATGGCCGTCTCGTCGGTCTCTCGCCGTGCCTTCCTCAGCGGACTGGTCACAGTGGCGGTGGGCTCGGTTCTGGCCGCCTGCGCGCCGGCCGCCGCGCCGACCCCGACGCCGGCGCCGGCCAAGCCGGCCGAGGCCCCCAAGCCAGCCCAGGAGGCCAAGCCGGCCCAGCCGGCGCCCACGCCAACGCCAGCGGCTAAAGAGGCGGCGCCGGCTCCCAAAGCGGGCGTGGTCTTGCGTTTGCTTGAGACGCCGTCGGCGACCGTCCAGGCGATCAACGACGATTTTACAAAGAAAACAGGGATTCGAATCGAGTCGGAGGTAATTCCGCAGGGTGTAGATCCAACAGCAAAGCTTATTGCTTCGTTTAATGCTGGTGGGACTGATTACGACGTCGTGCGGGTAGACGTCATTGACCTTGCTCTATACGCGGTCTCGGGTTGGATCGAGGATGTCTCCGCACGAATAACCAAGGATCTAATCGAGGATATGCTGCCTTTTGCGCGGCAGGCGGTGAACTATAAGGGGAAGTGGTACGGTTTGCCGAAAGATTCGGAATGGAAGACGTGGGTTTACAATGAGAAGATGTTGAAGGATGTTGGTATTAATAAACCACCGGAGACTTGTGAAGAGTATGTGATGGCGGCTAAACCGGTCCAGGAAAAAGGTTTGGTGAAATATGCCCAGACCTGGGCCTGGACCCAGGGAGAAAATATCGCCTGCGACTACCCGATGTTGGTCGCCAGTCTTGGAGGGAAATACATCTCCGAGAACGATGAGCTACTCATCAACAAAGATGCAGGGGTCGAGGTCCTGCGCATGATGGTGGATTGGCTTAATACAACGAAGATCGCCAATCCGGCTTCGTTGACCGCTAAGAATATCGACGCGCGTAATGCCCAGGCGGCTGGTGATGCTGCTTTTGGTTTCCATTGGGGTACGCCTATTGCTGTTCTCAACGATCCGACGAAATCGAAAGTTGTCAATCAGTGTAAGATGGGATTAGTGCCCCACAAGGCGGGCGTGGCTTCCTGGACAGTTTCGGGGCCGGAGTGCTGGTCGATCTCGAAAGGTTCACGGCATAAGGATGAAGCCTGGGAGTATCTGCTCTTCCGGCAGGGGCGGGAGGGCGCTAAGCGGCAGTTCATTGGCGAGGGAACCGTTTTTGGTTGGCGCAGTCTCTTCGACGATCCGGAAATTCAAAATTTTGCCAAGCAGCGTCAGATCGATTTCGAGATCGCCCGGCGTCAGGCCGAGAATGTAGTTAACAGACCGATGGTCCCCTGGTATCACGAGTACTCGGCGGCCTTGCAACTTGAGTTGCATAACGCGCTGACTCAGAAGAAGTCTGTCCAGCAGGCGCTGGATGATGTCGTCTCTGCCTACAATAAGATCAAGGGGAAGGCCGAGAAGCGCTACTAGTCCGCCAGTATTAAGCCTGGAACGATAAATGCGTGCTCTTTCTCGCCCTAAGCCCCAACCTTTACGCCCGCGTCGTGTCGTTCCCTCCGATCGGTGGGTTGGCTGGCTGCTGGTTGCGCCCAGTTTGCTGTTCATCTTTGGCCTGCTCGGTTATCCTCTGCTCTACTCTCTGGTCATTATGTTTATGGACTTGAACATCACGCGTCCATGGTTGGGTCCCCAGTTTGTTGGCCTGGGGAACTTCATTGATATGGCGCAAGCGCCGGAGTTTTGGGCCTCTTTAGCCCGAACTCTGTATTTCGCAGCAGTAAGTATCATTCTTGGAACGCCTGTCGCTTTGATCTTCGCCATTCTTCTTAATCAGGATTTTCCACTGCGAGGTCTGGCGCGTGGATTAATGATGATCCCCTGGGCTATTCCGCACGTGGTGAATGGCGTTATCTGGGCCAGGATCTACGACGCGAACTACGGCATGCTTAACGGTCTCCTTTATCAACTTGGTCTCATTCAGAGTTATATTCCCTGGCTGACTAATCCCAATCTTGCTCTTTTTCTGGTGGTTATCGCCGAGGTTTGGGTTAGTACGCCAGGGCTGACTCTTCTGTTCTTGGCTGGACTTCAGACGATCCCGAGTGAACTCTACGAGGCGGCAAGCTGTGATGGAGCTGGAATGTTCCAGCGATTTTGGTACATCACTCTGCCCTTACTCAAACCGATGGGGCTGGTGGTTCTGGTTTTAAAGACGATCAGTGCGTTTGGAATTTTCGACATCGTGTATGTCTTGACTGGTGGTGGTCCGGCGAATTCTACCCAGGTTCTCGGGTATTATATCTATATGGAGAGCTTTAAGTATCTTCATGTTGGGTATGGAGCGGCGCTTTCGTATGTCTTTGCCGCGATAATTCTTGTCCTTGTCTTCATCTATGTTCGACTTCTGCGCTTTGAGAGCATCAGGGAGGGTGCGTGAGAGCGCATATTCGTCGTCGGTTTAATATCTCTCAATTGCTGCTGTGTATTGGGTTGCTCTTTTTCCTCTTCTATATGCTTGGACCAGTGTACATTATGCTTGTGACGAGCGTCACGCCCGAACGGGAACAGCTGGCGGTTCCTCCCGTCTGGCTACCAAGTCAGATCGATTTCTCTCAGTATTTAAATATTCTTATTTACGCTGACCGTCCAGAGAACGTGGCCGCACGTGGCTTCGTACGTAGCCTCCTCAACACGTTTCTGGTTGCCAGTGGTGTGACGTTCCTTTCGGTGACCTTAGGTTCACTGGCGGCCTATGCCTATGCTCGCCTTAAAGTACCTTTTCGCGATAAGATAGTCTTTCTCTTGCTGTTTACCGAGATGCTTCCTGGCGTGGTTATCGCACTTCCTTTGTATCTTACTATCCGGTCCCTGGGATTGCACGATAGATTGGTAACATTGATGTTCCTTGAGTGCTCCTTTAGCCTTCCGTTCACGATTTGGATCCTTCGTGGCTATTTTCTCAGCCTGCCGCGAGAACTCGAAGACGCAGCCATGGTCGACGGTTGCAGTCGAGTCGGTGCTCTCTTCCGTGTGATCTATCCACTGGCTACCCCTGGCCTCTTTGCTGCGGCTGCGTTTGCGTTTATTGGCAGTTGGAACGCCTTCTTCCTTCCGTTGATCTTTACCAGCTCCGCCGAGACTCGCACCGCTCCCCTGGCAGTTTCTCTGCTCATCGGCCGCTTCTATGTTCAGTTTGGTCTGCTTGCGGCGGCTGGAACCCTTGCTAGTATTATCCCAGTGGCTCTCGCACTCCTCTTCCAGCGCTATGTCTTAAGCGGGCTGGTGGCCGGCGCGTTGAAGGGATAAACTTTAATTCGACTAACCAAGACCCTCAAGGTAATGTCTGGTCCAGAGACCAGACGAGAGTGTTCCCCGTCTCCCTCCCACGTTGACACGCTCGCCCTCCCGGCGTATCCTGGGTCCCAGAGGAGCTGGGCCGGTTCCGCGGCTGGCTCACCGGTTGTCGGCGGAGCTGTTCGCCTCTCGACCGGCCCGGGCCGGCGAAACGTGCGGCGGGAGGGGAGTCTTATGGCCGGTCGGGAAAGCCTGTTCGAAACCGGATTGCGCCTCCGACGGGAGGTCCTGGGGGCGGAGTATGTCGACCGGGCCCTCCAATCGGCCGACGATTTCAACCGGCCTTTCCAGGAGCTGGTGACCGAGTACTGCTGGGGAGCCATCTGGTCGCGACCGGGCCTGTCACGGCCGACGCGCAGCCTCATCACCCTGGCGATGCTCACCGCCCTCAATCGCCCACACGAACTGGAACTCCACATCCGGGGTGCTTTGAACAACGGGGTCTCGCGCGAAGAAATCCGCGAGGTCTTCCTGCAGGCGGCGATCTACTGCGGCGTCCCGGCCGCCCTCGACGCCTTCCGCGTCGCCCGGAAGGTCTTCGCCGAACTCGACGGCACGCCGTCGTCCACGGAGCGGCTGGCCTGAGACGATACCCGAACGTGCCTCTCTCGCCTTTCAGCAGGCCTGCGGCTTCACCGCCGGGCCGCTCGGTTGAGGACGGTGCGTCCATCGGTCGCTGGTGGGGATGCGGCTGCTGCCCGGCGGTCCTGCCAGGCACCAGCGCCAGCGACGCTCGGCCCGGAGGGACAGCGCCGCTTCGCCCCGGTGACCGGTTCCCGGAGCAGGGCCTGAGGGCTTTCCGAGTCGACCGGGAAAATCGCCAGCCCCCACGGGCGCCGTGGAGGTGGCGTCAGAGGCGGGCCGGCTCGGCCGCAGGGCGGACGGTGGCGTGGCCGTTGGCCAGGGCGGCGGCCCGCTCGGCCCGCCAGCGCTTGGCCTGGCGGTCGTAGAGGACCAGCGCCCCGGTCACCGCCACGTTCAGGCAGATCTGGGTCGGCACCTGCACGATCTCGTGACACCGGGCCAGGATCTCCGGGCTCAGCCCGAGGTCCTCGGCGCCCAGAAGGTACACCGCTCGCTCGGGGTGGACATAGGCTGGAAGCGGCTGGGCCCCCTCGGCGATCTCCACCCCCACCAGCGTGGCCTCATGGGGCAGATGGGCCAGGAAGTCCTCGAAGTCGGTGTAGTGGAAGAGCGGCAGGTGCCGCCAGGATTTGGCCGTGTCGTAGGCCTGCGGCTCGTAGCGCTCGCCGATGGCGAAGACGAAATCAGCCCCGAACGCCAGCGCGGCGCGCCAG
Source organism: Chloroflexota bacterium (assembly GCA_034433795.1). Classification (GTDB taxonomy): domain Bacteria; phylum Chloroflexota; class UBA6077; order FW602-bin22; family DAOUAE01; genus DAOUAE01. The sequence goes on from DAOUAE010000078.1 coordinate 18,985, forward strand.
AGGCCTCCCAGGTTGAGCGACTTCTTGGGCTGGTAGATGCCGATCCCAACGTAGCCCCGATGGGGTAGGCGCGGCTGTCGGATCTGCGTCATCGGTGACCTCACCTCCGCTTCACCGGACTGGCCGGTCCCGGCGGGGCTCCAGGGACCACCGCTTCTACAATTATACCCCACCCGCACCGTCCGGCGCCGTCGCCCGCCGCTCCACCGGCCGGTAGGCGGCCAGCACCGCCTCTGGAGCACTCAGAAAGCGCCCGAGCAGGGCGTTGAACGCGGCCGCCCGCTCCAGCTGCGGACAGTGACCACACGCCGGAAACACCACCAGCGCGCAGCGCGGAATCAGGCGGGCCGCCGCGTAGGCGTGGGCCACCGGAATGACCGGGTCGCGGTCGCCCCAGATAATAAGGGTCGGCGGCTGCACCTGGGGCAGCCGGTCGAGCAGGATCACCCCCGGCTTCTGGCCGCGCAGCCCGATCCCCTGACGGGCGATGCGCAGAAAATGCTGCCGCGCCCCTGGCCGGCGGATGTGCTCCAGCCAGGTCATGGCCAGGGCCTCGGTGTCGGCTGAGGGCTGGCAGAAGAGCGCCCGAATGGCCCGACGGGCGAAGCCCGGGGTCGGCCGGAACAGGATCTCGGGCAGAAGCGGCAGAGCCAGCAGACGCAGGTCGAGCTGGAGATCGCGCCCCAGACCGGCGCTGGCCACCAGCCCCAGATGACTGACCCGCTCGGGCCGGGCCAGGGCGTAAGTCAGAACCACCAGCCCGCCCATCGAGTTGCCGACAAAGGCCGCTCGCTCGGCTCCCAGATGATCCAGAAAGGCGTCGAAGAAGGCCGGAACGTCGGCCAGCGTGGGGGTCACCGGTGGCACAGCCGAGCGGCCGAACCCGGGCAGGTCCAGCGCGCAGACCTGAAACTGCCCGGCCAGTCCCCGCAGATTGGGGGTCCAGAACTCCAGCGAGGCCCCGATCCCGTGGACGAAGATGACCAGCGGCCCCTGGCCGGCCCGCTGGTACCGGACCTCATAGCCATTGACCCGAGCGTACCTATCGATCAACGCGTTCCCGACCATCGGCCCTCCCGACCGCGCGGGTTGCTCTCATCCTAACACGCTCTGCGGCCCGGAGCCAGGGGGGCGTGTCGGTCCTCTGGCACTTTCTCCAGTCGAAAGATGCTGGCCAGAGGCTGGCGCTGGCCCCGGTCCAGGTGAGCGGAGGAAGGCAGACCGGATTGGTCCGGTCGGGTAACAGACCGGGCCCGCCGGCCGTTATGATAGAGACGGGCAGATGCTGCCCCGAGAGAGAGCGATGTCCTGCGAGCGAGCGCCGACCGGCGCGCCCGCTGACCAGGTCAATGGTCTGGTCGGTCGTCGGCTGGGCGACCGGTACATCCTCCGGGCCTGGCTTGGCCAGGGCGGGCTGGCCGACGTCTACCGGGCGGACGACGAGCGTCTGGGCCGGCCGGTGGCCGTCAAGATCGCGCGTGTTGGGGAGGACCCGGTGGCGGTTCGGGAGCGCTTCGCCCGCGAGGCCCGGATCGCCGCCCGGTTGTCGAGCCCGTATATCGTGGCGGTCTACGATGCCGGTGAAGCCGACGGCCGTCCGTTCCTGGTGATGGAATACATCGCTGGCCCCTCGCTGGCCGAGCACCTGGCCCAGCACGGTCCTCTGCCGCTCGGCCGGGCGGTGGTGATCGTCGGCGATGTCCTCCAGGCGCTGGCCCGGGCCCACGCCCTGGGCGTCATCCACGGCGACGTCACCCCGGCCAACATCCTTCTGACCCCGGAGGGTCGGGCCAAACTGGCCGACTTCGGCGCGGCCTCTCAGGCCAACGGTTCGACCGGTGGTCTCTGGGGGACGCCCGGCTACGTCGCCCCCGAGGTGCTGGCCGGCGCACTCCCGACGCCGGCCGCCGATATCTTCGCGGTCGGCGTCCTCCTGCACGCTCTTCTCACCGGACGGCTCCCGACCGTGGCCGATGGCACCGTGCAGCTGGCGTCTGACCTGCCAGCGGAGGTTCGGCCCGTGCTGGTCCGGGCCCTGGCGCCCGATCCGGCCGAGCGCTACCCGTCGGCCTCGGCCTTCTTCGCGGCGCTGGTCCGGCTGGCCGAGCCGGGACTGGGGCTGACCCAGCCGCTGCCGGGTCGGGCGGCTGGGGAGAGCGCGCGGCCGGCGATGCTGGCCGGGCGGCGTGGTCTCCTCCTGGGCCTGATCGGGCTGCTGGGCCTCGGGCTGCTGCTGGCCCAGCGGCCGGGTGTTGCCGGACCGGGAGAATCGGCGACGCCCACCCGGGTGGCTGGCGCGCTCGCCGGTCCGACGGCCACCGCCACGCCGGTCGTGACTCCCCGACCCTCGCCGACCCCCACGTTGCCGCCGACTCCCACCCCGGTGCCGACCCCGACACTCGCGCCTGCGCCCTCGCCGACACCGGCGCGGCTCACGCTGGCGGCGGTGCGGGCGCAGGTCGTGGCCCGGCTGGGGGACAGCGCCACCGGCCGCGACCTGGTCCGCCGGCTGGACGATCTGGCCACGGCGCTCCAGGATGGTGAGCGGCGGGAGGCGACAAAAAAAGCCCGCGCCCTGGCCCGCGCGGTTCAGGAGGCCATGCACGACGGGCGCCTGCCCGCTGACCTGGGTGCGGCCCTGCTCCAGCTGCTCACGGCGCTGGAGCACTGAGGCCGGTGGATCATAGCGGTCCGTGAACCGTCTGCCGGTGGATCGGTGTCTATGCGGAGAAATCCTGACAGAAAATTAAGGATTTTTCCCGACAGACAGCGGCGGGGGCGTTTGGGTAAATTACAGGCGCCGGGGAAAGCCCGACAGCTCCTCCTTCGGACAGAGTCGGCGCGAAAGTGGGGGGGCGCGCCGACTCTGTTTTTTGTGGTCAGAGCAGTACCGAGGGGCGGTACTGCAGGGCCTCGGCCACGTGGGCGGCCTGGATGGTCTCGTTTCCGGCCAGGTCGGCGATGGTGCGCGCTACCTTCAGCACCCGGTGGTAGCCGCGGGCTGAGAGGTGAAACTGCTGCATGGCCGCTCGCAGCAGGCCGGCGGCCGGGGCGTCCAGCCGGCAGAACTCGCGGACCTCGGCCGGGCCCATCTCGGCGTTGCAGGTCAGGCGGTGGCCGGCGAAACGCTGCTGCTGGCGGGCGCGGGCGGCGATAACCCGGGCCCGGGCGGCGGCCGAGGGTTCACCGCGACGGTCGTCGCTTAACTTCTCGTAGTCCACCCGTGGGACCGGGAGATGGAGATCGATCCGGTCGAGGAGGGGGCCGCTCAGCCGCTTCTGATAGCGGGCGACCATTGTGGGGGTGCAGGTGCACTCGCGCTGGCTGTCGCCCAGGTAGCCGCAGGGGCAGGGGTTCATCGCCCCGACCAGCATAAAGCGGGCCGGGAAACTGACCGCGCCCTGAGCCCGGCTGATGGTGACCTGGCCGTCTTCCAGTGGCTGGCGCAGGACCTCCAGGACGTGTTGTCCGAACTCGGGCAGTTCATCGAGAAAGAGAACGCCCCGGTGGGCCAGGCTGATCTCGCCGGGGCGTGGCCAGCGTCCGCCGCCGACCAGCCCGGCGTGGGAGATCGTATGGTGGGGGGCGCGGAACGGGCGCTGACTGACGAGCGGATGGTCGGGCTGCAAGAGGCCGGCCACCGAATAGAGCTTGGTCACCTCCAGGGCCTCGGTCGGCGTGAGTGGGGGCAGGAGGCCAGCCAGCGCCCGGGCCAGGAGGGTCTTCCCGGCGCCGGGCGGACCGCTGAGCAGCAGATTGTGGCCCCCGGCCGCAGCGACCTCGAGGGCGCGTTTGGCGTGCTGCTGGCCTTTGATATCAGCCAGATCGATGGTCGGTTCTGGCGGTGGCGCGGTCAGGGCCGTGGTCGGTGGGGCGGGTGTGAGGGGCTGGCTGCCGCGCAGGTGGGCCACCAGGTCGCCCAGGTGGCGGACCGGCAGGATGGTCAGGTCGGGCAGCAGGGCCGCCTCGCGGGCGTCGGCGGCCGGGACGAAGACGGTGTCGTGGCCGTGGTCGCGGGCGGCGGCCACCATCGGCAGGATGCCGGTGGTATGACGGAGGGCGCCGTCCAGGCCCAGTTCGCCCAGGCAGAGGGGTGGGTGAGGTGGGAGGGGGACCTGTTCGCTGGCCAGGAGGATGGCCACGGCGATGGGCAGGTCGTAGGCTGGGCCCTCTTTCCGGAGGTCGGCCGGGGCCAGGTTGACCACGATGCGGCGCTGGGGGAAGGTGCAGCCGGAGTTCTTGATGGCGGCCCGGACGCGTTCGCGGGCCTCCTGGATGGCGGTATCGGGCAGGCCGACGATCGTGAAAGAGGGCAGGCTGCCGGGAGCCAGGTCGGCCTCGACCTCGACCAGGGCGCCCTCCAGCCCGACGACGGCGCAGGTCAGCGCTTTGGCCAGCACGCGCGCTCCTCTCGCGGGAAAGTGCCCTCAGGCTAGCGCGGGCCTGGCCTGCCGTCAAGAGCCGGCGTCACAAAGCGTGCCACGAGCGGATGCCTGGCCAGTCTGGCGGTGGCTGACTCAGACCACGTTATCAGTTGGGGCTTTGCTACGGCCGACCACCTGCTTGCGGACCCATTTGGCGTCGCGGAGGATGTAGAAGTAGACCGAATCGCGGTTGAGATCGAGGAGATCGCGCAGACCCGCCTGAACCTGGGCCAGGCGGGCTTCGGTGAGTTCACCTTCGAAGGCTGAGTTTTGCACCCAGTGGAGGTAGCGGCGCAGGTACTGGCAGACTTTGGCCACACGCTCCTGAGCCACATCATAAACAACAATAACGTACACATTGGGCTCCGTCCATTCACCACCAGGCACGCAGGGCCTGGTATGGTTCCATATCCAGCAGGTGGCGCACCAGTTTGTAGCACTCCAGCCGGATAAAGCCCCGATAAGAGACCGAGCGACCAAGACGGCGGTGCTTGACCGTGGTTCGGAGACGAGTGTCAAACTCCTGAACCATCAGTTTGCGGGCGCGTTCGGTCAGGTAAGCGAAGCCAACAGTGGTCTCCAGATCGTCCTCGGTGATCATTTGCTTATTAATCAGCGTAAAGATCAACTTGTCCACCAGCAACGGCTTAAAGATCTCAGCCAGATCGAGTGCCAGAGAGAAGCGACGGGCGCTGGGCTCATGGAGATAACTGATAGTCGGATTCAGGGGAGTGCGGTAGATCTGCGCTAGGATGGTCGGGTAGAGAAGCGAGTTGCCAAAACTGAGCAGGGTGTTGACCAAGTTATCGGGCGGACGTTTTACCCGTTTTAGAAAAGGGGTCTCGAGGGCCAGGATGGTATTGAAGGCGCGGTAATAGGCGTCGCGCAGGCGGCCCTCAGCCCCCATGAGGGCTGGGATGGAATCGGCGGCCTGAGCCTGAGCGGCCTCGTGCTCAAGAAGAGCCAGCGACTCCTGAACATCTTTGCCGCGATTGCGGTAGTAAACAAGGTTGCGGTGGAGGTTGTGGGCGGCTCCGCGCACGATAGCCTTGGCCAGGGCCAGTCGTTTGGCCGGGTCTAGGTAGTGTTCAACTTGACGGACCAGCAGATGGCCGGAGACGTTTCGCTCGCGCGGGTAATAGGTGCCGGTGTAGTGGCCGTAGTAGTTGAAGGTGTGGACCGGAATACCGTGTTGGCCGAGAAAATTCAGCAGGCGAGTGTTCAACGTCAGTTCGCCGAAGAGATAAAGTTCCTCGACATCTTCGATCGGAATGATTCGGGGGCGTTCTGGCCCGGCCTCGGGCGCAGTGGTGGGAGATTCTTTGGGGGGTGCCGAGGGTAGAGCGGGAGTGGCATCGAGTGGAGCGCTCTCGGGTGGCGGGTCATCGTTGGCGAGTGAGGGAACGGACAGAGGGTCGCCCAGGTCCTCCGATTCGGTGACAGTGTCCAGTGGGCTGATCTCGGGGGTGGCATCCTCTTCCTCCTCAGTCTGCGCCGCCAAAGCGGACTCTGACGGGCGTTCGAGATAGAGGGTGTTCTGACGGCGGCGCAGACGGCCGCTGGAGAAGATGTAGTATGGGCGCGGCATCGGGTTACCCCCAGCAGAGTTCGAGATAGGCGCAGGACCGACAGATAGGCATAAAGTCGACGGCCGGGGGTGTGGGCAGGTGCTCGAGACGGTAGATGGCCCGGAGGGTCGTTTCGATTTCGCGTTCGGCCTCGGGGGTCAGAGCGACGGGCTCGCGGCGGCGTTCTTTGGGGAAGCGGAGTTCGCCCTGGAGCATCTGACCGCCCCGGCGTTTCAGGTAATAGAGGTAGTAGAGGATCTGTCGGCGGGCAGCCTCTTTCATGCGCTGGGAGTACTTAACCTCGAGGACGGTATTGCGGCCTTCCACGAAGTCGATTTTGATGAGATTATCGACGAGAAGTTCGCGGTGGGGTTCATCGCGGTAGGCTTGTTCCTGGAGGAGACGGCCCAGGGCGACACGGTCGCTGGTCTGTTCGAGGCGGATATCGTGGGCGTAGAGCCAGAGTTTGCG